>CAMTVS010000094.1:0-31644 GCA_947085235.1 uncultured Aquabacterium sp. | reverse complement strand
GGCAGGCGGTTGACGATCAAGGTTTTGCCCTTGACGCGCTCGATGCGCTCGACATCGGCCTCACCCAGGCGCAAGACCGACTGCAGGTTGAGCTCGGGGCACACCTCGGTGAGCACACGGCCCAGCCACTCATCCGGCCGCACCCCCAGCCAACGCGCCATGCTGGGATTGAGGGTCTGGATGCGCTCTTGCCGATCCACCGCGATCACGCCATCACTGAGTTGCCCCAGGATGGTGTTGAGGCGCTCGCGCTTGGCCTGCTCGATGCGGGCCGCTCGAGCCACTTCCACGGCATCGTGCAAGGCCTCGCGCACGGCATCCATCGAGTACAGGAACACGCCGGTCAGACCCATCTCGTCGGCCAGATCGGCCACCAGACCCGGCCCCACCACCACCTCGATGCCCTGCTGCTGCAAGGCCCGCAGGCAGGCGCGGGCATCGTCTTCGGTGGCGTAGGTGCGCTGGGTGACGCCCAGATCGAACAGGGTGTTGAAGGGGCTCAAGTCCAGTGGCGCCCCCTGCCAGGTGACCAAGCCGACACGCTGAGAGCGCTGCCGCGCCGTGGCCAGGGCCTGCAACACATCGAAGCCCCCCACCTTGACCAGCACCACCGGCAGCTCCAGGTGCTGCCGCAAATAGCCGCCATTGGAGCCGGCAGCCACCACCACATCCACCGCCTGCATGGCTTGGCGCTGGCGCACCTGGGCCACCGCCTCGCCAAAGCCGGCATCCAGCACCTCGACCGCCGCGCGGTCGGCCAGCTCCGGCACGAGCGCCTGCAGCATCTGGTGGATGCGCTTGAAGCCGATGGCCACGATGCGCGGGCGTGTATCCACGGTCATCAAGGGGGAGCCGATCAAAGGCATGGGCGTTGCAATGGTTCAAGCTGCGTTTCACGCATCTTAACAGCGTTTCATATATGAAACATCACAAAACACCTTGAACAGAACGCCACGAAGAACTCAACAAGAAAATCGTTTGAAATCAAACACTTGACAAACCGTTGGCGCGCTCCCGTGGACCTCTGGCACACTGGCACACCCGTTGCGTTGGGTATGGCAGTTCCTTGGTGAAACCCTCCTACAGGAGACACGACATGGCCCTCTCATCCCCCGGTGCCCGCTTCCGCCAGGCGCTGCAGGAAGAATCCCCCCTGCAGGTCATTGGCGCGATCAACGCTAACCACGCCCTGCTGGCAAAACGCGCCGGCTTCAAAGCCATTTACCTGTCCGGCGGCGGCGTGGCTGCCGGCTCGCTGGGCCTGCCTGACCTGGGCATCAACACGATGGAAGACGTGCTGATCGACACGCGTCGCATCACCGACGTGTGCGACCTGCCACTGCTGGTCGACATCGACACCGGCTTCGGGCCGAGTGCCTTCAACATCGAGCGCACCGTCAAGAGCCTGATCAAGGCCGGCGCCGCCGCCTGCCACATCGAAGACCAGGTGGGCGCCAAGCGCTGTGGCCACCGCCCCGGCAAAGAGATCGTGACCACCGAAGAGATGGTGGACCGCGTGAAGGCCGCCGCCGATGCCAAGACAGACAAGGATTTCTTCCTGATCGCCCGCACGGATGCCATCCAGGTGCATGGCGTGGACGCCGCGATTGAACGCGCCATCAAGTGCGTGGAAGCTGGCGCCGACGGCATCTTCGCCGAGGCAGCCTACGATCTGGACACCTACAAAAAGTTTGTGGATGCCGTGAAGGTGCCCGTGCTGGCCAACATCACCGAGTTTGGCAAGACACCGCTGTTCAGCGTGGAAGACCTGGCCCCCACCGGCGTGGGCATGGTGCTGTACCCGCTGAGCGCCTTCCGCGCCATGAACAAGGCCGCCGAGGCCGTGTACACCGCCGTGCGCCGCGATGGCCACCAGCGCAATGTGGTCGACATCATGCAGACCCGCGAAGAGCTGTACGACCGCATTGGCTACCACGCCTTCGAGGGCAAGCTGGATGCCCTGTTTGCCGCCAAGAAGTAATTCATCCGCCAAGTCAATCATCCGTTGATCTACCTCATCTGGAGACACACCCCATGAGCGCTACCCCCAACACATCCCAGGACGCGACCACCCCCGGTTTCAAGCCCAAGAAGTCGGTCGCCCTGTCCGGCACCGCCGCAGGCAACACCGCCCTGTGCACCGTGGGCCGCACGGGCAATGACCTGGCCTACCGTGGCTACGACATCCTGGACGTGGCCACCACGTGTGAATTTGAAGAAATCGCCCACCTGCTGGTGCATGGCAAGCTGCCCAACGTGGCGGAACTGGCTGGCTACAAGGCCAAGCTGAAGTCGCTGCGCGGACTGCCCGCCGCCGTGAAGGTGGCCCTGGAGCAACTGCCCCCGTCGAGCCACCCGATGGACGTGATGCGCACCGGCGTGTCGGTGCTGGGTTGCGTCAAGCCCGAGAAGGAAGACCACAACCACCCCGGCGCCCGCGACATTTCCGACAAGCTGATGGCCTCGCTGGGCTCGATGCTGCTGTACTGGTACCACTACGCCTACAACGGCAAGCGCATCGAAGTGGAAACCGATGACGACTCCATCGGCGGCCATTTCCTGCACCTGCTGCATGGCGAGAAGCCGCGCGACAGCTGGGTGCGCGCCATGCACACCTCGCTCATCCTGTACGCCGAGCACGAGTTCAACGCCTCGACCTTCACCTCGCGCGTGGTGGCCGGTACCGGCTCCGACATGTACTCGGCGCTGTGCGGTGGCATTGGTGCCCTGCGTGGCCCCAAGCATGGCGGCGCCAACGAAGTGGCCTTCGAGATCCAGAAGCGCTACGACAACCCCGATGAGGCTGAGGCCGACATCCGCGCCCGCGTGGAGCGCAAGGAAGTCGTGATCGGCTTCGGTCACCCCGTCTACACCGTGAGCGACCCCCGCAACGTGGTCATCAAGAAGGTGGCCCACGACCTGAGCGCCGAACAGGGCAACATGAAGATGTACAACATCGCCGAGCGCCTGGAGTCGGTGATGTGGGACATCAAGAAGATGTTCCCGAACCTGGACTGGTTCAGCGCCGTGAGCTATCACATGATGGGCGTGCCCACCGACATGTTCACGCCGCTGTTCGTGATCGCCCGCACCAGCGGCTGGTCGGCCCACGTGATCGAGCAACGCATCGACGGCAAGATCATCCGCCCGAGCGCCAACTACACCGGCCCTGAAGACCAGGTCTTCGTGCCGCTGAAGGACCGGAAGTAATCCAGCCCCCTCAGGCGCCACATCGCCCCACGGTGATGTGGCGCCTTTTGACCTTGAGCCCCCCACGTTCACCGAACGCCCCACGGCCATGAGCAACATCAACACCGCTTACCGCAAGCCCCTGCCAGGCACCTCGCTTGACTACTTCGACACGCAAGCCGCCGTCGAAGCCATCCAACCGGGCGCCTGGGCCACCCTGCCCTACACCGCCCGCGTGCACGCCGAGAACATCGTGCGCAAGGCCGACCCGGCCATCGTGACCGACTGCCTCAAGCAGATCATCGAGCGCAAGCGCGACCTCGATTTCCCCTGGTTCCCGGCCCGCGTGGCCTGCCACGACATCCTGGGCCAGACCGCCCTGGTGGACCTGGCCGGCCTGCGTGACGCCATCGCCAAGGAAGGCGGCGACCCCGCCAAGGTGAACCCGGTCGTGCCCGTGCAGCTGATCGTGGACCACTCGCTGGCCGTGGAGTGCGGCGGGTTCGACCCCGATGCGTTCCAGAAGAACCGCGACATCGAAGAGCGCCGCAACGAAGACCGCTTCCACTTCATCGAGTGGACGAAGAAGGCCTTCGCCAACGTGGACGTGATCCCTGCGGGCAACGGCATCATGCACCAGATCAACCTGGAGAAGATGTCACCCGTGATCCATGCCGACAAGGGCGTGGCTTACCCCGACACCTGCGTGGGCACCGACAGCCACACGCCCCACGTTGACGCCCTGGGCGTGATCGCCATCGGCGTGGGCGGCCTGGAAGCCGAGAACGTGATGCTGGGCCGCGCCTCGTGGATGCGCCTGCCCGAGATCGTGGGCGTGAAGCTAACGGGTCAACGTCAACCCGGCATCACCGCCACCGACGTGGTGCTGGCCCTGACCGAGTTCCTGCGTAAGAACAAGGTGGTGGGTGCCTACCTCGAGTTCTACGGTGAAGGTGCGTCGAAGCTGACGATTGGCGACCGCGCCACCATCTCGAACATGGCCCCTGAATACGGCGCCACCGCCGCCATGTTCAGCATCGACGAGCAGACGCTGGAGTACCTGACCCTGACCGGCCGCAGCGCCGAGCAGGTCAAGCTGGTCGAGACCTACGCCAAGACCGCCGGCCTGTGGTCCGACAGCCTGAAGAACGCCGTGTACGAGCGCAACCTGGAGTTCGACCTGTCGAGCGTGGTGCGCAACATGGCCGGCCCGTCGAACCCGCACGCCCGCGTGGCCACGACCGACCTGGCGGCCAAAGGTATCGCCGGTCAATGGGCCATGCCCAAGGCCGAAGAAGGCACCATGCCCGATGGTGCCGTGATCATCGCGGCCATCACCTCCTGCACGAACACGTCGAACCCCCGCAACGTGATCGCGGCCGCCCTGCTGGCCCGCAACGCCAACAAGCTGGGCCTGACGCGCAAGCCGTGGGTGAAGTCGTCGCTGGCCCCTGGCTCGAAGGCCGTGGAGCTGTACCTGAAGGAAGCCGGCCTGCTGGGCGATCTGGAAAAGCTGGGCTTTGGCATCGTGGCCTTCGCCTGCACGACCTGCAACGGCATGTCGGGCGCGCTCGATCCGAAGATCCAGCAGGAGATCATCGACCGCGACCTCTACGCCACCGCCGTGCTGTCGGGCAACCGCAACTTCGACGGCCGCATCCACCCCTACGCCAAGCAGGCCTTCCTGGCCTCGCCCCCGCTGGTCGTGGCCTACGCCATCGCGGGCACCGTGCGCTTCGACATCGAAAACGACGTGCTGGCGGTGGTCCAAGAGGGTGGTGTCAGCAAGGAAATCCGCCTGAAGGACATCTGGCCTTCGGACGAAGAGATCGACGCCGTGGTCAAGGCCGCCGTCAAGCCCGAGCAGTACCGCGCTGTCTACGAGCCCATGTTCGCCATCCAGGCCGACAAGGGTGAAAAGGTCAGCCCGCAGTACGACTGGCGCCCGATGTCGACCTACATCCGCCGCCCGCCTTACTGGGACACCGAAGGCGTCGGCGCCCTGGCCGCGAACCCTCGCACGCTCAAGGGCATGCGCCCGCTGGCCATCCTGCCGGACAACATCACCACCGATCACCTGTCGCCTTCCAACGCGATCCTGATGAACTCGGCCGCCGGTGAGTACCTGCACAAGATGGGTCTGCCGGAAGAGGACTTCAACTCCTATGCCACCCACCGCGGCGACCACCTGACCGCCATGCGCGCCACCTTCGCCAACCCCACGCTCAAGAACGAGATGGTGCGCAAGGAAGACGGCAGCATCAAGGTGGGCTCGTGGGCCCGCGTGGAGCCCGAAGGCCAGGTCATGCGCATGTGGGAGGCCATGGAGACCTACCTGAACCGTCGCCAGCCGCTGATCATCATCGCGGGCGCCGACTACGGTCAGGGCTCGTCGCGCGACTGGGCCGCCAAGGGCGTGCGCCTGGCGGGTGTCGAGACGGTCGTGGCCGAAGGCTTCGAGCGCATCCACCGCACCAACCTGATCGGCATGGGCGTACTGCCCCTGGAGTTCAAGCCGGGTACCACCCGCCTGACCCTGGGCCTGGACGGCACCGAGACCTTCGACGTGGAAGGCGATCTGAAGCCTCGCGCCGACCTGACCTTGGTGATCCACCGCAAGGATGGCCGCACCGAGCGCGTGACCGTGACCAGCCGCCTGGACACCGCCGAAGAGGTATCGGTGTACGAAGCGGGTGGCGTGCTGCAACGCTTTGCGCAAGACTTTTTGGCAGCAAATAAGTGACCACCCCCGAGCGCCTTTGGCGCTCCCCCTCAAGGGGGCGACGCCTACGAACTGGCGAAGCCAGCTCCGTGGCGTCCGCTGGATCAGGCTGGAGCCGTGCAGAGGTATGCGCGCTCTGGCATCAAGTGAATTGAAGGAGCGTGTGATGGCTCATCCCGCACAAATCAAGATCCCCGCCACCTACATCCGTGGCGGCACCAGCAAAGGCGTCTTCTTCCGCCTGCAAGACCTGCCCGCCTCGTGCCAGCAACCGGGCGCAGCACGCGACAAGCTCTTCATGCGCGTGATCGGCAGCCCCGACCCCTACGCCGCCCACATCGACGGCATGGGCGGGGCCACGTCGAGCACCAGCAAGTGCGTGATCCTGTCCAAGTCCAGCGTGCCTGACCACGACGTGGACTACCTCTACGGTCAGGTCTCCATCGACAAGGCCTTCGTGGACTGGTCGGGCAACTGCGGCAACCTGTCCACGGCGGCGGGCGCCTTCGCCATCCACGCTGGCCTGGTGGACCCGTCGCGCATCCCGCAAGGGCCGGAAGGCGGCACGGCCGTGGTTCGCATCTGGCAGGCCAACATCCAGAAAACCATCATTGCCCACGTGCCCGTGACCAACGGCCAGGTGCAAGAGACCGGTGACTTCGAACTCGATGGCGTGACCTTCCCGGCTGCAGAGATCGTGCTCGAGTTCATGGACCCATCCGACGATGGCGATGAGGATGGCTCGATGTTCCCCACGGGCAACCTCGTGGACGACCTGGAAGTACCTGGCATCGGCACGCTCAAGGCCACGATGATCACGGCCGGCATCCCCACCGTGTTCGTCAATGCCCAAGACATCGGCTACACCGGCACCGAGCTGCGCGAACAGATCAACAGCGACGCCGAGGCGCTCAAGCGTTTCGAGGCCATCCGTGTGGCCGGCGCCCTGCGCATGGGCCTGATCAAAACCCCCGAAGAAGCCGCCACCCGCCAACACACCCCCAAGATCGCCTTCGTGGCGCCGCCCACCGCGTACAAGGCGTCCAGCGGCAAGACCATTGAGGCGTCCGACGTGGACCTGCTGGTGCGCGCGCTGTCCATGGGCAAGCTGCACCACGCCATGATGGGCACCTGCGCGGTGGCCATCGGCACGGCAGCCGCCATCCCGGGCACGCTGGTCAACCTGGCTGCGGGCGGCGGTGAGCGCGAGGCCGTTCGCTTTGGCCACCCCTCAGGTACCTTGCGTGTCGGTGCCCAGGCCAAACAGGTCAACGGCCAGTGGACGGTGACCAAGGCCATCATGAGCCGCAGCGCCCGCATCATCATGGAAGGCTGGGTGCGCGTGCCCGGCGACAGCTTCTGACCATTCGCGCCACTGAAGTGTGACACCCCGTAACGACCGTGATGCCTGGCGCGGCTCAGCGGGGTGTCCCGGGTGGCCACCAGCATGAATTGGTGGCACCATCCAGCCATCACATCGACTCGACCCGCCTGGCTTGGCCCGGCCACCCACGACCATGCAGCACACCTCACGCCCCCACTTTCTCCAACGTGCAAGCGTCGCCCTGGCGAGCTCGCTGGCGTTGCTGAGCACCCTGCTTGCCCAAGCCAACGAGGCCCAGAACGGCCGGCCCAGCGCCAAGGTGCTGCAGCAAATGCAGTTGGCCCTGGCCACACCCGAGCAGATGTCCGCCGCCGAGCGCGTGCTGGTGGGGCAATACGACTGCGAGTTCGGCCAGCGCATCTCGATCGATCCGCATGACAGTCAGCAAGGTTACTTCCGCCTGCGCCACGGCCAGCAAAGCTGGCTGATGAAGCCCACCCTGACCGCCACGGGCGCCGTCCGTCTGGAAGACGTGCGTGGTGCCACCTTGATGATCCAGATCCTGACCAAATCGATGCTGCTGGATCCCCGCAAGGGACAGCGTCTGGTGGACGGCTGTGTGCACCAGGTGCAACGCGAGGCTGAGCGCGAGTTGGCTTCGCGCCCTCGGCAGTCGATGCTGGGCGGCAACTGATCTGCCCCGCACCCTTGAGAGGCGGCCTGAGGCCGCCTTTTTCATGTTTGAGCCAGGGTGTCGCGCATGGGCATCAGCCCGTAGCGGCCAAACGCCCCAAACGCCCGGGCGAAATACCCATTTTTCTGGCCTCAAGCCGTGACTTTCAGCGCTTCGTAGGCGAAAATACCAGGCTGCACGGAAATTGCATTTCCATGTGACCGGCAGGCGTCTTGCCCCACCCCGGTGCCCGTGCGGCCCGGGATGTCATGTACGTTGCCCGCGTTTTTGCCCCATCCACATCAGGTATACCCCATGCTGCAAGCCTACCGTCAACATGCTGCCGAGCGCGCCGCGCTGGGCATCCCCCCGCTGCCCCTGAACGCTCAGCAGGTTGCTGACCTGATCGAGCTGATCAAGAACCCGCCCGCTGGCGAAGACGCCTTCCTGCTGGACCTGCTGACGCACCGCGTGCCTCCGGGCGTGGACGACGCCGCCAAGGTCAAGGCCTCGTTCCTGTCGGCCGTGGCCCATGGCGACCTCACCGTCGGCCTGATCTCCAAGGCCAAGGCCACTGAGTTGCTGGGCACCATGGTGGGCGGCTACAACGTCAAACCCCTGATCGACCTGCTGTCTGACGCTGAAGTGGGCACCGTTGCCGCCGAAGGTCTGAAGAAGACCCTGCTGATGTTCGACGCTTTCCACGACGTCGCTGAACTGGTCAAGGCTGGCAATGCCAACGCCAAGGCCGTGATGCAATCGTGGGCCGACGCTGAGTGGTTCACCAGCCGTCCTGAAGTCGCCAAGAAGATCACCGTGACCGTGTTCAAGGTGCCTGGCGAAACCAACACCGACGACCTGTCGCCCGCTCCCGATGCATGGAGCCGCCCTGACATCCCCATGCACTACCTGGCGATGCTCAAGAACACCCGTCCTGACGCGGCCTTCAAGCCCGAAGAAGACGGCAAGCGCGGCCCGATCCAGTTCATCGAAGACCTGAAGAAGAAGGGCAACCTGGTGGCCTACGTGGGCGACGTGGTCGGTACCGGTTCTTCGCGTAAGTCGGCCACCAACAGCGTGATCTGGGCCACCGGCGAAGACATCCCCTTCGTGCCCAACAAGCGCTTCGGCGGCGTGACCCTGGGCGGCAAGATCGCCCCCATCTTCTTCAACACCCAAGAAGACTCTGGCTCCCTGCCGATCGAAGTGGACGTGTCCAACTTCGAAATGGGCGATGTCATCGACATCTACCCCTACGACGGCAAGATCGAGAAGAACGGTAAGGTGGCTGCCGAGTTCCAACTGAAGTCACAAGTGCTGCTGGACGAAGTCCGTGCTGGTGGCCGTATCAACCTGATCATCGGTCGCTCGCTGACTGGCAAGGCACGTGAGTTCCTGGGCCTGCCCGCTTCCACCCTGTTCCGCCTGCCCGTGGCCCCCAAGGACACCGGCAAGGGCTTCACCCTGGCCCAGAAGATGGTCGGCCGCGCATGCGGTCTGCCCGAAGGTCAAGGCGTGCGTCCTGGCACCTACTGCGAACCCAAGATGACCACCGTTGGTTCGCAAGACACCACCGGCCCAATGACCCGCGACGAGCTGAAGGACCTGGCGTGCTTGGGCTTCTCGGCTGACCTGGTCATGCAATCGTTCTGCCACACCGCGGCCTATCCGAAGCCCGTGGACGTGAAGATGCACCGCGAACTGCCCGCCTTCATCAGCAACCGCGGCGGCGTGGCCCTGCGTCCTGGTGATGGCGTGATCCACTCGTGGCTGAACCGTTTGCTGTTGCCTGACACCGTTGGTACCGGCGGCGACTCGCACACCCGCTTCCCCATCGGCATCTCCTTCCCCGCTGGTTCCGGTCTGGTCGCTTTCGGCGCCGCCACCGGTGTGATGCCTCTGGACATGCCTGAGTCCGTGCTGGTTCGCTTCAAGGGCAAGATGCAGCCTGGCGTCACCCTGCGTGACCTGGTGCATGCCATTCCCCTGTACGCCATCAAGGCCGGTCTGCTGACCGTGGCCAAGGCTGGCAAGAAGAACATCTTCTCGGGCCGCATCCTGGAAATCGAAGGTCTGCCGGATCTGAAGGTCGAGCAAGCGTTCGAGCTGTCAGACGCTTCGGCTGAGCGCTCCGCTGCGGGTTGCACCATCAAGCTGAACAAGGAACCCGTCATCGAGTACCTGAAGTCGAACATCGTTCTGATGAAGAACATGATCGCCGATGGCTACCAGGATGCCCGCACTCTGCAACGCCGCATCGAGGCCCAGGAAGCCTGGTTGGCCAACCCCAACCTGCTGGAAGCCGACAAGGACGCCGAGTACGCGGCCGTCATCGAGATCGACCTGAACGACATCAAGGAGCCGATCGTCTGCTGCCCGAACGACCCGGACGACGCCAAGTTCCTGTCCGAAGTGGCCGGCACCAAGATCGACGAAGCCTTCATCGGTTCGTGCATGACCAACATCGGTCACTTCCGCGCCGCCGGCAAGCTGCTGGAAGGCAAGAAGGACATCCCGGTGCGTCTGTGGGTGGCCCCTCCCACCAAGATGGACGCCGCCGAGCTGACCAAGGAAGGCTACTACAACACCTTCGGCCAAGCCGGTGCCCGCACCGAAATGCCCGGCTGCTCGCTGTGCATGGGTAACCAGGCTCAGATCAAGGAAGGCTCGACCTGCATCTCCACGTCGACCCGCAACTTCCCGAACCGTCTGGGCAAGAACACCAACGTGTTCCTGGGCTCCGCCGAGCTGACCGCCGTGGCCTCGAAGCTGGGCAAGCTGCCCACGCCTGCCGAGTACCTGGCCGAAATCGGTGTGGTGACGAAGGACGCCGACAACGTCTACAAGTACATGAACTTCAACCAGATTGAAGAGTACGTGGAGACCGCCAAGGGCGTGACGGCCGCCTGATGACGCGGGCGTGGGGGGCTCATCCAGCCCCTGATGCCTGAGTGATCGCATCAAGCCCGCCAGGGAAACCTGGTGGGCTTTTTTGATCGGTGCCTGCCTGTGTCTGTGCTGACGCATTACATCGCGCTGTGCGCGCCGCTGTTCCTCATCGTGGGCGTGGGCTGGGGGCTGGCGCACTGGCGCCACTGGCCCAAGCGCGCCAACAAGCACCTGGCCGACGCGGTGTTCAACATCGCGCTGCCGGCGCTGCTGTTCCGAATGATGAGCGAGCTCTCGCAACTGCCCCCGGTGGACAGCCGCGCCCTCATCGCCTTCTTCGGCGGCTGCTTGCTCGTTTTCGTCATCGGTCGGCTGCTGGCCTGGCGGGTGTTCCGTCTTGATGGGGTCAGCCAATCGGTGTTCGCACTGGCAGGCATCTTCTCCAACAACGCCTTGCTGGGCATCCCGCTGGCACGCATCGCCCTGGGCGAAGAAGCCCTGCCCACCGTGGCCCTGGTGCTGGTGTTCAACTCCTTGACGCTGTGGACCCTGGTGAGCGTGTCTGTGGAGTGGGCGCGGCATGGCAGCCCCACGGTCAAGGGGTTTGGGCAGACCGTGCTGAATGTGTTGAAGAACCCGCTGATCATCGCCATCCTGAGCGGCACCGCCATTGGCTTGAGCGGCTGGCGCTTGCCCGAACTGGTGCGCACGCCCCTGGGCTGGGTGGGCGAGCTGGCGACCCCCTTGGCCCTGTTTTCGCTGGGCTTGAGCCTGGCAGGCTACGCCCTGCGTGAGCAATGGCAGGCTACCTTGGCCATGACCAGCCTCAAGCTGCTGGTGCAACCCCTGGTGGTGTGGCTGATTGCCATCGCCATCGGCCTGCCCGAGCTGGAAACCCGCGTGGTGGTCCTGCTGGGCTCCATCGCGATCGGGGCCAATGTGTACCTGATGTCACGCCACTTCAAGGTGCTGGAAGGGCCGGTGGCCAGCAGCCTGGTGCTGTCCACCGCACTGTCGTCGCTCACGACCCCCTTGATTTTGGCGCTCACAGGTGGTGGCTGAGGTCACTGCCATCAGAATCGGGGCTGCTGTGTCACCCCTTGCCCATCCCCCATGGACGCCTTTGCCATCATCACCGGTCTGGCCTCACTGTTCGGCTTTGCCATGCAGGCCTTCAACGTCTTCCCCGAACACGCGCGCGGACGGCAGGCGCTGTGGATGCTGGCCATTGGCTTGTTCCTGGGCGGCTTGCTGTCCACACTGGACATCCGCGCCGTGCGGCTGGATTTCGCCTTCACGGGCTACACCATCGCCATGACCGCGCTGGGAGCCTTGATCCTGTTCTTCGCCGTGATGGCGGCCTTCACCGAGAACCACACCCGTCGTCGCGGCTTCTACATCGTCGGTGGCTTGGGCGCGCTGGCTTTCACCATCACCACCTCGGTGGCCGCCCTGGTGGGCACGGTGACCGACAGCCAGCTCGTGCGCCAGGAGGTGGTCAACGAGCAGGAACTCGGGTGGCTGATTGACCGGGCTCAAGCGCGTGGCGACGCCGCCCGGCAGCTTCACCACATGGAGCTGCTCTTGCAGCGCCTGGACGAGGACGATGAGCGACGCGCCACCCTGCGAGCCGAGATCGAGGCCCTGAAGCAGCGCGCCCGCACGCCCTGAGCCTCAGGCTGAGGCCGGAAACAGCTCGCGCGACACCAGCCACAGGCGCAAATCGAACTCGTGCTGCTGGTAGTCGGCGTCGATGTGCGTGCACAAGGCATAGAAGGCCTTGTTGTGCTCACGCTCTTTGAGATGAGCCAGCTCGTGCGCCACGATCATGCGCAGGAACTCGGGCGGCCCCTCGCGAAACAGGCTGGCCACGCGGATTTCGCGCTTGGCCTTGAGCTTGCCGCCCTGCACACGCGACACCATGGTGTGCGTGCCCAGGGCATGCTGGATCACCTTGAGCTTGCTGTCGTAGGCCACTTTGTGGATGGGATCTGCCCCACGCAGGTGCTGGGCCTTGAGCTCGCTCACATAGGCGTACAAGGCCGTGTCGGATTGCACCGCATGGCGCTCGGGATAGCGCTGCTGCAGCACCTGGGGCAGGCGGCCCTGGTCGATGAGGGCGGCCACCTGCGCCAGGATGGGCGCCGGGTAGGCCCCCAGGTACTTGAGCACAGGCGCCGCCAAGCCCGCAGGCAGGTGAAGGGATGGTGTGGTCACCGCGGGCGACCTCAAGGCGCGATCTGCTCGGCGTAGTCGTACAGCGCGCCCAGGATGTCCTGACCGCGCTCATCATCATCGGCCAGTTGCTCGCCCAATTGATCAATGCGCTCAAAGAAGGCGTGTAGCGACAAGCCACCACCTTGCCCCTCATGCAGCCGGGCCGTGCGCAGGGCCTGCCAGCGCGCCTGCTCGGCCTCAGTCAAGGTGTCGGGGAAGTTGCGCGCGCGGTAGCGGAAGAACAGCTCACCCAGGCGCTCGTCCGCGAAAGCCGGTTCACGATCGCCGTACTGCTGGGCCAACTGCTCGCCCGTCATGCCCCGCAAGCGCGTGAGCAGGCGGCGATCGTCATTGCCGATGAAGCCCCCATAGAGGTCTTCATCCACATCGACATCCGCGCGCCCTTCAGGCCGGCTGAACACTTCGGCCCAGATGCCATCCATGCGGGGCCCCAGTGCCCTCAGGGTCTCGGTACGCTCGTGCGCCTGCGCCAGATCGATGGACCACTTCTGCTGCAACTCGGGTGTGAGGATCTTCAGGTTACCCACCACCACGGGCGACTTGTTGATGTGCACGCTCTTGATGGGCAAGCGCTCCACGCCTTCGGGCAAATCAGCCGTCTTGGTGAACATGCGCAGGCGGATGTCCTCGGCGCTCAGCCCGCCCAGGGCGGACGGGTCATGGGCCAAGTCCCACACCAGCACCTCATTTTTGTTGCTGGGGTGTTGGGCCAAAGGCCACACCAGGGCCATGCAACCACGTTCGTGCCCGAACATGCCCGAGATGTGCAGGAACGGCTTCCAGTCGGCGCGTGGTTTGTCCAGCCCGGCCTCGGCCATCACGGCGTCTTTCTTGCGCAGCTTGAGGCAGTGCTCCCACAGCCGTGGCTGCGCCTGGCGGATCAGCCGCGCCAGGGCGATGGTGGCGCGCACATCGGACAGCGCATCGTGCGCTGCTTCATGGGCCAGGCCGTTGGCGGCGCTGAGGTGTTCCAGCTTGAACGAAGGGCGACCATCATCGTGTCGCGGCCAGGTGATGCCCTCGGGGCGCAGGGCCCAGGTGCAGCGCACCACGTCCAGCAGGTCCCAGCGGCCGCAGCCGTTTTGCCACTCGCGGCCATAGGGGTCGATCAGGTTGCGCCAGAACAGGTGGCGCGTGACCTCGTCATCGAAACGAATGGTGTTATAGCCCAGGCCCACGGTGTTGGGCTGGGCCAGTTCGCGCTCGATGGCCTCGGCAAAGGCATGCTCAGGTAAGCCTTGAGCCAGACAGGTCTGAGGCACGATGCCCGTGAGCAGACAGGCTTCGGGATCGGGCAAGAAATCGGGCGCGGGCTGGCAGTACACCATGAGCGGTGCGCCCACCTCGTTCAACTCGGCATCCGTGCGGATGCCCGCGAACTGAGAGGGCCGATCCCGTCGCGGCACGCGGCCGAAGGTTTCGTAGTCGTGCCAGTAGAAGGTGAAATCGCCGGCCATGGGCCGCTCAGCGCTTGCGTGCCACCACGCTGCCGACGGAATAACCCGCGCCGAACGAGCAGATCACGCCCAAGCTGCCTGACGGCAGGTCGCTGCGCGACTTGTGGAAGGCAATGATGGAACCCGCCGACGAGGTGTTGGCGTACTCGTCCAGGATGAGCGGCGCCACCTCGGGCGTCACTTCCGCACCGATCAGCTTCTTCACGATCAGCTGGTTCATCGACAGGTTGGCCTGGTGCAGCCAGAAGCGCCGCACATCCGACGACGCGATGCCCAGAGCTGCCAGTTGCGACTCGATGTGGGCAGCGGCGATGGGCACCACCTCCTTGAACACCTTGCGACCTTCCTGGCGGAAAGTCTTGTCGCGGGCTGCAGGGTCGCTGTCTTCGCTGCGGTTGAGGTAGCCGAAGTTGTTGCGGATGTTGTTGGAAAACACCGTGGCCAGCTTCGAACCCAGCACCTCCCACTGCTCGGCCGAGGTGGCCGTGTCAGCGCGCTCAACGACGGTGGCGGTGGCCACGTCGCCAAAGATGAAGTGGCAGTCCCGGTCTTTCCATTCCTGGTGACCCGAGGTGATCTCGGGGTTGATCACCAGCACGCACTTGGCCGAGCCATTGCGCACGGCATTGACGGCCTGCTCCAGGCCGAAGGTGGCGGCCGAGCACGCCACATTCATGTCAAAGGCATAGCCACCCGCGCCGATGGCGTTCTGGATCTCGATGGCGATGGCGGGGTAGGCGCGCTGCAGGTTGGAGCAAGCGCAAATCACGCCGTCCACATCGGCACCGGTCTTGCCGGCTGCAGCCAAAGCCTGCTTGGCAGCTTCGACACCGATTTCGGCCAGCATGGAGAGTTGGTCATCGCTCCGCTCCTGGAAGCGCGGGTACATGCGCTTGGGGTCGAGGATGCCGGTCTTCTCCATGACGTAACGGCTCTTGATGCCGGACGCCTTTTCGATGAACTCGACGCTGGAATGGGCCAGCGGTTGAACGGTGCCCGCTTCGATCTCGGCCGCATGTTCCGCGTTGAAGAGATCGACGTAAGCATTGAACGACGCCACCAGTTCGGCGTTCGTGATGGTGTGCGGCGGCGTGTAGAGGCCGGTTCCGCTGATGACAACTGCGCTCATGGCAACCAGGGTCAGATGGAAAGACGCGATTTTGCCACCGATCCCGTGCAGCGAGGCGCCTGGCGACAGACGCCAAATCACCCCTCTTCAGCCATGGGGTGACGGACATCACGCGACTCAGAACGGCGCCGGACTGTTCAGCACCACACGCCGCCCCTCTTCCAATCCCGGGTGGGGCACATCCATCCAGACCGCGTGGAGACACATCCGACCCCAGGGCGAATCGGCCTCCACAGGGCCATACAGGGGGTCGCCCACGATGGGGTGCCCCAAGGCCAGCAGGTGCACGCGAAGCTGATGCGACCGCCCAGTGACGGGCTCCAGTGAGACACGCGTCCAGCCTCGTTCGAGATCACGCTCGATCACGCGGTAGCGGGTCAAGGACGGTTTGCCATGATCGTGGCAGACCATCTGGCGCGGCCGTCGGGGCCAGTCGGTCACGAGGGGCAGATCGATCTCTCCCTCGTCGTGGGCCATGCTGCCGCGCACCCAGGCCTCGTAGCGCTTGTGCACCAGCCGCTGCTCGAAGGCCGCGCTGAGGCGACGATGCGATTCGGCATCGCGCGCCATGACCACCAGCCCCGAGGTGGCCATGTCCAGCCGGTGAACGATGCGGGCATCCGGGTGCGAGCGCACCACCCTCGTCCAGAGGCAATCCTGCCGATCAGGTCCGCGCCCGGGCACGGTCAACAGCCCGGCGGGCTTGTCGGCCACCAGCATGACCTCATCGGCAAACCAGAGGTGAACACCCTGGTCGGGCGGCGGGCAGTAGGCGACCTCGGGCTCCAGCGAGGCAGGCGAGGACGCTTGATTCATTTCAAAACTGGGGCACTTTTCACATTTTCATCCCGGCGCCGGCTGACCGCCAAACCGGGAAGATCGGGGGAAGTCTAGCCTCAAAGCGCGGAGTACCGCCCATGCGACTCAACCTGCCCGTCACCGGGCGAGAACACGATTACCCAGCCGATGAGATGCTGGTGTCGATGACCGACCGACAAGGCGTCATCACGCACTGCAATGCGGCGTTTGTCAGAGTGAGCGGGTACAGCTATGCCGAGCTGATTGGCCAGCCGCACAACCTGATTCGCCACCCTGACATGCCGGCGGACGCCTACAAGGACATGTGGTCAACCATCGGGCATGGGCGCGCGTGGACGGCCGTGGTCAAGAACCGGTGCAAGAACGGCGATCATTACTGGGTGCATGCCCACGTCACGCCCTTGATGGACAAGGGCAAGCCCATGGGTTACCTGTCTGTGCGCACCAAGCCAAGCCGCGAGCAAGTGGAGAAGGCCGAAGCGCTCTACAAGCTGATGCGCGACGAAGCGGCCAGCGGGGTGCAGACCTTCAAACTGCACGCAGGACGCGTGCGCTACTTCGGCTGGCGGGATTGGGCGGGCAAGCTGGGCCGCGTTCACCTGACCGGCCGGCTGAGCACAGGGGTGGCCTTGTCCTTTCCCCTGGTGTTGTTGCCTGCCTGGCTGGGGGTGTCACCGGATTGGTTACCTTGGGTACAGACGGGCTTGGCCATCGTGATGTGCGGAGGCCTGGTGGTCGTCATGCACCGCGCCGTCACTCAACCGCTGGACGACATCATTCGCTTTGTGGATCAGATGTCAGCAGGCGACCTCACCCATTCGATCTGGTCCACACGGACCGACCAGATCGGTCGCCTGATGCGGGGGCTGCGACAAGCCAACCTGAACACGCGGGCCTTCGTCAGCGATGTGCGTACCGAAACCGATGGCATCCAGCGGGCGATTGCCGAGATCGCGGCGGGCAACAACGATCTGTCGCACCGCACAGAAACCCAGGCGGGCAGCCTGGAGCAAACCACCACAGCCATGTCCACACTGACCGAAAACGTGCGGCAAACGGCGGACACGGCGCGCGAGGTGGCCCAGGTGAGCGAACAAACCACGCAAACGGCCGAGCAAGGCGGTGCGGCCGTTCAACAAATCGTCTCGGCCATGGTGGGCATCCAGGAATCGTCCAAGAAGATGAGCGAGATCACGCAGCTGATCGAAAGCATCGCCTTTCAGACCAACATCCTGGCGCTGAACGCGGCGGTGGAAGCCGCCCGGGCGGGCGAACAAGGCAAGGGCTTTGCCGTGGTGGCCGCCGAGGTGCGCTCCCTCGCGCGTCGCAGTTCGCAAGCGGCCAAAGAGATCAACCAACTCATCACCACCTCGGTACAAAAGGTGGGGGATGGCACGCAGCAGGTGGAGTCGGCCGGCGAAACCATCCGTCGGGTGGTTCAAGCCGTGACCCAGGTGACCGAGCTGATCCAGGGCATCACCACCGCCACGGCCGAGCAGTCGGACGACCTGGCCAGCCTGAACCAGTCCATCGGTCAGATTGACCACACCACGCAGCAAAATGCCGCGCTGGTGGAAGAGGCGGCCGCAGCGGCCGAATCACTCAAGAGTCAGGCCGAAGCCCTGGTGCGGGCCGCACAGGTGTTCCGGGTGCGCTGAGCAAGGGCTCTGACCTCAGGGCCACGGGACCGAGCGCTCACACCACGCGGCGACGAACCCGGGCGGCGTAACGCCGTGCCATCACGGCGCACACGAACAGCTGCAACTGGTGGTACAGCAGGATGGGCAGCACCAGCACCCCCATGGCGGCGTTGCCCCCAAACAGCAGCTTGGCCATGGGCATGCCTGAGGCCAAGGTCTTCTTGGAGCCACAGAACACCGCCACGATCTCGTCCTCGCGGCTGAAACCCAGGGCGCGCGACACCTTGCGCGTGAACCACAGCATGGGGTAGAGGAACAACACGGCGCCCAAAGCCGCCTGCGCCAACAGATCCACCCCGTGATCGCGCCACAGGCCATCGGCCACCGAGTCGCTGAAGGCCACCCACACCAGCATCACGATCACGCCCCGGTCGAACACGGTGGTGTAAGGCTTGATGCGCGCGAAAAAGCCGGCCAGCCAGGGCCGCAAAAGCTGGCCCAGCACAAAGGGCAGCAAGAGCATCTGCGCCACCTTGAGCATGGTGTCGCCCACCTCGATGGCCACGCCCTGCTGCCCCATCACCAGGCTGACCAGCAGGGGCGTGAGGAACACCCCCAGCAGCGTGGACAAGGTGGCGTTGAGCACGGCGGCCGCCACATCACCCTTGGCCAGGGCCGTCATGGCCACCGACGAGGACACGGTGGACGGCAGCACCGCCAGGTAGAAAAAGCCCATGAGCAGGTCATGCGAGATCCACGGGCCCAGCGTCAGCGCCCCCAGCGCCCACCACAGCGGGAAGACCACATAGGTGCTGCCCTGCACCAGCAGGTGGAGCTTCCACTTGGCCGCGCCGGTCTTGAGGCTGTCGGTGGACAGGCCCATGCCATGCAGGAAGAACAGCAAGAACACGCCCACGTCGGTGATGCGCCCGAGGTGCAGCACCCCGTCGCTGCGCCCCCAATCGGGCGCGAACGAGGCCACGGCCACCGCCGCGACCATGGCCAGCAGGAACCAGTCCACGACGCCAGAGGCCGCTCGCCGAGACGGGCGAGCACGAAGGTGGACAGGGCGAGACGGACGCATGGGACAGCAGGGAGTCGGTGAGCCGGGCGGGAGGCGTGAACAGCGCAGAGGCGACACGCAAAGGCAAGAGCCTATCGCAGACAGGGGTTCTTTGTCTGCCCCCACCATGACGCCGTCTGCTGCCAGAATGTAGCGGGGTTGTCCGCCCCGCTCGCTTCTTTTGTCTTGTTCCTCGTCCAAGCCCCAGGAGTTTCCATGGCCTCGTCCGCCCCTGCCCACCCCTTTGCCCACACGCTTAAGTCATTCAAGACGGCATCGGGTTCATCGCTCAAGTTCTACTCGCTGCCCGCCCTGGCCAAAACCCACCCGGGGCTGACGCGCTTGCCGGTGTCGATCCGCATCGTGCTGGAATCGGTGCTGCGCAATTGCGATGGACAGAAGGTCACGCCAGAGCATGTGGCGCAACTGGCCGGCTGGAAGCCCCAGGCCGAGCGCACGGATGAGATCCCCTTCGTGGTGGCGCGCGTGGTGCTGCAAGACTTCACCGGCGTGCCGCTGCTGGCCGACCTCGCCGCCATGCGCAACGTGGCCGAGGGTTTGGGCAAGAATCCCAAGCGCATTGAGCCCCTGGTGCCGGTGGACCTCGTGGTGGATCACTCGGTGATGATCGACCACTATGGCGACAAAAAGGCGCTGGACCTGAACATGAAGATCGAGTTCGAGCGCAATGCCGAACGCTACGAATTCATGAAATGGGGCATGCAGGCTTTTGACACCTTCGGGGTCGTGCCCCCCGGCTTTGGCATCGTGCACCAGGTGAACCTGGAATACCTGGCCCGGGGCGTGCACATCAAGGATGGCGTGGCCTACCCCGACACCCTGGTCGGCACCGACAGCCACACCACCATGATCAACGGCATCGGTGTGGTGGGCTGGGGTGTGGGCGGCATCGAGGCCGAGGCCGGCATGCTGGGCCAGCCGGTGTACTTCCTGACCCCCGATGTGGTGGGCTTCGAGCTCAGCGGCCAATTGCGCGAAGGCGTGACTGCCACCGATCTGGTGCTGACCATCACGGAAATCCTGCGCAAAGAAAAGGTGGTAGGCAAGTTTGTCGAGTTCTTTGGCGAGGGCACGGCGTCGCTGGCATTGCCGGACCGCGCAACCATCGCCAACATGGCGCCCGAGTACGGCGCCACGATGGGCTTCTTCCCGGTCGACGAGAAAACCATCGCCTACTTCAAGGGCACCGGGCGCACCAAGGCCGAGATCGAGGCCTTTGAGGCCTACTTCAAGGCGCAGAAGCTGTTTGGCGTGCCCAAGGCGGGCGAGATCGACTACACCCAGGTGGTCAAGCTGGATCTGGCCACGGTGGCCCCCTCGCTGGCCGGCCCCAAGCGCCCGCAAGACCGCATCGAGATCACGCACCTCAGCCGCACCTTCACCGAGCTCTTCAGCAAGCCGGTGGCCGAGAACGGCTTCAACCAGCCAGCCGACAAGCTGGCCCAGGTCTACCCCACCACGCTGGGCGGCAAGACTGTAGGCGTCCGCAATGGCGACGTGCTGATCGCGGCCATCACCTCGTGCACCAACACCTCGAACCCCAGTGTGTTGCTGGCAGCGGGCCTGCTGGCCAAGAAGGCTGTCAAGGCGGGCCTGACGGTACAGCCGCACGTGAAGACCTCCCTGGCCCCGGGCTCGCGCATCGTCACTGACTACCTGAGCAAAGCCGGCCTGCTGCCCTACCTGGAGCAACTGGGCTTTGCGGTGGCCGCCTATGGTTGCACCACCTGCATTGGCAATGCGGGCGACCTCGCGCCTGAGCTGAACCAGACCATCACCGACAACGACCTGGTGTGTGCCGCCGTGCTCTCGGGCAACCGCAACTTCGAAGCCCGCATCCACCCCAACTTGAAGGCCAACTTCCTGGCCAGCCCACCCCTGGTAGTGGCCTACGCCATCGCTGGCAATGTGACCAAAGACCTGATGACCGAACCCGTGGGCATCGGCAAGAAAGGCAAGCCGGTGTACCTGGGCGACATCTGGCCCAGCAGCGATGAGATCTACGCCCTGCTGAAGTACGCCATGGACGGTAAGGCCTTCAAAGAGAACTACGCCAAGGTCAAGTCCAAACCCGGCAAGCTGTGGGAGCAGACCAAGGGCGTGACCGGTCAGGTCTACAACTGGCCCGCCAGCACCTACATCGCCAAGCCACCGTTCTTCGATCGCTTCGACATGACGCCCCAGGCCGCCGGTCTGGGGGTGAAGGGTGCGCGCATCATGGCGCTGTTCGGGGACTCGATCACCACCGACCACATCTCGCCCGCCGGCTCGATCAAGGAATCGTCGCCCGCCGGCCAATACCTCAAGGCGCATGGCGTGCAGAAGGCCGACTTCAACAGCTATGGCTCGCGCCGGGGCAACCACGAGGTGATGATGCGCGGCACGTTTGCCAATGTGCGCATCAAGAACCTGATGTTGCCCCCACAGGCCGACGGCGCACGCGAAGAAGGCGGCCTGACCCTGTTCCAGCTGGACGGCGAGCACAAGGGTGACAAGCTGTTCATCTACGACGCGGCCATGAAGTACATGGCCGCCGGCGTGCCCACGGTGATCTTTGGCGGTGAAGAGTACGGCACGGGCTCCAGCCGCGACTGGGCGGCCAAGGGCACGCAACTGCTGGGCATCCAGGCCGTGGTGGCGCGCAGTTTCGAGCGCATCCACCGCAGCAACCTGGTGGGCATGGGCGTGTTGCCGCTGCAGTTCAAGGGCAGCGACAGCTGGGAGTCGCTGGGCCTGAAGGGCGATGAAGTGATCAGCATCGATCTGGGCGCCGAGATCAAGCCGCAGGCCGATGCGCAACTCATCATCGAGCGCGCCGATGGCAGCCGGCACGTCGTGACCGTGCTGCTGCGCATCGACACGCCCATCGAGGTGGCCTACTACCAGCACGGGGGCATCCTGCCCTTTGTGCTGCGTCAGTTGCTGGCCGCCTGAGGCTCACCAAGGGTCTGAGCTGGCGCACTCAGCCGCGCCAGGCGCCTGCTCACAACGCAGGCGTTTGGCCAACCTCAAACCCTTGGGGTCATACACCCCTTGCTGGGCCATGGTCTGGCGCACCTCGCGCAGCAGACTGATGGCCGGCTGCACCGACGCCGCAGGCACGTCCACCCAATACGCCGCCGGCACCCCGCGATCGGCCAGGCGCAGCGACGCAATCGCCACATCAAAGTTTTGGGCCATGTAGCTGCGCGACCGCTGCGCAAAGCCCACGGGCACCGCCGATCGGCGCAGCACCAACTGGTAGGTGTAGATGGTCAGCGGGAATCGGCTGACGCCGCCTTGGGTCCCCAGGCCGCGCTGCAACTCCAGCGGCTTGTAGGCGATGGTGGGCGCGATCAACACCTCCACATGGCCGTTGTTGAACATGGCACCGAAGTTCAGGGTGTCGGCCGACACGGGTGTGCCGCCCAAGCGCCGCACCAACTCGGCCTGCGCCTGATCATGGTCCAAGGTGGCCACCTTGCGTCCTTGCAAACCGGCCAGCACGTTCAAACCGCGATCGCGGCTGAAGGCGTAGGCCGCCCCCATGGGCAAGATGCCCGCCACCTCGTGCTCACCAGACACCATCATCTCGGCGGCCTTGGGCTCGCTCAACACCTCCACAAACCGCCGCACCACCTCGAAGCTGGCGTCCACATCCACCCGGTCGCCTTTGACCACGGTGGCCGCGCCCATCGAATCCAGCGCCGCAGCCATGCCGTGGAAACTGCGGGTGCGCAAGGCTGTGGCCATGAGTGCATCACAACGACCCGTGCGATAGTCCTCCACCGCCACCCGCTCATTGGTGTAAGGCTGGGTGACCAGATCCACCCCGTGTTGTTGCATCTCCAGACGGTGGTCGGTGGCGGCGCGCCAGGCATCCCCCACCGTGCCAGAGGGATCGAACACACACAGGCGCACCGTGCGCAAGGTGGCTGTCGTCGTGGCCTGAGCCAGAACGGGCGATGCTGCCGCCAGCGCCCACCAGGCGCCCACCACAGCGGCCATCATGGCGCGGGGCGTCACGCTGAGTCTCATTTCCACTCCTCCGTGCGCTCGGAACACTCGGCCGCTGCGGGTTCGGTGTTGCAGCGGATGCGTTTGAGAATCTTCAAGCCGGTCTTGTCGAACAAGCCCTTGTTGGCCATCAGCACCCGGCCCTGACGCATCAGCACCATGTACTGATCATTCTCGTCCGCAGAAGGATCCAGCCAGAACTGCGGCGGAATGTCCTGGTCAGACTTGCGTGCGATGCGGATCGCCTCGTCCACATTCCTGGCGAAATGAGTGCGCGATGCCTGCCCGAAGCCCTCGGGGAAGCGATCCGAGCGGATCACCATCTGGTAACTGAGGATGGTGATGGGAAAGCGTGTCACCCCACCCTTGCGCCCGATGCCCTTGTGCAACTCGAAGGGTCGATACACGATGGACGGCGCGATGATCACATCCACATGACCATTGTTGAACATGGTGGCAAAGTTGGTGATGTTGGCCGCCACGGGGCGAGCCCCCACCCGCGCAATCAGTTCGGCTTGAGACCGGTCATGGTCGAACGCGGCCACCCGCTTGCCCGTGGCCCCCTGCAGGGTTCGAATCTGGCGATCGTTCACAAAGGCATAAGCCGCGCCCAAGGGAATGATGCCGGCCACCTCGTAGGGCCCCACCTTCATCATCGACGCAGCCTTGGGCGAACTCACCGTGGCAATGAACTTCTTGACCACCTCGAAGCTGGCATCCATGTCGATGCGGCCTTGACGAAGGATGCTGGAGGCACCTGGCGAATCCAGCGCCGCCGCCAGGCTGTGGAAGTGCCTCGTACGGATGCCCGTGGCCATGACGGCATCGCACTGGCCGGTGCGAAAGTCTTCCACCGCGACGTTCTCATCCACATAGGTACGCACCTGCAAGGGATAGCCCAGGCGGGCCATCTGCAGCCGGTAATCTTCCAGCGCACGGTGCACATCACCGCTGGTACCGATGGGGTCGAACAGGCAAACCTTGGGCGGTGTGGCAGGTGGCGCGGCGGCATGCGCGTACGCCGACAAGCTCAGCACAGCGGCCCACAGGCCACGGTGGCCCCAAGACAAGACAGGTGATTTCATGGCCACATGCTAGGCACCGGATGCCCGCATGCTGGCTGGCATTTTCCCGGCCCCGGGCACAGAATCGCCCTATCGATGACCGATCAACGCAGGGCCGCGCTCCAGGCGGCTTCGTCAAAACCAATGGCCAGCGGCACACCGTCGCGCTCCAGCAGCGGACGCTTGATCACGCTGGCGTGCGACAGCATCAGGGCCTGGGCACTGGCGGCATCGACCACACCGGCCTGCACGGCCGGCTCCAGCTTGCGCCAGGTCGTGCCCTGGCGGTTGACCAGCTTGTCCCAACCCAGAGCCTGCACCCAGGCAGGCAAGCGATCGGCGGGCACACCCTGCTTCTTGTAGTCGTGAAACTCATAGGCCAGGCCCTGGGCGTCCAGCCAGGCCCGGGCCTTCTTCACCGTGCTGCAATTGGGAATGCCGTACACCGTCAGACTCATGAATGAACTCCTGTGATCAGGCATTCATTATCCTGAAGCCCAGAAAAATGCCGGTCGATGCCCGCAGGACACCGACCGGCCAAGGTGGAGAATAAAAAGCGGGGCTTGTGACCCCGGCCAAAGCCATTCCCCCGGTAAGGCGAAAGGCTCGGCAAAACAGACACGGCCCTCTCGGCCACTCGGGCCGACGGCCACCTCAGCCTTCGAGGCTCCGGCCTCAGAAGAAGCCCAGCTTGTTCGGGTCGTAGCTCACCAGGATGTTCTTGGTCTGCTGGTAGTGGTCCAGCATCATCTTGTGGGTTTCGCGGCCGATGCCTGATTCTTTGTAGCCGCCAAAGGTGGCGTGGGCCGGGTAGTGGTGGTAGCAGTTGGTCCACACCCGACCGGCCTGAATGCCGCGACCAAAGCGGTAGGCCCGACTGATGTCGCGCGTCCACACGCCAGCGCCCAGGCCGTAGGGTGTGTCGTTGGCAATCTGCAGGGCCTCGGCCTCGTCCTTGAAGGTGGTCACGGCCAGCACCGGGCCAAAGATCTCTTCGCGGAAGATGCGCATGCCGTTGTGGCCCTTGAACAGCGTGGGCTGGATGTAGTAGCCATCGGCCAGGTCTCCGCCGAGTTGCGCTCGATCACCGCCGATCAGCACCTGCGCGCCCTCCTCCTTGCCCAGTGCCATGTAGGACATGATCTTGTCCATCTGCATGCTGGAGGCCTGCGCGCCCATCATGGTGTCCATGTCCAGCGGGCAGCCCTGCTTGATGGCCGCCACGCGCTTCACAGCACGCTCGATGAACCGGTCGTAGATCGATTCCTGGATCAGGGCGCGCGACGGGCAGGTGCACACCTCGCCCTGGTTGAAGGCAAACAGCACCATGCCCTCGATGGCCTTGTCTAGGAAGGCGTCGTCTTGCGCCATCACATCATCAAAGAAGATGTTGGGGCTCTTGCCACCCAACTCCAGCGTGGCCGGGATCAGGTTGGCGGCCGCAGCCTGGCCGATGATCTTGCCCGTGGCGGTCGAGCCGGTGAACGCGATCTTGGCGATGCGCTTGCTGGTGGCCAGGGGCATGCCCGCTTCGCGGCCATAACCGTTGACGATGTTGAGCACACCGGGCGGCAGCAGGTCGGCGATCAGTTCGGCCAGCACCAGGATCGACACGGGGGTGGATTCCGCCGGCTTGAGCACCACGCAATTGCCGGCGCCCAGAGCGGGGGCCAGCTTCCAGGCGGCCATCAGGATGGGGAAGTTCCAGGGGATGATCTGACCCACCACGCCCAGGGGCTCATGGAAGTGATAGGCGATCGTGTTGCCATCGATCTCGCTCAAGGCGCCCTCTTGTGCCCGCAGGCAGCCGGCAAAGTAGCGGAAATGATCGGCCGACAGGGGGATGTCGGCGTTCAGCGTTTCGCGGATGGGCTTGCCGTTGTCCACGGTTTCGGCATAGGCCAGCTTTTCGGCGTTTTGCTCGATGCGGTCGGCGATCTTGAGCAGGATGTTGGAGCGCTCGGTGGGCGAGGTGGCTGCCCACTGGTCCTTGGCGGCGTGGGCGGCATCCAGGGCTCGCTCGATGTCAGCCTCGGTAGAGCGGGCCGCCTGGGTGAACACGCGACCGCTGATGGGTGTGATCACGTCAAAGTACTGCCCCCCCACCGGTGGCACGAACTGGCCGTTGATGAAGTTGTCATAGCGGGGCTTGAAGCTCAACGGGGCGCCGGCTTGGCCGGGGTGGGGGTAGCGCATGGATGTCTCCTCAGCGATGGTGGTGAACCAGCCGGGACAAGCCCCAGACCGGCCGGCCTCCTGACGGGGCCTGAGCCTTCTTGTGCACAAGCTGTGCCATCCGGGTAAGCCCTGAAACCTGATCGAGGCGCCCCAGGGAGTGCGCCCACCCGCCTCTGTCACGCCCGGTGTGTCATCTGGCGCGCCAAAAAGTGACGCTGCGCCAGACTGACACAGGGGGAACCCGAGTGTCACCCCCCCGACGCCGGCGCATACTGCGGCTGTTCAATACCGCGACAGCGCCATGCACCTTAGCCCCTCCACCACCCAGGATCGCCTTGTCGAGGCCCGCAAACGCCTGCTTGAGTCGGGCGATGTGCCCGCGGAGTTGGTGAGCGAGGTGGTAGCACGCTCCTGGCAGCGCAGCCAGGAAGCAGGCTTGTCGCCCATGGAATTGATGGGCGGTCCGCCCCTGGTGAACGCCAGCACGCTCAAGGCCGCCCTCGAGCAAGAGTCCGAGTTTCTCAGCCACGCCCGGCCAGTCATGGAGTTCGTCTACGACCAGATGCGCGACTCCGGCAGCATGGTGGTGCTGGCCAATGCCCAGGGACTGCTGCTGCACAGCCTGGGCGACCCCGAGTTCCTGACCCGGGCTGAACGGGTATCCCTGCGCCCTGGCGCCCTGTGGAAGGAAGAATTGCGGGGCACCAATGCCATCGGCACGGCCCTGATCGAGGGGCGCCCGGTGGTCGTGCACGGCGCCGAACACTACCTGGAACGCAACGGATTCCTGACCTGCTCGGCCGCCCCGGTGCGCGCGCCCGACGGTCGCCTGTGCGGCGTGATCGACATCTCGGGCGACCAGCGGGGCTACCACCCGCACACCAGCGCCCTCGTGCGCTCGGCCAGCCGCATGATCGAAGACAAGCTCTTCCATGCCCGCCACACGCGTGATCTGCTGCTGCGCCTGCACCCGCGCGCCGAGGGCCTGGGTGCGGTGGGCGAAGGCTTGATCGCCTTGTCCGAAGACGGCTGGATCATGGGGGCCAACGCCATCGCCCAGGAGTGGCTGGGCTTGTGCAACACCCAGATCGGCTCGATCACGCTGGACCGCGTGCTGGGCCCCCACGCCTTGCGCTTGCAAAACCTGCCTGGCAATGGCCAGGCCACCCGCATCACCACCATGCGCGGCGACGCGCTCTTCGTGCGCGACGACCCCGATCGCCGCCGCCGTGTGTGGGCCTCGGGGGCCGCACCCCGCCCACGCGCCAACCCCAACGCCAGCGTGCCCCTGCGCACCCTGGTGCGCCGCAGCCACGGGGTGGACGCCCGCGTGCACCTGGCCTCTCAACGGGCACTGAAGGTGCAGGCGCAAGGCATTCCACTGTTGATCCAGGGCGAATCGGGCACCGGCAAAGAGGTCTTCGCACGCACCCTCCACAAGCAAGGCGCCCGCAAAGATCAACCCTTTGTGGCGGTCAACTGTGCCGCCCTGCCCGAAGGCTTGATCGAATCCGAACTGTTTGGCTACGTGGGTGGTGCCTTCACGGGTGCGCGGCGTGAAGGCTCGCCGGGTCAGATCCGCATGGCCGATGGCGGCACGCTGTTTCTGGACGAGATCGGCGACATGCCGCTGTCGCTGCAAGCCCGCCTGCTGCGTGTCTTGCAAGACAAGGCCGTCGTTCCGGTGGGCGGCACGCACCCCATTCCGGTCGATTTCGTGCTGGTGTGCGCCACGCATCACCAGCTCAAAGAGGCGGTGGCCCAAGGCCGCTTCCGCGAAGACCTGTACTGGCGCATCGCTGGCCTGACCGTGCAGATGCCCGCCCTTCGGGAGCGCGATGACCTCATCCCTTTGATCTCGGACATGCTGCACACCCTCGGCCACGAGATGAAGCATGGTCGAGTGCCCGACATGGCCGACGAGGTGGTCGAGGCCCTGATGCAGCACCCCTGGCCGGGCAACCTGCGGCAGTTGCATGCGGTGTTGCGCACGGCCTGTGCCCTGCTGTCGCCGCACGAGAACCTGCTGCACTGGGAGCACTTTGGCGAGGACCTCTGGGACGACGTCTTCTCCAAGCCCTACCGCGACGACGAACCGCCCCTGGTGGCCGAGGTGGCCGCCCCTCGCCAAACCCTGGCCTTGCAAACCCACGACGAGGCCCAGCCCGAAACCAACCTCAAGCGCCTGTCGCACACCGCCATCGAGCGCGCCATCCGCGCCAGCCAGGGCAATATGTCCCAGGCGGCTCGCCGCCTGGGGATCAGCCGCAACACGCTGTACCGGCGACTCAAGCAACTGCGCGACGCCGAAGACGACGCGTGAGGCGCTGTCAGGGCGCCGGAGAGCCCGCCACCGCCCACCACTTGCCCCCAAAGAGCCTCCAAAGAGCCTCCAAACCCGCGCCCGCATACCAGCGGCAGGGGCATCGATTGGCGGTAGGATTGCTGAATGAGCAACGCCACCAACGTCGACCCGCAAGAACTCGCCAAATTCAGCGAACTGGCCCACAAATGGTGGGACCCTGAAAGCGAGTTCAAACCGCTGCACCAGATCAACCCCCTGCGCCTGGACTGGATTGACCAGTTGGCCAGCATCAAAGGCAAGCGGGTGGTAGACGTGGGTTGTGGCGGCGGCATCCTGGCCGAATCCATGGCCCGCCGAGGCGCGAACGTGCTGGGCATCGACCTGGCCGACAAGCCCCTGAAAGTGGCCCAACTTCACGCCATGGAAGCGGGCGTGGCCAACCTCGACTACCGCAGCGTAGCCGTCGAAACCCTGGCGGTCGAGCAGGCAGGCCAGTTCGACGTGGTCACCTGCATGGAGATGATGGAGCACGTGCCCGATCCATCGTCGGTGGTGCAAGCCTGCGCCAACCTGGTCAAGCCCGGTGGCTGGGTGTTTTTCTCCACGATCAACCGCAACCCCAAGTCCTTCCTGTTCGCCATCGTGGGTGCCGAATACGTGCTCAAGTTACTGCCCAAGGGCACGCACGAGTATGGTCGGTTCATTCGCCCCGCCGAACTGGCCCGCTGGATCCGCGAAGCCCACCTGGACCTGGCCCAGTTCAAGGGCATGGAGTACAACCCGCTGACCGGCCGCTACTGGCTGTCGGGTGACACCAGCGTGAACTACCTGGTGGCCTGTCGCAAGCCCCTGCAGGCCTGAAATGGCGCTGCGAGGCACGATCCATTGGGCCCAGGCGCCCACCGCGGTGCTGTTCGATCTGGACGGCACGCTCGCCGACACCGCCGGCGACCTGGGTGGCGCCCTCAATCGGCTACGGGGCGACCGTGGTCTGCCCCCGCTGCCACTGGAGCAACTGCGCCCCTATGCCTCCGCCGGGGCACGTGGCCTGATCGGTGTGGGGCTGAACATCGGCCCAGGGCACCCCGAGTTTGAGGCCCTGCGCACCCGCTTTCTGGACCACTATGAAGCCTGCCTGAGCGACACCACCCGCCTCTTCGACGGCGTGGACAAACTGTTGGAAGCCCTGGAGGCCCGAGGACTGCGCTGGGGCGTGGTCACCAACAAGCCACACCGATTCACCGTGCCAGTGATGCAGGGCTTGGTCTTGATGCAACGCTCGGGCACCACCATCAGTGGCGACACCACCGCCCATGCCAAACCGCACCCCTTGCCCTTGCTGACCGCAGCGGCCGAGTTGGGTGTGCCGCCCAGCAGTGTGCTGTACGTGGGGGACGACCTGCGCGACATCCAGGCCGCCCAGGCTGCTGGCATGCCCAGTGCCGCTGCGGGTTGGGGCTACATCGGCCACAACGGCAAGGTCGAGGCCTGGGGCGCCGATGTCATCGCCGACACGCCCCTGGAACTGTTGCTGACCCTGCCCTGACAGATTCCACCCGCTTGCTCAGAAAAAGGCCACCGCGTGCGGTGGCCTTTTTGTCAGGGGCAAGCGTGATGGCTCGCCAATCAGGCCGAACGCCCGTAGTTGTCCTGGAAGCGCACGATGTCATCTTCGCCCAGGTAGCTGCCCGACTGCACCTCGATGATCTCCAGCGGGATGGCGCCAGGGTTGATCAGGCGGTGCACGGTGCCCAACGGGATGTAGGTGGACTGGTTTTCGGACAGCAGCACCACCTTGTCGCCCACGGTCACCTCGGCCGTGCCGCTGACCACGATCCAGTGCTCGGCACGGTGGTGGTGCATCTGCAGGCTCAAGGAGGCCTTGGGCTTGACCATGATGCGCTTGACCTGGAAGCGCGGGCCCATGTCGATCGAGTCGGACCAGCCCCAGGGGCGGTGCACGCGGCGGTGCAGCGTGCCTTCGGTGCGCGAGGCGCCTTCCAGCTTGGCCACGATCTTCTTGACGTCCTGGCTCTTGCTGCGGTCGGCCACCAGCACGGCGTCAGGCGTCTCCACCACCACCACGTTGTCCAGGCCCACGGCCGCCACCAGGCGGCTGGTGGCGTGCACCAGGGTGTCTTTGCTGTCTTGCATCAGCACGTCGCCATGGGCGGCGTTGCCTTGGGCATCGTGCGGGCTCACCTGCCACACGGCATCCCAGGCGCCAAGGTCGGACCAGCCGGCGTCCAGCGGCACCATGCGTACCACAAAGCCGCTATCGGGCTGGGCGGGGCACTGCTCCATCACAGCGTAGTCGACCGATTCAGACGGCACCGCCTTGAACTCGTCTTTGCCCGGTCGCACGAACTGCGCGTCGGTGCTGCGCACCTCAAAGGATTTGCGCGTGGCGTCGGCAATGTCGGGGCGGAAGTGCGCCAGCGCGGCCAGCCAGCGCGAGGCCTTCATGACGAACATGCCGCTGTTCCAGAAGTAGCCGCCATCGGCCAGGTAGGCTTTGGCGGTCTCCAGGTTGGGCTTTTCAACAAAAGCAGCCACGGTGCGCACGCCCTGGGCGTCAGCGCCGCTGGTGCGGATGTAGCCAAAGCCGGTTTCGGGCTTGTCGGGCGTGATGCCCAGGATGACGATGTCGCCATTCGCTGCGGCGCGGATGGCCGACTGCAGGGCGGCCGTGTAGGCCTGAGGGTTGGTGACCGTCTGGTCGGCTGGGGTGACGACCAGGATGGGGTCGCTGCCATCGGCCGTGGCCTGCAGAGCCGCCAGGGTGACGGCCGGGGCGGTGTTGCGGCCAGCAGGCTCCAGCAGCAGCGACGAAGGCTCGCCCTTCAGTTCGCGCAACTGGTCCAGCACCAGAAAGCGGTGCTCTTCATTGCCCACCACGCAAGGCTTGAGCACCGTGATGTCGTAGATCGGAAGAGC
>CAMTVS010000093.1:0-35734 GCA_947085235.1 uncultured Aquabacterium sp. | reverse complement strand
TCTTCGATCACCAAAGCCACACGAACCAAAACAGCCAAAGGAGCACCCCAGACAGATCACGCAGTAGACTTATCCACATCCGAGCAGTCCATTTCTTCGTCAACTTAGTGGCTCAGTTTTGGACGTGACTCCTGGCTCAGTTTTGCTCGTGATTCAACAACGAGGCCGACAACACCGGCTACAAGCTCGACAAGTACCTGACCAAGCTGTGCAGCAAGCACCGCTTGCTGGAGCTGATCCACGATTTCGTGCTGTTCGACGGCGGCGTGAAGAAGCTGCCCCGCGTGCACCAGTACTTCGGTATCAAGGCCGCGCAGAAGCATGTGGACCAGCGGCGTGGCGGCATCATCTGGCACACCCAGGGCGCAGGCAAGAGTATCCTGATGGTGCTGCTGGCCCGCTGGATTCTGGAGAACAAACCCGCCGCCCGCGTGGCCATCATCACTGACCGTGACGAGTTGGACCGCCAGATCGAGCGCGTGTTCAAAGATGCGGGTGAAACCATCCACCGCAGCCAAAGCGGCCGAGACCTGATGGCCCAATTGGCTCAGCCCAGCCCGCGCCTGCTGTGCTCGCTGGTGCACAAGTTCGGCCGCCGCGACGTGGATGACTTCGAAGCCTTCCTGCGCGATCTGGCCGCTCAGCCCAGCCCCACCCAAGGCGAGATCTACGTGTTCGTGGACGAATGCCACCGTACCCAGGGCGGCAAGCTGCACCGGCTGATGAAGGCCATGATGCCCAATGCCGTGTTCATCGGCTTCACGGGAACACCACTGCTGAAGCAAGACGCGCAGACCAGCCTTGAGGTGTTTGGCGGCTACATCCACACCTACAAGTTCGCCGAGGCCGTGGAAGACGGCGTGGTGCTGGACCTGGTCTACGAGGCCCGCGACATCGACCAGAAGCTGGGCAACACCGACCAGATTGACCAATGGTTCGAGGCCAAGACCAAGGGCCTGAACGACTGGCAGAAGGACGAGCTGAAGAAGCAATGGGGCACGATGCAGAACGTGCTCAGCTCACGCGCCCGCATGGACCGGGTGGTGGCCGACATCGTTTTCGACTTTGCCGTCAAGCCTCGGCTGTCGAACGAGCGGGGTAACGCCATCCTCGTGGCGTCCAGCATCTACGAGGCCTGCAAGTACTTCGTGCTGTTCGGCAAGACGGTGTTCAAAGGCCGCTGCGCCATCGTCACCTCGTACAACCCGCAGGCCGCCGACATCAGCAAAGAAGAGACCGGCGCCAACACCGAGAGCGACAAGCAGTTCATCTACAACACCTACACCGAGCTGCTGAAGGACGTGACGCCCAGTCCGGGCATGAACAAGACCGAATCCTACGAGCAGGACGTGAAGCAGCGTTTCATCAAGACGCCCGCGCAGATGAAGCTGCTGATCGTGGTGGACAAACTTTTGACGGGCTTCGATGCGCCGCCGTGCACCTACCTCTACATCGACAAATCGATGCAGGACCACGGCCTGTTCCAGGCCATTTGCCGCACCAACCGCCTCGACGGTGAAGACAAGGACTTCGGCTACATCGTTGACTACAAAGACCTGTTCAAGAAGGTCGAAAAAGCCATCGCGGTGTACACGGCCGAGCTGGACCACAGCGCAGGCGGCACCGACCCCGAGATCATGGTCAAGGACCGACTTGAGGCCGGCCGTGCGCGCTTGGACGATGCGGTCGAAGCGCTGGCCCTGCTGTGTGAGCCGGTGGACCCGCCCAAGGGCGATCTGGAACACATTCACTACTTCTGCGGCAACACCGAGATCCCGGACGATCTGAAATCCCGCGAACCGCACCGGGTGGCGCTGTACAAGGCGGTGGTGGCCCTGGTGCGTGCCTTTGCAGGCATTGCCGACGAGCTGGAAGCCGCAGGCTACACGCCCGAGCAGATCGAGAGCCTGAAGAGCCTGCAAAAGCACTACCTGAACCTGCGAGAGATCATCCGCAAGGCTTCAGGCGAAACGCTGGACCTGAAGCCCTACGAGGCGGACATGCGCCACCTCATCGACACCTACATCGAGGCACAGGCACCCCGCAAGATCTCGCCCTTCGATGGCATCGGCTTGCTCGATCTGATCGTGAAGACAGGCATCGCTGACGCGATTGCCGAGCGCTTGAGCGACATGAAGGGCAACCAGGAATCCATTGCCGAGACGATTGAGAACAACGTTCGCAGCAAGATCCTGAAGGAACAGCTGACCGACCCGGCCTACTTCGCAAAAATGTCGGCGCTGCTGGACGAGATCATCCGCCTGCGCAAAGAAAAGGCCATCGAATACGAGGACTACCTGGCGCGCATTGCCGAGGTGGCCAAAAAGGTGAGCGCCGGCAAGGCCGACGACACCCCTCAGCAGGTGAAGACTGCAGGCCAACTGGCCCTGTACAACAACCTGAAGGACCATGTAGCCACAGACGCTGCACAGCAGCCTGATGTGCCCTGGGGCGACACCAACAAGGCCCTGGACACGGCGATGCTGCTGGACGCTGCCATCAAGGCCAAGCGCCCCGATGGTTGGCGCGGCGTGGTGGCCAAAGAGCAGATGGTCAAGCAGGCCATGTTCGACGTGCTGAAAGACATCAAGGAAGTGAACCGCCTGTTCCCCATCGTGTTTGCGCAGAAGGAATACTGATGCGCGACGTGCTGGACCTCGGTGAACTGCACGCGGAAGTGACCCGCAAGGCGATCAAGCACGTTCACCTGAGCGTGCTGCCGCCCGTGGGCAAGGTTCGCGTGGCAGCGCCGCAGGGCATGCCGCTGGACACCATTCGCCTGTTCGTGATCTCGAAGCTGAGTTGGATTCGGTCACAGCAGCGCAAACTGCAAGCCCAGGAGCGCGAGACGCCCCGTGAGTACCTGAACAAGGAAAGCCACTACCTGTGGGGCAAGCGCTACCTGCTGGAGATCAGCCATGCAGATGCAGCGCCTACCGTGAGCCTGACGCCTCGCACGCTGAAGCTGCAAGTGCGGCCGGGTGCAGATCAGGCCAGGTGCGAAGAGGTACTGGACGGCTGGTACCGGCAGCAGGTGCGGGATGCTGTGCCCGCATTGCTGGCCAAATGGGAGCCCCTGCTGAAGGTCAAAGCCCAACGGGTGTTCGTGCAGCGCATGAAGACCAAGTGGGGCAGCTGCACACCTGAGTCAGGCTACATCCGGCTGAATACTGACCTGGCCAAGAAGCCGATGGAGTGCTTGGAATACATCATGGTGCATGAACTGGTGCATCTGCTGGAGCCCACGCACAACCAGCGGTTCATCGATCTGATGGACTTGTACTTGCCGCATTGGCAGCAGTTGAGGAAGCAGCTCAACAGGCTGCCGGTTAGGCATGAGGATTGGGGCTATTGAGTGGTCGGGAGCGGTAAGGTGATCCGTCCTGTGCCCGTTCGCAGTCCTAAGTATCGATCCCTCTTTCTCAGGAGTGTCCTTGCAGCAGGCACCTGAAGGCCATCAGCAGGATTCAGACGAAAATAGTAAGCGCAAGGGCCAGTGCCGCCTGCTGACGCGCGAGTTCCGTTGCTTGCTGGCCAACTCGAATCTCTACCTAAGGCTATTGATTAGTATTCCAGTAGTGCTCAGGTGGTGCAGCAGGTGGGCCGGTCATGTCTCTTTTGAAGGCGGCTAACAGAATCCAGGATGGTTCTACATGTCGAAAGCATTGGGTCTCGATTGGGGACCGAAGCCACTCAATGGCAATCGTAGTTGCTTCAATGACATAGCAAGCCTGATCGCCTAGCCACTGCTTTAACATCTGTTCAAACACGTCTAGTCGTCCCCCACACACGTCATAGCTGAACGACTCAAGCTCGTGACAGTTATATGACGCAACTTCAGGGATGTACACCTCTATCGCATCGGTGAAAAGCTTGCAGAAAGAAGCGTAGCCATCACTGATAGGAGGATGCTCGAGTGAAACGGTGTAGGCACGTTTGCAGGCCGGGCACGGTTGACTCGGGAGTCGTCTTAAGAAGGTACCCAAAGCGGCATCGCAGCCTGACTCGGTGCATTGTTCACGCAGTAACTGGCCATGCCTTGTACAAATGCAGACATAGCGAAGTTGATGCTCTCGCCGCCAATGACCACAGCCGTATTGAGCGATGTCCTCTTTAACGCAGACTGGACACAAACGTGCGCGCCCTGAAATCGCTAAGGTCCGGTCAGTGTAGGACCAAGTCTCATCTGGTGTACATGCCCCTGGGCGATCATCTGAACGGCGGAAACCTAGGTGAACGGGAGCTAGCGTGTGATGTCGTAAGAGCTCTTCAGCGCTGATCATGCCGTTGAGGTGTTGATCCGCCAATTGGTGCAACTTGCTTCGATAGATCGCAAGCCCCATGGGCTGAGTGATGGTGAGTCTGCCCTTGCTCACCCTCCTCAAAATGTGGCCTCCTGTCTGCGCATATGCAGTCAAGATTGATGGGATGGTTGCCCCTCGTGGGAAGGTCGGAAACATGAGGTCTGACAGCGAGCTTTGAAACAATGTTTGGCTAATGCCCAGCAGTTCTTTCGCTACGCACCTCAGTTTTTAAATCTTTGCGCTGATGTTATTGGGCGGTTCATCAGAGCTGTCTCAGCGGAGTAGCTTTAAGACTTTGTTGTGCGCCTCCAAGCGTGATGGGGCAGATAACAAAGTTTCTAAATCGCGTTGGCCTATGTTCTGCAAGTTGAACATAGTCTCAAAACGGATGTATTCATGACGACTTGTGCGTGTGGTGAGCATCGGGCACGTGGGCGTGAGTGTGGCGCATCGGCTCGTGTCGATGAAGATGACTGTGGGCTCCTGAGGGCAACGGGTCATGCGGGTGCAGGTGGTGACCGTCGTCATGCGTGTGTGCATGCTCGTGCGTGACCGCTTCATGGTCGTGCCAGTGGGTGTGTTTCTCCATCAGGTGAAGCGCGATGCCGGCCACCATCAGGACACTGCTCAGCATCAAACCCCAGCCGCCCGACCGATCCCCGAGGATCCACGCCAAGGCCGCGCCCACAAAAGGCGCAAAAGCGTACACGGAGCCGGTGCGGGCCGCGCCGAATGAACGCTGGGCCAACAGGTAAAAGCGCAAGCTCAGTCCATAGCCGGCCGCCCCCACCAGCATCAGGCCCACGATGGCGCCCAGCGTGGGGACGGGCTCATGAGCCCACCAGGCCAAGGTCACCGTCGCACACGAACCCAGCACACACTTGACGGCCACGACCTGCGCCGGGTCACGCTCGGCCAGTCCGCGCGACAGGGTGTTGTCGATGCCCCAGGCGGCCGTGGCCACCAGCACCGCCAGCAGCCCCCAGACGGAAGCGTGACCGGCCTGCCCCTGCAGACCCTGCTCCAGAACCAGGGCGACGCCGCCCGCCAACAGCAGCAGGACCGCCCCCCACACCCGTCGGCCCAGGGCTTCGCCGTACAACCACCCTGCCAGCACGGCTGTGAAAACGGCCTCCAGCGTCAGCATCAGCGATGCGCCCGTGCCCGTCGTGTGCTGCAAGCCCCACGCGAGCGCGACGGGGCCCAGCACGGCGCCAAAGCCGGACATCCACAACAAGCGAGGCAGGTCCGCGCGGTGCAGTCGGGCCTCCTGGTCAGCCGGGCGACGCAGGGTGATGCCCACCAAGGCTGCACCCCCATAGAGCAGGGCCGCCGTGGTGAATGCCCCCAGGCCCACCCCCCAACGCTGCACCAGGGGCGTACTGACGCCGAAGAGCAGCGCGGCCAGTAACGCCAGCAAGCCGCCCTTCAGGGCTGGCAGGTGGGCAAATCGGGCGGTCAGCATGGCATCACTTGATGGTGAAACGCACGGTGACGGTCTTGCCAGCCACCTTGCTCAGCACCGCCACCACCTTGGCGCCTGGGCTGAGCGCGACACCGTCGGCGACCAGCTTGTTGCCACCGGCAGGCTTGAGCTCAGCTTCAGACTTCTGCCCCTTGTTCAATACGGTGAGCTTGCCGCTGATGCCCTGTGAGGGCAAGGGCTTGCCGTGGTCCACCAGGTACAGCGTTGCGCCATCGGCCTTCGGCACCAGTTCGAAGCTGACATCGTGGGCGACCTGCGCGATGCCGCCATGCGCGGCCTGGGCATCACCGTGGGCGAAGGCCGCAGGGCTCAGCGTCAGGCTGCTCGCAGCGAATAGGGCTGCAGCGGCCAGGCGAGCGTGAGAGAGGATCGATTGGTGTTGGGTCATGTGGTTCTCCGGAGGGTGCCCCGTGAGGGCAGGACAGTAAAGCGTGAATCAACGAAAGAGCTGTCAGTAACTTTCATCGTCGGCTTCGGCCAGCAGTCGCTCCAGCGGTTGCCGACCCAGCAGCCAGAACAGCAGCGGCGTCAGCACCGTGTCCAACAGCGTGGAGCTGACCAGGCCACCGAAGATGACCACCGCCACCGGGTGCAGGATCTCCTTGCCGGGCGCATCGGCCGCCAGCAGCAGCGGGGTCAGGGCAAAGGCCGCGACCAGGGCGGTCATCAGCACCGGCGTGAGGCGCTCCAGCGAGCCACGCACGATCATGGCCTGACCAAAGGTTTCGCCCTCGAAGCGGCACAGGTTGATGTAGTGGCTGATCTTGAGGATGCCGTTGCGCGTGGCGATGCCCGCCAGGGTGATGAAGCCCACCATGGTGGCCACCGACAGGCTCACACCGGCCAGCCACATCGCGACCACGCTGCCGATGAGCGCCAGCGGGATGTTGGCCATGACGATGCCGGCCAGCACCGCCGAGCGGTAGCGCGAGTACAGCACCAGGAACATCATCGCCAGCGAGATCAGCGACAGACCGATGATGAGCTGGGTCGCTTGCTCCTGAGCCTGGAACTGCCCCTCCAGGCTGATGAAGCTGCCCGTCGGCAAGGCTGTCTCGTCGATCACTTGACGGATGTGCTGGATCACGCGGCTCATGTCGGAGCCATCGGTGTTGGCATAGACCACGATGCGACGACGCCCATTTTCCCGACCAATCTGGTTGGGGCCGTCGGACTCCTCCACGGTCGCGAAGCTGGACACGGGCAGGCGCCCGGCCGGCGTGTCCACCAGCGTGCGCGCCAAGTCCTGCGGGCTGCGCCGGTCGTCGGGCAGGCGCAGCACCAGCTCGTAGCGCTTGTTGCCATCGACCAGTTGTGCGCCGTGGGCGCCATCGGTCAGGGCCTGCAGCACGCGGATGGCCTCGCCAGGGGCCAGCCCCGTCTGCGCCAGGCGTTGCGGATCCAGGCGCACCATGATTTGCGGGATCAGCACCTGCTTTTCCACCGTCAGGTCCACCAGGCCCGGGATGCCAGACAGGCGCTGGCGCACCTGCTCGGCCAGTCCCCGCAGGGTGTCGGTGTCGTCGCCGTGGATCTTCACGGCGATCTGCGCGCGCACGCCGGAGAGCAGGTGGTCCAGCCGGTGCGAGATGGGCTGGCCGATGGCCACCTGTGCCGGCAGCGACGCGAGCTGGGCACGGATGCGGGCCATCACCTGCTCGCGGTCCACGGGCTCGCCATCGCGACGCAGGTCCACATCGATCTCGGCCGAGTGCACGCCCTCGGCGTGTTCGTCCATCTCGGCGCGGCCGGTGCGGCGCCCCACCTGGGTCACCCCCGGCACCTCGCCGATGAGGCGCTCGGCCAGCGCACCCATGCGGTTGGCCTCGGCCAGCGAGGTGCCTGGGTTGAACATCAGCGACAGCACCAGCGAGCCTTCGTTGAAGGCCGGCAGGAAGGCCCGCGGAAAGTGAGGCACGCTGGCCGCGGCCAGGCCCACGGCCACCACCGCCAGGGCGATCAACTGCTTGGCGCGTGGGAACGACCAGGCCAGCACGCGGGCATCCCAGCGCTTGAGGCGACTCACCAGGGGGCTGTCGCCATGGTCCAGGCGTTTCATGCCGGGCAGCAGCAGGCTGCACAGCACAGGCGTGACCGTCATGGACACCAGCATCGACGCCAGGATGGAGACGATGTAGGCGATGCCCAAGGGCGAGAACAAACGCCCCTCGATGCCCGGCAGCGCGAACAGCGGCACAAACACCAGCACCACGATGACGGTGGCGTAGACGATGCCCGAGCGCACCTCCACACTGGCCTGGAGCACCACCTCCAGCCAGGGGCGAGGCTGCGCCAGGGCGCGGTTTTCCTTCATGCGACGCAGGATGTTCTCGACATCGACCACCGCGTCGTCCACCAGCTCACCAATGGCAATCGCCAACCCGCCCAGCGTCATCACGTTGATGGACTGGTCCAGCAGCCTGAACACCAAGGCGGTCATGGCCAGCGACAAGGGTATGGCGATCAGGGAGATCAGTGTGGTGCGCGCCGACAGCAGGAAGGCGAACAGCACGATGGCCACCATGATGGCGCCGTCGCGCAAGGCCTCGGTCACGTTGCCGATGGAGGCATTGATGAAGTCAGCCTGCCGAAACAGCACCTGCGGCGCTGACAAACCCGCCGGCAAACCGGCCTTGAGTTCGGCCAGCGCCGATTCGATCTGGCGCGTGATGGCGACGGTATCGGCCGCCGGCTGCTTTTGCACGCTGACGATCACCGCAGGCAAGCCTTGATAGCCCGCGTCGCCCCGTTTGAGCGCGGCGGCGAAGCGCACGTCGGCCACCTGATGCAGCAGCACCGGGCGCCCGTCCTTCCACGCCACGGCCACCTGCTGCAGGTCCTCGACACGGTTGGTACGGCCGATGTGCCGGATCAGGTACTCGCGGCTGTGGCGGTCCATGAAGCCGCCGCCCGCGTTGGCGGAGAAGCCTTGCAGCGCCTGCTCGATCTGCGTCAGCGACACCCCGACCTGCGCCATGCGGATGGGGTCGGGCTCCACGCGCAACTGCCGCACCTCACCGCCGATCGGGATCACCTGAGAGACGCCCGCAATCGCCAGCAGCCGTGGGCGCAACACGAAGTCCGCGTACTCGCGGGCCTGCATGGGTGAGGCGCTCGGACCGGTGCCCGACGCCTTGGACAGCGGCAGGGCAATCAGCATGACCTCGCCCATGATGGACGAGATCGGCCCCATGCTGGGCGTCACGCCTTGCGGCAGCTGCTCACGCAGTTGCACCAGGCGCTCGCTCACGAGTTGGCGGTTGCGGTAGATGTCGGTGCCCCAGTCGAACTCGGCATAGACCACTGAGAGGCCCACCCCCGAGGTGGAGCGCACGCGGGTCACCCCCGGCATGCCGTTGAGCGCGGTCTCGATGGGGAAGCTGACGAGTTGCTCGACCTCCTCGGGGGCCATGCCGCCCGCTTCAGTCATCACCGTCACCAGGGGTTTGTTGAGATCAGGGAAGACATCCACCGGCGTGCGCCACGCCGTCATGGCCCCGTAGACCAGGAGCAGCGCGGCGAAGGCCAGCACGAAGGGCCGGTTGTTCAGGCTGTGTCGGACGATCCAATTGAACATGCTGGCTCCGATCAGCGAATCTGCGCCACCAGGGCGGCACCTTGCACCACCACGCGGTTGTCAGCGGCCAGGCCCTGGGTCACGAGCACGCGCTGGTTGTCGAGCGCTTGAACGCGCACCGGCTGGGGCACGTAGCGCTCGGCCGAGGTCTTGATCCACACCACCGGCTCGTTGGCGGGGTTGCGCACCACGGCCTCGGCGGGCAGCACGATGCCCTGGCGACGCTCGCTCAGGCTGGCCACCACGGTCACGGTTTGGCCCAGCGCCAAAGGGGTCGCATCTGGCGCAGACTGCACGCGGAAGGTGATGGGCAGCACGCCGTCGCGCAGGGCCCGCGCAGCACTGAGCGGCTTGAGCGTCACACCCTGCACGCCTTGCAGCGTCGCCGAAGCCAGGCGTGTGCTCAGGCTGACATCGGCCGTGGTGGCCTCCACCAGCCATTGCGAGGGGTTCACCACCTCGGCCAGCACCTGCTGGCTGTCCACGATCTGGCCGGCCTTCAGCTCGGTGCGCGCCAGCACACCGCTCACGGGGGCCCGCAAAGGTTCACGCGCGTTCAGGCTGCTGGCAACGCTGCGTTCTCGTTGTGCCAGGGATGCCGCCTCGATGCGGGCCGCGTCGATGTCCTTGCGCGGCACCGTGCCCTCCAACGATTGCAGTCGTTGCAGGCGCTGCTCGGCCAGCACGCGGGCGGCACGCAGTTCACTGCGCTGCGACTGCTGCGCGGCCTGCGCGTAGGGATCGGCGTGGTGACGCACCCAGGCCAGCACCTCACCCTGTTTCACGGCCTGACCTGCCACAGGCAATCCGCGCGGCCCCGGTTCAATGCGGCCCCCATGCACCGACTGGATCAAACCACTCGCGTTCGGATCGGCCACCACCCGGGCGGGCAGTTCGACCGTGACCGCGGCCTCACTCACCGGGGCCAGCACCGTGCGCAAGCCCATGCGACGCTGCGCCAACTTCGGGATGTGCACACTGCCATCGGGCAATCTGGCCAGCCCACTGGCGTTGGGGGCGGTTGCGGTGTCCAGGTGCTCACCGTTGGGGCCATGCGCCCCTGGGCCTGCCCAGGCGCACGAGACGGCCATCAGGGACAGGGCCAAGGCGGCGCGTCGCATGCGCTGCAGGGGCTGCTGGTTCAGGGACAGGATGCCGTTCATGCTTGTGCTCCCTTGCCGTGCTTGCGAATCCACACAGCCGCCAGCGCGACCACGGCCAGCCCCAGGGCAGCCCAGATCAACCACCGAAGCCAGTGGGGCCAGGCGTGATCACCGTGATCGTCATGCGCCGCGTCGGCGTGATCGTGTCCGTGGGCCGATTCAAGGGGGGACGTACCCACTTGCAGCACCGCGTCCAGCAGGTCGCTGTCTTCACCTGCTGTCACCGTGATGACCAGGGCGTGCTCGCCAGGCTGGCTCAACAACTTGAGCAAGGCCGCGTCGTCCACGGCGTAGTCGCCCAGATCGGCATGAAACCGTGCCTGGGCTTTGGCGTTGCCCGATGCCACCTCGACCGTGGCCTGGAGCACCGGTTCATTGGTCTCGAAACGGTCGATGAGCATCGAGAGTTCACCGCCTTGCAGGCGACCGACCACCTCGAACAGTTCCGTCTTGGCCTCGAACCGGGGTGCCGCGTCGGCCGCCGCGTTGAACGTGGTCGGGCCATCAAGGTGTTCGCCATTGGGCCCGTGGGCACCGGGCCCCGCCCAGGCGGGCGACAGCCAGGCCGAGAGCATCAGGGCCAAGGTGCCAAGCCCCCTGCGCCAGCTTGAAGAGGCGGGGGCGGCAACGTGTGTGTGAGTCATGGCATCAGTCCTTGTGCGTGTTGAAGCCGCGCCCAGGCTTGGGCCAGGGCGGCTTGTTGTCGTGCTGATGCGACCTCGGCCTGCGCGGCAGCGCTCAAGGCGCGCAGCAGGTCGGGCAGCGCGGTTTCTCCAGCGGCGAAGGAGCGTTGCAGCCATTGGCTGCGCTGTCTCAGCAAGCGGGCGCGTTCCTGTTCAGCCTTCACTTGCGCTTGGGTGTTGACCCAGTGGGCTTGTGCCAGTTCGAGCTGCGCGATCAGCTGTCGCTGTGTTTGCGCCTGCTCGGCCAGCGTGGTGTCTTGCTCGGCCAGTGCCGCCGCCAACGGGGGTTGAAGGTACCTTGCCGTGCCAAGGGGGAGCTTGATGGACAAGGCCACGCTGTTTTGCGCCCCACCCAGGTTGGCACGCTCCTGCCGCCAGGACACGCCCAGCTCGGGGGCTGCGCCCGCCAGTTGAGATGCGGAGGCTACCCGTGCCCGCGCGCGCTCCACTGCCAGACTGGCCAGCTGGGCCTCGGGGTGAGCGGCCAGATCGTCCGTCGGTGCCTGGACCGCCTTGGCAAGGGCTTCGGGCTCATCCATGGGCAGCGCAGACAAGCCGGTCAAGGTCTGCCACGCAGTCATTTCAGCCTGCAGGCGCCAGCGCGCTTGCGATGTTTGTGCCTCCCGCCCCAGCAGCTCGGCTTTGGCGGCCAGTTCATCGGCCGGGGCGAGATCGCCGGCTCGGACACGACGCGCCACGTCTTCCGCCAGCGTGGACAGCAGCTGCTGCTGTGCGTTCACCTGAAGAAGGTCGGCTTGCGCCAGGCGCACGCGCGCGGCCGCTTCACGCACCAGGCCTGCCACCCGCCAACGGGCCACCTGCTGACTGGCGTGGGCCCAGGCAGTCTCGGCGGCGGCGCTGGCCTGACTGCGGGCGCGCTGTTCCCAGCGCCACAAAGGCAGACTCACACCAAGCTCGGTTTCACGCTCGCCTTGGGTGGCGGCGCTCACGCCCTCGCGTTGTGCCACATTCATGGAAAGCGGTGCCGCCAGCCAGGCGTCGGCCACCTGCCGAGCGGCATCAGCCACGCGCTGACGGCCCTGGGCCTCGGCATGGAGCGGAGAGCGAGCCCAGGCTGCGTCAAGCGCTTGCGCCCATGACACAGATGCAGATGAAGACGCAGACGCAGACGCATCCGAGGCTGCCGGCGAAGGCGGTGTTTCAATCGGCTGAGCGCCAACGGCCAAGCACAGCGTGCTGGCGACCCCGAGGGCCACCGCACGCCATGGCCAAAACCATGGTGAGTTGTTCACGATTTTTCTGACGTGAGGGTGTCTGCGTACAGAGCCTCAAGGCCTGTCACCGCACAACACGCATCCATGAACTGCCCGCGTGCCACAGATTCGTGGCAACGCCGACATCGGACTTGATGTCAGAAAAGGGTTCGAGGCGGGCGCTCCAGCCCGCTCAGACAAGGCGGTGGTGCCGCCTGGCGTATCAGCTCGGTCATGGTGTCTTGGCCGACGGCCAAGAAGACCGGCATGGACGCAGGCGGCAGCGCGGGCGCAAACATGCTGGCGTCGCTCATCAGATGCTGAACACCCGCTTGAGCATCCAGCTCCACGCTGACACCGCCGTCTTCATCGTGGTGATGCACTTGACCTTCGAAGTGCATGATGGCGTGGTGACGCTCGGTGTCATGGGCCAGCAAGACTTCGATGCCCGCGAATGCCAGCGACTGCCAGAACAGGCAGACGGTGAGCATCAAGGACAGGCATCGGCGAAACATGAACAAAGTCTATTACAGACCGGCGAGCCAACCGCCCGCCGAAGTGCAAAGTTCTGCGTCGGCTGACCGACAACGGTGTGGCCATGCAGCATGTCAAATTGTCCGCCACCCTCTCGACCCAAAGCAAGGGTCTCTCATGGAGCTTGGCGTTCTCGTAGAAGAAAAACAAATTTGTAGAGATTTCAACAATAACGTAAAGTGCGCTCATGCCAACATGGATTGCACTCATCACCAGCCTGCCCACCGAGAACGCCACTGCCCGTATGCGTGCTTGGCGCAGTCTCAAAGCATCTGGTGCAGCCGTGTTGAGAGATGGTGTTTATCTGATGCCCGAGCGGGAGGATTGTCACCAGACGCTGCACAGCGTGGCCTTGGACGTTCGTGGGGCCGATGGAACGGCGCTGGTCGTCCGAATTGAAGAGCCAAGCGATGGCAGCTTCGTGGCGCTGTTTGACCGAAGTGCCGATTTCGGCAACCTTCTGCGCGATATCGCTTCAGCCCAAAGCAGATTGAGCCTGGACACGGCTCAAGAAACCCTGAGGCAGGCGCGCAAACTGCGCAAAGCGTTTGTCAACCTCGCCACCATCGACTTCTTTCCTGGCGAAGCACAGAAGCAGGCTGACGCAGCTTTGCGTGACCTTGAGCAACGAACCGCTTGGGCCTTGTCTCCCGACGAACCACAGCCGGTCCACGATGCGTTAGCGCGGTTGAGGATCGAAGACTACCAAGGGCGATGCTGGGCAACACGAAGCCGGCCGTGGGTGGACAGATTGGCATGCGCCTGGCTGATTCGCCGATACATCGACCCGCAAGCCACTGTGCTCTGGCTGGCGACGCCGGCCGATTGCCCAGCGGACGCGTTAGGCTTTGATTTCGATGGGGCAGCGTTCACCCATGTCGGTACCCGTGTCAGCTTCGAGGTGCTGCTTGCCAGTTTTGGCCTGGAGACCCCGGCCTTGCGGCGCATGGGTGCGCTAGTTCATTTCCTGGATGTGGGCGGAGTTCAACCGCCGGAGGCCGTCGGTATCGAGAGTGCCCTGGCGGGCCTTCGCCACACCACGGTTGATGACGACCAACTCTTGGCCATGGCTAGCAATATCTTTGACGGGCTACTGGCCTATTTTGAGAAAACCCCCGCATGAAGACGAGCTCGTCAACCCAACCAGAACCACTTGATGAGCAGCCTGTGAATGTGAGCTTCTGGCAAGCCTTCCTCTTCTGGTTGAAGCTGGGCTTCATCAGCTTTGGTGGCCCTGCCGGTCAGATCGCGATCATGCATCAGGAGTTGGTCGAACGCCGCCGCTGGATTTCCGAGCGCCGCTTCCTGCACGCGCTCAACTACTGCATGGTGTTGCCTGGACCAGAGGCGCAGCAGCTGGCCACGTACATCGGCTGGTTGATGCACCGTACCTGGGGTGGCATCGTTGCCGGCGGGCTGTTCGTTTTACCCTCGTTGTTCATTTTGATCGGGCTATCTTGGGTCTACATTGCCTTCGGCGACATGCCCTTGGTGGCAGGGCTGTTCTATGGCATCAAGCCAGCCGTGACGGCCATCGTGTTCCAGGCGGCTTACCGCATTGGTTCGCGTGCGCTGAAAAACAACGTGCTGTGGGCGATGGCCGCCGCTTCCTTTGTCGCCATCTTTGCGCTGAATATTCCGTTCCCGGTCATTGTCGCGGCGGCCGCAGTGATGGGCTATCTGGGTGGGCGCATCGCCCCAGACAAGTTCAAGGCTGGTGGCGGGCATGGTGCGAGCGACAAGTCATACGGTCGAGCGATGATTGACGACGATACGCCGACACCTGCGCATGCCGTCTTCGCGTGGAGCAAGCTGGCCAAGGTCGGGCTCATTGGTCTGGTGCTGTGGCTGGTGCCCATGGGCGTCCTGACGGCCAGTTATGGCTGGGGTCACACCTTGACGCAAATGGGCTGGTTCTTCACCAAGGCCGCATTGCTGACCTTTGGTGGTGCCTATGCTGTGCTGCCCTATGTGTTTCAGGGGGCAGTCAATGGTTATGGCTGGCTGACGCCAACGCAGATGATTGATGGTTTGGCGCTTGGTGAAACCACGCCAGGGCCGCTGATCATGGTGGTCGCCTTTGTCGGATTCGTGGGTGGCTATGTCAAAGCCATTTTCGGTCCGGATAGCCTCTTTATGGCGGGCGCGGTGGCGGCCACGCTGGTCACGTGGTTTACCTTTCTCCCCTCATTCATCTTCATCCTGATGGGTGGGCCTTTCGTGGAAACCACTCATGACAACCTGAAGTTCACGGCCCCGCTGACCGCCATCACGAGCGCGGTGGTCGGTGTCATCTTGAATCTTGCGCTGTTCTTCGGTTACCACGTGCTGTGGCCCAACGGATTCGAAGGTTCGTTTGAGTGGATGTCAGCCCTCATTGCGGCAGGTGCTGCGATCGCACTGTTCCGATTCAACGCCAACGTGATTCATGTCATTGTCGGTTGCGCGCTCATCGGGTTCGCTGTGAAGTCTCTGACTTAGCACCTACGGAAATCTTTCCGTCATGGCCACCCCTTACCGGAGTTGAACCGGCACCTTCAGGTCATTGAACCATGAAGGTGGGATGTGCCCATCGTGCTGAAGGCGCCCCACCACGATACCCGGGTGGATGCCCAGTTGCTGCGCAAACGCACGCACAGCTGATTTGGTGCGCAGGCTGACCAGCGTTGAGGTGTACTCTGCAGGGATGAGCCAATGGCCCGCCCAGGCATTGGCTTCGTGCTCACGAGGGTCGTCGGTGTGGGTGCTGTTGGGGTCGTCCAGGAAGATGGACTGTCGGTCTGACTTGTTGCCCCCGTGCAGCAGCACGTGTGCCGCTTCGTGGAAGAAAGTGAACCAGAACTTGTCGTTGGTTTTGCCGTACAGCGACAGCTGGATCAGGGGGCGATGCGCGGTCAGCCAGCGTGCCACGCCACTCACGCGGGCACGCGGGATGGCCGGCACCAGCACAAACGCCACGCCCGCCTCATGCAGCAGCCGTCGCATCACGGGCTCAAACACGTCCACAGGCTCGGTGGTCAGGCTGCGCAACTGAACCAGTGCATGCTTGAACTTGGTGGCGTCATAGTCTGGGCCATCCAGTCGCTCAGCCTGTTGCTCACCCAGGCGCAGCCAGGTGGCGATGGCGCCCACGTCGGACTGATCCGGGCGGCTGCGCCTGAAGGCAACCTGCATGCTGCCGTAATGCGCGCGCCACTCCTGAGGGGACGCCACTCCAAACAACTTCAAGCAGGCATCCACCAGACCAGGCTTGTTTCGTGCATCCAGCCGCACCTTGGGCAAGGCGCCGCAGTTCATGATGTCTTTGAGGGGCAGCTCATCCAGCCAATCGGTCCAGCCCGCTTGTTGCTCTGCGGCAGCCAGGCGGGCGCTGTGTCGCCGGTAGTGGGCTTCCAGGTTGAGCCAGAAGTCGAGCGTGCTGCCGAGCACGCGCTCCAGACGTTGAGCGGCGTCCACGGTCAAGGCCACCTTGCCGTTGACCAATTGACTGACGTGCTTCTCGGTGTAGCCCAAGCGGCGGGCTAATTCTTGCTGCGACCAGCCCCGCTCTTCTGCCAGATCCTGGATCGCTTCGCCGGGCGGCGAGGCCCAGTCAGGGGCAAACGGTGTGTGTGGCTCAGTCATGGTAGTCCCCAATGTATTCAATACAGACGATGGTGACGCGTTGCCAGTCGATGCCCCCATCTGGGCGCTCAGGGCGCGGCTCGTTGTCGGGTGAGAACACCAGGCGCCAGCCTCCCGAGAGATCCAACGCAAACTGACCAGCCCGTGACCCCGTCAACTCATGGGGGCGCCCCGCCACCAGGTCAGACACGCAGCGCGCGGCTTCCAGTGCGGCCAGCCGAATGCCCAGCTTCTGGGCACTCTGCGCTCCCATGACCTTGACGGCCACCTTGCGTTGTTCGCACATCTCGCGCAGTTTTTTGTTGCGGAAGCGAATGTCCACCAGTCAATCCTGAATTTTATTTCGGTTTACCGTTTTGGTAAATCAAAGATGGCGTTTGCCCCTCAACTGAAGGGGCGATGCGTGCATCATGCACGCATCCAGGTGTCACCTGATGGCGCAGACACCTTGCGAGCACGCCCCAGGGCCTCCAGGGTGTCCAGGATCTGCGGCAGGCGCTTCTTCCAGGGGCCCCGGCTGCTGAAGTGCTCGGCCAGAGCGTCCACGTTGAGCGGCGTGGGGCTGGCGGCCAGCACCTCGGCCGTGGCGCGCATCTGCTCTGGCAAGGCTGAGGGCCAGGGGCGGCGTATGACTGGGCTGACGGCGGTGGGTGCGGTGGCCTGATCGGTGGCGGTGCCGTCGTCGCCCTCGGTGCCCTCCAGCGCGGCTGGGGTGTCGGTGTGTGTCGTGGCGGTTGTCTGGGCGGGTGGGCTGTCGCCGTCGGCGGCGCCCGAGGCCGCCGCGCGGCGGGCCGGGTCTTGAAACTCTGGCCGCAGCCAGCGGATCAGGCCTCGGGCTTCGTCGGCGGCGCGGCGGGTGTTCAGGGCCACCAGGCGCTCCAGCAGGGATTCGGTCCAGGCCTGGCGGGCGGCGTCGTCGGCCCAGGGCACGGGGCCCAGGTCTGGCCAGCCATAGGCTTGCAGCACGGCGGCGTCCAGCTCGTCGTGCAGGCTGTGGAGCACGCCCACCAGGCCGGTGTCGTGGTGCAGCTTTTCTTTGGCGCTCAGGGCGCGGCCCGCGCGCAGGGCGTCGAGCACGTTGTACAGGCCCGTGAGGGTGAGCCCGGCTTGCTGGCCCGCCTCAGAGGCCAGCACCTGTTTGCGGTGGGCGTCGATGGCTTCGGCGCGGGCGCGGATGGTGGCGGCCAATGCGCTGGTGGGGTCAAAGCCGGTGTCGTCAGCGGGGAAGGGGAAGGTTTCGAAGCAGCGGGTTTTGTTGTAGCGGGGATCGTTGCCGACGCCGAGGCGACCGCCTGCGGCCAAGGCCCATTCTCCGTGCACGACGCTGGACAAAACGCCCAATGCTGTTGCGTCGTTGATTGCGATGGCCACGAGCATGTTGTCAGGCAGGATGCTGGCATCCAGGAACTGGAAGGTTCGGTGCTTGGTGGTTTCTACGGTGGCGATGTAGCGGGGAAGACCCAATAGCTGTTGGCGTAGAACTTTACGTGGTTCGCCGAAGAACCACCAGTTCAAGCGATAGGTGTCTCGATTGTTCAAGTCGCGCTCTGGCTTCACCTTGGTGATCAACCATTGATAGGTCGCTGGATGGTTTGTGCGCAGATCCTCTGCGGTCAGGCCCAAGGCATCGATCACCATCACGTTGCGTGGTGTTCCGGACAGGTCGCGTCCATTGCGGTAGTGGCGGATGTGTCGCTCCAGGCCAGGCTCACGACCCAGGCCCAGATGGGCCGCTTCTTCCGGGGTGACGATGAAGCCGGCGCCGAACAGTTGCACGCCCCGGTTGCTGAGATGGCCGTTGGCCTGCAAAGGCAAGGCTCCTGCCACATTGGCCCCGAGGCGTAGATCCGCATGGAGGTGGCCCACTCGCTCGGCAAGGCTGACTTCCACCTCATCATGCTCACCGGCCGATTCGTTACGCACGGTCAGCAGGCGGCCCTCGCCCTGGCCGGGCGCGCCCACGCTCATGGCAATGCGCACGGCGGCCCCAGCGGCGCTGTCCACCCAGGGGTGGTCGGGCACGGCAAAGCGCAGGTGCAGCGGGGCCTTCGCGTCATTCAGGTGCGCCTCGATCACGCGGCGGTTGAAGGTCTGGCGCAGGCTGTTCGTGGTGATCAAACCAAACTGGCGGGCCTGCCCCTGGCGCACGGTGCGCGCGGCCTGGTCCCACCAGTACATGACGAAGTCGGCGCTTTCGGGCACGCTGGGCCAGGCCTCGCGCAGGGCTTGCACATAACCATCACCCAAGGCGGCGCGCATGGTGCTGGCGCCAATGAAGGGCGGGTTGCCCACGATGTAATCGGCCTGGGGCCAGGTGGCGGCGCGTGGGTTCAGGTAGCGCCATTGGGGCACTTGCGCGGCCTCATCGGGCACGGGCTCGCCCGTCACCGGGTGGGTCTTGAAGGTGGTGCCGTCCCAGCGGGTCAGCAACTGGCCTTGCGCATCCAGCGCGGGCTCTTGGCCATCAAAGGCCAGCACGGCGTCGCGGTGCTCGATGTTGCCAAAGTCATGCACCACGGGTTCGGCCACGCTGGCGTTGCCCTGGGTGCGGATGTGCCACTGCAGGTGGCCAATCCACAGCACCAGCTCGGCCAGGGCGGCGGCGCGGCGGTTCACCTCGATGCCCAGCAACTGCTTGGGGGTGACGGTTTCGCCCTCCAGGCCCAGCTTGTCTTGGGTGTCGCCCAGGTCGTGCAACTGGTTCAGCACTTCGCCTTCCAGGCGTTTGAGGTGCTCCAGCGTCACGTACAGAAAGTTGCCGCTGCCGCAGGCCGGGTCCAGCACGCGCAGGGTGCACAGGTGGTGGTGAAACCGGCGGATCTCGTCGCGCGCAGCCTGACGTTTTTTGTCGGCTTCCAGCTCTTGCTTGCGCGTGGGTGCTTTGGGCTGGCCCTTGGCATCGCGCGGGTGCAGCAGCTCGTCGGCCTCGCGGGCCAGCAGCAGCGCGGCGGCCTGGGCATCGGCCCACTGCGCACGCAGGGGTTCGATCACCGTGGGCATGACCAGGCGCTCCACATAGGCGCGGGGCGTGTAGTGGGCGCCCAGGGCGTGGCGCTCGGTGGGGTTCAGGGCGCGCTCCAGCAGGGTGCCGAAAATGGCGGGCTCGACCGACTTCCAGTCGGCCTTGGCGGCCTGCAGCAGGGTGTCAATTTGCGCGGTCGTCAGGCTCAGCACATAGCCATCGTCGGCATACCCCTTGAACAGCTTGCCGTTGAAGCGCAGCACATCGGTGGGTGGCATGAGCGCCGCCGTGAAGCCGCCTTGGTCCATGTCGCGCCACAAGATGCGCAGCATCTGCGTTAGCGTGTCAGGGGCTTGGCGGTGTTGCTCCAACAGGCCCCTGAAGCTGTCTTTGGGCAGCAGGGCCACGTCTTCGGCAAACATGCAAAACAGCGCCCGGGTCAGGAAGGCGGCCACCTGCTCACTGGCGTGGCCGCTGGCCTCTAGAGATCGGGCCAGCTCGGCCAGGTGGCCTGCCACTTCTCGGGTGACCTCGGCGCTGCGTCGCGCCGGGTCCAGGTCCATGGGTGCGAGCCAGACCTGTCGCAGCCGCTGTCGCAGTTGGTCGTCTCGCAGGTCATCCAGCCGGATGCGGTGGCTGCGCGAATCAGGAAACGGGGTGTAGGTGCCGCCGCTGCAGGTGAACTCGGCATACAGCTCGATCACATGCCCCACGTCCACCACCACCAGAAAGGGCGGGCGCCCTTCGTCGGCTGGCAAGGCGCGGGCATAGGCTTCAGCCTGGCCGCGGGCGCGCATCAGGGCTTCGTCAAAACCCCGAGTGTGCACGCCGGCCCGCACCTTCTTGGCTTCCAGCACAAAGGCGCCGCGCCGGTAGCAGTCCAGGTAGCGGTCAGCCTCGCTGCCGTCACCCAGGCGCATTTTCACGTGGCGCTCAAAGGTGTAGGCATTGGCGGTGCTGTCGTGGCGTGCGGGTTCGGGCTTGGGTACGTCCAGCAGCTCGCACAGTTCAGTCACAAACAGCTGGTAGTTGGCGCGTTCGCTGCCATCCTGGCCTGTCCATTTGTCAATGAAGGCTTGGGCACGGACGGCGCTGTCCAGCAGCGGCGTCGCGTGATCTGCGGCGGTGGGGGCTCCCATGGGTCTCTGGATATTCTTGTTGATACTGGATTGATTGTGCCGGAATGTGCCCACCCCAAGAATCGGGTGGACAGCCCCTCCGCCTTCGCTAGCATGGTCGGCATGTCTTCCGCCCATGCGCCCGCGTCCACCTTGCCCGAGCAGCACGCTGACTACCAGCGTGTTCGCCAGGCCATCGCCTTCCTCAGCGCGCATTGGCGCGAGCAGCCTGACTTGGCCGCACTGGCCCGGCATCTGGGTTTGAGCGAATCGCACCTGCACCAGCTGTTCAGCCGCTGGGCCGGTGTCAGCCCCAAGCGCTTTGTGCAAAGCCTCACCAAGGCCCATGCCAAGGCGCTGCTGCGACAACACTCGGTGCTGGACACGGCCCTGGCCGTGGGCCTGAGCGGGCCGAGTCGTCTGCATGACCTGATGGTGGTGCACGAAGCGGTCACGCCCGGCGAGTATCAGCGCCGGGGGGCGGGGCTGCGGGTGTCCTGGGGCGTCCATCCCAGCCCGTTCGGGCAGGTGCTGCTGGCCATCACGTCGCGGGGGGTGTGTTTCGTCGCCTTCTTCGACACCCCTGAGGAGCAGGCGCAGGTGCAGGCCGATCTGGTGCGCGAGTGGGGGGCGGCGGAGCTGGTCCACGAGCCCTCAGCCACGCAGCCCTGGGCTGAGCGCATCTTTGGCGCCACGCTCACGCCGCGTCTTGCCACCCCATCTGGCCCCGAGGCGCCCCCGCCGCCCTTGCGCCTGCTGCTCAAAGGCAGCCCGTTCCAGCTTCAGGTGTGGGAGGCCCTGTTGCGGCTGCCACCGGGCCAGGTGTGCACCTACGCCGGCCTGGCGGCCAGCATCGCCCGCCCCAGCGCCACCCGGGCGGTGGCCAGCGCCGTGGCGCGCAACCAGATCGGCTGGCTCATCCCCTGTCACCGGGTCATCCGCAGCACGGGCGAGGTGCACGACTACCGCTGGGGCAGTGTTCGCAATCAGGCGATCTTGGCCTGGGAGCAGGGGAACCTGGCGACGCCTGAAGGATCTGACCCACCTTGACCACCTCTCGGAGACACCGCCCATGCATGCCGAAGCCCAACGCGCCCTGCTCAACATCGTGATCCGCGCCGCCCTGGCCGATGGCCAGAAGGCCGAGGTGGAGCGAGAGGCCATCCGCGGGGTGGCGGAATCGCTGGGTGGGCAGGGGGCGTCGTCCGCGCTCACCGGTGTGTACCAGGATGTGCTGCTCAAGCGTGTCAGCCTGGAACAAGCCGCTGCCCTGCTGACCGATCCGGCTCACCGGCAACTGGCTTATGAGATGGCCGTGTGCGTGTGTGACGCCGATGGCCAGCAAAGCGAGGCCGAGCAGCGCTTCCTGGTGCAATTGCAAGGCGTGCTGGGCTTGGGCCAGAGTGCGGGGGCCTTGCCTGCCGAGACGGGTGAGGCCGTTCGGGCGGCTGACGCCATCGCTCAGCGGGCTGACCAGCCCCTGACGGCGGTCGACCCCGCCTGGGCCCCGGAGGTGTTGGCGGCACCGGTGCTGGCCGCGCCTGTGCTGGCCTCTTCGGTGCCTTCCGCGCCCGAGGCGCCCGCTGTGCTGGCACGTCCGGCGGCATCCGGGCCCACGGCGGTGGTGCTGGATGCCGCCGCCTCGGCCCATCTGGACAAGACCATCCTCAACTACGCCATCCTCAACGGGGCCCTGGAGTTGTTGCCCCAGTCCTGGGCCTCGGTGGCCATCATCCCCTTGCAGGTGAAGATGGTGTACCGCATTGGCAAGGCGCATGGCATCGAGCTGGACCAGGGCCACATCAAGGAGTTCCTGGCCACCGTCGGGGTGGGCCTGACTTCGCAGTACCTGGAGCAGTTCGGGCGCAAGCTGCTGGGCGGCTTGTTGGGCAAGGCCGCAGGTCGCACCCTGGGCGGGCTGGCGGGGGCGGCCACGGGCGTGGCCTTCTCATTTGCCACCACCTACGCGCTGGGTCACCTGGCCAAGCGCTACTACGCGGGTGGCCGCGTCATGAGCACCGACGTGCTGCGCCAGACCTACCAGGGCCTGCTGGGCCCCGCCAAGAACCTGCAACAGCAGTACCTGCCCGCCATGCAGCAGCAAGCCGCCACGTTGGATGCGGCCAAGGTGATGGCCATGGTGCGGGGCTGAGCCTCAGACGGCGCCGTCAGGCCCCAGGTCTGGAGGACCGCCCCTGGATGGGGGCTTCAGGCCAGAGGCCCGGGTTGAGCCGCCAGGATCTGAGATGATCATGGGAACATGCTCAACCTGGATTTTTTCAGCCTGCCTCTTCTGGCGGCATCCATCCTCTTTTTTGCCAGCCTGCTGGTGGGCTTGTTTTCCAAGCGCGCCGGCTTTTCGTTTTTGCTGGCCTTCCTGTTCACCGGCATCATGGCCGGCGAAGACGGCCCCTTCGGCGTCAAGTTCAACGACTACCGACTCAGCTTCTGGGTGGGCAACATCGCGCTGGCCATCATCTTGCTTGATGGTGGCTTGCGCACCAGCTTCACCACCTTCCGCACCGGGCTGAAGCCCGCCTTGTGGCTGGCCACGGTGGGCGTGGCGCTCACCTCCGGGTTCACCGCCGTGGCGGCCGTGGTCTTTCTGGACATGGCCTGGCCCACCGCCTTGCTGCTTGGCGCCATCGTGGGCTCCACGGATGCGGCGGCGGTGTTCTCGCTGCTCAAGTCCACGGGGGTGCGCCTCAATGAGCGGGTGGCGACCACGCTCGAGATCGAATCGGGCATGAACGACCCCATGGCGGTCTTCCTCACCCTCACCTTCATTGGCGTGGCCACGGTGGGCGGGCTGGAGGTCTCGGCCGGCGCGCAGTTCATGAACACCCTCACCGCCCTGGGCTCGCAATTCATCTGGGGCACGGTCTTGGGCATTGGTGCCGGCCTGGGTTTTGCCTGGGGCATGCGGCGCCTGGGCCTGCTGACGGAGGCGCCCCAGGGCGTCCTGGCCCTGCTGGTGGCCTCGGCCGGCCTGACGGTCTTTGCCTTCGTCACCTGGTTTGGTGGGTCGGGCTTCCTGGCGGTGTACCTGTTCGGCATCGCCTTGAACAAGAAGATCGGCCGCGAGCTGGATTCGTCCTTGTCGGCGCTGGATGGCTATGCCTGGCTGTCGCAAGCCTCGATGTTCTTGCTGCTGGGCCTGCTGGTCACGCCGTCGGGCATGCTCGACACCTTCTGGCCGGCTTTGGCGGTGGCCTTCACCATGATGTTCGTGGCCCGTCCGCTGGCGGTGTACCTGTGTCTGGCCCCCATGCGCTTTACCCGGCAAGAGGTGACCTACATCGGCTGGGTGGGCCTGCGCGGGGCCGTGCCCATTGTGCTGGCCATCTTCCCCTTCATGGCCCAGTTGCCCGAGGCGCAGCTCATCTTCAATGTGGCCTTCCTGGTGGTGCTGGCATCCCTGCTGCTGCAGGGCAGCACCATCGGCTGGTTTGCCCGGCGCATGCAGGTGGCCTTGCCTGATGACGAAAACGAAACGGCCATGCGCGCTGTCTTTGGTGATTTCATCCTGGCGGGCGACACCCCCGTGTCCGATGTGTGTGCCTTCTATGGGCTGGTCGAGCCCGACGATGCCCACCTGCCGCTGAGCCTGTGGATGGCGCGCGCGTTCAAGCGACCGCTGGTGGCGGGTGACCACGTCATGCTGGGCGGGGCCGAGCTCAGCGTGCGCACCATGGACGGCTCGCGGGTGGTGGGTGTTGGCCTGAAGCTGCCCGATGCCGAAGGCGACCCCAGCAGCCTGCCCACCCAGGGCTGATCAGCGCTCGGCCCAGGCGGGCTGCACCCGTCGTCAGGCGATCGCGGTTCGGTTGCGGCCCAGGTGTTTGGCCTCGTACAGCGCCTGGTCGGCCCGTTCGATGGTGGCCTCCAGCGACTCACCCGGGCGTTGCTCCGTCAGCCCAGCCGAAAACCGCACGCCCAGGTGCGGCACGCTGGGGGCCAGTGTCTCCATGCGCACCGCGTCATGCAGCCGGTCCAGGCTGATGCGGGCCTGGGGCAACTGCCCCGCCGGCAGCATCAGTAAAAACTCCTCACCGCCCCAGCGGGCCAGCAGGTCGCTTTCGCGCACACAGCGGCACGCCACCTCGGCAAAGCGCCGCAGCACCTCGTCACCCACACCGTGGCCGTGCGTGTCGTTGATCTGCTTGAAGTGATCCAGGTCGATCAGGGCCACGCAAAACGGTTGGCCGGTGCGTTCACTCTGCGCGCGTTGCAGGCGCAGGGCCTCCATCATGTGGCGGCGGTTGTACAGGCCGGTCAGCTCATCGCGGGTGGCCAGCAACTGGATGCGCTCCAGGGCCTCGGTCAACTCGTTCTTGCGGCTTTCCAGCCGCCGGCGCAGCATGGTGAGCTGGGCCGACAGCAAGGAGATGGTCGGCAGGGTGGTGCACACGAACAGGAAGTGCGTGATCTCTTCGCTCAGCGGGTAGCGCTGCGGGTTGCGCAGGGTCATCGCGCCCATGGTGATCACCAGCAGACCCAGCGTCAGGATGGACGCCGCTCGTGTCGCTTCGGGCGACAGGGTGAACATGCCGAAGGTCAGGATCAGGGCCAGCAAGATCAGGGTGGCCCCGCGCGTTTCACCCAGGATGGCATACGACCAGATCACGGCCACAACCGCCACCATGATCTGCGGAAAGGTCAGCGAGGGGTCCTTGCACCGGCGCATCACGCCACTGCGCAGCACGGTGTACAGCCCCAACTGACTCAGGATCATGAAGCCCAGCAGCCCCGAGGCGGCCTCCAGTTCCACCGTGCCTTGACGGATCAAATGGGCCAGCTGGGTGCCCAGGATCGTGTAATTGATCAGCGCGACCAGAAAGCGCTGGATGCGCAGCTGTTGCTTGGGGTCGTCGCTCAGCACCCACTCGCGCCAGCCCGAGGGCGCGGCAGCCGGTGCGGAATCCGTGGGTTCTGACGTGTTGACAACCATCAAGCGTTCATCGGCAAGAGCTTCGTTTTCTGAAGCCCCGCCTGGGGGGCTCAGGCGTGAGCTATTGACGCAAACGTCATCTTACCCCCGGGGGATGGTCTTTGGGGCTGCAAAACGTCCGATAAACCAATGCCCGACGCCACCCAAGGCCAGCAGCATGCACAAACCCAGGCCCCACGTGACCCAGATCACGGGTTGCAGCCAGGAGACCAAGGTACCCAGTTCCGGTGAGAAGCCGCTCAGCCAGGTCAGCAGATCGGCGAGGGCCGCCCGCGTGGCTTCCAGCATGGCGGTGTCCATCCACCAGCCCAACCAGGCCGGGATGGGCATCTGCCCCACCGCCTGACCCAGATCCTGCACATCGCCGGTCTGGGCGGCCACCAGCGACACCAGTCCCACGCCCATCCAGGCCAGTCCCGTCCACAGCAGTGCCAGAAACGCCACCAGGCCCCACAGCATCAGTTTCATCGTTATCGCGCTCCACGCAAGGTTGATCGATGCGTGGATTCTGGGCCGCGGCCCCCGACCGTGGTGCGTGCAGGGGATTGCGGACTCAGGTGCTCAATGGCTGTCGCGCGTCAAGCGCTCGGCGAACGAGATGCCGATGGCCGACAACACGAAGGTGAAGTGGATCACCGCCACCACGGCGACGATCTGAATGCTCTCCAGACTGAGGTCGCCGCTGAGGTAGGTCTTCAGTGCGTGCACGCCCGAGATCGAGATGATGGCGAAGGCCAGCTTCAGCTTGAGGTTGTAGGTGTTGACGTGGTCCAGCCAGTCGGGCTTTTCCATGTCGCTCTTGCCGAAGTGACCGGTGGTCACGAACAGCGACACACCCGCCAGGGCCACCACCCACACCAGCTGGGCCACCATGGTCATGTCCACCAGCTCCAGCACCTTGATGATCAGGTCGATCTTCTCCAGGTTGCCCACCAGCAGGGTCTCCATCAGCTTGTAGGTTTCCACCACGAACTTGCCGAGGATGCCGATGATGATGGCCACCAGCCCCACGTAGAAGAACATCATCGTGAAGCGCATGCCGTACAGCAAGGAGCCGACGCTGGAGAGAAGTTTGTCCATGGTGATCAGGGGTCAGGGTGGGGGTGCCGAAGGCGGCAGATCGCTCACTGTAAAGGCTGGCAGCGGAGGCTGCGCGCCTGGGGCTCACAAATTGAAGTCGTAATCGATGGTCAGCGGGGCGTGGTCGCTGAACCACTGCTCCTTGTAGATGCTGGCGGCCCGGGCCGTTTCGGCCAGGGCGGGGGTGGCCAGGTGATAGTCGATGCGCCAGCCCACGTTCTTGGCCCGGGCCTGGCCTCGGTTGCTCCACCAGGTGTAGCAGGCGTCGGTGGTGTCGGGGTGCAGGTGGCGGTAGACGTCCACCAGGCGGGTCTCGCCGGCTGGGTCCAGCAGGCGGGTCATCCAGGCGCGCTCTTCGGGCAGAAAGCCCGAGTTTTTCAGGTTGCCCTTCCAGTTCTTCAGGTCGGCTTCTTTGTGCGCGATGTTCACATCACCGATCAGGATGAACTCGCGCTCGCCGCGCAGCCGCGCCAGGTGGGGGTGGATGAGGTCCAGAAAGCGGTACTTGGCCGCCTGGCGCTCGTCACCGCTGGAGCCGCTGGGAAAGTAGCAGCTGATGAGCGACAGCTTGCGCCCCGGCTTGTCGAAGCGGGCTTCTACATAGCGGCCTTCGGCGTCGAATTCGCCGCTGGGGTCGCTGGCGCCCAGGCCGATGATCACATCAGACGGTTCATGCCGGGTGTAGAAGCCCACGCCGGAATAGCCTTTTTTCTGGGCATGGTGAAAATGCCCCTGCATGCCGGCCACCTGGCGCAAGGCTTCGGGCATGTCGTCGGCGTGCACCTTGATTTCCTGCACACCCATACAATCGGCCGAGAGGGTTTCAGCCCAGGGCACCAGGCCCTTGGTGGCCGCCGAGCGGATGCCATTGAGGTTGAGCGAGACCAGACGAAACACGAGACACCATCCACATCATGAGCAACAACCCACCCCACAACACGCTGGCCCAGGAGTTCGTGGCCTTCGCGGTGCAGTCCCAGGTGCTGCGGTTCGGGGAATTCAAGACCAAGGCCGGACGGTTGTCACCGTACTTCTTCAACGCAGGCTTGTTCGACGACGGCGCCAAACTGGGCCGACTGGCTGAATTTTATGCACGCCGGCTGATCGAGTCGGGTTTGCAGTTCGACATGTTGTTTGGCCCGGCCTACAAGGGCATCACCCTGGCTGCCGCCGTGTCGATCGAGCTGGCCCGACTGGGACATAACAAGCCCTTTGCCTACAACCGCAAAGAGGCCAAAGACCACGGCGAAGGCGGTGTGCTGGTGGGCGCGCCGGTGCAGGGCCGGGTGTTGATCATCGACGATGTGATCTCGGCGGGCACCTCGGTGCGCGAGTCGCTGCAGATGATCCGCGCGGCTGGCGCCACCCCCTGTGGCGTGACGATTGCCCTGGACCGTCAGGAAAAGGCCACGCAAGATGGCGTGGACAGCCCCCTGAGTGCGGTGCAGCAGGTGGAACAACAGTACGGTTTGCCCGTGATTTCGGTCGCGACCCTCACAGATTTGTTGCAGTATCTGTCTGTGCAGTCCGACCCCGGGCTGTCGGCATCTCTGGCCCCGGTGCAGGCCTACCGGGCGCGCTACGGCGTGTGAGCCCAGGCCGGCAGTCGGGGCGGTTTTGAGACGACTGGAGCACCCCACTGGCATGAGCTCAGGCCTGACTCGACTTTTCACCCGACCCCTCGGGGCGCTGGGCGCCCTCGGAGGGGTTGCGGCGTGCCTGGTCGGGGCGGGCTTGGTCTGGGCGGCGCCACCGCCCTCCGGCATCTACAGCTGCGTGGATGCTCAGGGTCGCCGTCACACCTCGGACCGCCCCATCCCGGAATGTCTGGACCGTGAGCAGCGGGTCTTGAACCGTGATGGTTCGCAGCGCCTGGTGGTGCCGCCCCGGATGACGCCCGAACAGCGCGCCGAGGCCGAAGAGCGTCGTCGGCAACTGGAGCGCCAGGAAACGGCCCGCAAGGACGCCATCCGGCGCGACCGCAACCTCATGCACCGCTACCCGGACGAGGCCACCCATGCCCGCGCGCGCGCCAACGCCCTGGAAGTCGTGCAGCGGGTCATCGGCGGGGCTGAGCGCCAACTGGCGGAGCTGGCCACCGAGCGCAAGGGCCTGGATGCCGAGGCCGAGTTCTACAAGTCGCGCCGCCTGCCTGCGCGTCTGAAAGGGCAGATCGACGCCAACGACGCTCAGCAGCAGGCGCAACGTGATGTGATCCAGGCCCAGCAAACCGAGCTGAGCCGCATCAATGGCCTGTATGACGCCGAGTTGCAGCGCCTGCGTCGCTTGTGGGCAGGCGCCCCGCCAGGCAGCCTGGAGACCGAGCCACCCGCCGAACGCTGACGCGCTGGCAGCCCGCTGAGGGCTTGTGAGGACTCAGATCCAGCCGGCGGCCCGGCTGATGTACAGCACGGTCACCACCGCCACGGCGATCACCGACCACCCCGTCCACGACGTGAGCGCTGATGCGCCCGGGCGGGGCATGGCGTCGCCCTCGGCCACGCCCATGCGTTGCAACGCGATCTCGCGGTGCAGCATGAACAGGGGCAGGGCCACGCTGAAGGCCACCAGGATGGAGCCCAGGAAGTACGCCGGTAACCCGCCCATGCGCCAGCGTCGGGCCTCACCGATCATCCAGGGCCACACCACCAGGAACACCACCAGCACATCGATGGTGATGAAGCGGCTGGCCGGGTTGGCCAGGGTGTCGCTCCAGAACTGCACATTGCCTTGCACCAGCCCCAGCGGCAGATACTGCGGCAGTTGGGCGGCCGTGCCCACCAGCGCGACCAGCGCCATCAGGGCGTAAGCGGCGCAACGGGTGTGGAAGCTGGTCATCGGGGTCCTTGGTTCTCGTGCCCCGTGTGCTGCTCGCGCAGGGCGGTGGGGGTCATGCCAGTGGCTCGTTTGAACGCGCGTGCGAAGGCCGTGGCGTCGGCAAAGCCGGTGGCCTCGGCCACCTGGGCGATGGACTTGCTGGTCTCCAGCAGCAGGGTGCGCGCATGCTCGATGCTGACCTCGCCACGCAACTGCGGCAGGGTGGTGCCCTCATCCTGCAACCGGCGGCTGAGGGTGCGGGCCGACAGCGCCAGGGTCTGCGCCACCTCGTCAGCGCTCGGTGTGTGCCGGCGGCCCAGGGCGGCGCGCAGGTACTCTTTGACCTCGCGCGTCACGGGGCGCACATCCAGGCGGCTCTTGCGCTGCTGCTCCAGCGTGGCCTTCATCATCAGGTGCGAGGCCTTGCTGGGGGCGATCAGCGGGATGCTCAACGCGCTGCGTGGCAACACCAGCTTGTTCTGCCGAGCACCGAAGTGAAAGCGTCCCGGAAAGGCCTGCTCGTATTGATCCACCGCACCCAACGGCAGGTGGCTGAAGTGCACGCTGGCCCCTTCCACCGGCTCTTTCAGAAAGGGCAGTACCTTGGTCGGTGCCAGCACCACGGTTTCAGTGAAGAAGTTCTGTACTTCGCCAAAATCGACCAGGGGCTCGACGATCAGATGCACCTCGTGCCCCACGTCTTCACGGCGCAGGCTGAACGCAGGCATCACCAGCGGTGCATAGCGAATCGCGCCTTGCAGGGCTTCGCCCAGGTTGGCCGAGGTGATGGCCAGCATGCCCACCGGGCCATGCACCGTCAGCGGAAAGTGCTGCATGAAGGCCACCACCGGGGGCGGGCCATACGGCACGCTGGCCAGAAAATGCGCCAGCGAGCGCTTCATGTGCACGCCATCCATGGTGTGCCAGGGCATGAAGGGACGGGGCAGGTCGATGCCCCAGTCCTGGTAAAGCTGCTCGATGTCGTGCCCCAGTTCTCGCGCCAGCGCTTCGCCCACCTCCAGGTACTGGATGGGGAAGGTGAGCGTGCGGAGCACGCGATCAGGTGCCGGCATCGGGGCGCGCATGGGTGGTCTCAGCGGGCCAGTTTAGCGTGGGTGGCCTGGCTGTGGATGGCGCACAGGAAGGCGCCGATCAGCAGCATCCACTGCCCGTAGGCTGCCAGGCGGAAGGCATGGCCGGTCTCGATGTACTGGGTCTCGATGGGCATCTGGCCAATCACGGGCAGCATCCAGTGCAGGCTGGGGCTGGCCACCAGCGCGGCGATGATGAACCACGACCACTCGGCCGCCCAGGCGTCTTGACCTTGCGCCAGAGCCCGGGCCATCAGTGCCGAGAACAGCAGCAGGATGCCGCCGCCAAACAGGTGCAGGGCGCCGCCATGCAGGGTGGCAAAACTGGGCATGCCCAGGCGCCAGCCCCACAGCAGCAGGGTGGCTCCCACGAGGGCGCCCGCCAGCGCGAGTACACCGCCTGCCAGCCGCGCCGTGCGGGCCAGCCACACCGCCGCACTGAGCAGGCCCAGCACGGTGGCCGCGATGAACAGGCCATGCATCAGCGGGTGGGCCGACAGCACCGACTGTTCCAGCGTCATCACGCCAGCCGGGATGAGCGTGCTGGCGCCGGCGATGCGGCTGAGCCCATCGGTGTGCGTGAGTTGGGTGAGTGTCGTCCACAGCGCCAGGCCCAGCACCGGGATCATGGCCCAGGCCAGGCCCTGGCCCAGCCGGCTCAGGGGCTGGAAGGGCTCGGCCACCCGAGCACGGGCGGCGGCCGGGCGGTCTTGCTGCAGCCAGCGGTTCAGGGTGAACAGGGCGTAGCCGATCATCACGCACAGGGGCACCAGCACGGCGGTCACGGCGTAGTTGCCTTCCAGTTGGCGCAACTCGGGCGCGGCAGCGCCAAAGGCCAGCCAGCCGTAGCGCTGGATGGGGGCCGTCAGCAGCATGCCGTAGTTCAGGGCCATCCAGGCCTGGTGCTGGGCGATGCGCTTGCGGGCCATCGAGTAAATCGCCATCCACAGGCTCACGGTCACGCCGATGGCCAGGCCCCACAGCCCGATGTAGAAGGTGAGCTGGTCGTAGATCAGGTGTACGGGGGTGCGCACCAGGAAGATCATCGCGGCGATCATGGCACCCTGCGCTGCCAGGATGTAGACCACCCCGAACGCGCGGTGCCACAGGGGGAAGCGGCGCCGAAAGGCCGGCCAGAACTGCAGGGCACCGAACAGCATGGTGATGCCGCCCAGCACGTTGTGCACCGACAGCGTGATGCCCGTGCTGCGCGGCATGGTGGCGTAGTGGATCAGCGGTTCGCTCAAGCCCTGGCTGCCGAAGGCATACGTGGGTGAGCTGATCACCGCCAACACGGCCAGCATGACGCTGGAGTGCTCGGCCACCTCGGCGGTCTCGCCGAGCGACTGGCCCGCATCGGCCGCATCGCGCATCTGCAATCGCTGTTGTGCGATCTGTTCGTTACCGGCGCCCCGGTAGTTCACGATCCCTGCGTCGATGGCGATCAGGCCATACAGCAGCATGCCGATGACGCCCAGCAGGGCCAGGCCGCGAAGTAGCCAGGTGCGCCAGCGGGGAGAGGAGGGCGCTGCAGCCGCGTCAGACGGACGCGCCGGATGAGAGGGCCGTGCAGCGGGGTGCGGGTGGGTGGCGGAGTGGCTCATGGGACAGGGGCATGATGCAAGTCATGCCATCCTGCCCATCGCCGCCTGACTTGGGCGGCCACGGGCGTGCTGCGCACGCCACCGTGAGGGGTGGGCGTGGCCGCACGGGTCAGCCTTGCGGCATAAACGGCATGTCTGTGCTGCAGTCAATCACTTGCCCGCATCGTTGGCACATCACCATGTGCTCCCACTGCTGCATCAGCTTTGGCCATTCACGGGTGTTGTAGCGTTGAACTGGCCGAAACAGCATGTACGCCGCCGTGCCCAGCACCGCAGCCAACGCCCAGGCTTCGATTTCGCCATTGAACAAACAGAACATCGCCAGCGCCGCCACGGTGGCAGATCGCGCCATGCTTTTCTTCAGCGGTGGATGAATGCGTTCAGCCAACTCCGTGCGTACGTCGCCCTGGGGCCTCACCCATCCACTGCTCAAGCCCGAGAACCAGTCGTGCAGCAACGTTGCACCCAAGCTGGCGGTGGTGTCGTGCTGCACTTCTTGGCCGTACATCAACCGAATAGATCGCCAATCGGCACCCCCACATCGGGGGCATGCTGATGGATGTGTCACCATGGGCGGGCTTGCTTGCCTGCTACGCGCGTCAGCGGCGGACGCTTGATTCATGCTGCCAGCCGTTGCTGGTGAGAATCAGCACTGCATTGGCCACCTCTGGTTTTTTGGAGGCGCCATGAGCCGTCTTGAGCGCGGGCACAGCGTTGAGCAGGTCTTCAGATGTGGCCCAAGAAGGAAGTCCGCTGATTTCGTAACGGAAGCGCACGCGTGAAATGCGCGCCCCCATCATGTCTGCAGGCTCGGTGAACTCTTCGATTTCGGTGATGCTGGCCTTGCCAAAACAAAAGCCGCCGAGAGAATCCCCTCGGAGGTTTTTGGTGGCATCCGCCTTGTAGTGCCGACGCCCTTCGTCGGTCAAATCGTATTCGGTGACCGTTTTGTAACGCTTGATGGCCCCGAACGAGGCGGCCTCAATCTTCTTTTCCTGGGTAGATACGAGGCCAGCTTTGGCGAGCGCTGCCAGCGTCTGACGTTGCCCGCCAAAGTCAAATTCGATCACGGCGGGAAATTTCTGTGTGATGAAGCAGCGGGGGTAAGCCGTGTCTAGGTGACTTTGAATGGCCTTCTCGAAGTTGCTTTCGTTTGCGGCCTTCGGGTCTGTGCAGCCCACCGCCAGCATGGCAAGGGTGCAGGTGATCAGGGTCATGCGGTTCATGGACTCTCCTTGTTTTTTGATGGATTAACGATGCTTATATGTGATCAGGCCGAGACGGGCGCAGGCATCGCACGAATGCTCAAGCGGTGCTCCGATGTCATTTCGAGCAGCGCACGGCTGCCTGACAGTTCCACCAATTGCCCTGTTTGATTGAATGCAAAGTGGACCAGGCCTCCGTGGATCAAGCGGATGCTGTGCGACACGAGCCCGGCCACGCGCACCACATCATGGGACACCACCTCTGCCAACGACGCCACACCCACCTCACGAACGGTTTCGAGGCTGAAAGTGAAGTGGCCCGCTCCGTCGTGTTCAACGGTGATGCCGCCCATGTTGGTATCGACATGCAATGGACCTTGGATGAGGTGTGGTGGGGACTGCTCTCTCGTCATGATTCTTTGCCCGAAGGCTCGCAATACCAGATCGTTTGACCGTAGTCGGACTTCACCTCGGGCATGATTTCGCCTTGTTTGAAGCGACGCTTGCCGGGCGCCCCCGGGGGGCATTCGCTTTCGGCTGGGCATGGCCGCCTGGCTTCGCAGCGCAGTCACTGAGCGACGTTGGTCAAGCTCGCATCGGAATCGACGGCCTCGTCAAATTCACCGTTGTCCAATGACGGCGAGCCGGTCGATGTCGCCATCGATGAAGTCCAGTAACATCTCTCCCCCCATCTGAGCGAAAGCTTACTTTGAAAAATCCTCAAGTAAATTTCGGATTTCGTCTTTTGACAAGGCGCCAGATGCGAGTATTTCCCTGAGTTCGTCCTTTGTGATTGGATAGTCTTCAGCCAATTTCTTCAACTGCTCCTTGCTTACGGGGAAAGCGGCCAAAGGATCTAGCCAAAACTTGTCGGTTGGTGGTGCCACATCTAGAGAGACGCCTTCCACGTTGACATAGATCTTGTATCTCACGAACCCTTCTGGGAAGGCTTGATCGTAGTACAAGGTCGTGCCGGCCGGGAGTAGGTAATGGTGTTTTGATGCGGCGCCGCCTGAAAGCATGAGTGGCGCCTTAAGTTTGTGCATCATTGGTGGATTTTCGTTGCTCATCATTGCCCTATAAAAATATCCTATCGATGCCGCAATGGTTACGGCTGCGATCATTCCAAAGAAGCTTGAAGCCTTCATTTTATAGCGCCGTAAACATCCACCCTGGTCGGTTTGACGGCCGGTTTGGTGGATAAAAACTTCTCCAAGTTTGCTGGCAGGAATAACCTGTTTGGGGTTCCTCCTCCGATGGTTTTCATCGCCAGCAATTCTGTCATCGAGAGAACGGTGGCGGGGTCAATGAATGCCGTGCCCCCATTTTCAAAATTTGGCATCCCCGCTTTCACTCCATCCAGGCTCAACGTTGTGCAGTTATACGTGAGGGCGTGATAATTTCTTGGGAGTTGGTAAATTTTTAGTCCGCTACGGCCCCGCTCCAACTCAGTCCTTGGTTTGCTGGCTTTAATCAGGTCGCGAAAATGTGTGTTTACAGCTTGCGATTGTTCTTCAAACGCAGAGAAAACAAAACCAGTTGTTTTTCGCTTTAAGCTGTTTTCTCCTGAAATGTAGTCTGTGAAGTTGAGCCATACTCGCAAGATGCCCTCGCCTTCTGCGCCAAAATCTCCTGTAACTCGGCCGTAGCGGCCAAAATCATAGGTTGTGTCAGTCCCAGGTGTTTTTATACGAACAGCCACATGTCCATACCTGTGTTCTTCTCGGCCCGCTGTGTAGGGGCCGCCGATAAGTATATGAATTTCTGAGTTCGGCTTCAGTCTGTCAACAGGTACTGTTCCGCCAGGCTCTTGAGTCTCAGTTCTAAAAGTCTTTGGTGGAGGCATCACTCGCCTCCTTTGCTGTGTGCTGTGACTCCCCAGTGGAACTCAATACTCTGTGGGTTGATCGTTGGCACCAGCATTGTCAGCCCATTTTCATCGGTTGTTCCGTAATGAACATCTCCTTCTGGAGTCGTTGCTTTGTAGGGTACTCCCGCCATCGGCTCACCAGTAAGGTCGTTTACCAGCTTCGCCTGGCGGTTGAAGAGTTTTACCCTGGAGTCTGGCAGGGCCATCAAACTCGTCGCCCCGCTGCCCGGCCCCGCCCAGTTGTGCGCACTGGCCTTGGCGATGAAGTTGCCCGGACACGTGAACGTGATGTTGCCGCCCTTGAGCTCGATTTGGCTTTGGCCGGCCGTCAGGGTGATGCTCTGGCTGGCCTGGATGCGGATCTCGCTGGTGGTGCTTTGCACGGTCAGGTCTTGTTCTGACCAGATTTGCTGGGCATCGGTGTGGGCGCGCAGGCTGAGGGCGGCGTTGG
>CAMTVS010000092.1:0-2537 GCA_947085235.1 uncultured Aquabacterium sp. | reverse complement strand
GCCGAGCAGCCAGGGGTGCTGGTTCAGGCGCCCGTCGAGCACGGTGAGCAGCTCGTCCAGGGCCTTGTGCGCCGCGGTGCCGTGGGCATCGCCCGTCGTGCCCATGTCTTTCGAAGCCTGCAGGCGAAACACCTGCGCGCCGTAGGTGACATAGGCCCAGGTGCTCCAGGACATAGCCTGCAGGTGTTCCGGTGTGCCGCCGGCCGGCCACAGGCCGCTCTTGACGCCATAGGTGTGACCCAGCCACAGCTCGATGGCCAGCGCCTCGAACATCGGCGCGCCGTCCACGGTCAGGGTGGGCACCTTGCCGTTGGGGTTCAGGGCCAGGTAGTCGGGCCGGCGCTGCTCGCCGGTGGTGATGTCGACCTTGATCCGCTCGTGCGGCACGCCAAGTTCGGCGAGGGCGCAGGCGACCGGGGTGGCGCTGGACATGGGGTGCCAGTAGAGAACGATCTGGGACATGGTGGGCTCCTTGGGGGTGTGGGTGGCGGGCCCGGCACCGCGCCGAACCCGTGTCCGCAATGTCGCGCCCATTGCGGACAGATTCGGCCCTCAATAAAAGCTAGAGTGTCACCATGCTTTCATCGTCCTCGCGCCTGCTGCGGGTGCTGTCGCTGCTGCAGACCCGCAGCCACTGGGCCGGCCCCGAACTGGCCGAGCGGCTGGCCGTGCACCCGCGCACGCTGCGGCGCGACATCGACCGGCTGCGTCAGCTCGGCTACCCCATTCACGCCAGCAGCGGCGTGGCGGGCGGCTATGCCTTCCGCGCGGGGCAGTCGCTGCCGCCGCTGCTGCTGGACGACGAAGAGGCGCTGGCCGTGGCCATTGGAGGGTGTGCAGAATTTTGTGTAAACGGACAATCCACCGCAGGCGAGAGCCTGCTTGTCCGCAAACACAATGACAACCAAGAAGCACGAAGTACCGCAAGAACTGCTGGCCAGCCTGCTGGCCGACTACAAGAAGCCTGAGGACCTGATTGGCGAGAACGGCCTGCTCAAACAGCTGACCAAGCTGCTGGTGGAGAAGGCGCTGGACGCCGAACTGACCGAACACCTCGGCCACGAACGCCACGAGGCCGTGGCCAATGCCAGCGGCAACACCCGCAACGGCAAGAGCAAGAAGACCCTCAAGGGAGAGTTCGGCGAGCTACCCATCGAAGTGCCACGCGACCGCCACGGCAGCTTCGAGCCCCAACTCATCCCCAAGCACCAGACCCGCTGGGCCGGCTTCGACGACAAAATCATCTCCCTGTACGCCCGCGGCATGACGGTGCGCGAGATTCAGAGCCACCTGCAGGAGATGTACGGCGCCGAGGTCTCGCCCAGCCTGATTTCATCGGTGACGGACGCCGTCATCGAAGAGGTCAAGGTCTGGCAGGCCCGCCCGCTGGACGCCATCTACCCCATCGTCTACCTGGACTGTATCCACGTGAAGGTGCGCGAGGGCGCGGTGCGGGTCAAGGCGGTGTACCTGGCCATCGGCATCAACATGAATGGCGAGAAGGAGGTGCTGGGCCTGTGGCTGGCGCAGACCGAGGGTGCCAAGTTCTGGCTGCAGGTGGTCACCGAGCTGCGCAACCGGGGCGTACAGGACATCTTCATCGCCTGCGTTGACGGGCTCAAGGGCTTCCCCGATGCCATCGAGGCGGTGTTCCCCAAGGCTGTGGTTCAGCTGTGCATCGTGCACATGGTGCGCCACAGCCTGAACTACGTCTCGTGGAAGCGCAGAAAAGATGTTGCGGCGGACCTACGCCACATCTACCAGGCCGCCACCGCCGAAGAGGCCGAGCTGCGCCTGGGCGAGTTCGAAGCAAAGTGGGACTCGGACTACCTGCCCATTGGCCAGTCCTGGCGCAGGAACTGGTGCCGGCTGACGCCGTTCTTTGACTACCCGGCAGAAATCCGAAAGGTCATCTACACGACCAACGCCATCGAGTCGGTGAACATGGGCCTGAGGAAGCTGAGCAAGAACCGTGGCTCGTTCCCCAGCGACGAGGCGCTGACCAAGCTGTTCTACCTGGCCCTGCGCAACATCAGCCAGAAGTGGACCATGCCCATCCGCGATTGGAAGGCTGCGCTGACCCGCTTTACCATTCAGTTCGGAGACCGCATCTCCGTCAACTGAAGTCCGAACCGTTTACACAAAAATTCGGACACGCCCGGGGTTCTTTTTTCATACCCCCAGGTATTGCGTCAGCAGCTCCGGCTGCGACAGCAGTTCGTCCGAGCTGCCTTCAAATGCCACCTCGCCCTTGACCAGGATCACGTTCCGGTCGGTGATCTGGGTGACGTGCTTCCAGGCCTTGTCCACGATGATGCTGCTGATGCCGCTTTCGCGGATCAGGCCGCAGATGCGCCAGATCTCGCGGGCAATCAGCGGGGCCAGTCCTTCGGTGGCCTCGTCAAGGATGAGCACATCCGGGTTGGTCATCAGGGCCCGGCCGATGGTCAGCATCTGCTGCTCGCCGCCGCTGAGCTGCTGGCCGCCGTGGTTCAGCCGCTCCGAGAGGCGGGGAAATGTCTCCAGCACCCGTTCAT
>CAMTVS010000091.1:0-26083 GCA_947085235.1 uncultured Aquabacterium sp. | reverse complement strand
GGCGTGATGGAAAGGTCGGGAACGAGAGGACATGGTTGACCAGCGGTGAGGGGGGCGTGAAAGCTGCCAACAGCTTACGCACCACCTCAAAATCGGTCAAACAGATTCTTCAAATACCAAAAATCTGCCGATCAGATACCGCAGACCGAGGGCGGACGGTCTGACCGGCGGTCATCAAGGCTGACTCAAGGCTGACTGAGGGCGTTGGAGACCAGACGAGACGTGATGTCCACGATCTGGATCATGCGGTCGTAGGCCATGCGGGTGGGGCCGATGACCCCCAGGGTACCGACGATCTGGCCGTTGACCTGATAGGGAGCGGACACGACGGACAACTCTTCAAAGGGGACGACCTGGCTTTCACCCCCGATGTAGATTTGCACGCCGTCGGCCTGGCTGGAGGTGTCGAGCAATCTCATGAGCTGGGTTTTCTGCTCAAAAAGATCGAACATTCGGCGCAATGAGCCCAGGTCGTTGGAGAAATCTTGCACGGTGAGCAAGTTACGCTCGCCCGCCACGATCAACTGGTCGGTGTTTTCGGCCAGCACATCACCCCCGGCCTGAACGGCCGCCTGCATGAGACCGGCGATTTCGGTGCGCAGTTGATCGACCTCGCGCTTGAGTCGCTCACGCATGGCCTCGATGGACAAGCCCGAGTAATGGGCGTTGAGCATGTTGCTGGCCTCGATCAGTTCAGCCTGGGTGTGGTCTTGTGCGGTAAAGACAACTCGGTTTTGAACATCCCCGTCAGGTGCCACCAGGATGACGAGGATGCGACGCTCGCCCAATCGGAGGAACTCGATGTGGCGAAACACCGAGGGCTTTCGTGGTGCCGTGACCACCCCCACGAAATGCGAGAGGCTGGACAGCATGTGGGCTGCATTGGCAATGACCCGCTGCGGCTGGTCCGGCAAGAGCGTTTCGGCTGCCATGGGCGGACTGTCAGGAGACAGGGGGTGGGCCGTCAACATGGTGTCCACGAACAGCCGGTAACCTCGGGCGGTGGGGATGCGTCCGGCGGAGGTATGCGGGCTGGCAATGAGCCCCAACTCTTCCAGGTCAGCCATCACATTGCGGATGGTGGCCGCCGAGAGGTCCAGGCCCGAGGCCCTGGACAGGGTTCGAGAGCCGACGGGTTGCCCGTCGGCGATGTAACGCTCGACCAACGTCTTCAAGAGGTGCTTGGCACGGTCATCCAGCATGGCATGTTGATTCTAGTGCCAGCGCGTGCACACGGGGCTTGATGCGCATGCCCAGGCCTTGGCCAGACAGGTCAACCAGGGTGGCGCTGTGGTGTAATCCGAAGCATGCCTGCCCTGTCATCCTGTCGGTTTCAACACGCCGCCCTGGTTGGGAAATACCATGCCCGCGGGATCCGTCCCGTATTGGAGGATGTGGCGCATTTGCTGGCGCGCTGCGGCCTGGAAGTGTGCCTGGAAAGCGAGACCGCGCTGGCCACCGGCATGAACGACTACCCTGCCCTGACCCTGGCCCAGATCGGGCAGCAGTGTGACGTGGCGGTGGTGGTGGGCGGCGACGGCACCATGCTGGCCGTGGCGCGCGAGCTGGCGCCCTACGATGTGCCCCTGATTGGCATCAACCAGGGGCGGCTGGGGTTCATCACGGACGTGCAGTTGCGGGATGTGCCAACGGCGCTGCCGCAGATTCTGTCTGGCCAGTTCGAGCGTGAAGAACGCGCCATGCTCGAAGGCGCTGTGATCCGGCCCCGGGCGGATGGCAGTTTCGAGACGATCTACGAAGGGCACGCGCTGAACGAGGTGGTGGTGAGTCGTGGAGCGACGGCCAGCATGGTGGAGTTGCGCGCGGAGATTGACGGTCAGTTCGTGGCCAATTACCGTGCCGATGGTCTGATCGTGTCCTCGCCCACCGGGTCGAGCGCCTACGCCTTGTCAGCGGGTGGACCGATCCTGCACCCCGGCTTGTGTGGCTGGGTGATGGTACCGATCGCATCTCACACGCTGTCGAACCGCCCCATCGTGGTGTCCGACACCGGCACCATCACGATCGAGATCGTGGCAGGCCGTGATGCCAGCATGAACTTCGACATGCAGTCGCTGGCCAGCCTGTTGCACGGCGACAGGGTGACCGTGCGGCGGTCGGCCCACAAGGTGACGTTCCTGCATCCGCAGGGCTGGAATTACTACGCGACGCTGCGGCGCAAGCTGCGCTGGAATGAAGGAGTGAGTTGAGATGGCTGCACTGCGCCGCCTGGTCTTGCGCGATTTCGTGATTGTTGATCAGCTGGACGTGGAGCTGCAGTCCGGCTTCACCGTGCTGACCGGAGAAACGGGCGCAGGCAAATCCATCTTGATTGATGCGTTGCAACTGGCGTTGGGCAACCGGGCCGATGCTGGCGTGGTGCGCGAGGGGTGCGCCCGGGCAGACATCACGGCCGAGTTTGAGGTGACGCCAGATCAGTATGCCGGATTGAGCGCATGGCTGGAAGCGTCAGGCTTGGACGCCCCCGACGACGAGACTGCCCTGATGTTGCGCCGCGTGGTGGATGCACAGGGCAAAAGCCGCGCCTGGGTGAATGGCCGACCGGCCACACTGACCCAACTGCGCGAGCTGGCCGACTGGCTGGTGGACATCCACGGTCAGCATGCCTGGCAAAGCCTGACCCGGCCCGAAGCGGTGCGTGCCCTGGTGGACGAGTATGCCGGCGTGAACAGCGATGGCTTGGCTGCGGCCTGGCAGCTGCGCAAGCACGCTCAGCAGGCCTTGGATGAGGCCCGTGCGCGGCAGACCACCCTGGAGCAGGAGCGCGAACGGCTGCAATGGCAGATCGCCGAGTTGGCCAAGCTGAACCCGGGTCGGGATGAATGGGTAGAGCTGAATGAGGAGCATGGGCGACTGAGCCATGGTCAGGCCATTCTGGACGCCGCCCGGACCGCCCTGGAAGCCGTGTCGGAGTCTGACGAGAACGCCGACACCCTGTTGGGACGAGCCGAGGATGCGCTGCAGGATGTGGCGGGGGTGTTGCCCACCCTGAACGATGCGTTGGGGGTGCTACGAGAGGCCCGCGCCCAGGTGCAGGATGCGGCACGCACGCTGAACGGCGTGTTGAACCACACCGAGCTGGATCCGGACCGCCTGGCCGAGCTGGATGCGCGGCTGTCGGCCTGGCTGGGGCAGGCGCGCCGTCTGCGTCGTCAACCCGCCGAACTGCCCGATGTGCTGGCGCAGTGGCAGCATGAGCTGGCCAAGCTGGATGCGGCGACCGACCTGGAGGCGCTGGAGCGCGCGGTGCTGGAGGCCGATCAGGCCTGGCGCCGCGAGGCTGAGGCGGTGTCTCGCCAACGTCATGACGCCGCCCCGGCGCTGGCGCAGGCGGTCACGGCGGCCATGCAGACCTTGGGAATGGCCGGGGGCCGCTTCGACGTGGCCTTGCTGCCACAAGATGCCCCGCAAGCCTGGGGACTGGAGTCGATCGAGCTGCGTGTGGCAGGCCACGCCGGCAGCACACCACGGGCCCTGGCCAAGGTGGCCTCAGGGGGCGAATTGTCGCGTCTGGCCCTGGCCATTGCCGTGACGACGTCCAGCCATCAGCGGGCCGACGCCTCGGGCATCACCCTGATCTTCGACGAGATCGACTCGGGCGTGGGCGGCCAGGTGGCCGATACGGTGGGTAAGCTGATGCAGCGTTTGGGGCATCGGCACCAGGTGTTGGCCGTGACCCACCTGGCCCAGGTGGCCGCCTGCGCGCACCAGCATCTGGTGGTGAGCAAGGCGGCGCGCGACGGACAAACGCTGAGCGACATCCGTTCGGTTCAGGCGGACGAGCGCGTGCACGAACTGGCCCGGATGTTGGGTGGACAAGTGTCAGAGACCAGTCTGGCGCACGCCCAGGCCATGATGAAGTCTGCACACGAGCCCGTACCGCGCGACGCCGTTGCGCCTGCTGACTCGGCACATGACCGCACCGGCCGACGCCGCCGGGAGGCCGCATGAAGCCGCTGGACATCGTGCTGCTCAGCGGCATCTCGGGCTCGGGCAAATCGGTGGCGCTGAACGCCCTGGAGGATGCCGGCTATTTCTGCGTGGACAACCTGCCCCCTGAGTTGTTGCAAGGCATGATCGAGCTGGAAGTGGCTCGCTCGCCCGAACTGCAACGCCGGATCGCCGTGTCCGTGGATGTGCGCAGCGTGGACTCGCTGCCCGATTTGATGCCGGTGCTCAGCCAGTTGCAGGCCCAAGGTCATCAACTGCGCGCGGTGTTCCTGGATGCCAGCACGGACGCCCTGGTGCGCCGGTTCTCAGAGACGCGGCGGCCTCACCCGCTGGCCCAATGGCGTCAGCAGCGCCAGTCTGCTGTGGCGAACGCTGCAATGACCGAGAGTACGGCCGAGGCTGCGCAGGCCCAAGCGGAACAGGCCCTGATCGACACCATCGAGCAAGAACGTGAACTGCTTGCACCGCTGCGTGACCGGTCGACCGTGATTGACACCAGCCTGCTGAGGCCTGCTCAGCTGAGATCGTGGGTGCGCAACATCGTGCAGGCCGCACCGTCGCGCTTGACCTTGGTGTTCGAATCGTTCGCCTTCAAACATGGCGTGCCCATGGATGCTGACTTCGTGTTCGACGTTCGCATGCTGCCCAACCCCTTCTATCTGAAGGAGCTCAAGCCGTTGAACGGGCGTGACCAGCCGGTGATCGACTACCTGGCGGCTCAACCCGAGTCGGCCGAGTTGATCGCCCAGATTGAAGCGTTTCTGCTGCGCTGGCTGCCAGCGCTGGAGAGCGATCAGCGCAGCTATGTGACCGTGGCACTGGGCTGCACGGGGGGGCAGCACCGGTCGGTGTATTGCGTGGAGCAGTTGCTGCAACGCTTTGGCCACCGAGGTGCCGTGTTGGCGCGCCATCGCGAGATGGACGCGCGCTGATCCAATCACACCTTGATGCCCCCCAGCTCTCAGTGGCTGGGGGCCCGGCCGATCGGTGGCTTACTTGATCGCCTGACGCAAGGCCTGGCGCAGTTGTTCGCCAATCTCCGGCTTGCCCGCAAACGGGTCGGTCGGGTTGCGGGCCTGCACGACGTCTTCCAGACGCGTTTGCACCATGCTGAGGGCCTGAGGGTGGGTGTAGATGTAGAACTGGCCTTTCTCCACGGCGGCGTACACCAGCGCGGCCGTCTCGGCGGCTGTGACCTTGCCCGAGGTGACGGCCTTGGTGCTCATGGCCTGGGCAATCATCTGACTGGCGGTGGGCTTGCCTTCGCTGCGCAACTCATTGGGACGGTTGCGGTGCGACTGGTGGATGCCGGTGGGCACGAAGTACGGGCACAACACCGAAGCGCGCACCTGGTCGGTGACGAGGGAGAGGTCCTGGTACAGCGTTTCAGACAGGCTGACGACCGCGTGCTTGCTGACGTTGTAGGCGCCCATGTTGGGCGAGTTGAGCAGCCCCGCCATGGACGCCACGTTGACGATGTGGCCCTGGTAGGACGGGTCTTTGCGGGCAGCCTCGAGCATGAGCGGGGTGAAGGTGTGCACCCCATGGATGACGCCATGGAGGTTGACGCCCAGCACCCATTGCCAGTCGCGCAGGGTGTGTTCCCAGATCAGACCACCGTGGGCCACACCGGCGTTGTTGATGACGATGTGGGGGGCACCGAAGCGCTCCAGGCACATGTCGGCCAGCGCCTGGACATCTTCGGGACGAGAGACATCGCCGCGCAAGGCTGCGACCTTGGCTTTCTGGCCGCGCAGCTCCTGCACGACGGCATCCAGTGCGTCCTGCTGGACGTCGGTCAACACCAGGTTGAGACCTTTTTGAGCGCCCAGACGGGCCAATTCCAGACCGAAGCCGCTGCCGGCACCGGTGATCACCACCGTGGTGACGCCGGCTTGAAGAGTAAGGTGGGACATGTTGGGGGGTTCCAGAAAATCTCAGATCAGTTTGACGAGTTGCTTGCCAAAGTTCTTGCCCTTGAGCAAACCCAGGAAAGCCTCTGGTGCGGTCGCAATGCCTTGCGCCACACTTTCTTTGAACTTCAGGCGTCCTGTGGCCACCAGCGTACCCAACTCCTGGGTGGCATCGGCCCACACCTCGGGGTGCTCGCTCACGATAAAGCCCTCGACCTTCATCCGGTTCACCAGGATGAGCGCCGGGTTCTGCATGGGCGTGGGCTGGCCGTCGTAGCCGGCGATCATGCCGCACATGGCCAGGCGGCTGAAGGCATTCATGCGCAGCATGACGGCGTCGAGGATCATGCCCCCGACGTTCTCGAAGTAGCCATCAATGCCCTGGGGTGTGGCCGCCTTGAGGGCTTGGTAGAAGGCCTTGGGATCGGCATGCTGCTTGTAGTCGATGCAGGCATCAAAGCCCAGCTCATCGACCACGTAACGACATTTGTCCTGACCACCGGCCACCCCGACCACGCGACAACCGCGCACCTTGGCCAACTGCCCCACCACACTGCCCACCGCCCCACTGGCGGCGCTGACCACCACGGTCTCACCCGCTTTCGGCGCGATGATCTTCATCAGGCCATACCAGGCGGTGACGCCAGGCATGCCGACCGCGCCGAGGTAGGCGGACAAGGGAATGTGCTTGGTGTCGACCTTGTGGAGGGCACCACGCACCGAGGCATCCACCACGCTGTACTCTTGCCAGCCGCCCATGCCCAGCACCTGATCGCCTGGCAGGAATTTGGGGTGACGGCTGTAGAGCACCTCGCCCACGGTGCCGCCCAGCATGACGGCGTTGAGGGGTTGGGGCTCGGCATAACTGCGGCTGTCGTTCATGCGGCCGCGCATGTAGGGATCCAACGATAGGAAATGGTGCCGCACCACCACCTGGCCTTCGCTGAGGGCGTCAGCCGCCGGCACCGGCGATTCGACCAGCTGAAAGTTATCGAGTTGGGCCTCGCCTTGGGGGCGTGACACGAGGTGGATCTGTCGGTTGATGAGGCTCATGAGAGGCGACCTTCTTCAAGAGGAGCAGCAGGCGCTGCGTCAGTCGGAGCCTGCTCCCCTGAGTGGAGAGGCAGGCAGGGAATGCGTTTGCCGGCCTGAAACCGGCAAGGCGCGCAGGTACTTGAACGTGGCGGTGGCGTGAGCGCACACCTCGCCCTTGTCATCGAGCACACGGCCTTCGCAAAACGCCAGTGAGGCGGTGGCATGCATCAACTCACCGAAGGCACGGATATGCCCCAGCCCGGGGCGCATGAACCGCGTGCTCATCTCGATGGTGACCAGGCCAGGCTCTTCCCCCTGGGCGTTGCGGCGGTGACTGCGCGCGGCATGGGCCATGGCCACATCCAGCATGGTCATCAAGAGGCCGCCATGGGCCACGCCGAAGGAGTTGGTGTGGGTTTCATCAACGGTGAGCGAGATCTCGGCGTGGCCGCTGTCATGACGCTGCAGTTGGCAGCCGATCTGCTCGATGAAGGGGATACGGATGGAAAACGGGATGCTCATGGTGATGCGACGCCCAGATCAACCACCGATGACCGCACTGACGCCACCATCCACCGCCAGGATCTGACCGGTGATGTGCTTGCCGGCCTCGGAGGCGAACAAAAGGGTGATGCCTTTGAGGTCTTCGTCGTCGCCCAAACGCTGCAGGGGCGCGGCGCTGGCCAGGCTGTCTTCACCCACCGCCGCCAAGGTGCCCGCCGTCATCTTGCTGGGGAAGAAGCCCGGCGCGATGGCGTTGACGCGGATGCCGAGGTGGCCCCACTCGCAGGCCAGGGCGCGGGTGAAGTTGACGACCGCGCCCTTGCTGGTGTTGTAGGCGATGGTCTGCATGAACGGATGGTTGCCCCCCAGGCCCGCGATGGAGGCCACGTTGATGATGCGCCCCTGCTTGCGCGGGATCATGCTGGCCTTGGCGATGGCCTGCGAGAGCAGGAAGTACCCCCGCACATTGAGGTTCATCACCTTGTCCCAGGCCTCCAGCGGGTGGTCGGCGGCGGGCGCGCCCCAAGTGGCGCCAGCGTTGTTGACGAGGATGTCCACCTCGCCGACTCGCGCCAGTGTGTCTTTGGCAAGACGCTGGATCTCGTCCGGCTTGCCCGCATCGGCCGCGATCCAGTGGGCCTCGATGCCGGCGTTCTGGAGCGTGGCCACGGCCTGCTCCAGGTCGGCCGCCTTGCGCGAACTGATCACCACCTTGGCACCGGCTTCGCCCAGGGCCTGGGCCATCTGCAAGCCCAGGCCGCGCGAGCCCCCGGTGATCAGGGCCGTCTTGCCCTTGAGGTCAAACAGTTGCTGAACGGTGCGGGGGGTGCTCATGTGGTCAGGCTTTCGATGGGAACGGTCTTGGGTGTGATCAGACCAGGTAGTCCAGCACATGGCGCGTGGCCGCCATCTGTCGGATCTGCGCGACCACGCCCTGGTGGTGCGGGTGGGGCACGTACGCGGCCAGCGCGGCGGCGTCTTCGAACGTCGAGACGAGAACCACGTCGCAGTTGGCCTCCAGGCCTTCGGACTTGATGCCGACGTCGAACTCGTGCATGCCGGGCACGAGGCCCTTGCAGCTGTCGAGCAAGGCCTTGACCTTGGGCGCATCGGCCGGGTCCTTCAGGGTCCACATGACGATGTGTCGCAGCATGGAGACTCCTTTCAGAACCAGTCGGCCTCGGCCTGCGCGCAGGTCAGGTCGCGGCGCGAGACCACGCCCAGCCAGGCGTCGATCTTGGGCAACTCGTAGGCGAAGAAATAGTCGGTGGCGGCCAGCTTGCCCTTCAGGAATCCGGGGCCCAGAGGCGATGCGTCCCACTGCCCTTGCGCTTGCGCGGCTTTGGCCGCCAGTGCCAGTTCCAGCCAGATCCAGGCGAGCACGGTGTGGCCGAAGGCCTGCAGGTAAGGCGTGGCGTTGGCCAGGGCCTCTTCGGGCACGCCGGTGGCCCAGGCGGCCTTGGTGGTGGCGCCCACCTTCTTCAGGGCTTGCGCCAAGGCGTTCGCGTGTTCGGCCAGGCCATTGACGTGACCGGCTTTCTGGATGGTTTCGCTGATGCGCTCGGCCAGCACGCTCAGGGCCTTGCCGCCGTTCATCACCACCTTGCGGCCCAGCAGGTCCAGGCCCTGGATGCCATGTGTGCCTTCATGGATCATGTTGAGGCGGTTGTCGCGCCAGAACTGCTCGACCGGGTAGTCGCGCGTGTAGCCGTAGCCGCCCAGGATCTGGATGGCCAGCGAGTTGGCTTCTTGCGCCCATTCGCTGGGCCAGCTCTTGGCGATCGGGGTGAGCAGCTCCAGCAGCAGGCTGGCCTTCTCGGCCTCTTCAGCGCTGCCCGTGTGCTGGTCGTCCACCAGTTGCGCGCAGAGCAGGCCCAGGGCCAGGCCGCCTTCGGCGATGGCCTTTTGCATCATCAGCATGCGCTTGACATCGGTGTGGCCGATGATGGGCACCTGCGGCGAGCTGTGGTCCTTGCCGCCTGCGCCCATGTGGCGCCCTTGCGGGCGGTCTTTCGCGTACTGCAGCGAGTACTCGTAGCCTGCGTAGCCCAGCATGGTCGCGCCCAGGCCCACGCTGATGCGGGCCTCGTTCATGAGCGTGAACATGCACTTCAGGCCCTCGCCTTCCTTGCCGATCAGGTAGCCCACCGCGCCAGCCTCGCCGTTGACGGGGAACTTGCCTTCACCGAAGTTCAGCAGGGTGTTGACGGTGCCGCGGTAGCCGCATTTGTGGTTGAGCCCGGCCAAGGCCACGTCGTTGCGCTGCGAAGTGATCGAGCCATCGGCCTTGACGAGCTTGCGAGGAACGATGAACAGCGAGATGCCCTTGACGCCCGGCACCGGCTTGCCGTCAGGCCCCGGGATCTTGGCCAGCACCAGGTGGACGATGTTCTCGCCCATCTCGTGCTCGCCACCCGAGATCCACATCTTGTTGCCCTTGAGGCGATAGCGCTTGCCCAGCGGGTCCTCAAGCCAGTCCACGCCCGTGCCATCGCCCTTCACGTCGGGCACGGCGCGCGTGACGATGTCCGACAGGCTGGATCCAGCCTGCGGTTCGCTCAGGCACATGGTGCCGAAAGTTCGGCCCTCAAAGCCGCCTTTGGCGAACACCTCGATCTGCTTCGGGGTGCCGTGGGCCAGGATGGTGTTGGCGTTGCCGCGCGTGAGCATCGGGTACGCGGCCAGCGACACGCTGGCCTTGTAGAAGAAGCTCATCGAGGCGATCTCGACCACTGTGGGCAGCTGCATGCCACCGAGCTCGGCGTCCTTGCTGGCGGCCATCAGGCCCGCCTCGTTGAACGCGGCCAGGGCCACGGGCGTTTCCCTGGGCAGCGTCACGGTGACGCCGTCGAAGGTGGGCTCGTGTTCATCGGTCAGGCGATTGATGGGGGCGAACTGCTCGCTGGCGATCTTCTCGCTGAGGTCGAGCACGGCATCGAAGGTCTCGCGGCTGTGCTCGGCGTGGCGCTGGCGCTGGCACAAGGCTTCGGCCTTGAGCCAGTCGTGCAGCAGGAAGTCAACGGTGGCGCGGTGGGTCATGGTGGTGTGCTCACGTCAGACCGGCCTCAGCCGGTGAAGCCCTTGCCTTCGGCGGCCAGCTTGGCCAACAGCGGCGCGGGCGTCCAGAACTGGGGGTCGCCGTTGGGGTTGGCCGCGAAGCCCTTCATCAGCTCGATCACCTTGGGCAGGCCCAGCATGTCGGCGTAGAGCATGGGGCCGCCGCGGTAAATCGGGAAGCCGTAACCCGTGAGGTAGACCATGTCGATGTCGGACGCCTTGGAGGCGATGCCTTCTTCGAGGATCAGCGCGCCTTCATTGGCCATGGCCAGCACCAGGCGCTGCACGATTTCTTCGTCGCTGATCTGACGGGGCGTCAGGCCCTTGTCGGCACGCACCTTGTCGATGCAGGCCTGCACCTCGGCCGAGGGGATGGGCTCGCGCTTGCCGGCTTCGTAGTCATACCAGCCCTTGCCGACCTTCTGACCATAACGACCCAACTCGCACACGGCATCGCCCACCGGGCTGTAGATGACGTCAGGCTGCTCCACACGGCGGCGCTTGCGGATGGCATAGCCGATGTCGTTGCCCGCCAGGTCGCCCACGCGGAACGGGCCCATGGCGAAGCCAAAGGCCTCGGCGGCCTTGTCGACCTGCTGCACGGTGGCGCCCTCTTCCACCAGGAAGAAGCTCTGACGCACGTACTGCTCGAACATGCGGTTACCGATGAAGCCATCGCACACGCCCGAGACCACGGCGACCTTCTTGATCTTCTTGGCCACGGCCATCACGGTGGCCATCACGTCCTTGGCGGTGTGCTTGCTGCGCACCACTTCGAGCAGGCGCATGACGTTGGCCGGGCTGAAGAAGTGCAGGCCCACGACGTCGCTGGGGCGCTTGGTGACTTCGGCGATCTTGTCGACGTCCAGCGTCGAGGTGTTGGAGGCCAGGATGGCGCCGGGCTTCATGACGGCATCCAGCTTGGTGAAGACCTGCGACTTGACGCCCATGTCTTCAAACACGGCCTCGATCACCATGTCGGCCTGAGCGATGTCGTCGTAGCTCAGGGTGGTGGTCAGCAGGGCCATGCGCTGTTCGTATTTGTCCTGCGCCAGCTTGCCCTTGGACACCTGCGCTTCGTAGTTCTTGCGGATGATGCCCACGCCACGGTCGATGGCTTCCTGCTTCATCTCCAGCAGCGTGACGGGCACGCCGGCGTTCAGGAAGCACATGGTGATGCCGCCGCCCATGGTGCCGGCGCCGATCACGGCCACGCGCTGGATGTTGCGCACCGGGGTATCGGCCGGCACGTCAGGGATCTTGCTGGCAGCGCGCTCGCCAAAAAAGGCGTGGCGCAAGGCGCGAGCCTGATCGCCCGTGACCAGGCCTGCAAAGACCTCGCGCTCAAAGGCGATCCCGGCATCCAGATCCAGTGTGGTGGCGGCCTCGACGCAGTCCACACAGCGCTGGGGGGCGATCAGGTTCTTGCGCGATTTGGCCAATTCGGCACGCGCTTTGTTGAAGGCCTCGGCATCCGCGGGTGCCGCTACCTTGAGGTCGCGCACGGACGGCAGCGGGCGGACGCCAGCCACCTCTTTGGCGAACGCGATGGCCGCAGGCAGCAGCTCGCCGTCCACCAACTGGTCAAACAGCTTCTGACCCGGGGCGGCCGCGAGCTTTTCGGACATCACCGAGGCACCCGTGGTGATCATCTGCAAGGCGGTGTCCACACCCAGCACGCGCGGCAAGCGCTGCGTGCCACCCGCACCCGGCACGATGCCGATGTTGACCTCGGGCAGCGCGATTTGCGTGCCCTTGGTGAACACGCGGTAATGGCAGCCCAGCGCGAGCTCTAGCCCCCCGCCCATGGCCACGCCATGGATGGCGGCCACAACGGGCTTGGCGGAGCGTTCGACTGCCTCGATGGTGACGTGCAGATCAGGGGCTGCGAAGGCCAAGGGGCTACCGAACTCGCGGATGTCGGCGCCGCCACAGAACACCTTGCCCGAGCCGATGATCACCACCGCCTGCACGGCAGCGTCGGCCTGGGCTTTCTGGATGCCCTCGACGATGCCGGCGCGGGTGGCTTGACCGAGACCGTTGACGGGCGGGTTGTCCAGCGAGATGACGGCCACGCCGTCGTTGACTTGGTAGGTAGCGCTCATGGCAATGTCGGGAAGCGTTCGGTGAAGACACGCAGACGCCAGCCGCACCCTGCCTGGAGCACGAGACCGGCGGCGTCCGCACGGTGAAACATCAATTCTGACAAGAAATCTTGTACGAATTGAGCATGATTCTGACACAGGCTGCGCCAGGCTGCAGCCATGACCTCAGAGTGCAGGGGTCCTGGTGGGGCTTGATGCCCCGTGGATCAGACTTCCAGCCACTCCCGGCGCGTGTATTTGTCAGCGCGCAGCTCGTCCGGGGTGCCTTGGAACACCACTTCGCCGTGGCCCATCACGTAGCAGCGCTGGGAGATGTCGAGCGCAATGGTCAGCTTTTGCTCGACCAACAGCACACCCAAGCCGCGCTTCTTGAGCTCCTTCAGGTACTCACCCACCAACTCCACGATCTTGGGGGCCAAGCCTTCGGTGGGCTCGTCGATCATGATGAGATCGGGGTCGCCCATCAGGGTGCGGCACAGCGTGAGCATCTGCTGCTCGCCACCCGACATCACCCCCGCCTCAGTGTGCTGACGCTCTTTGAGCCGCGGGAACAACTGGTACATGTCGTCCAGCGACCAGCGCCCGTTCTTGCGCCCGTTCTGTTGCCCGAGCAGCAGGTTTTGCTCCACCGTCAGCTTGGGGAAGATGTCACGGCTTTCAGGCACGTAGCCAATGCCGCGCCGGGCGATGTCGTACGTGGGCTGCTTGAGCAGTTCCTGGTCCTTCCAGGTGACGGAGCCCGAGCCCTCGACCATGCCCATGATGGTCTTCACCAGCGTGGACCGGCCAGAGCCGTTGCGGCCGAGCAGCGCGACGATCTCGCCCGGTTGAACTTCCAGATCAACCCCGTGCAGGATGTGGCTCTTGCCGTAGAAGGCGTGCAGGTTGTGAACTTTCAGCATGGTCAGGCTCCGGCTTCGGCGGCCTGGGCTTCCGCCAGCACCGAGCCGAGATAGGCTTCCTTGACGCGCTCATTGGCGCGCACGTTCTCTGGGGTATCGAAGGCGATGACCTCGCCGTAGACCAGCACCGCGATGCGGTCGGCCAGGCCGAACACCACCCCCATGTCGTGCTCCACGGTCAGGAGGGTCTTGCCCTCGGTGACCTCGCGGATCATCCTGACGAAATTGGCTGTCTCGGACTTGCTCATGCCGGCGGTGGGCTCATCCAGCAGGATGACATCGCCGCCGCCGGCGATGGTGACGCCGACTTCCAGGGCCCGCTGTTCGGCATAGGTCAGCAGCGACGCACTGGTGTCACGCTTACGCCGCAGGCGGATCATGTCGAGCACCTCCTCGGCACGCTTGTTGACCTCTTCCAGGTCGCTGAGGAAACGCCAGAAGGCATAACGCTGCCCCATGGACCAGAGCACTGCACAGCGCAGGTTCTCGAACACGCTGAGGCGAGGAAACAGGTTGGACACCTGGAAGCTGCGTGCCAGGCCGCGGCGGTTGATGTCGTAGGGCTTCTTGCCGTGAATGGCCTCACCCTTGAGGATGATCTGCCCGCTGGTGACTGGCAAACGACCGCTGATCAGGTTGAACAAGGTGGACTTGCCGGCCCCGTTGGGACCGATCAAGGCCACCCGCTCGCCTTGCTTCACGGCCAGGTTGGCGCCACGGATGATTTCGGTCTTGCCGAAGGACTTGCGCACATCGCGCAGTTCCAGCGCCAGACCCGATGGAGAAGTTGGCTGCGTCATGGTCACCTCACTCACTGCAACTGACGGCGCAGCAGCTCCGCCTCGATCTCTTCTTGCACCTCGCTCCACTGATGGACAAAGTGCCGACGCGCCAGTTCGAACAGGCCTCCGCCCGTCAGGATGAGGAACACCGCCCCCACCCAGGCATCCACCGCGTCGACACTGAGTTGCACCCCCATGAAGGTCATCTCGGGGCCCATGCCCTGGTTCATCTGGATGTGATAGACCATCTCGACGATGACCGTGATGCCCACCAGCATGGGGATGGCCGTGCCAGCCAGGGCCAGATAGGCCACCCACACCTTGCGCAACAAGCCAAACGCGGCCACCCGCAGGTTCATCATGATGAGGCTGGAGATGCCACCGGGCGCGTACATCACCATCATCAGGAAGATGACGCCAAGGTAGAGCATCCAGGCCTTGGTGAGCTCGTGCAGCAGCACGGTGGCAAACACCATCAGGATGGCGCCGATGATGGGCCCGAAGAAGAACAGGGCTCCACCCAGGAAGGTGAACAGCAGGTACATGCCGGCGTATTCAGCGCCCACCACCTCGGCGGTGACGATTTCGTCGTTGATGGCGTGCAACCCACCCGCGATGCCGGCAAAAAAGCCAGCGATCATGAAGGCCAGGTAGCGCACCCGCTGGGTGTCATAGCCGATGAACTCAACCCGCTCCGGGTTGTCGCGCACGGCATTGAGCATGCGGCCCAGCGGCGTTTGCGTGAAGGCAAACATCAGCGCCGTGCAGATGAAGCAGTACACCGCGATGAGGTAGTACACCTGAATCTGCGGACCGAAGGTGATGCCCATGACCGGCTCACCCACCATGCGGTTGGCCGAGATGCCGCCCTCACCCCCGAAGAACTCGGGCAGCATCAGGGACATCGAGAACACCATCGCGCCAATGCCCAGCGTGATCATGGCGAAGGTGGTGCCGGACTTCTTGGTGGTGACCGACCCGAAGAGGGCCGCCACCAGGAACCCCACCGCCCCGCCGACCAGCGGGATGAGACTGACCGGAATCTGCCAGACCTCTTCGCCCACCTTGACCAGCGCGTGGATGGCTGCAAAGGCCCCCAGCCCCGAATACACGGCGTGACCGAAGCTGAGCATGCCACCCTGCCCCAGCAGGATGTTGTAAGACAGGCAGACGATGATGCCGATGCCCATCTTGGAGAGCATCGTCATGGACGTGCCCGAATCAAAGAGGATCGGCGCCACCAGCAGCACGATCGCATAGAGCGACCACAGCACCCAGCGGCCCACATTGACGGGCTTGAAGGAATACACGGTATTGGCCATGGTGCGTCACTCCTCCCGGGTGCCCAGCAGTCCCTTCGGACGCAGGATCAACATCAACACCAGCAAGAGGTACGGCAGGATGGGTGCCATCTCGGAAACGGTGATTTTCAGCAAGGGGTAAGCCCAGTTCTCGAAGGACACGGGCTGACCGATCGTCTCGAAGAACGTGAGCATCGAGACATCGGCGATGACCGCAAAGGTTTGCATCAAGCCGATGAGGATCGACGCGAGGAAGGCGCCGGCCAGCGAGCCCATGCCACCGACCACCACCACCACGAAAATGATGGCCCCCAAGGAGGCTGCCATGCTGGGCTCGGTGATGAAGGCGTTGCCCCCAATGACGCCAGCCAGACCGGCCAAGGCGCAGCCACCACCAAACACGCCCATCATCACGCGGGGCACGTTGTGGCCCAGGGCTTGCGCCATCTCGGGGTGCGTCAGCGCTGCCTGAATGATCAAACCCACACGGGTCTTGGTCAGCAGCAACCACAGGCTGGTCAGCATGAACAGGGCCACGATGGCCATGAAACCGCGGTAGGTGGGGAACTGGGTGCAGGTATTGCCCGAGTCGGCAGCACACAGCACAGGGTCGCGGGCGCCGGCCAGGAACTGCAAGCCCTCGCCACCCATGTTGACCACGGTGAACAGGGTGCCAGCCAGTGCCTCGGGGATTCGGTAATCCACCGTGGACGGCCCCCAGGTGAGGCGCACCAGCTGTTCAATCACGTAGGCCAGACCGAAGGTGATGAGCAGCTCGGGGACGTGCCCGTAGTGATGCACCTTGCGCAGGCTGAGCCGCTCGAACAGCGCGCCCAGGATGCCCACCATCAAGGGCACGATGAACAGCGCGGCCCAGAAGCCCATCTTGGCCGAGATGGCGTACGCGAAGTAGGCCCCTAGCATGTAGAACGACGCGTGCGCAAAGTTGAGCACACCCATCATGCTGAAGATCAGGGTCAGGCCCGAACTCAGCATGAACAGCAACAGCCCGTAGCTGATGCCGTTGAGAAAGAAGACGATGAAGGTTTCCATGACGGTGCATCAAGGCTCGCCCCAGGGCTCGTGACCCGGGGCGGCGTGGCTCGCAGGAGAGGTGTGCCCCTAGGGGCCCTCAAGAAAAGAGGCCCGAAGGCCTCATGGAAGCAGGACTCAGGACGGCCGCTTCATCTGGCACGAGGTGGGCGTGCTGGACACGAAGGCATCGAATGCCTTCACGGGGGCGAAGGTCATGCCCGTGCCTTCCACGTTGTAGGTGTTCTTGGCGTCGGTCGGCTGCCAGCGGGCGATGTACAGCGGCTGTTGCAGCTGGTGGTCGGTCTTGCGCATCTCGACATCACCATTGAAGCTCTTGAACTTCAAGCCGGACATCGCCTGGGCCACCTTGACCGGGTCGGTCGACTTGGCGCGCGCCATGCCTTCAGCCAGCATGGCCAGCGCGTGGTAGGTGGCACCCGAGTAATAGTCGTCGTTGAAGCGCTTCTTGAAGTCGGTGAGCAATTGGCCGTACAGCCCACCCATGTTGTAGTGGCCATAACCCACCTGGAACACACGGCCGTTGGCGGCCTTGCCCAGCGCAGTGGGTGTGCCGCCGAAGTTGGCGTAGTAGGTGTAGAAGTTGGCTTGCAGGCCGGCATCGTTGGCCGCCTTCACCAGCAGGGCCAGGTCAGAACCCCAGTTGCCGGTGATCACGGTGTCCGCACCCGAGGCCTTGATCTTGGCCACATAAGGCGCGAAGTCGCGCACCTGGGCCAAGGGGTGCAGGTCGTCGCCCACCACCTGCACATCAGGGCGCTTGCGCTGCAGCATGCTCTTGGCAAACTTGGACACCTGCTGGCCGTGGGCGTAGTTCTGGTTGATCAGGTAGACCTTCTTGACCTCTTTCTGGTCCTTGATGAAGGTGGTCAGCGCTTCCATCTTCATGGAGGTGTCGGCATCCACCCGGAAGTGCCAGAAGCTGCACTTGCTGTTTGTCAGGTCAGGGTCCACGGCTGCGTAGTTCACAAACACGACTTCCTTGCCGGGGTTGCGGGCATTGTGCTTGTTGATGCCGTCCACCAGGGCCAGTGCGGCCCCCGAACCCAGGCCCTGCACCACGTAACGCACGCCCTGGTCGATGGCCGAGCGCAGCGCGTTGAGCGATTCAGCGGGGCTGAGCTTGTTGTCCAGCGTGACGATTTCGAACTTGACGCCTGCCGGGTTGTTGGCATTGAGGCGCTCGGCCACGAACTGGAAGCTCTTGACCTGGTTCTGACCGACGCTGGCCATCAGACCGGACAGCGGGTCGATCCACGCCACCTTGACGGTCTCACCCTTTTGCGCCATCGCGGCACCTGCCGACAAAGACGCCGCCACCAACACAGTCATCGCACGGAACTGGAAACGCATTGCTTTCTCCTCAGTTGTGAGCCATCAGTGATTTGACAATTTAACCCCCTCAAACACGGGAGTCCTTTGGGGTTGACCCTAGAAGCACCTGCTCAATCGCAAAACGCCCGACAGACCGTGTTCATGGGGCTTGGCGGGCCACCAACAACACGCGAAACAAACGCGCGAACCTGCGCAAACTCGCGCCTGAACACACCACCCCAGCCACCACAAACGCAACAAAAAGCCCCCAGCGGGGGCTCGAAAAATGATCAGGCGGTGGGCAGCTTGTGATCCTTGAAGCGTTCGCGCAACTGCAGCTTCGAGATCTTGCCCGTGGCCGTGTGTGGGATTTCATCCACAAAGACCACATCGTCGGGCGTCTGCCACTTCGGGATCTTGCCGTCGTAGAACGCCAGCAACTCTTCTTTGGTGACGGAGGCGTCCGGCTTCTTCACCACCACCATCAAGGGGCGCTCGTCCCACTTGGGATGGAAGCAGGCGATGGCGGCCGCTTCATGCACAGCCGGGTGGGCCATGAGGACGTTCTCGAGGTCAATGGAGCTGATCCACTCACCGCCCGACTTGATCACATCTTTGGAGCGGTCGGTGATCTGCATATAGCCATCGGCGTCGATGGTGGCCACGTCTCCCGTGGGGAACCAGCCATCGTGCAGCGGCGACTTGTCAACGTTGAAGTAACCACTGACCACCCAGTGGCCACGGACTTCCAGATCGCCTGCGGCCTTGCCATCCCACGGCAAGACTTTGCCATCGCCATCGACGATGCGCATGTCGATGCCGAACACCGACTTGCCCTGCTTCTCAAGGATCTTCTGCTGCGCCTCACGCGGCAAATCGGCATGCTTGGACTTCAGACGGCCCAGGGTGCCGATGGGCGACAGCTCGGTCATGCCCCAGGCGTGGATGACCTCGACGTTGTAGTCGTTCTCGAAGGTGCGGATCATGGCGGGCGGGCAGGCCGAGCCGCCGATGATCGTGGTCTTGAAGGTGCTGAACTTCAGGTTGTTGGCCTTGACATGGTTCAACAGGCCCAGCCAGATGGTGGGCACACCGGCCGACATGGTGACCTTCTCTTCTTCGAAGAGGTTGAACAGCGATGCGCCATCCAGGTGGTGTCCCGGCATCACCAGCTTGCAACCCACCAGCGCGGCCGCATAGGGGATGCCCCAGGCGTTGACGTGGAACATGGGCACGACGGGCAGCACCACATCGGTGGCCTTCAGACACATGGCATCCGGCAAGGCCGCAGCCATCGCATGCAGCACGGTGGATCGGTGCGAGTACACCGCCCCCTTGGGGTTGCCCGTGGTGCCCGAGGTGTAGCAGATGCTGGCGGCCGCGTTCTCGTCAAACGAGGGCCAGTCGTACTGACCATCTTCAGCGGCCAGCAAATCTTCGTAGCAATGCAGGTTGGTCAGGGCCGTCTCGCGGGGCATGTGCTCGCGGGCGCACATCAGCACCACATGCTTGACCGTGGGCAGCATGGGGGCCAGCTTCTCGACCAACGGGAAGATGTTCAGGTCCACAAAAATGGCCTGGTCTTGCGCATCGTTGACGATCCAGGCCACCTGTTGCGGGAACAGTCGGGGGTTGATGGTGTGGCACACCAACTGCGAACCCGACACGCCGTAGTAGATCTCCAGGTGACGGTAGCCGTTCCAGGCCAGGGTACCAACCCGATCACCCGCCTTGAGCCCCAGCCGGGCCAGCGCCTGCGCCAGCTTGCGCGAGCGCAACTCAACCTCGCCCCAGGTGGTGCGGTGCATGTCGCCTTCGACACGCTTGGACACGATCTCGATATCGCCGTTGTGTCTGGCCGCGTGCGTCAGCAGCGACGAGATCGTCAAGGGCATGTTCATCATCTGGCCCATCAGGCTCATGGAAGCAACCTCCGGTTCAACACTGGACAGATCGATCGTTCCCACCAAATCTGACAACAGCAGGAACTAGATCGCGCAATCCATCATAGACCCAGGCCACCTCAGACCCCGACAGCACCGCACTAGGGATGACCCTAGATGCAGATCAGATGACGCGCGTTTTCAGTCGAGAAAGCGCACAAACGAATCCAAAGGCTCTCGCTGGGTCAGCAGGGTGTTTTCGATCGCGTCGGGGTCTGCATGTCCCAGGGCCATGCCGCACACCATCATGTGGCGTTCGGGATCGAGTTGCAGTGCGTTCAGCACCACCGCATGGAAGTGGTTCCAGGCAGCCTGGGGGCAGGTGTCGAGCCCCCGGGCACGCGCCGCCACCATGATGCTTTGCAGGAACATGCCGTAATCCAGCAGACTGCCCCGGCCCATCACACGCTCGATGGTGAAGATGAGGCCCACGGGCGCATCAAAGAACATGAAGTTGCGGGCCTGTTGCATCTGCATGGCCAGCTTGTCGCCTTTGCCAATGCCCAGCAACCCATACAGGTCCCACCCCACCTGACGCCGGCGGTCGAGGTAGGGCGACACCCACTGCGCGGGGTAGTAGTCGTACTGCTCCTGGTAGCGCGTGGACGCATCGCTCTGCATGGCGGCCGCCAGCACCTGATCCACCAGCGATTGCTTGGCCGCGCCGGTCAGCACATGCACCTGCCAGGGCTGGGTGTTTGTGCCCGAGGGCGCCCGAGACGCCACCCGGAGGATGTCTTCGATGTCCGAGCGCGGCACCGGGGTGGGCAGAAAGCGCCGGATGGAGCGCCGAGACGTGATGGCGTGGTCCACGGCGGCCACGCCCTCCTCCGTCACGGGAAAGGGGGCGCGGGCTTGGGATGCAGGATGGGTCATGCCGTGCGCTCCTGATCAGGCATTGGCCGGCGCGTTGCCGTCCGGCACTTGAAGACGACGCAGGGCGGCCACGAAGGGTTCAGGCAAGGCCACGGGGCGGCGCTCGGCGCGGTCCACGTACACGTGCACGAAATGCCCGCAGGCGGCAGTTTGGTCCTGCCCGGCTTCAAACAGCCCGATCTCGTAGCGGACGCTGCTTTTGCCGATGTGGGCCACGCGGATGCCGGCCTCCACGTTACGGGGGAAGGCCAGGGGCGCAAAATAGTTGCAGTGCGTCTCGATGACCAAGCCAATCACGGCCCCCTCGTGAATGTCGAGCACGCCAGCGTCGATCAGGTAGCGGTTGACCGCCGTGTCGAAGTAGCTGTAGTACGTCACGTTGTTGACGTGACCGTAAATGTCGTTGTCCATCCACCGGGTGGTGATGGTGCTGAAGTGGGCGTAGTCCGCCCGGGTCTGTGGCTGCGGTCTGCTCATGCAGACCATTATTGACCAAAGGGCTGCCGTCGACACCAACTGCGCCAGGCCTGGTGCACGCTCTGCCATTGCACCTCGATCATGGCGTCCAGATCACGACCGTAGCCGCCAGCCATGCACATGACGACGGGCACCTGAAGCCCCTCGCACCACCGCATCACGACCTCATCACGCTGCGACATGCCCTCAGCCGTCAGGGCCATGCGCCCCAGGCGGTCTTGCTCGTGCGGATCTGCGCCTGCCAGGTAAAACACCAGATCAAAGGGGCGCTGACCATGTTCGGCATCCATCACGGCCAACGCGTCCGCCAGGGCCCTCAGGTAGACCCCGTCCTCGCAACCATCAGGCAGCCCCACATCCAGCGAGCTGGGCACCTTGCGGAACGGAAAGTTGCGCTCGCCATGCAGCGACAGCGTGAACACGCTGGCATCGTCGGCAAAGATGGCCGCGGTGCCGTTGCCCTGGTGCACATCCAGATCCACCACGGCACACCGCTGGGCCCAACCCATGGCCTGAGCGTGCCGAATGGCCACCGCCACGTCATTGAACACGCAAAAACCACTGCCCGACGCACTCATGGCGTGGTGCGTGCCCCCCGCCAGGTTCACCGCCACACCGTCGTGAATGGCGTATTGCAAGGCGGCCAGTGTGCCTCCCACAGAGCGCAGGGAGCGCTCCACCAACTCAGGCGACCAGGGAAAGCCGATCTCGCGCACCATGGCGGCCGGCAGGGTGCCTTCCAGCACATCCTGGATGTAGTTCAAGGCGTGCACCCGCTGCAGGGTCGGGATGTCGACCAGGGGGGCCTCCAGCAGGGTGATCTCCGGCAGGCCGGCCTCCACCCGCTCCCGCAAGAGGCGGTACTTGTCCATCGGAAACCGATGACCGGCGGGCAAGGGGGGCTCGAATCGATCGCTGTGGATGGCCTTCATGTGTGCAGCTTAGCGACCCTGCTGCCTTGACGCGCCATTCACCCACGGTGCCGCCAGCATGACCACAGCCGCATTGACCCGCGTGAAGCACGCCCGCTACATTACTGACCGATCGGTCAGTTGTTGTGCATCGTGTCGTCGTCAGCCCCACCACCGCCCCGCCCCCGTCAGCGCCGCAAGGACGCCCGCCCGCAGGAGTTGCTGGATGCCGCCGTGAGCCTGTTCACCGCCCAGGGGCTGAGTGGCACACGGGCGGAGGATGTGGCACGCTTGGCCGGTGTGTCCAAGGGCACCCTGTACCTGTACTACCCCAGCAAAAGCGACTTGTTCAAGGCGGCAGTGCGTCACCACTTGGTCGAGTTCATCGTGGAAGGCGGCGAACTGCTGGATGGCTTCGACGGCCCCACCGCCGACTTGCTGCATCAACTGGCCAGCGAGTGGTGGACACGGATTGGCTCGTCTCAGGCGGCCGGGTTGGTGCTGATGATCATGAACGAGGCTCGCTCATTTCCGGATCTGGTGCAGTTTTACCTGCAGGAGGTCGTGGCCCCCAGCCATGCCCTGCTGTGCCGGGTCATTCAGCGTGGCATCGACCGAGGAGAGTTTCGCCCCCTGGATGCGGGCTCGGTGGCCTACGCGCTGTTTGCGCCTGCGCAGTTTCTGCTGCTTCAACGACACCTGAACCATGACGGACCAGACGGGCTGATGCCCCTGGAGCCGTCCCAATTTCTGCATACACAGATTGAATTGTTGTTGCGCGGGCTGGAAACGTCGCCCAAGCACCCCCACACTTCTTAAAATCCCAGGTTTGTCTGGTCTCACTTACCTTACCGCTTCACGTAGGATGCATCGCATGAATGTCGAACAAGCCCGTTTCAACATGATCGAGCAACAGATCCGCCCCTGGGATGTGCTCGATGGCTCCGTGCTGCACCTGCTGTCGGCTGTTCGGCGCGAAGATTTCGTGCCCGCCGAGCACCAGTCGCTGGCCTTCACGGACATGGACATCCCCCTCGGTGGCGGACGCAGCCTGTTGCCTCCCCGGGTTGAAGCCCGTCTGGTGCAAGACCTGCAATTGAGCAAGCGAGACACCGTGCTGCAGATCGGCGCGGCCACCGGCTTCGTGACGGCCCTGTTGGCCCACAAGGCCCAGCGTGTCATCGCCCTGGAAAGCCAGCCCACCCTGGCGGCCCAGGCGCGGGCCAATCTGCGGGCCGCCGGCGTGAGCAACGCCGAAGTGGTGGAGGCCGATGGCCACGCAGGCCTGCCCGCACAAGGTCCGTTTGATGCCATTTTGCTGCTGGGCTCGGTGGCCGATGTGCCCTCGGTGCTGTTCGAGCAACTGCGCGACGGCGGCCGCCTGCTGGCCATCGTGGGCCAGCAGCCCATGATGCGCGCCACCTTGTACACCCGCGTGGCCGCCGGCCAGATCCGTCGCGAAGAACGGTTCGACACCGTGGCTCCTCGCCTGCCGGGTTTCGCCGAACCCAACCAATTCCAATTCTGAGCATCCGGGTGGCGCCGTCCACCCACCATGATCCCAAGGACACCGCATGCTGTTTTCGTACTCTGCCACCGTGACCCGGCGAACCTTGCGGGCCTTCCGCCTGAAGACATCGGTGCTTGCACTGAGTGGCATTCTGGGCGGTTTGAGCAGCACCGGTGCCTGGGCCAACGACCTGATGAGCCTGTTCCAGGCGGCTCGCGCCCACGATGCCAGCTTCCTGGCCGCACAAGCTCAGGCAGAAGCGACCCGATTCAAGGCAGAGCAAGCCAACGCCTTGTTGCGCCCCACGGTGGGCCTGCAGGCCAGCATCAACCGCAACCGACTGAGCTCGGACGTGGTGAACCCCTTGTCGGGCGGCACCACTGAAGGCTACTCCACCAGCAAGCGCGCCGGCATCAGTGCCCGCCAGCCTCTGTTCAACCGCGCCAACCAGGCCCAGGTGGACCGGGCCGAGCAGTCGGTACTGGCCGCGCAGGCCGACCTGCAACTGGCCGAGCAAGACCTCATCGTGCGGCTGACACAGGCCTACTTCGATGTGCTGGCCGCGCAGGATGTGCTGCAGACCACGCAGGCCAACAAGAAGGCTCTGGAAGAGCAGCTGGCGTCTGCCAAGCGCAGCTTCGAGGTGGGCAATGCCACCATCACCGACACGCGCGAAGCTCAAGCCCGTTATGATCTGGCCACGGCCCAGGAACTGGCCGCCACGAACGATCTTCAGGTCAAGCAATTGGCCCTGGCCCAGTTGGTGGGGCAACCCAAGGTGGAGCCCAAGCCCCTGAACACGCCATCGCAACTGGACAGCCTGGCCCCGGGCGAGGCCGATCAATGGGTGGAGCAAACCACCCAGGCTCCACTGGTTCGCAAGGCACAGGCTGGCTTGAAAGCCGCCGAGCAAGAGGTCACCCGCGCGAAATCTGGCCATTTGCCCACGGTGGATCTGGTGGCCAACGCCGCCAAGACCGATGTCGACTCCTCGGTGCTGGCCTTGCGCAGCAGTGGCGGTGATGGCACGGTGGCCTCGGTCGGGGTCGAGATGAACCTGCCGATCTACACCGGCGGGGCCACCCAGAACCAGGTGCGTGAGGCCCTGGCCTTGGTCAACAAGGCCCAGAACGACCTCGACAACGCCACGCGCAGCAGCAGCCTGGGCACCCGTCAGGCCTACCTGGGCTTGCAATCCGGCCTGGCCCAAGTGAAGGCTTTTGAAGCGGCTGAGTCGTCGGCCAAGTTGGCCCTGGAGGCCACCCAACTGGGCTACCGCGTGGGCGTGCGCATCAACAAAGATGTGCTGGACGCCCAAACCCAGTTGCTGAGCACGCAAAAAGACCTGTTCAAGGCACGCTACGACGTGATCGTAGGCAGCGTCAAGCTGCGTCAGGCCAGCGGCACCCTGAGTGCGGCCGACCTGGAGCAACTCAACCGCTTGCTCAAGCCCTGATCACTCGCTGACCTCGGGTTGGGCCGCAGTGGCCTCGGCCAGCGGCACCCGCACCCAGAACACGGCGCCATGGCCCGGCGTGGAATGCACGCCGATGTGCCCGCCCATGAGGGTCATGAGATGGCGGCTCAAGGCCAGGCCGATGCCGGTGCCTTCGACCTGGTGCTGGTCAGCGTTCAGTCGCTCGAAGGGCCTGAACAGGCGCGACTGTTGTTCTTCAGTCAGACCGGGCCCGGTGTCTTGCACGCGCAATTCGGCCACCTCGCCTTGCACGACCACCGACACCCCCACACGCCCGCCCACCTGGTTGAACTTGATGGCGTTGGACAGCAGGTTGATCACGACCTGGCGCAAACGCATGCGGTCGGCCCGGAGTTGCAGCCCCTGACACTCTGGCGCCTCCAGCCCCTGCACGGGCATCAAGGTGACCTCGCGTGACTGAGCCAAGGGCTGGACCATGTCCAGACACTCCTGAATCAGGGAGACGGGGCTCACCGGCTCGATGGCCAGGCCCATCTGCCCTGACTCGACACGCGCCAGATCCAGGATGTCACCGATCAGATGCAGCAGGTGCCGACCCGCGTCCAGAATGTGTCGAACCTGGCCGACTTGTCGGGCGTCCTGCAGGGACATCTCCAGCAATTGCCCAAACCCCAGGATGGCATTCAAGGGCGTGCGCAACTCGTGGCTCATGCGCGAGATGAACTCGCTCTTGCTGTGGTTGGCCTGCTCGGCCTCCTGCTTGGCCTGGTTCAGCTCCTGGGTGCGCGCCTGAACGCGGGCCTCCAGCTCTTCGTTCAGCTTGAGGAGGCTGATTTCGGCCCGCTTGCGCGCGGTGATGTCCCGGGACATGGACACGAACGTCATCGGCTGCCCCGGCCGCGTCTCCTTGCACGCCACCGAGATCTCGAACCAGCAGGTGCCCGCCGGCACGTCGAGCAGATCGGAAGAGCACACGTCTGAACTCCAGTC
>CAMTVS010000090.1:0-26681 GCA_947085235.1 uncultured Aquabacterium sp. | reverse complement strand
GAATCCTACAGGGCCCACCAACATTTCACAGCCTGCGCTTGCGCAGGCTGTTTTGTTTTGGGCGCCCAAGCACTTGGTTCGCTCACAGCGCCTGGTTTGCCCCAGGCGCCCGGTTGATCCGGCCTGATCGATCATTCAGTCAGCAGCAACCACCGCCTGAGCCGGTGTTGGCCGCCGCCACGGCATCAAACGGCATGCTGCTGCCACAGCCTTCGAACAGTCCGTAGTGCTGGCTGAAGTCTCCGATGAACTGGAAGTGCGGAGCGAATCGCGTCTCGTGCAGCATGCGATAGGTGTTGCCGCACACGGGGAAGACGCGCCCCGTCTCGATGGCGTGATGTTTGTCCAGCATGAAGCCGTGGGGCAGGTGGGCGATGCTGCCCTGGTAGATCACGGCCTGACCATGGTCTTCGCAGGCATCTTCCAGCGCGTCGAGCTTGAACAGGCGGTAGGTGGCTGAGTAAAAGCGCAAGGGGCCGGTCTTGGCGGCCAGGTCCGGGTCGGTCACGGCCAGGGGGCGGTCGTCCACCAGGCGCGGGTCGATGAAGCCCGCACCCCGGGCCAGGCGCAAAAAGTCATTCCAGTACAGCGCGCCGCCCAGGCACTCGCCGTACAGCACCGGGTCCTTGCGTACCGCGTCGGGCACACGTCGGTCGGCGTAGACATCCGAAAAATAGAACTCGCCCCCCGGTTTGAGCAGGCGCTGCACGCCGGCCAGCACGGCGGCCTTGTCCGGCGAGAGGTTCACCACGCAGTTCGACACGATCACATCGAAGCTACCGGGCGCCAGATCCAGTTCATCCAACCGTTCGATGTAGCCGTGCAGGAAGCGCACGTTGTCGTACCCGAAGGCCTCCGCATGGTGGGCCTGATGGGCGCGGGCCACGGCCAGTTGTTCGTCGGTCATGTCCACGCCCACGACCTCACCCGTGGGGCCCACCAGTTGGGCCAGCGCGTACACATCGCGGCCTGAACCACAACCCAGGTCCAGAACGCGGCAGCCTTCCAGCAGGGGCGGGCACACCAGGCCGCAGCCGTAGTAGCGCGAGAGCACCTCAGGGTGGATCTTGGCCAGCAGGGGTTTGAGCCACTCAGGCACTTGGCTGATGTCGCAGCAGGCGGTGGTCTTGAGATCGGCCGTGCTGCTGAGTTGCTTGCCGTAATAGTCTTGAACCAGGTCGTGCATGGTCAGGGCTCCTGTGTGGGGATTGTGTTCGATGAGGATGAGGATGGCTGCGGCGTTGTGCCTGCCGGAAAGCGACACGGCTGATCGCGGGCCACGAAGTGCAGGTCGGCTAAGCCGGCCCGGGCGCGCTCACCGGTGTTGTCGGTGTCCGAGGCCACAGCCAGCAAGGCGGCCTGGTGCTCGAAGGCGCCGAAGTGTCGGCGCGCATCGGCCAGCACATCGCGGCGCTCGGTCACCCAGCGGCCGGCGTCGGCCGCACCGCTGCGCGTGACGATCATCTGCGTGCGGTCGGTGTAGGCGTTGGGTCGCGTGGTGCCCACCGGGTGGCGGTTGTCCCACACGTAGTTGAGCGCGGCGTCGGGCACCTGGTTGCCAAACAGGCTGCGGGCCAGGGCCAGTTGGGTGCGCACGCCAAAGCTCAGGGCCTCGGGCGGCAGCTTCAGGGCCACATAAACACGGGCGGCATAGTCGTCGCCGGCCTTGCGCGTCAGGTCGGCGGTTTTCAGCACGTCATCGACGCGCCAGCGCCAGCACAGCACGGGGGTCTTGCTGAGCGTGATGGTCAGTGGGCGAGCCATCAAGGCCATGCTGGCGTCGGCCTGGGCCTCGATGCCGGTCACCCCATCCCAGGTGGTGACGCGGTATCGCGTGGGGGTGAGCCGCTCGTTGAGGCGCACCAGCTGCCACGGCGCGGGCACCTGGGCGGCAGGCTGGTGGAACTGGCCCACCATGACGATGGCCGCAGGCGGTGCGGCGTGTGGGTTGGGCGGTGTGGGTGGGGTGTCCAGGGGCAGCATGGGGCAGGATGGGGTGAGGGGTGCCAGCGGGGGGAGTGGGGCGGTGGGTGCTCAGCCGGAGGTGGGCCAGCCATGGGGCAGGTGGGCCAGGTCGGCGGGCTCGTCGATGTCGTGCTCGGGCGGCCATTCGTGCAGGCTCAGGCCTGCCGCGGCCAGGCGCTGGCGGGTCAAATGGGCCACCTCCGGGGTGCTCCAGGGCATGTGGGTGAACAGCGTGGGCTCAAAGCGCCTCAGGCCCAGGGCCACGTAGCCGCCGTCGGTCGCCGGCACCATCACGGCATCGTGGCGGTGCAGGTCCAGCGCGATGCCATGCAGTGCCTCGCGGCCCAGCTTGGGGCAGTCGGTGCCGATCAGCACACACGACTGGCCTGTCATCAGCGGGCCGTGCACCGCCCGCGCCATGCGCTCGCCCAGATCCCCATCGCCCTGGTCTTGCAGGTGCAGCTGGGGCAGCCAGTCGGTCAGTTCGGGCAGGCCCCACAGGGACTCACCCTGGGCGGGCAACTCAGCGAGGGGTGTGCCGCACAAGGTCACGGCGGCATCGATCTGCGTGTTTCTCAAGGATTCAGCGGCGGCCAGGGCCTCGCCCAGGGTGTGGTGCAGCAGGCGCCGCGCCAAGGCGGCCGCCCCTTCGGCGCCCAGGGCAGGAATGAGACGTGTCTTGGCCTGACCAGCGCGGGGCGCCTTGGCCATCACGATGAAGCGCACAGTTTGGGTGTTCATCGGTACGCCTTCGCGATCGATTCAGGTGAGGCGCCCAGCCAGTAGGCCAGTCGCAGCCGCCACATGAGCACGATGGTGCGCCACACGCCGCGGCTTTCCCAGCGGCGACCTGACGTCAGGGCGCGCGCACGCAGGCAGGCTGGGCGCGACAGGCGCTTGAGTCGGCGCGACAGCTCGATGTCTTCCATCAGTGGCTGCTCGGGAAAGCCGCCACACGCCTCGAATGCGCCTCGCTGCACAAAGATGGCCTGATCGCCAGTGGCGATGCCGGTCAGCCGCGAGCGCAGGTTCATCATGCGGGCCACCACGCGCAGCCAGGGTGACCGCCCGCTGATGCGCACATCGAAGCGCCCCCACACCAGGGCGGGTCTGTGAGCTTCTGGGCTGCTGGCCGGCGCCAGTGCCTGGATCACCTGCTGCATGGCCCCTTCAGGCAGGCGCGTATCAGCGTGCAGAAACAGCACGATGTCACCGTGGGCGTGTCGTGCGCCTGCGTTCATCTGGCGTGCGCGGCCCCGTTCTGCCTCGACCACGGTGAAGCCTGCCGCGCGGGCCAGGCTGGTGCTGTCATCGTGGCTGCCGCCGTCCACCAGCACCACCTCGGCACCCTCGGCTTGCAGATGCCGCAGGTGGTTCAGCAGCGCCGGCAGCGCAGCGGCCTCATTCAGCATGGGCACGACCACGCTGAGGATCATGCGCGGGCTCCGCGTCGCCACGCGTGGTAGCGGGCCACCCAGCGCAGCAGCGCCTGCGGGGCGTGGGCGCGTTTCCATTCACCCGCCACGTACTTGTTGGACTCGGCCAGCGTGGGGTAGGTGTGGATGGTGGACAGGATTTTGTTGAGCCCCAAGCCCCAGCGCATGGCCAGCACGAACTCGGCGAGCAGGTCGGCGGCATGCTCACCCACGATGGTCACGCCCAGGATGGTGTCCTTGCCGGGCACGGTCAGCACCTTGACGAAGCCGTGCGCGGCGCTGTCTGCGATGGCGCGGTCGAGGTCGTCGATGCCGTAGCGGGTCACCTCGTAGGCGATGCCCTGTTCGCGTGCCTCCAGCTCGTTGAGGCCCACGCAGGCCACTTCGGGGTCGAGGAAGGTGGCGCGCGGGATGACGCGGTAATCCACCTTGAACTTCTTGAAGGTACCGAACAGGGCGTTGACGGCGGCATACCATGCCTGGTGCGCCGCCACGTGCGTGAACTGGAAGGGCCCGGCCACATCACCGGCCGCGTAGATGTTGGGGTAGAGGGTTTCGAGGTACTCGTTGGTCTGCACCGTGCGGTCGGTGGGAATGCCCAGGGCCTCCAGGCCATAGCCGCTCAGGCGGGCGCTGCGGCCCACCGCGCAAATCAGGGCATCAAAGGGCAGGGCGCGGATCTGGCCCTGGTGTTCGACGATGAGCTGCTTGCCGCCCTCGGTCGTGTGTTCGCAGCGCAGCGCCTTGTGGCTGGTGAGCACCTGCACGCCATCGGCCTGCAGGGCCTGCAGGGCCAGGGCCGACACCTCGGCATCTTCGCGGGCCAGCAGGCGCTCGCTCATTTCCACCTGACTGACCTGCGCGCCCAGTCGAGCCAGGGCCTGCGACAGCTCCGAGCCGATGGGCCCGCCGCCCAGCACGACGATGCGGCGGGGAATCTCATCCAGCTCGGCAAAGGCCTCCCACAGCGTGTCGCTGGTGAGGTAGCCCACCTCGTCCAGCCCGGGCAGGGCGGGCACGGTGGGGCGGGCCCCGGCGGCGATCACGATGCTGCGGGCCGTCAGGCGCTGGGTGCCGCCGTCTGCACGGGCGATCTCGACCGTCCACGGGTCGACGATGCGGGCATGGCCCTGCACCACATCCACGCCCAGACCGGTGTAGCGTTCGATGCTGTCATGCGGCTCGATGGCGCGGATCACCTCGTGCACACGCTGCATCACGTGCTTGAACGAAAAGCGCGGAGTGGCATCGGCCGATGACGCGCCTGGGGCGATCAGCCCGTAGCGCTCAGCGTGGCGCATCTGGTGCGCCAGCTTGGCGCTCTTGATCAGGGCCTTGCTGGGCACGCAGCCGTAGTTCAGGCAGTCGCCGCCCATCTTGTGCGATTCCACCAGTGTGACCTTGGCCTTGACGGCCGCGCCGATGTAGGCCGTGACCAGGCCGGCCGCACCGCCACCGATGACGATGAGGTTGCGATCGAACGCCTTGGGTTGCGGCCACGGCGCATACACCCGCCGGGCCTGAACCCACCCCAGCACTTTTTTGGCCAGCAAGGGGAAGATGCCCAGCAGCGCTGCCGCCAGCACGAAGCCTGGCGACAGGATGCCAGCCAGGCTGTCCATGCGCGCCAATTGGGTGCCGGCGTTCACGTAGACCACCGTGCCGGCCAGCATGCCGACCTGGCTGACCCAGTAAAAGCGCGCTGCCCGCATGGGCGTCAGTCCCATCAGCAGGTTGACCAGGAAGAACGGGAAGATGGGCACCAGGCGCAGGGTGAACAGATAGAAGGCGCCATCCCGCGCGATGCCCTCGTTGATGGCTTGCAGGCGCTGACCAAAGCGTTGCTGAACCACATCGCGCAGCAGGTAGCGCGAGACCAGGAAGGCCAGCAACGCCCCGATGCTGGAGGCAAAGGACACGATGAGCGTGCCCCAGGCCAGACCGAACAGCGCGCCAGCCGCCAGGGTCAGCACGGCGGCGCCGGGCAGCGACAGGGCCGTGGCAGCGATGTAGGCCGCCATGAAGGCCAGCGCCATCTGCAGCGGGGCCGCCTCGCGCCAGGCGCTCAACTCGCCCAGGCTGGCCTGAATGCCCTGCAGCGTCAGGCGCTCGTGCAGCCCGGTGATGAAGAACAGCGCGATGGCCGCCGCCACCAATGTCAACAGGGCCAGACGTTTCATGCAGCCCCCCCTTGCAGCGCGCCACCGCAGCTGGAACCGCTGCCTGCCGTGCAGCCAAAGCAGTGGTCGGCCACGCGGATCGGGTGCTCATCCAGGCCCTGAGCGAGCAGGTCACGCAGGTGCAGGCGGGCGCGATCGTCTCGGCGAGGCGGCAGGGGCAGCCCCAACTGCTGGTTGAAGTCGCAGTCGTACAGCCAGCCCTGCCAGTCCACGCTGACCAGGCTGCGGCACATCACGGCGGCCAGGTTCTCATCGCGGTGCTGCGATTTGAGCAGGTCCATGTAGGTGTGGAACTGCCCCTTCGAAATCAGCGTGGAGCCAAAACGCTGGATGGGCATGTTGGCCAGCGCGTACAGCGTGTTGAAGGCAATGCCGAAGTGCTGCTGCAGCTCGCGCTTGTAGTCGGCTTCGAGCTTGGCCTGCGGCGGCGGCAGCGATGGGCCTTGCGGGTTGTAGACGAGGTTGAGCACCCGGCCTGATCCCGGTTGGCCATAGCCCAGCGCGTTGAGGCGTTGCAGGCCTGCGATGCTCTTGTCGAAGACGCCCGTGCCGCGTTGCCGATCCACGTTGTCGGCCGAGTAGCAAGGCAGCGAGGCCACCACCTCCACCTCATGCTCGGCCAGGAACTCGGCCAGATCATCTTGTCCGGGCTCGAACAGGATGGTCAGGTTGCAGCGATCGATCACCTTCACCCCCAGGGCCCGGGCGGCGGTGACCAGGCTGCGAAAGCCCTCATGCAATTCGGGGGCGCCACCGGTCAGGTCCAGTGTCTCGATGCCACGCGCTTTCAGCACCTCGGGGATGAGCGCCAGCGTCTCGGCGTCCATCATCTCGGTGCGGTTGGGCCCGGCGTTGACATGGCAGTGCAGGCACGACTGGTTGCAGCGGTAGCCCAGGTTCACCTGCAGGGTGCGCAGGGGCTGGCGGCGGATGGCCGGGAAGCGGGTGTCGGCCAGAAGGGGGAGGGTGGCATGCATGTTGGCAAGGGGTTACAGACCGGCTTGGTCCAGGGCCTTGATGAATTCAGACGGCTCGGGTCGGATTCGATAGTTCTCCGTGAGGTCGCTGTAGACGATACGTCCGCCCGGCGCGGTGATGAACACCGTGGGCATGGGCACATCGTTGTCATATCCCATGACTTGCAAGCCAGCCGGCAAACCATCTTTGGCCAGTATGCCCAATTGGGCGGCCGCGTGGTTTTGAGGGTCTCGCAGGAAGTGCATCGGGGCCTCGAACTGCGCGGCCAGGTCGCGGGTGTGGCCGGCGGGTTGCGGGCTGATCAAATAGACCGCGACACCACGGGTTTGCAAGTCGCGGTACTGCTGCGCCACCTCGCGGATCTGGGCCATGCACAGGGGGCACCAGTTGCCACGGTAGAACAGCCACAAGGCGGCGGTCTGGGTCAGTGCCGGGGTGCTCACGGGGCGGCCGTCCTCGGTCTCCAGCGTGATGAGGGGCATGGTGTGCCCGGTGGTCAGAGCGCCAGGCTCGCGTGGGCTGAAGCGTGAGTACCAGTGGATGTACAGCGAGGTAAGCACCACGCCATTGAGGGCTGCGACCAGCGCAGCCCAGCCCATGCCGTCAAACCACCAGGCCAGCACGGTGCCTGCTGCCCCCAAGGTGGGTAGGACGGTGAGTGAGGCGGACGTGCGCGCCACGGGCGACAGAAATAGCCGCATGAAGAAGGCCAGCGGGGCGCCACTGGCCAGCGCCACCCCCCAGGCAGCCCAGCGCTCAGGGTGGTGCCACAGCACGATCAGCGCCAGCAGCAGACCGACACTCAGGACGCTGATGTAGGCCGAAATGAAAATGGATTTAAGGCCAGGAAATGACATGTTGAGCCGGTGGCGCCAGAGCGCGCAATCAATGTTCTCCACGGCTTGGTCGTGGCCGGCTCGATTTCCTTACAGCGCCGCCTGAACCCTCAGTCGCCGTTTGATCCTGATGTCGGTCCTCCGTCCGGCTTCTTTGCAAAATGCCTGGAGATCAGCCGCAACTGTTGCATGTGCTGCCCGAAATTGTGGCAGCCGCTGCACATCCAGCAATGAACACGCAACTGCATGCGCTCGCCGAGCCCCAGCGGACGCTCCAGTTGCTCCGACAACAGCCGGGTGACTTGTCGACAGCTTTTCATGGTGATGTGCTCCGGCTGAACCAGTGATTCTCCAGGCATTCGCGCAGTCGCAGCCTCGCGCGATAGAGAATGACATGCAGGTTGGCGCTGCTGATCCCTGCAGCGGCACAGACCTCTGGCGCATCCATCTCGATGAATTCGCGCATCATGAACACCCTGGCCTGCTGGGCCGGCAGGTGTTCCAGACATGTTTCAAACACCTGCCAGAACTGCTGGTTTTCCAGCGCTGCGTCGCCGCCTTGCCAGTGCACGGGATGTTCATCCGCTTGCCAGAAGCCCCGTGAGGTGAACAACTCGTCAAGATCCTCCGACTCTTGATCGCTGCCCAGCAACTGTCGGGCCTCGTGATGTCGCATCCGCTGTCGCAGCACATCGGCAATCTTGTTTTTGAGGATGGCAAAGACCCAGGTCTTCAGCGAGGAGGATCGCTTGAAGGACGCTGCATTCTTCATGGCCCCCATCAGGGCATCCTGCACCGCATCCTCAGCCAGATGCTGATCGTTGAGTTGCAGGTTGGCGAAGCGCAGCATCTGGCGCCTCAGCCCATCCACGAACACGGGATCGTGCCAATCGGGCGGCGCAGGAGAGGTCAGGGACGAAGCCGTCATAGGGAGAAGGTCCAGGGTCAGGGGTTGTCGGACGCCTGAGCGCCTTGCTGAAAGCGTGCCATGAATCTGCGGTCGATGTGGTCCTTGAGGCGCCATGCCCATGCGCCCGAACCACTGAGGGGGCCCCAGGACAAGACGGCCTCTCGGACATCGGTGGCCAGGAGGTACAGCGACCAGCGTCGAGGTTGATACCGGTGCAGGGTACGTCCTTCCAGCCAGGCGCGCAGGTTGTGGGCCAAAACGGGACCGGCCCGTACTGCATGCACGCCAGAGCGGGCCACGGTTTGGTCCACTCGCGAACAGACATCACCCACCGCAAACACGTTGGGATGCGAGGTGCTCTGGTGATGGGCATTCACGGCCACGAAGCCTCGCGCGTCCAGCGCCAGGGGGGTGTCACGCAGCCAGGAGGGCGCTCGTGCCCCAGCGGCCGCCAGCACCAGGTCGGCGGGGTGATGCCGCCCGTTGTCCAGCAGCAGGCCATCTGGCGTGCCCACCGCCCGATGAGGCAGGCACTCGATGCGGTGCGTGCTCAAGGCCTTTTGCACGCGTGCGCGCACGGCGGGGCTGTGATCAGGCAGCACACCGCGCGGGCCGGTCACCAGGACGCAGGACAGCGTGCGCCCCCACTGGCGCCAGGCCGCCGAGGCAGCCAGGACGGCCTCCACCCCCGCAGCACCGCCGCCGACCACGGCCAGGCGGCGCGGCACGGCCTCAGGGGGCGATTGCAGCAGCGTTTGCCATCGCTCATGGAACACGTCCAGGGGCTTCAGCGGCCACAGTCGAGGCCCCAAGGGCTGAAGCGCACGGTCATCCACCTCGCTACCCACATCCAGTGACAGCAGGTCGTAGCTCAGTGCGGAGCCATCACTGAGGTGCACCTCGGCGGGCGAGGACGTCAGTCCACTCACCCGGGCCTCGATGAACCGAACCCTCGCGCGTCGTGCGAGTGGACGCAGGTCGATGCGGCAGGCCTCGGGTGTGTACTGTCCCGTCATCAGGCCGGGCAGCATGCCTGAGTAGGTTTGCCAGCCACTGGGGCTGATCAGGGTGACCTGGGTGTCGTGCAGGGGGTGTTGGGCCAGGTGCTCCAGCACCAGCACGTGTGCATGGCCGCCACCCGCCAGCACCAGGTGGCGGCTCATGCGACCCTCAGGCCTGAGACCAAGGCGGGTGTGACGATCGGGTGCAGGCGCATGACAGACGAGGGCTTGTGTAAGCTGGCGGTTCAGATCAACGACACTCACGATAGTTCAATTTCTGTGGAGACGCGCATGCAGCAAGCAGCCATCGGTCTGATCGGGGGCAGTGGGCTTTACCAGATGGCCGGCCTGGAAGATGTGCAGGAGCACTTGGTGGACACGCCTTTTGGCCGGCCCTCGGATGTGCTGGTCACCGGACGCCTGGCAGGGGTGCCCGTGGTGTTCCTGGCGCGCCATGGGCGGGGGCATCGCCTGATCCCGACCGAGGTGCCTTACCGGGCGAACATCCATGCGCTCAAGCAGTTCGGGGTGCGCTACCTGCTGTCGTTTTCGGCCGTGGGGTCGCTCAAGGAAGAGCTGGCCCCGCTGGACATGGTGTTGCCCGACCAGTTCATCGACATGACCCGTCGCCGCGAGAACACCTTCTTCGGCCAGGGCGTGGTGGCCCATGTGTCGATGGCCCATCCCGTGTGCGCCCAGGTCAGCGATGTGCTGGCGCGTTCTGTGGCCGAGGTGGCTGCCCAAGACCCGGTCACCTTGCATCGCGGTGGCACCTATGTGTGCATCGAGGGGCCGCAGTTCTCCAGCCTGGCCGAATCCCACTGGTACCGATCCATGGGTGCCAGCATCATCGGCATGACCAACATGCCCGAGGCCCGACTGGCCCGCGAGGCCCAGATCGCCTACGCCACCCTGGCCATGGTCACCGACTACGATTGCTGGCATCCGCACGAGGCCCATGTGAGTGCTGACATGGCGATTGCCAACCTGATGAAGAACGCCGCTCGGGCACAACAGGTGGCGGCACGTGCCGTGGCCGTGCTGGCCCAGGAGCGGCCCGTGTCCGAGGCCCACAGCGCCCTGAAGGCCGCCTTGATCACCCCGCCTGAGACTTGGTCCACCGAGGCTCAGGCCCGTCTGGGTGTGCTGCTGGCGTGATCTGGCTGAGTGACGTGGCCTCGGCCACGCCCGAGGTGGCGCCCTACCTGTCGGCCATTGAGCGTTGGGCGGCTCACTGGGGTGAGCACCTGGCCCGCATCGCGGCTCAGGATGACGACCAGACGCTGGATGGCCAGGCCTTGGTCGATGAGGCCTGTCGCATCGGGGTGTTGAATGGGCTGAGCGGGCCGGCGACCGTGACCAGCGCTGAACCGGGCGCTGATGCGTGGGCTGGTGGGGCCTCATGGGCGCTATGGGCTGAGGCCGGTGAAGCACCAGGGGTACCAGAGGCACCACCCCCACGACCTGACGGTATGGACGTGGACGTGCTCGGCACCTTGGCCGCGGCGGGCGGGGCGGGGTGGGCCTGGGGCCTGCACCGCATGGCCTTGGCGGCGCGGGTGTTGCAGGCCCTGCGATGGCGTACGCCCGCCAGCGTGGGCGCACCATGTCGGCCCGTCTATGCCGGTCCTGGCCTGGCCGCGCACCAACTGGACGTGATGGCCGCCCTGTGGCGTGGACACGCGAGATCGCTTGAGGGCTGGCCGCGCGATACCTGTGTGCCCCGTTTGCCGGCGCCGGGTTGGACCGTGCTGGCTCTGCCCGATTGGACCCACCTGCTCTGGCCCGCATGGCGCTTGGCGCCCGGGCCACAGGGGCAGACGGAGGTGGTCTGGCAGTGGTACGTGCTGAGCCGTGAGGCGGCACAGGCCTCGCTGGCCCCCCCACCGCTGGGCTTGCGGCCTTTGCAGGCCTGGACTGTGGCCGCTGGGCCGGCCTCGTGGCAAGCGCTCACCGATGTCGATGGAGTCGGCGCGGCCTTGTGGCGCGAACTCACACTCAAAGATCAAGTGGGCACCATGGCGGTGGCGACCGCCTCCGTGGGGGCGGCTTGGCAGGAGACGCGAGCGCACGTGCAGGCACGCCATCAGGGCGGGCAGCCATTGATCCATCACGACGCGGTTCAACGCTTGATCGCGCAGCAGGAGGCTGCGCTGCAACAGGCTCAGCGCTGCGTGCAGGCCTGGCGGCGCCCCTGTCAGCCGCGGCACCTGCCGGCCGTACTGAGAGACCGGCGAGAGGTGCACCAGCACCTGGTGGCTTTGGCCGATGCAGCCATCCAGGCCCAGGGCGCCGCAGGCTATCTGCGCCACAGTGCGGCGGCTCGCGCCTGGACGGACCAGTGGACCTTGCGCCAATTGGCTGGTGGTGTGCGCGATGCGCTTCGCCTGGCGTGTTTGTGCGAGGGTCTGGATGACGAGGGCCGGGATGCGACTGCCACCGCTGCTGCGTGGGCTGGTCAGCCCACCGATGCCACGCCGGCGGGTTTGTTGCCACCCGAGCACCCCTTGTCGCCTGCGCGCACCACCGAGCAGTTGCGGCCATTGGCCGCCTGGTTGGCACGTGCGCCCGAAGGCGACTTGTGGCAGCAAGACACCGACCGCTTGCCGCGCCCTCTGGCCCGCTTGCGCCAACGTGCTCGGCGGTTTGCGCAAACGCACCTGCAGCCCCACGCGGCAGCCCTGGATCGGGTCCGCACCGCACCCCCAGGGGCCTTGAGCGAGCCGTTGTCAGCCATCCTGGCCGAGGCCGGTCGACAAGGCTGGCTCAGCACCTACCTGCCTTGGCCTCTGGGTCGCATGGCGTGGCGCGCCTGGCCGCATGCCATTGCCTGGCAAGCCGCGCTGGTGGTGGAGGAGTTCGGCGCGGTCGACGGCGGCTTGATGCAGGTGCTGTCAGCCCACCACCTGGGCAGCTTGCCGGTGATGTTGTCGGGTCAACCCAGCCAGGTGTGGCGCACCTTGCGACCGCTGTACCGCGCCTGTCACGCGGGTGAGCCTGTTCTGATGGCTTACGCCATCACCGAGCCTTTGGCGGGCTCGGACGCCGAGCATGGTGCCGGCGCGGCCACGATGGTGCCGGGTTTGGTGGCCCGCCGCGTGCCGGGGGGCTGGCGCTTGAACGGTCGCAAGTGCTATGTCAGCGGTGGTGATCTGGCCCAGGCCTGGACGGTGTTCGCGGCGCAAGCAGGGCAGGATCTGCGCTCGTGGACCTGCTTTCTGGTGCGTGACCAGTCGGGCGTGACGCGTTTGCGCAACGAAGACAAGCTGGGCTTGCGTGCCTCGGGCACCACCGAGCTGGTGTTTGATGAGGTGTGGGTGCCCGATGCGGATGTGATCGGCGAGCCTGGACAGGGCTGGGCCATCAACCGCAGCACCTTGACCTTCTCTCGCATCCCGGTGGGGGCCATGGCCCTGGGCATGGCGCGATCGGCCGTGCAGATCGCCGTGCAATGGTCGCGCACGTCTGATGAGCATGGGCAACGCCCGATCGATCGTCAGGATGTGCAGCTCGATCTGGCGGCGCTGGTGTCGGAGGTGCGCGCCATGCGGGCGGCCTTGTGGCACGAGGCCCGCCATGCCTGGCACCCTGGGGCCTTTCAGGCGTCATGGTGCAAGGCCTGGGCCACCGAACGGGCCCAGGTGGTGGTCGAGCAGGCGCTGGATCTGGTCGGCGAGTGGGGCGTGCTGGCAGAGGCGGGCCTGGAGCGTGTGCTGCGCGATGTGCGGGTGACCCGCATCTTTGAAGGCACCACCGACATCAACCGCCTGTCCTTGATGGAGTCCTGGGCGCCGGAGTGGGCGGGCAGGCCACTGCATCAGGGCCCTCCCGGGGTGTAAGGCGCGACGAATCGGCCGAATCCCCCATGACTGCTGCATTTTCTTGCGGTGTGGGGTTGGTGAGGTGCTTGAAATGTGGCGGAAGGCAGGCACAATTAAGGCGCCCGGTTGTGCGGGTGCATCCACAATCCATCTTCATGAACAAGACCGACCTCATTGTGCGTTTGGCCGAGCAGCACGAACTGTCCAAGGCCGAAGCTGGCCGCATCCTGGACACCCTGCTCGATACCGTCGTGAACGCGGTGAAGAAGGGCGACGCCGTGACCATCCCCGGTTTCGGTACCTTCAAGCAGCACGCCCGCGCCGCCCGCACCGGCGTGAACCCCTCCACTGGCGAAAAGATCAAGATCGCTGCCGCCAAGCTGCCCAAGTTCTCGCCTGGCGCCACCTTCAAGGCGGCTGTCGATCCGAAGGCTGCTGCGAAGAAGGCCGCCAAAGCTGCCACCAAGCCTGCAGCCAAGCCCGCTGCCAAAAAGGCCGCCAAGCCTGCCGCCAAGAAGGCCAAGAAGGCCTGAGCCTGAGCATCTGTTGCAGCCGCAGGGCTGCTTCGATCTCATCCAACGCGCCCTCGAGGCGCGTTTTTCATGGGCGCGTCGTGTGGGAGGTGATGGGCGCAGGCGGTACAGGCCGCCCAGTCACCCGCGCGATCGTGGCAATCAGGTCGTGCAGATCAAATGGTTTGCTGACGAAGGCGGTCATGCCCGCCTCTTCGCATCGAGCACGGTCTTCGGCGCGTGCGTTGGCCGTCATGGCAATCACCGGCAAGGCCCGCGCCGTCGGGTGTTCGCGAAGGCGGCGCGTGGCGGTCAAGCCGTCCATGTCGGGCATCTGCAAGTCCATCAGCACCACATCGAAGGGTTCGGTATCGATGGCCTGCAGAGCCGCCGCGCCAGTGGGCACCACGCGCACGGTCGCACCGTGCTGCTCCAGGATGGTGCGGGCCAGGATCTGATTGAGTTCATTGTCTTCGGCCAGCAGAACGTGCAGCCCCGGTAGCACGCCTTGACGAGCGGAGGGCCCTGGCGTTGGGGATGCTCGTCCTGGCAGCGTGCTGGGCGCGTCAGATCGACCGACAAACGGAGCTCGGAACCAGAACGTGCTGCCCACACCGGCCTGGCTCTCGACGCCCACACTGCCGTGCATCATCTCGGCCAGGCGCCGACAGATGGCCAGCCCCAACCCGGTGCCACCAAACCGTCGCGTGGTGGAGCTGTCGGCTTGCTCAAAGGCATGGAACAGTCGCTCACGGGTGGCTTCGTCCATGCCGATGCCGCTGTCGCTGACCCGCAGCTCGATCTCGGGCGGGCCATCGTGGCGGCCCACCATCAGGGCCTCGACCGTGATGCCGCCCACCTGGGTGAACTTGATCGCGTTGTTCACGTAGTTCAAGAGGATCTGCTCGACCCGCAGCGGGTCACCCAGCAAGGTCGTGGCGGCCATCGCGTCCAGCCGGAACGTGAGCGTCAGCCCCTTGCCCTCAGCCGCGTCGCGGGTCTGGCTGTCCACGGATCTGAACACGCTGGCCAGCTCGAACGGCACATGCTCCAGCTCCAGCTTGCCCGCTTCGATCTTCGACATGTCCAGGATGTCATTGATGAGCCGCAGCAGCTGTTTGCCAGCCAGCTGGATCTTGTCCAGGTAAGCCGCCTGCTGGGGGTCGTGGTTGCTCATGCGCGCCAGCTGGGCAAAGCCGATCACCCCGTTCAGTGGCGTGCGGATCTCGTGGCTCATGTTGGCCAGGAATTCGCTCTTGGCCGCGCTGGCCGCTTCGGCGGCAGCTTTGGCGGCACTGAGCTCCTGCGTGCGGGCTTCCACGCGGGCCTCCAGCTCGGCCTCGCGTCGGCGCAGCAGCCGTTCGACCACCAACAGACGGTCGCGCTCTTGAAGCTGGTAACTTTGGCGGATGAAGGCCAGGCAGCTCACCAACAAGCTGCCCGCCAGGATGCTGAATTCGGCGCTGTCCGGCAGGCCAGGGATGCTGGTGGCCAGGGCCACGCCCAAGGCCGCCAGCAGCACCAACACCAGGGGCAGCATGCGCAAGGCTCCTTCGCATCGGCGATCCCAGCGGCTGTCGTCTTCCTGGCTTTGCAGCCTGAAGTGCTGGATGCCCCAGCCCAGGATCACCGCCACCACGGAGAAGCTCAGGTTGACCCATCCGCCGGTTTCGATCTCGCCACGCAGAAACAACAGGTTCCAGGCGCCCCAGCACAGCGTCAGGCCCAGCATGCCGGCAGGCATCAGGCCGGCTCGCCAATCGGGGCGGGCGCGCAAAGTCAGCACCAGCACGGCGGTCAGGCAGGCCGGCGCCATCAAGGCAATGGGGTAGGCCGCCATCACGGTGGCCTGCCAGAGGCTGTACTGGCCCCGACTGGGCAGGAAGAGCGCCAGCGTGCTGGCCACCACCGCCAGCCACATGCCGACGGCGTCAAGGCGGGCTGTGTGCCAGCGCAGTCGTGGCAGTGAGCTCGCACCCAACTGCCACAAGGCCATGGTGGCCAGCACGCCGATGCCGATGAAAAAGGCGTCTGAGGGCAGCGGGAAGGTGGACCAGCCCGTGATCACCTGAAGGTTCCAGGCCATCTGGCCCAGCACCATGCTGAGCATGGCCAAGGTAAGCCAGCCTTTGGCTGATTTCAGTTGCGCATCAGCTTCGTCCTGCCAACCGCGCCACGCCATCAAGGCGGCGGCGGCAAAGCCGAAGGTCCAGTGCACGTTGTCCAGCACCAGATCCCAAGGCTCGGGCGCCAGACGCACGCCCAGCAAGCCGCCCAGTGTCAATACCAGGCAGAGGCCAAGAACTGATTGGAAGATGTGTGGGCTCACCACTTCCTTATAACTCAACTGGCCGATTTTCCAAGCATGCCGGCACGACGACGCTGGGCCATTTCACGGCCCATGCCGCGCAGATCCCAGCGCGAGATGCGGGCCTGCGCCTCGGGGTAGATCATGGTTTCCTCCAGCGCGATGTGGTCGCGGTAGAGCGCGTGGAACACCGGGATCATCTGCTCGAGTTGCTCCAGGTTGAACCAGTTGTAGCCAGCCGCGATGGCTTCGAATTGCGGGGCCATCTCCAGCCAGTCTTCTTCGATCCAGCCATGGTCTTGCTGCAGTCGCAGGGTTTGCTGCATCAGCAACTCATCGCCTGAGCGCAGCAGGGCCGGAAAGACATGGCGCTCTTCATCCTGGTGATGCTCGCGCGCCGTGGTCATGAAGAAATCGAAGATCTGCCGCGCCATCTGGCAGGCGGGCTCGTCGTGCCCATGCGCTCGCAGGTGGTCGACCAGCGTCTGCATCTGATGCAGGTGGGCCACCACCTCGCGGTGGCACTCATCCAGCACGTCAAACGGTTGCAGGGGGTGTTCGATCAGCGCGGCCCGGGCGGTGGCATCGGGCGAGTGGGTCAGCACGGCAGACATGGCAGGCTCCTGGGGTGTTGGCACAAGACTCAAGGCGTCGATCCATTGTGGTCACACCCGGCGCGATGAACTTGCGCCACGTCAAGAACCCAGGTTTCTGGCCGCGGTCAGAGGAAGCGTTCCAACCGTTGGCGCGATGGGCCATCCAGCGCCTGCAGTGCCGGAATGCAGAACGTCAAGCCCTGAGCGCTGTGGATGAGCAGGCGGCCATCAGGCAGGCGTCGGATGTCATCCTCGGTTTTGAGCACCAGATCGGTGCGACCACGGTCGGTCACGACCGTCCAGGTGCTGGGCGTGGCAAAGCTCGACACGGCTTCCAGGCTCTGGATCGTGGGCATGAACTCGCGCAGCGCCAACTCGGCCTGCACGAGCGCTTGCACCTCGGGCGGGAGCTGGTCGATCCGGTCCAGCCACAGCAGCTCATGGCCATCGGGTCCTACCAGCGACAAGCCGTGCCCGGGGGCCGACAGCGGAAACGCGCGCACAGGCACCACGCCCACATGCAGCGTGCCGTCGGGTGCGGTGTAGGCCAACTGGCCCAAGGGGGTTCGGCTGATCATGGCTGGGTGGCCTCCTGCTCGGCCTTGCGGGCCTGGGCTTCATACAGTCGCCAGTAGGCGCCCTGACGGGCCATCAGCTCGTCGTGCGGGCCCACCTCGACGATCTGGCCGCGGTCCATCACCACCAGGCGGTCGGCCTTGCGCAGCGTGGACAGGCGGTGGGCGATGGCGATGGTGGTCCGGCCATGCACCAGGTTGTCCAGCGCCTTCTGGATTTCTTTCTCGGTTTCGGTGTCCACCGCCGACGTGGCCTCGTCCAGGATGAGGATGCGCGGGTTGATCAGCAAGGCTCGGGCGATGCTGATGCGCTGGCGTTCACCGCCCGACAGGCCTTGACCCCGCTCGCCCACCATCGAGTCATAGCCCTGGGGCAGGCGCAGGATGAATTCGTGCGCGTGGGCGGCACGGGCGGCGGCGATGATCTCTTCGCGGGTGGCATCGGGCTTGCCGTAGGCGATGTTCTCGGCGATGGTGCCGAAGAACAGGAAAGGCTCTTGCAGCACGAGCCCGATGTGGCGGCGCACGTCGGCCACGCGCAGGCGGCGCAGGTCCACGCCGTCGACCAGGATGGCGCCTTCCGACACGTCGTAGAAGCGGCAGATCAGGTTGACCAGGGTGCTCTTGCCCGAGCCCGAATGACCCACCAGTCCGATCATCTCGCCGGGCTGGATCTCCAGGTTGAGGTTGCGGATCACGCTGCGGTTGCCGTAGCGGAAGCCCACCTGACGCATCTGCAACTGTCCCTTCAGCGCCGGCAGGGTGACCGGATCAGCCGGCTCGGGCACGTTGGAGACGTGGTCCAGGATGTCGAAGATGCGCTTGGCGCCGGCGGCGGCCTTTTGCGTGACCGAGACGATGCGGCTCATCGAATCCAGTCGCCCGTAGAACCGCCCGATGTAGGCGATGAAAGCGGTCAGCACGCCCACCGTGATCTCGTTGCCCGCCACCAGCCAGATGCCGAAGGCCCAGACCACCAGCAGCCCGATCTCGGTGAGCAGCGACACCGTGGGCGAAAACAGCGACCAGGTTTTATTGAGCCGGTCGTTGATGGCCAGGTTCACCCGGTTGGCCTGACGGAAGCGTTCGGCCTCGCGGCCTTCCTGGGCGAAGGCCTTGACCACCCGGATGCCCGGGATGGTGTCGGCCAGCACATTGGTGACTTCGCCCCAGACCCGGTCGACCTTCTCGAAGCCGGTGCGCAGGCGGTCGCGCACCAGGTGGATGAGCCAGGCGATGAACGGCAGGGGCACCAGGGTGACCAGGGCCAGCCAGGGGTTGATGGACACGAGGATGGCCGCCGTCATGGCGATCATCAGCACGTCGGTGGCGAAGTCCAGCGCGTGCAGCGACAGAAAGACGTTGATGCGGTCGGTTTCCGAGCCGATGCGGGCCATCAGGTCGCCGGTGCGTTTGCTGCTGAAGTAATCCAGCGACAGGCGCATCAGGTGCTCGAACGTGGTGGTGCGCAGGTCGGCTCCGATGCGCTCGGACACCAGGGCCAACAGGTAGGTTCGGGCCCAGCCCAGCGCCCAGGCCACCAGGGCCGAGGCCAGCAGGCCGCCCAACAGCATGACCACCAGGGATCGGTCGATGGCCTGACCGTTCTGGAAGGGGATCAGCACCTCGTCCATCAGCGGCATGGTCAGGTACGGGGGCACCAGGGTGGCGGCTGTCGAGGCCAGCGTGAGCAGGAATCCCGCCAGCAACTGCCCCTGGTAGGGACGCGCAAAACGCCACAGGCGCAGCAGCACCCAGGTGGACGGCGGCGCCTCGACCTCGCGGTCGCAGGCCGGGCACTCGTCGTCATCCGGGGGCAGCACGGCGTGGCAGCGCTCGCAACGCGGCTCGGGCTCGGTGGGCACGCTGACGCCGGTGCGCAGGGCCAGCAACTGCTGCTCAAAGTGCTCCACCAGGCGCAAGGCGGCGGCGTGGTGTTGCATGGTGAAATGCCAGGCACCCAAGATCTCCTGCCCATCACTGAGGTGCAGGCTTCCCACGCCAGCATGGTCGTGGTGGCGCACCTCCAGTTGGGGGCTGAGTGGGATGGCCTGCCAGCCACCGACACCCTGGCGTGCCCACCAATGCTGGTTGGTGAGCACAATGTCCGAGGTCTCGAACAGAAGTTGTGACGAAAGGTCAACCGTCAGGCGGGCCAGAACGTTTTCGTCATCAGCCAGTGTGGGTGTGGCATTGGCGGTGTCCGGTGGGCCGAGGGGGGCCGAGGCGTCGACGGCGTGTGTGGCGTGCATGCAATGAAGACGTTCGGTGAGGGCTGGCGGTTGACGCGGGTCGGACACAAACACCGTATTGTCCATGCCACCTTCTTTCACGTCACGCTGCGGGACTGCCAGATCGCCATGAGCAAGAAGAACGACATCCAGCTGTTGCGCATCAACTACCTGCGCGGTCCCAACCTCTGGACGTACCGACCGGTGCTGGAGGTCTGGCTTGATTTGGGCGAGCTGGAAGACTGGCCGTCCGACCGCCTGCCCGGCTTCACGGACCGCCTGGTGACCCTGCTCCCAGCCCTGGAAGAGCACCACTGCGGGGTGGGCGAACGGGGCGGCTTCATCCAGCGCTTGCGCGAGGGCACCTGGGCGGGCCACATCCTGGAGCACATCGTCATCGAGTTGCTGAACCTGGCCGGCATGCCCACGGGGTTTGGTCAGACCCGCAGCACTTCCCAGCGCGGTGTGTACCGCATGGTGTTCCGGGCCCGCGATGAGGGTGTGGCCCGCGCCGCTCTTCGCGAGGGGCATGCCCTGTTGATGGCGGCCATCAACGATGAGCCTTTCGAGGTAGCGCCAGCGGTCGAGCGCCTGCGCGAGCAGATCGATGATACGTATTTGGGGCCATCCACCGCCGCCATCGTGGGCGCGGCCACCGATCGCGGCATTCCCCACATTCGCCTCAATGAGGGCAACCTGGTGCAGTTGGGGCACGGACGTGCCCAGCGCCGCATCTGGACGGCCGAAACCGACAAGACCAGCGCCATCGCCCAGGGCATTGCAGGCAACAAGGATTTGACCAAAACCTTGTTGAAGGCCGTGGGCGTGCCTGTGCCCGATGGCGAGGTGGTGGACACCCCCGAGGCGGCCTGGGATGCCGCCCAGGACATTGGCCTGCCGGTGGTGGTCAAACCGCTGGATGGCAACCACGGCCGTGGCGTGTCGTTGGAACTGAGTGAACGTGCCGACATCGAGGCCGCCTTCCGCGTGGCCGAGGCCGAGGGCAGTGAGGTGATCGTCGAGCGCTTCATCCCGGGCGATGAACACCGCCTTCTGGTGGTGGGCGGTCGGGTGGTGGCGGCGGCTCGGGGCGAAAGTCTCTGGATCGTCGGTAATGGCCGCGACACTGTGGTGCAACTCATCGACGACCAACTCAACAGCGACCCTCGTCGCGGTGACGCGGAAGAGTTCCCCCTGGAAACCATCGTGCTGGACCGCGAGCCGGCCATGCGCCTGCTGCTGGAGCGCCAGGGGCTGCACGCCGATTCCATTCCGACGGCGGGCCAGCGGGTGCTGGTGCAGCGCAACGGCAATGTGGCCATCGACTGCACCGACGACGTGCACCCGGACGTGGCCCACGCGGCCAGCTTGGCCGCTCGCGTGGTGGGCCTGGACATCGCCGGTATCGATCTGGTGGTCAGTGACGTGTCCAAGCCCTTGGGGCCCCAGCGCGGCGCCGTGGTCGAGGTCAATGCCGGCCCTGGCTTGCTGATGCACTTGAAGCCCGCTGAAGGCCTGCCCCGTCCCGTGGGGCAGGCGATCGTGGAGCATCTCTTCGGTGACGAGGCCTCGGGCGACGACGGGCGCATCCCCATCGTGGGCATCGCCGGCTCCGTCGGCACCACCCAGATCGCCCGACTGGTCGCCTGGCTGCTGCACCTGGCGGGGCGCCATGTGGGCCTGGCGTGCCGCGATGGGCTGTTCCTGGGCACCCGGACGGTGGAAGCAGGGCCGCGGGCCACCTTCGATGCGGGGCAGCGTGTGCTCATGAATCGTGAGGTGGATGCGGCGGTGCTGGAGACGCCCGCTTCCGCCATCCTGGACGACGGCCTGCCTTATGACCGGTGTCTGGTCGGGGTGGTCACGGATCTGGCGGGGGCCCAGGCCCCGGTGGCGCCCGAGCTGGCCCGCCATGACATCCATGAACCCGAGCAAATGTTCAAGGTGCTTCGCACCCAGATGGATGTGGTGCGCTCCGATGGGGTTGGGGTGTTGTATGCCGGTGACCCCCGCCTGGTCGAGATGGCCGAATTGTGCGACGGCGAGGTCATCCTGTACGAGCCTGATCACGACCATCCAGCGCTGGTGGCCCACCGCGCCCAGGGCGGCCGTACCGTGTCGGTGCAAGGACACCACGTGCTGTTGACCCACAACGGCCACCTGCCGGTGCATTGCGCGGATCTGCATGGTGCCGCCGCCCGCCGATTGACCGGGCGGGTGGGCGATCAGCCGGTTCCAGCGGCCAGTGTGCGTTCCCTGCTCGCCTCGGTGGCCGTGGCCTGGGCGCTGGGCGTCTCGCCCCAGCTCATCGAGGCGGGGCTGGAAACCTTCGATCCGCAGACGTCGGCGTGAGCCCGCGATCACGCTGACCCCACACGCACCTCGCCTCCACGTCGCCACCGACGCACCGCCTTTTAGCGAAAGTCACCCATCATGGACGTATCCCGCATCCGGGTCCTTCGCGGCCCCAACCTCTGGAGCCGCCACACCGCCATCCAGGCGGTGGTGGAATGTACCGAGGACGAGCGAGACCTCAGCCAGCGGCCTGGCGTTGAGCACCGCCTCCGTGCGGTCTTGCCGGCCCTCGGACCCTGGCGCGCGGAGGCCCTGGCCTCTCGCGTCAGTCTGGCCCATGTGCTGGAAATGGTCACCTTGAGCCTGCAGGCGCAGGCAGGCTGCCCGGTCACCTTCAGTCGCACGGCCCCCACGCCTGAAGATGGTGTGTACCAGGTGGTTGTGGAGTACACCGAGGAATCGGTGGGCCGTCGGGCGTTCGAGGTCGCACAACAGTTGGTGGCGGCTGTGATGGCCGAACAGCCTTTTGATGTCGAGACGGTGTTGGCTGAACTGCGCGAACTGGACGAGGATGTGCGTCTGGGGCCCAGCACTGGCTGCATCGTGGACGCTGCGCAAGCCCGTGGCATTCCCTGGCGCCGTCTGACGCAAGGCAGCCTGGTGCAATTGGGCTGGGGCAGCCGTCAACGGCGCATCTGGGCCGCCGAGATCGACAGCACCAGCGCGGTGGCCGAGTCCATCGCCCAAGACAAGGACCTCACCAAGCGCTTGCTGGCGGCTGCCGGGGTGCCGGTGCCCATCGGTCGTCCCGTGGCCTCGATGGACGAGGCCCGCCAGGTGGTGGCCGAGATCGGCTGGCCCGTGGTGGTCAAGCCGCGCGATGGCAACCAGGGCAAGGGCGTGACTGTCAACATCGTCTCGGACGAGCACCTGGCGCTGGCCTTCAAGGTGGCGGCCGAGTATGGTGAGGTCATGGTGGAGCGCTACCTGCCGGGGCATGACTTCCGCTTGCTGGTGGTGGGTGACAAGCTGGTGGCTGCTGCCCGTCGCGATCCGCCCCATGTGGTGGGTGATGGCGTGCACACCGTGCGCCAGTTGGTGGACAAGGTCAATGAAGACCCCCGCCGCGGTGAAGGGCACGCCACGTCATTGACCAAGATCCGTTTTGACGACATTGCCGTGGCCCGGCTGTCGGTGCAGGGCCTGACGCCCGAGTCCGTTCCGGCGGCGGGGCAGCGCGTGGTCTTGCGCAACAATGCCAACCTGTCCACGGGCGGCACGGCCACGGATGTGACCGATGAGGTGCACCCCGAGGTGGCGGCCCGCGCCATCGCCGCGGCGCAATGCATTGGCCTGCACATCTGTGGCGTTGACGTGCTGGCCGAGAGCGTGCACCGCCCGCTGGAGGCACAAGGCGGTGGCATCGTCGAGGTCAACGCGGCCCCCGGCTTGCGCATGCATTTGTCGCCGTCGTATGGCAAGGGTCGCCCCGTGGGCGAAGCCGTCATCCAGAGCATGTTCGGTGCTGGTGAAGATGGGCGCATCCCGGTGGTGGCCGTCACGGGTACCAACGGCAAGACCACCACCGCCCGGCTGACGGCCCACCTGCTGGCGGCCAGCGGCCTGCGCGTGGGCATGACCAACACCGATGGGGTGTACGTGAACGGGCGCCAGATCGACAGCGGCGACTGCTCGGGCCCCAAGAGTGCGCGCAATGTGCTACTCAACCCGGATGTGGATGCGGCCGTGCTGGAGACCGCTCGCGGGGGCATCCTGCGTGAAGGCCTGGGCTTTGACCGCTGCAGCACGGCGGTGGTGACCAACCTGGGTGCGGGCGATCACCTGGGCCTGAACTACATCACCACGGTCGAAGACCTGGCCGTGCTCAAGCGCGTGATCGTCATGAACGTGGCCGAACGCGGACACGCTGTGCTGAATGCGGCAGACCCGATCGTGGCGGCCATGGGCCCCAAATGCACGGGTGGGGTCATCTATTTCGCGGCCGATCCCCACAACCCGGTGCTGGCGGCTCATCGCGCCCAGGGTAAGCGCGTGCTCACGCTCGATGGCGACGCCATCGTGGCCAGTGAAGGCAGTTGGCGTGAACGCCTGCCCCTGCGCGACATCCCCCTGACGCACCAGGGCAGCATCGGCTTCCAGGTGGACAACGCCATGGCCGCCATCGGTGCGGCCTGGAGTGAAGGGCTGGACTGGGACGCGATCCGCAGCGGTCTGGCCAGTTTCACCAATGACGCGGATAACGCACCTGGCCGCTTCAACGTGATGGACCACCGTGGTGCCACCGTGATTGCCGACTATGGTCACAACCCCGATGCCATGCGCGCCCTGGTGGCCGCAGTGCAGCGCATGCCAGCCAAGCGCCGGGTCGTGGTGATCAGCGGTGCGGGTGACCGCCGCGACGAAGACATCCGCGAGCAGACCGCCATCCTGGGTGATGTCTTTGATGACTTCATCCTCTACCAGGATGCCTGCCAGCGTGGCCGCGAAGACGGGGAGGTGCTGCGCCTGTTGCGCGAGGGATTGAGCAAGGCCCAGCGTGCCCAGCATGTGGAAGACGTGACGGGCGAGTTCAAGGCCATCGATGCTGGTCTGGCTCGACTGCAGCCGGGGGATTTGTGCCTGGTGCTGGTCGACCAGGTGGACGAGGCCCTGGCCTACCTGCGGGCGCAGTGTGCTGTGCAGTGATGCACGTCAGTAATTCACGCTGAAGCGCTGCCCCTGGAAACGGAAGACCGCGGACTTCAGGCGGATTTCTTCCAGCACCAGGCCGGGGGCGGGCTCAGCCCCTTCGCGGTACACATTGTTGTTGATGACCAGCATCCGGCTGGCCGCATTGTCTGAGTGCATGGCACCGCCAAACACCAGAGGCGGCAGATTGCGACGCAGGCTGTCGGGCAGGGCGCTCAGGGGCTGAATCTCCGTCCCTCGTAGACCGTTGTTGGGCGATGCAGGCGCAGGCTGCGCCCCAGTCATGGGGGTGGTGACCTCCTGTGACTTGGTGGCCTGTGAAGGTGTGGCCGGTCTCGTTGCCAAGGCGACATCTGGTGCCAGGGTGGGCTCTACCGCCGGCAGGCTCGTGGCTGGATAGGGGGGCGGGGCTGACACGGTCGTCGGTCTGGTGCCCGTCCCCTCCGTCGGCATCATCACCACAGGCTCAGGCACGGGGGCCGCATCGCGACCCATCCACAGCAAAGCGGCCGCCACGACAGCACCCACCGCCCCGGCGGCCAAGATGATCCCCCAGGGTCGTGGTGATGCCGTGACGACAGATGGCTCAAGCTCCGGTGTCGGTTCGGGCGCTGCTGCCGATGGGTGGAGTTGGCTGTGCAAGCCTGGAACGCGTCCTTGCTCTCGCTCGGCGTCGGCTTTTCTCAGTGCGTCAAGGATGTAGGACATCGTGGCGTTCCAGGGGCTCAGCGTGCGGGTCGGGGGGCGGCCGGCGTCAGGGCGGGCGTAGCCTTCAGCAACGGTTCATCCACCTTGGCCACCCGGTTGAGCAGCATCATGGTGGTCGACCCTGCCACGCCATCCGGTTTGAGGCCGCTGGCCAGTTGAAACGCCTGCACGCGTGCCAACAGATCAGCGTTGAAAGCCGTACCAGGCTCTGGGGCTGATTGACCCTGCACCAGGCTGAGCTGTGTCCACAGCCAGTCCACCGCCGGCCCGCGCTGACCGCGCTCCAGCGCGCCACGGTAGCCTTCTGGTGCCACCCAGTAGGTGCCAAACACACCACGCCACACGGCAGCCAGCGTGCCCAGGCTCACCAAGGTGGGGCCGGTGCGCAGTTGCAGCTCGGCGCCGTCGGTGGTCAGTCGGGTCAGCAGGGCATACACCTTCTGGCCACTGGCATTTTCCAGCGTCAGCACGGCCGGCCGGTCCAACTGCTGCAGCTGCGGCAGCCCTCCTTCGGCCTCAAAGCACCACAGGCCCAGCGCGCGGGCACGCGGGCAGGGTGCCCCGTCGTCTGCCAATGAGGCCCCCTGACTCCACTGGCGGGCCAGGGTCCGCCGGGCCTCATCCTGCGAGGGCCAGGCGTTCAGCAGCACCGTGGACGCATCGCTGACGGGCAGCGTGCTCGTGGCCGTGTCAGGCAAGCCGCCAGCGGCCGATGATGCGGCGGTGCCCGGTGGGCGGGTGACGTTCTTCGACGCCAGCGATGCCGAGGCAGCTGAGGGCGCTGGGGTGGCGGGTGCGACCTTCGCCACGTTGGTGGCCGGCGGGCGGTTGCCCCCTTGATGGTGTGTCCAGGCCCACACGCTGGCCATGACCACCGCGCCCAGCATCAGGGCGCCGCTGCCCACCAGCCAGACCTTGGACGGCGTGGATGGCGCCGCCGCTGACATCAGGGCCGCCACTCGCGGGTGGCCTTCAAACACCTCGGCGGCGGCCTTGTCCACGATGCGGCGGTCCACCTGAGGGCGGTCTTCGGCATAGGCGCCCAGCAAGGCCCGATCACACAACAGGTTGATTCGGCGCGGCACCCCTTGCGTCCATTCGTGGATGCGGCCCAAGGCCTCGTCGGTGAACAACCTGCCCCGGCGGTGCCCGGCCACCGACAGCCGGTGCTGGATGTACTGCGCGGTCTCGGCGGGCGAGAGGGCATCCAGGTGGAAGCGGGCAATCACCCGCTGGGCCACCTGCTCCATCTCGGGCCGGGCCAGCAGCTCACGCAGCTCGGGCTGGCCGATCAGGATGATCTGCAAGAGCTTGCGTTCATTGGTTTCCAGGTTGGTCAACAGCCGCAGCTGCTCCAGCACCTCGGGCGCCAGGTTCTGGGCCTCGTCGATGATGAGCACGTTGTTCTGCCCCACACCGTGGGTGCGCAGCAGGTATTCGTTGATGTGATCCACCAGTGCCTTGATGGACTGGGCTTCTTCGGGCGCCTCGGGGCAAGGGATGCGGAACTCCTCGCACACCGTGGTCTTGCCCGCCCCGATGCTGCCCGTGAGCAGCACAAAGCCCCCGCCGCCGCCCACGCCATAGAGCAGGTGCGCCAAGGCCTCGCGATGGCGGTCG
>CAMTVS010000089.1:0-2714 GCA_947085235.1 uncultured Aquabacterium sp. | reverse complement strand
TTGAGTGATCTGCGCGACACGCTACTTCCTCGCCTCATCTCCGGCCAACTCCGCCTGCCCGAAGCCCAAGCCCAACTGGAGGCCATCGCATGAATGAACGCATTCACATCTATTGCGATGAGTCGTGTCACCTCGAAAACGATCATCTGCGAGCGATGGTGTTGGGCGCCGTGTGGTGTCCAGCCTCACACCGGCAGATGCTCGCCCGACAGATCAAGGACCTGAAGGCATCCTTCAGTCTGCCTCCGCATTTCGAGATCAAGTGGGTCAAGGTGTCGCCAGGCCTGGTGTCGTTCTATCAAGCTTTGCTCGATCTTTTCTTCGACGAACCACTGCTGCATTTTCGTGGGCTGGTGGTGCCAGACAAGCAGGCGCTGGATCACGCCAGGTTTGCGCAAGACCACGATGGCTTCTATTACAAGCAGTGGTACACCTTGCTGAACCGTCTGATCGACCCAAGCAAGCGCTACCGCATCTTTTTGGACATCAAAGACACCAAGGGGCAAGTCAAGGTCAACAAGCTGCATGAGGTGCTCTGCAATGCCAACTACGACTTCGACCGCACTGTGATCGAGTCGGTGGAGCTGGTTCATTCGCACGATGTGCTGCTGCTGCAACTGGCAGACTTGCTGATTGGCGCTTTGTCTTACTTCCACAGAGGCCTGCAAGACAGCCCAGCCAAACTGGCACTGGTGGCTCATGTGCGGCATCGCTCAGGCTTGAGCTTGGAGCAAAGCTCGTTGATGCGCGCCGACAAGTTCAACTTGTTCATCTGGAGGCCGCAGGTTTGAGCGCGCCTCCACCCTTGATGCCCTTGTCAGACTTCGGCGGGGACTGGGCACGCTACGAAGACGCCATTTATGCCGCTTATCTGGACACGGTGGCCCACGCTGGGCTGACCTTGTTTGGCCTGCCTGTGAGGGTACGCTTCATCCCGACGACCAAGAAAAAGGGTTACGGCTTCTGGCACCTCATCTCAGAGGCGCCGACCCAAGACAACCGCAACGAGGACGACCGCACGCCTGATCTGGCTCGCTGCGAGCGCGTGCGGTGGGTGGCGTGGTGCATTGCGCACGCTGAGGCAGAGGGCTTTTCTTGGTGGGAGAACCAGCGTGGGCGCGAAACCCATGTCGTGATCTGGGCCGAGGCGCATGACTTCGCCGTGGTGCTGGCCAAGCGCGAAACGCAAGAGGGGACGCGGTATTGCTTGTTGAAGACAGCGTACTGTCTGCGCAGCCATACCATCCGCAAGTTCACCAAAGAACGCGATGCATTTTGGGCAGCCAGAAAAGACTGAGGCCCCGGCACACTGATGTGCAAGGGCCCCGGATACTCCTTCTACACATGGCAGATGAGCTGGTGCGAAGTCTATAACCAAACGATGTCGCTTGTGCAAGAAAATCGCCGTATCCCCTGTTCTGGTGTGATTTTTTGCCGGATACATCTGACACAGGGCCGCCAAGTTGCTGGCGCACACCTTCGCCGAGATGTTGTAGAGGTGTGTGAAACTATTAAGAATCAACAACTTACTGAAGATCTGGGTGGCAATGACTGAAGATCAACTCGAACAGGAAGCACTGAGTTGGCTCATCGAAGTCGGCTACACCCATCTCAGCGGTTACGACATCGCCCCTGATGGCCCCGCCCCTGAGCGCGATAACTTCCGCCAGGTGCTGCTGCCCCAACGCCTGCGCGACGCCATCGCCCGCCTGAACCCGCACATCCCGCTGGCAGCCTGCGAAGACGCACTCAAGCAGATCCAAGACCTGGGCACCCCGGTGCTGCTCTCGGCCAACCGGCACTTCCACCGCCTGCTGGTCGGCGGCGTTCCGGTGCAATACCAGAAGGATGGCGAAACCCGTGGCGACTTCGTGCGCCTGGTGGACTGGGCCAACGCGGCAGCGAACGAATGGCTGGCCATCAATCAGTTCACCCTCAAGGGCCCACACCATAAACGCCGCCCCGACATCATCCTGTTCCTCAACGGCCTGCCCGTGGTGCTGCTGGAGTTGAAGAACCCGGCCGATGAAAACGCCAACATTTGGAAGGCCTACGACCAGATCCAGACCTACAAGGCCCAGATCCCTGACGTGTTTCAGTACAACGAGGTGCTGGTGGTGTCGGACGGCTCGGAGGCCTTGATGGGCTCACTGTCGAGCAACGCCGAGCGCTTCATGGCTTGGCGCACCATCGACGGCGTCACGCTCGACCCGCTGGGCCAGTTCAACGAGCTGGAAACCCTGGTACGCGGCGCGCTGGCCCCGGCCTACCTGCTGGACTACCTGCGCTACTTCGTGCTGTTCGAGGACGATGGCGGCCTGATCAAGAAGATCGCGGGCTACCACCAGTTCCACGCCGTGAATGTCGCCCTGCGCGAGACATTGCGCGCCGCGCGCCGTCGAGACGACGCCCTGCGCGTTGCAGAACCGCTCGGCCACTATGGCTTGCGGCCAGGCCCCGGCGGCGAGCCGGGCGACCGGCGGGTCGGCGTGGTCTGGCACACGCAGGGCTCCGGCAAGAGCCTGACCATGTCGTTCTACGCCGGGAAGGTCATCCGCCAGCCGGCGATGGAGAACCCGACGATCGTCGTGCTCACCGACCGCAACGACCTCGACGACCAGCTCTTCGCCACCTTCTCGCGCTGCCAGGACCTGCTCCGCCAGCCGCCGGTCCAGGCCCAGAGCCGTGCGGACCTGCGCGAGAAGCTCCGCGTC
>CAMTVS010000088.1:0-8454 GCA_947085235.1 uncultured Aquabacterium sp. | reverse complement strand
TTTCGATGATGGCCACCCGTGTTTCTTGAGGGGTCCAGTTGATGAGGATGTCTTGCGAATGGAGCATGGTGACTCAGCTTAGCGCATGGCGCGCAATGACGCGTTGCGCAGGACGTGCCAGCCCGGGCGCCCTTCACGCAGGCTGCCCAGGATGCCCGCAGCCACCTGCCAGGCCTGGACAGGCTTGTGGCTGCCGGGCATCAGAAAGCCCAGCGCCAGCCCCAGACGCTCACCCAGGCGAAACTCGCTGCGGTCGCCCGCCAGCAAGGACGGCTGCGCGATGGTGACGTGCGAGAAGTTCATCGCACGCCAGGCGTTTTCCAGCTCACCCTTGACCCGGTTGTAGAAAAACAGCGACGAGGCATCGGCCCCGATGGCACTGACCAGCCCCACACGCTGCACACCTGCCTGTTGCGCCATGCGGGCCAACTGCAGGGGGTAGTCGAAGTCCACCCGCCGAAAAGCCTCACGCGAACCCGCCTGCCGGATGGTGGTGCCCAAGGCCGAGACGAAGGCGTTGGCCCCGTCCATCAGCGCCTGAGCCTCACCCAAACGCTCAAAGTCATGCACCCATACCTTCAGCTTGTCCAGACCCGGGGTAAGGTCAGAGCCAGTCAGCCCGGCGGGCGTCAAGGGGCGGCGCACCAGCACCCGCACCTCGGCCACGGCCGGGTCAGCCAGCATCTGGGTGAGCAACTGGCGCCCGACCAGCCCTGAGGCCCCCGCCAGCACCACCACAGAGGGCATGCCCGCCAGACCAGCAGTCGTGTTCATGCTCAGAACCTCCAGCCCATGGGCTTGAGCAGCTCGGCCGTCTCGTACAGCGGCAAGCCCATGATGCCGCTGTAGCTGCCCTCGATGTGCTCCGTCCAGGCGCCCGAGCGGCCCTGGATGGCATACGCCCCGGCCTTGCCGAAGGGTTCACCGCTGGCCACGTATCGGTCGATCTCGGCCTCATCCAGCACACGCCAGCGCACCTGCGAGGCGCTGACTCGCAACTGTCCATGCACGCACACCGCCGTCAACACGCGATGGGTCTGGCCTGACAGACTGCGCAGCATGCGGGCGGCATCCTCGGCATCGGTAGGCTTGCCCAGAATGGTCTGGCCGAGTGCCACGGTGGTGTCGGCGCACAGCACCGGCCCCAGCGGCCAGGCTTCAGCGTCCCGGCAAAACCGGGCCTGCATGCGGGCCATGGCTGCGTGCCACTTGGCCAGGGTCACCCGCTGCACATAGTCATCGGGCGATTCACCCGCGCGCTCGGCCTCCAGGGCCTCGGCGTCTTCATCCTCATCGGGCAGCAGCAAGGCATGACGCACGCCCAGCTGATCAAGCAGTTGGCGGCGGCGCGGGCTTTGCGACGCCAGGTACAGCCAAGGCTGCCCACTGGCGGCCAGTGCTGCGGCCGAGGGAGCGGACACGGTGGTGCTCATGAGCAAGCCGCGCTCAGGCGCGGTGATAGGGGTGGTTGTGGCGCAATGACCAGGCGCGGTAGAGCTGCTCCAGCAGCAGCACCCGCGCCAGGGCATGGGGCAAGGTCATGTCCGACAGGCGGATGGCTTCATCAGCCGTCTGTTTGAAGGCCGGATCGATGCCATCGGCCCCGCCAATGATCAAGGCCACATCGCGGCCATCGTGCTGCCAGGCCTCGGTTCGCTCAGCCAACTGCACGCTGGTGAGGCGACTGCCACGCTCATCCAGGATGACGCGGCGGGTGCCTTTGGGCAAGGCGGCCTCCATGCGAGCGGCTTCGGCCTGCATGATGGCCGCCACCGGCTTGCCTTCGCGCGGCTCGGCCTTGACGGCCTTGACCTCCACCTTCCAGTCGGGCGGAAAGCGCTTGAGGTAGTCCTCACAAGCCGTTTGCGCCCAATCGGGCAGGCGCTGGCCAATGGTCAGCACGGTGCACTTCATGGGCGCCCTCAGGGATCAACGTGCCGTCTTGCGGGCCACGGCCTTCTTGGCGGCGACCTTTTTGGCAGCGACCTTCTTGGCCGCCACCTTCTTCACGGCCACTTTCTTGGCTGGTGCCTTGGTGGGTGCCTTGGCCGGGGCCTTCGACACCGCCGCCTTCGGGGCCACGGCCTTCTTGGCTGCCACCTTCTTCACCGCCACGGCCTTGCGGGCGGGGGCCTTCTTGGCCTCAGGGGCATTGACCACCACCTTTTGCGGCGCGGGCTTGGCGGAAGGCTTGGCCGCGGTCTTGCTGGCCACCGCCTTGCGAGCCACCACCTTCTTGGCAGCCGCCTTGCGAGCGGCGGGAGCCTCAGGCGCCGCCTTCGTGGCGCTCGCAGAACGGGCAGGGGCCTTCTTGGCTGCCACCTTCTTGGCCGCAGCCTTGCGGGCAGGCGCCTTGGCCGTCTTGCTGGCCTTGGCAGGCGGCTCATCGTCCATCGGCTCGGAGGCCTTCACCAGGCCCACCTTCTGCGCCTTGAGCTTCAAGGCGACCGGCTTCTCACCCCAGATCTCTTCGAGCTGGTAGTACTGGCGGATGGCCGGCTGCATGATGTGCACGACCACGGCAGCGCAGTCCACGATGATCCATTCGCCGTTGTCTTCGCCCTCGGTGCGCATGATCTGAAAGCCAGCCTTCTTGACCGACTCACGCACGCTGGAGGCCAGCGCCTTCGTCTGCCGGTTGGAGTTGCCGGTGGCCACGATCACCCGCTCGAAGAGAGGCGAGAGGTGCTCGGTGTTGAAAACGGCGATGTCCTGGGCCTTGACGTCTTCCAGTCCGTCGACGATGACGCGTTGCAGTTTGCGGATGTCCATTCAGCGGGGGGCGCCAGAGGCGTAGAGTTGATGGTTGGCAATATAGCGCGCGACGGGCTCATTGAGCCAGTGGGGCACCAGCGAGTCGGGCGCGCGCCCCTGATTCAGGTGCGCGCGGATCTGGGTGGACGAGACGTCCATGGGGGGCAAGGGCAGGCGAACCAGCCGATGGGGGTGTGCCTGCAGGGCCTCGGGCGGGCTGGGGGTGTCATCCCCCCGACAGGCCACAGCCAGGGTCACCCGGCTCAGCAGATCGTCCCACCCCCGCCAGGTGGGAAGATTGCGGTACTGGTCTTGGCCGATGATCAAAAACCAGTCGACACCCGGCATCTGCGCCTGCAAGGCCTGAACGGTATCCAGGGTGTAAGACGGCCCGCCTCGGCGCATTTCGCAGTCATCCACCACAAAACCAGGCACATCCGCGATGGCCGCCTGCACCATGGCCAGCCGATCCGCCGCCGGGGCCAGCTCGCGGGCCTTTTGCCAGGCTTGCCCCACGGGCACCCAGCGCACCTCGTCCAGACCCAGGTGATCACGGGCGGTGCGGGCCAGGGCCAGGTGGGCCACATGCACCGGGTCAAAGCTGCCGCCCATCAGGCCGATGCGGCGGGGGGCGGCTGGCATGTCAGACCCAGTCACGCGGAGGCAGGAAGTCGGTTTACAGGCGCGCCTCGGGCGTGCCCGGCTCGGGGTGCCAGTCGTAGCGCCACTGCACGATGGGCGGCATGGACATCAGGATGCTTTCGGTGCGCCCGCCCGACTGCAGGCCGAACAGGGTGCCCCGGTCCCACACGAGGTTGAACTCGACATAACGCCCACGGCGGTAGGCCTGAAAATCGCGCTCGCGCTCGCCATACGGCGTGTCACGCCGGCGCTGCAGGATGGGGCGATACGCCTCGGTGAAGGCGTCGCCCACCGAACGGATCAGCGCAAAGCCGCCGTCAAACCCCAGGTCGGACACATCGTCAAAGAAGATGCCGCCCACGCCCCGGGCTTCCTGGCGGTGCTTCAAGTAAAAGTACTCATCGCACCAGGCCTTGTAGCGCGGGTGGCGATCAGCCCCGAACGGGGCAAGCGCGTCTTTGCACACCTGGTGGAAGTGCCGCGCGTCCTCTTCAACACCGTAATACGGCGTGAGGTCCATGCCGCCACCAAACCAGGCCACCACACTGCCATCGGGCTTGTGCGCGGCCAGCATACGCACGTTCATGTGCACGGTGGGCACGTAGGGGTTGCGCGGGTGAAACACCAGCGACACGCCCATGGCCTCAAAGGGCAGGCCAGCCAACTCGGGGCGGTGCTGCGTGGCCGAAGGCGGCAACTGCGGGCCCTTGACGTGCGAGAAGTTGCAGCCGCCGCGCTCCAGCACCCCACCCTGCTCCACCAGACGCGAGCACCCGTCGCCTTGCAGGCGCTCTTGCGGCCCGCGCACCCAGGCATCGCGCACGAAAGGCGTGCCATCTTCAGCCTCGAAGGCCGAGATGATGCGGTCTTGCAAGTCCAGCAGGTAGGTGCGTACGGCCTGGGTGTCCATGGGCGTCCTGGGTTGGGGCAATCCGTGCGAGGCAGCGGGCTGATGATCAACGGGCCTTGATGGCGCGCCAGCCGATGTCGTGCCGGAACTGCATGCCATCAAACGCAACACCGCGCATGTACTCGTAGGCGCGTTGCTGGGCCAGCTTGGCCGAATCGCCCAGCGCGGTCACGCACAACACGCGGCCACCGCTGGTGCGCACCTGGCCATCGTCGCCCATGGTGGTGCCGGCGTGGAACACCATGGCATCGTCGGCATCGGCGGGCAGGCCCGTGATCACGTCACCCTTTTTCGGGTCCAGCGGGTAGCCGCCAGCGGCCAGCACCACGCCGAGTGCGAAGCGACGGTCCCACTGCAATTCGATCTGGTCCAGCGTGCCATCGGTGGCGTGCAGCATCACGTCGATCAGATCGCTTTTGAGGCGCATCATGATGGGCTGGGTTTCGGGGTCACCCATGCGGGTGTTGAACTCCAGCGTCTTGGGGTTGCCCTGGCCGTCGATCATCAGACCTGCGTACAGGAAGCCGGTGAAGGGCACGCCATCCTTGGCCATGCCTTCCAGCGTGGGCAGGATGATCTCCTGCATGGCCTTGGCGTACACATTGGGCGTGACCACCGGTGCGGGCGAATACGCGCCCATGCCGCCCGTGTTGGGGCCCTGGTCGCCATCCTGCAGGCGCTTGTGGTCCTGGCTGGTGGCCATCACGGCCACGTTCTTGCCATCGGCCATGACGATGAAGCTGGCCTCTTCACCGGCCAGGAACTCTTCGATCACCACACGCGCGCCACCTTCGTTGTGCTGCACGCCCAGCTTGTTGTCCAGCAGCATGAAGTCGATGGCCTCATGCGCTTCTTCCAGCGTCATGGCCACGACCACGCCCTTGCCCGCCGCCAGACCATCGGCCTTGATGACGATGGGGGCGCCCTTCTCGTTCACATAGGCGTGGGCCTTGTCGGCATCGGTGAAGGTGTCATAGAAGGCCGTGGGAATGCCGTGGCGCTTCATGAAATCTTTAGCGAAGGCCTTGGAGCTCTCCAGCTGTGCCGCCTTCTTCGTGGGGCCAAAGATGCGCAGGCCACGGGCGCGGAACTCATCGACCACACCGGCAGCCAGCGGGGCCTCGGGGCCCACCACGGTCAGGGCGATCTTGTTGGCCTCCGCAAAATCAGCCAGCGCCTTCACATCGCTGATGGGCACATTGACCAGGCGCGGATCGCGCGCCGTGCCGCCATTGCCGGGCGCCACATAGACCTTCTGGGCCTTGGGGGACTGGGCCAGCTTCCAGGCCAGGGCGTGCTCGCGGCCGCCTGAGCCGATGACGAGGATGTTCATGGGTGGGATCGATCAGTTGATTTCGGCGTTGTGGAAGACATCCTGCACATCGTCCAGGTCTTCCAGCACATCCAGCAGTTTCTGCATGCGGGCGGCATCATCGCCTGCCAGCTCGATGGTGTTCTCGGCGCGCATGGTCACTTCGGCCACTTCAGCGCTCAGGCCAGCGGCCTCCAGGGCGTTCTTCACGGCCTCGAAGTCAGCAGGGCTGCTCAGCACCTCGATGGAGCCGTCGTCATGCGTCAGCACGTCCTCGGCGCCGGCCTCCAGCGCCACCTCCATGAGCTTGTCTTCGCTGGCGCCCGGCGCAAACAGGAACTGGCCCACGTGCTTGAACTGGAAGGCCACCGAACCTTCGGTGCCCAGGTTGCCACCGTGCTTGCTGAAGGCGTGGCGCACTTCGGCCACCGTGCGCACGCGGTTGTCCGTCATGCAGTCCACGATGATGGCCGCACCACCGATGCCATAGCCCTCGTAGCGGATTTCTTCGTAGCTGACACCATCCAGGTTGCCCGTGGCCTTGTCGATGTTGCGCTTGATGTTGTCGGCCGGCATGTTGGCAGCCTTGGCCTTGTCAATGGCCAAGCGCAAGCGAGGGTTCATGGCCACGTCGCCACCACCCTGGCGGGCGGCCACGATGATTTCACGGGTGAGACGGGTCCAGACCTTGCCGCGCTTTTCGTCCTGACGGCCTTTGCGGTGTTGGATGTTGGCCCATTTGGAATGACCAGCCATGGCGGGAGGCTCCTGAGAGGGTACAGCTTCTGCGAAATGAGGCAAGAGGGGGCCACGGCGCGACAGCCACCCCCGGTCAGGCGGGTGGCGCACGTCATGGCCCAGGATTCTTGGGTGATACTCAGATTTTACCCTGCCCCACCCTCGCCAGAACCGACCGGAGTGACCGCCCATGGCCGACCCCATCTTGCTTGCCCGTCACGGCGACATCGAATGCCACCTGCTGCCCTCGCTGGCCAACCGCCACGGGCTGATCACCGGCGCCACCGGCACGGGCAAAACCATCACCCTGCAGAAGCTGGCCGAGAGCCTCAGTGCGGCGGGCGTGCCGGTGTTCATGGCCGACGTCAAGGGTGACCTGACGGGCATCTCACAAACCGGGCAACTCAGCCCCAAGGTGGCAGGCATCCTGGCCGACCGTGGCTTGCCGCCGCCTGAGCCCCAGGCCTGCCCCACTACCCTGTGGGATGTGTTTGGCGAACAGGGCCACCCCGTGCGCGCCACCGTGTCGGACATGGGCCCGCTGCTGCTGTCGCGGATGCTGGGACTGAACGAGACCCAACAAGGCGTGCTGCAATTGGTGTTCCGGGTGGCCGATGACCAGGGCCTGCTGCTGCTGGACCTGAAAGACCTGCGCGCCATGCTGCAGCACGTGGGCGACAACGCCAAGAACTTCACCACCGAGTAAGGCAACATCAGCCCGGCCAGCATCGGCGCCATCCAGCGCGGCCTGCTTCAGATCGAAGAGCACGGCGGCGACCAGTTTTTCGGCGAGCCCATGCTCGACATCCACGACTTCATCCAGACGGTGGATGGCCGGGGCGTGATCAACATCCTGGCGGCCGACAAGCTGATGAACGCACCGCGCCTGTATGCCACCTTCCTGCTGTGGATGCTGTCGGAGCTGTTCGAAACCCTGCCCGAGGTGGGCGACCTGGAGAAGCCCAAGCTGGTGTTCTTCTTCGATGAAGCGCACCTGCTGTTCAAGGACGCGCCCGCCGCCCTGGTCGAACGGATCGAGTTGGTGGTGCGCCTGGTGCGTTCCAAGGGCGTCGGCTTCTACTTCGTGACGCAAAACCCCATGGACGTGCCCGACACGGTGCTGGGCCAGCTGGGCAACCGCGTGCAGCACGCGCTGCGGGCGTTCTCGCCCCGCGACCAAAAGGCCGTCAAATCGGCCGCTGAAACCATGCGCGCCAACCCAGGGCTGGACATCACCGCCGCCATCACCGAACTGGCCGTGGGCGAAGCCCTGGTGAGCCTGCTGGATGAAAAAGCCCGCCCCGGCATCACCCAGCGGGTGTATGTGCTGCCGCCGGGCAGCCAGATTGGCCCGATCACGCCAGAGCAGCGTCAGCGGCTGCTGCAGCGCTCGCTGGTGGCCGGGGTGTACGAAAAAACGCTGGACCGCGAATCGGCCTACGAAAAGCTGAAGGCGCAAGCCCAGGAACGTCTGCAGGCCGCAGATGCACGCTCGGGCAGCATGCTGGACGAGGCCGAGCAGGTGATGCGGGGGCGCACAGCCTCGGGCAGCGACTTACGAAGCAGCGCTGACGATGAGCGCCCCCGAGAGCCCACCCGCCGGGCTCCGGCCGCCTCGCGCAGCGACTCGGTGTTCGAGACGCTGGCCAAGTCAGCCGCCCGCACCATCGGCTCCACGGTGGGGCGCGAAATCATCCGTGGCGTGCTGGGCTCCATCCTGGGCGGCAGCCGCCGTCGCTGAAGCGAAAGTTCAGGCTCGGCGCCACGCTCAGGCCCTCGCTCAGCCCCTGCGAACGTCGGGTCAGCGGTGGCCGCGATGATCCCGGTCGTGGAGGTCATCCCATCGACCGCGTCGGTCGTCGCGATCGCGGTCTCGGCCGCGATGATGCCAGCGGTCATCGTCTCGGTCATGCCAGCGGTGCTTGACATGGTGATGATGGTGATGCACCACCTTGCGGTGACCCTGGCCCGCCCAGGCGGGGCGGCCATGGGCGTGCTTGACAGGCACCACCACGGGTACATACACCACCTGCTGGCCCCGATGCGCGCGACGAGGCGGCGCATGCACCACCACGGGCGCGGACGCCACCACGACGGT
>CAMTVS010000087.1:0-12497 GCA_947085235.1 uncultured Aquabacterium sp. | reverse complement strand
TTTCGCCGGCTCATGGTCGGCGATGACGCGGTAAAACTTGGCGTAAATCGCCAGATTGAAAGTCCCCACGTGTCGCAACCACCCGCCACAGCGCCCCTGTCGTCCGGATCAACCGCCTCGGCCCCCGGCGTGCGGCTCAAAGTGCTTCATCTGGAGGACAACGAGGAAGACCATGAACTGGTGGTCATTCACCTGCACCGCGGCGGCATCCGTGCCGACATCCAGCGGGTGGACACCGAAGCCGCCTTTGCAGAAGCCCTGCAGCAAGAGTGGGATCTGATCCTGTCCGACTACAACCTGCCCGGCTACTCGGGCCTGGCCGCCCTGGACAAGGTGCGCGCAATGGGCAAGCTGGTGCCGTTCATCCTGGTGTCGGGCGAGATCGGCGAAGACATCGCCGTGCAGGCCATGCGCAACGGCTCCAACGACTACCTGCTCAAAAGCAACCTGGCCCGCCTGGCCCCGGCCGCCCTGCTGGCCATCGAGGCCAACCGAACCCGCATTGCCAAACAGCGGGCGGACCACGCGCTGAGCCGCTCGCGCCAGCAATTGCGTGAATTGGCGCAACACCTGCAAACCAGCATCGAACAAGAGCGGGCCGCCATTGCCCGCGAAATCCATGACGATGTGGGCGGCGCGCTGACCGCCGTCAAGTTTGATCTGGCCTGGATTGCACGCCACGCCAGCTCTCCCCAGATCGCCGAGCGGGTGCAACAAGCCCTGGAAGCCGTGAACCACGCCCACGAGGCCAGCCAGCGCATCATGCACAACCTGCGACCGGCCATCCTCGAGCAAGGTCTGGTGGCCGCCCTGCAGTGGATGACCGACCGCTTTGCCAAGCGCACGGGCCTGCAGGTGGCCTTCCGCACCAGCCAGGAAAAGATCGTGCTGCCTCCAGGGGTGCCCCTGGTGGCCTACCGCTTTGCCCAAGAGGCGCTCACCAACGTGTCCAAGCACGCGCAGGCCAGCAAGGTCAGTGTGGACGTGACCCAGGCCGGCGGCGTGCTGTCCATCGAGATCACCGACAACGGCCGGGGCCTGAGCGCCGAGGATCTGGCCAAGGCCCGATCTTTTGGCATCCGGGGCCTGCACGAGCGCGCCGAAACCGTCGGCGGCTGGGTCGATATTTCCAGCAATCCAGACGGGACTACCCTGATCTTGTCAGTGCCCCTCTCTGGCCCTGAAAATGGCTTCATCGACCGGTTCCTGCCTGAGCTGGAAGCCGAACCTGCCCAAGACGACGACCGAGACGACCCCACCGCCTGGGGCAAACTATGATCCAAGTGATGTTGTGTGACGACCACGCGCTGATTCGGCGTGGCATTCGAGACACCCTGGCCGACGCCGAAGACATCGAGGTGGTGGGCGAAGCCGGCGACTACGGCGAACTGCGCACCCTGATGCGCGACAAACGCTGCGACGTGCTGGTGCTGGACATCAACCTGCCTGGCCGCAGCGGGCTGGACGTGCTGCACGTGCTCAAGGAAGAAGGCAACCCGGTGAAGGTGCTGGTGGTGTCGATGTACCCCGAAGACCAGTACGCCATGCGGGCCCTGAAAGCCGGGGCCAGCGGCTACCTGAACAAGGGCAGCGATGCCGCCCAGATCGTGCAGGCCGTGCGCACCGTGTCGCAAGGCAAGAAGTACGTCACGCCCGAGATGGCGCAGATGCTGGTGGACAACCTGACGGCGCCCGCCCCTGAAGAGGCGCACCAGAAGCTGTCCGACCGCGAACTGCAAACGCTTGTGATGATTGCGTCAGGCAAGCGCTTGTCGGACATCGCCGAGCAGTTGCTGCTCAGCCCCAAAACCGTCAGCGTCTACCGCGCCCGGGTGCTGGAGAAGCTGGGTTTGAGCAACAACTCCGAGCTGACGGTGTACGCCATCCGCAACGGTTTGGTGTAAGCCTCACTCTTCCAGCAACGAACGCAGCATCCACGCGGTCTTCTCGTGGATGTCCAGGCGCTGGGTCAGCAGGTCGGCCGTGGGCTCGTCCGAAGCCTCGTCCACCAATGGGTAGAGGGCGCGGGCCGTGCGGGCCACGGCCTCGTGCCCCGCCACCAGGATGCGGATCATCTCTTTGGCCTTGGGCGGCTGCGTGGGCGCATCGGCCACGGTCGAGGCCTTGACGTAGTCGGCGAACGAGCCCATGGCCGGGTAGCCCAGGGCGCGAATGCGCTCGGCGATCGGATCCACCGCGTTCCACAGCTCGGTGTACTGATCCATGAACATGGTGTGCAGCGAGTTGAACATCGGACCCGTCACGTTCCAGTGGAAGTTGTGGGTGGTCAGGTACAGCGTGAAGGTGTCGGCCAGCAAGCCATTCAAGCCCTTGGCAATGGCTTCGCGGTGCTGGGCCGACATGCCGATGTCGATGGGCATGCCCTTGGCAGCCAGGGCCTTCGGGGTCGTCTTGGCGGCTGCAGTCTTGGTAGCTTTCTTGTCGGTCTTGGCCATGAGGCTCACTCCTTCGGTGCGTTGGATGTTGGGACGAACAATGGGCCGCGCGAACGGCCATGCAACGACTTTAACGCCAGCAGGGACAGCCCATGATGCTGAGCGATGAATCTTGACGATGACGCTCTTGCATCGATTCGATCAAGATCGAAGCGTTCAGATCATTCAATGGGCGTGAGCTTGGCCACGCTCAGCATCAGCCACTTGGTGCCATGTCGCCCGAAGTTGACCTGCACCCGCGCATCGTTGCCCGAGCCCTCCAGCGTCAGCACCAGGCCTTCGCCGAACTTGTTGTGGAACACGCTTTGGCCCACGCGCAGGCCCGCCTCGCTACGTGATTCGCTCATGGCCTTGGGCAGCGGCGCCGTCAGGTCCTTGAACGCGTCTTCGGCACGGGCGCCGCCACGCCAGGCGGGTGCGGTGCGGCCACTGCCCTGGCCACCGCCATAGCCACCGCCCGAACGATAAGGCTGCGCCCCGGCCCCCACCATCGAGCCCATGCCCCGCCCGCTGGCCCAGGCATCCTGGTAGGCGCCCGCAAAACCTGATCCAAACGCCTGGTTGCGCGGGGTCAGCCACTTCAGGGCCTCTTCAGGCAACTCGTCCAGGAAGCGGCTCTTGATGTGGTACCGCGTCTGGCCATGCAGCATGCGCGTCTGGCTGAAGCTCAGGTACAGGCGCTGGCGTGCGCGGGTGATGGCCACGTACATCAGGCGGCGCTCTTCCTCCAGGCCATCGGCGTCGCTCATGGCGTTCTCGTGCGGAAAGAGCCCCTCTTCCAGCCCGGTCAAGAACACATTGATGAACTCCAGCCCCTTGGCCGCGTGGATGGTCATCAGCTGCACGGCATCCTGCCCGGCCTGGGCCTGGTTGTCGCCCGCCTCCAGCGACGCATGGGTCAAAAAGGCCAGCAGCGGCGAGATGATCTCGCCCGTCTCGGCATCGGGCAGCACGTCCACCGTGGCCACGGCCGCGGGCAGACCGGGTGCCAGGCTGCCCACGGGCGTGTCCTCGGCCGGCAAGGCTACAGCGTCCTTGCCAAAGCCCTCTTGCGTCACGAAGGCCTCGGCCGCGTTCACCAATTCGGCCAGGTTCTCCACCCGCTCTTGGCCGTCTTTCTCGTTGCGGTAGAAGTCGGCCAGGCCGGAGGTTTCGACCACGTGCTCGATGATCTGGCGCAGGGTCAGGCCGGTGGTGGCCTCGCGCATGGCATCGATCAGGGCCACAAACGCGCCCAGGTTGGCTCCCGCCTTGCCAGGCACCGCCGTCACGCTTTGCGACAGGCTGCGCCCACTCTGGCGGGCCGCATCTTGCAACTGCTCGATGGTGCGCGCGCCGATGCCCCGCGCTGGAAAGTTCACCACCCGCAAGAAGCTGGTGTCGTCGTTGGGGTTCTCCAGCAAACGCAGGTAAGCCAGCGCGTGCTTCACTTCAGCCCGCTCGAAGAAGCGCAGGCCGCCGTACACCTTGTACGGCACCCCCGCGTTGAACAGCGCCGACTCGATCACCCGCGACTGCGCGTTGCTGCGGTACAGCACCGCGATCTCGTGCAGATCGCAGCCCTCGCGGCGCAGGTTCTTGATCTCGTCGACCATCCACTGCGCTTCCGCGTAGTCGCTGGCTGATTCATACACACGCAAGGGCTCACCCAGACCCGCGTCGGTGCGCAGGTTCTTGCCCAGGCGGCGGCTGTTCTGGGCGATCAGCTGGTTGGCCGCGTCCAGGATGTGGCCGTGGCTGCGGTAGTTCTGCTCCAGCTTGATGACCTGCTGAACGCCGAACTCGCGCTCGAAGTCGCTCATGTTGCCCACCCGGGCACCACGGAAAGCGTAAATGCTCTGGTCATCATCCCCCACGGCAAACACGCTGTTGCCGCTGCGCCCCGGGTCGCCCGCGAACATCTTCAGCCACAGGTACTGCAGACGGTTGGTGTCTTGAAACTCATCCACCAGGATGTGCCTGAAGCGGCGCTGGTAGTGCTCGCGCACCTCGGGGTGGTCGCGCATCAGCTCGTAGCTGCGCAGCATCAGCTCGGCAAAGTCCACCACGCCTTCGCGCGTGCACTGGTCTTCATAGGCCTGGTACACGGCCAGTTGCATGCGGCCCAGCTCGTCGCGTGGCTGGATGTCCTTGGGGCGCAGGCCGTCTTCCTTGGCGTTGGCGATGAACCAGGTGGTCTGCTTGGGCACGCACTTTTCTTCGTTCAGCCCCAAGCCCTTGATCACCCGCTTGACGGCCGAGAGCTGGTCTTGCGTGTCCAGGATCTGAAACGCCTGCGGCAAGCCCGCCAGGCGCGCGTGGGCCCGCAAAAAACGGTTGCACAGGCCGTGGAAGGTGCCGATCCACATGCTGCGGGTGTTGACGGGCAGCATGCCCGTCAGACGGGCCTGCATCTCTTTGGCAGCCTTGTTGGTGAAGGTGACCGCCATGATGCCGGCCGGCGAGACCTGGCCCGTCTGCAGCAGCCAGGCGATGCGGGTGGTCAGCACCCGCGTCTTGCCTGAGCCGGCGCCTGCCAGGATCAGCACGGGCGCAGCGGGCGCCGTGACTGCAGCCAATTGCTCCGGGTTCAGCCCCACCAGCAAGGGGGATTGGCCTCCGGGGGGGGATGGCGGGATGATGGCGGATGGATTGGCGGACACAGTCATGTGAAAATTGTAGGCGGTGACGCCTGCCCCACCATGTGGGTGGCCAGACGGGCACGCCAACACATCAGTACATCAACCGCCCGGGATGCGTCCACGCCCAGGCCAATCAGGGAAGAACATGAACCTGCCCACTCGCCCGATGGGGGTGCCCGACTCCGGCATGGCCTCGTCGTATGACTACCAATCCGAGCACGACGCCTCGCCCAGCGCTTTTGTGGGGCTGCACGCCCGCGAGGCCCTGACGTCTCACCAGTTTCCCATCCGCTTCACGGGCTCGGGCAGCGAGTACTTCCGCATCTGGATCGTCAACCTCTTGCTGCTCATCGTCACGCTGGGCATTTATTACCCCTGGGCCAAGGTACGCAAGCTGCGCTACTTTTACAGCCACACCGAGGTGGCCGGCCATCCGCTCGATTTCCATGGCAATCCGCGTCAAATGCTGCGCGGCTTCCTGCTCATGGCCGCCCTGCTCTTTCTGTACGGTGTGGCTGGTAACGTCAGTGAAACCGCTGGCGCCATTGCCGGCCTGATCCTGGCACTGGTCTGGCCGGCGCTGCTGCGGGCCTCGCTGCAGTTCAAGCTGGCCCAAACCAGCTGGCGCGGCCTGCGTTTCACCTTCAAGGGCAGCGTGAAAGACGCCTACCTGGTGTTTCTGGTGCCCTTCCTGCTGCTGGTCCTGGCTGGCGTGACGTTCGGCGGTCTGATGGCCGTGCTGGTGCCCAAGCCGCCTGAAGGGCAATCCATGGCTGGGCACCAAATCGGCATGAGTGCTCTGTTGTTCGTGTTGTTCATGGTGGCCGTCATGGTCCTGTCGGCCTACATGCTGTGGCGCCTGAAGGCTTACCAGCATCGCCATTACGCACTGGGGCAGTGGCAAACCAACTTCACGGCCACCTTTGGCGAACTGCTCAGGGTGTTCATGCGCTCGGGGTTGGTCCTGGCGCTGGGGGGCCTGGCCTTGTTGATCATCGCGGTGCTGGTGATGTTTCTGGTGGGGGGCATGCCGACCGATTCCCGCGAAATCCCCCTGCGTTTCATGATGAGCCTGTCGGTCCTGGTGCCGGTGTTCATCGTGGGCGTCTTTTTGCTGCAGATGCTGTATGCCGCGCACCTGACCGCCACCTTGCAAAACCTGGTCTGGACACGCACGGGCAACCGGCAGATCCGTTTCAAAAGTGACCTGTCGCACTGGTCGCTGATGGGGCTGATGATCAAGAACCTGCTGCTGACCGCGCTGACCTTGGGGCTGTACTGGCCGTTTGCTGCCGTGGCCACCGCCCGCATGAAGCTGGAGGCTGTCAGCGTGCACACCCGCCAGCACCCGGACGAGTTGGTGGCGCAGGTGCAGCGCAGCTACAAGGATGGTGCCGGTGACATGGCTGCCGACCTGATGGGCATGGACGTGGGCCTGTGAGCACCTTGCCTGACACCCCGGGGCGCCCCACCGGCAGCCCACGCGCCAGCCCTTCCACGGCGGTGGGCGGTGGCTTGCCCGTGGAGTATTTCGATGGTCGGCAGGCGCGCCCACAAGCCGGACGGCTGTGGCGCGTTGGCACGCAGGCCGTGTTGCGCACCGCCGAAGGCGAGCACCGCTGGCCCTGGAAGGACATTGACTGGCCCGAGCGCACGCGACACGGCACACGCACCGCCCACCTGCCGGAAGGCGGCAGCTTGCACAGCGCCGAGGCGGCCACCTGGGATGCCTGGATGCGCCACCACCAAGTGCACGACAGCTGGGTGGTGCGCGCACAGCAAAGCTGGCGCGCCACCCTGGTGGCCGTGGTGTTGCTGATCGCGGTGGGCGCAGGCATGTACCAGTGGGGCCTGCCTTGGGCCAGCCAGGGCGTGCTTCACCTGGTGCCCCTGAGTGTGGACCAGCAAATCGGAGCAAGCGCCCTCGACAGCATGGACGGCCAGTTGCTGCGACCCAGCGAGCTGCCCGCCGAGACACGCGAGCGCATCACCCGGGCCTTTGAACAGGCAGCCCGCCGCTATCACCAAGCCCACCCTCCGCCAGGCGGAACGCCGCGCGAGGTGCGCGTGCACTTCCGTGCTTCACGCATCGGCCCCAACGCCTTCGCCCTGCCCGACGGCAGCCTGGTCATGACCGACGAGCTGGTCGAGTTGTTGAAAGACCGAGAAGACGTGATCATTGGCGTGCTGGGGCACGAACTGGGTCATGTGGAAGCGCGCCACGGCATGCGCACCCTGGTGCAATCCACCCTGCTGGGCGCCATCACCAGCCTCGCGCTGGGCGATGTCAGCGGCCTGATCGCCACCGCGCCGGCCTTGCTGGGCCACCTGCATTACTCACGCCAGATGGAGCGCGAAGCCGATGACACGGCCATCCGTTTCCTGCAAGCCAACGACATGCGCCCCAGCATCATGGTGACGCTGTTCGAACGCTTGCGGGAAGACAGCCAGGCCCAGCCAGCATCGGGCGAGCAGCCTCGCAACACCGCCAAGCCTGCGCCAGACGATGACGAGGGCCTGGGTATCGCGCTGAGCAGCCACCCTGCCGATGAGGAGCGCATGGCGCGATTCCGCCAGGCTGATCAGGCCGCAGCGCCTTGAGCGCCCGGAGCTAGCCTGCCTCCAGGCGAGTCGTGGCCGCACAGGGCGGCTCACACCAGCCGCATCGTCTCGCGGTAGTCGGGCACATGGGCATGCCAGCCCAGGCGCTCCTCGATGCGCAGTCGCAGCATGTCAGCAGCCGCCGGCTCACCGTGGGTGACCATCACCTGGCGAGGGGCCGAGGGCATCTGCCCCAGCCAATCCAGCAAGCCCTGCTGATCGGCATGGGCTGACAGACCTTCGATTTGCGTCACTTCCGCTCGGATGGGCACGTACTCGCCAAACATCTTCAGCGAGGTGGCGCCTGCCGCCAGCGCTGCACCCCGGGTGCCGCCGGCCTGGAATCCACCCAGCACGATGCTGTTGCGGGGGTGCGAGCCATGGCGCAGGATGTGGTGCAGCACCCGCCCGCCGGTCACCATGCCGCTGCCGGCCACGATCACCATGGGGTAACGCTGCTGCATCAGGGCCTTGGATTCTTCCACTGTGCGCACGAAACGGGTCATCTGGGCGATGCCGTCGCACTCCTCCTCGGTGAGGCGGTGATCCTGCATGTGCTTCATGTACACCCGCGTGGCGGCAATGCCCATGGGGCTGTCCAACACCACGGGCACATCGGGAATGGCACCCGCCCGCTTCAAGCGGTACAGCGAATACAGCAGGCCTTGCGTGCGCCCCACAGCGAAGGCCGGGACGATGACCACACCGCCACGGGCCGCGGTGCGTCGCACCACATCCCCCAAACGCTCGATCGGATCAACGTCGGGGTGCAGGCGATCCCCGTACGTGGACTCGACCACCACCCAATCCGAAGCCAGCGGCGGTGCGGGCGGCTGCATCACCAGATCGTCATCACGCCCCAGGTCGCCAGAGAACAGCACCGACCGGCCCTTGGCCTGCACCTGGATGCTGGAGGCCCCCAGGATGTGACCGGCCCCACTGAACCGCGCCACCACCCCTTGGGCCAGCTCCAGTTCGCCATGCGCCGGTACAGGCTTGAGGCGCTTGAGGCAGGCCTCGGTATCCCGCACCGTGTACAGCGGCTCAGCCGGGTCGTGCCGGGTGGCCTTGTGGCGATTACGATAGCGGGCCTCTTCCTCCTGCAGATGTGCGGTGTCGTGCAGCAGGATGTCGCACAGATCGGCCGATGCCGCCGACGTCCAGATCGTGCCCCGGAAACCATGCCGGGTCAGCAAGGGCAGACAACCGCTGTGGTCGATGTGGGCGTGGGTCAGCAGCACCGCATCCAGCGACGCCGGGTCGAACGGCAGCGGCGCCCAGTTGCGCTCACGCAAGGCCTTGAAGCCCTGGAACAGGCCGCAATCCACCAGGATGCGCAGGCCGTCGATCTCCAGCAGGCTCTTGGAGCCGGTCACGGTGCCGGTGGCGCCGTAAAAGGTCAGATCCATGTCAATCCTTGGGGGTGGACGAAGGCGAAGTGGGGGGCGCCGATGCAGGCCCGGTGGTGTTCAACAGCTTGAGCAACATCGGCATGGCCACGGGCGACACCCGCTGCCACCAGCGCCAGGCGCCCCAGGCTCGCGCGACCATGCCCGGAACAGCCTTGGGCCGCCATGCCACCAACAGGGCGGCCGCCCCGGCCCACGCCCAGGGATGGCCACGCAGCCACTGCCAGCCCTGGTCGGCGCGGTCCAGCGTGCGCCAGGCGGGCTGTAAGCCCTGGTTCAATTGCTGACTCAGGCTCAAACGCAGCACGGCCGACCGGGCCAGCAACACCCGCTTGCGCGCTGCGCGCTCTGCCGCGTCATGCACCATCGGAGCCTCCTGCGGTGGGCCGAGCCGCCGGGGTGTTCGCCGGCTCCACCGCACCAGCCAGGGCCTGTCGATCGGCCTCCAGCTCATCCAGGGTAGCCGACAGCCACCCCTGCGAATCCTTCAGCAGGGTTTGCGCCCGCCACACCGCCCAGGCCGCCAGACCCAGAAACAGCAGCGAAAACGATCCCAACGCCCACAGCCGGTGGGTTTCCCAGAACATCACCGTCAACCACACGGCCAGAAACACCAGGCCGAAACCACCCATCAAGATGGCCAGCGCGCCCCACCCCAGCACACCCAACAGGCGGCGCTTCTCGTCTTCTAGCTCGATGGCGAGCAATTCCAGCCGGGTATGGGCGATGCCCAGCAGGGTGGCGCCCAAACGGCGCAATGACGACTGCAGGGCCGCCCCTGCAGCGGGGCGGCCTGCACCATTGGCATCACCTGCAGACATGCCAGCCCGATCAGCGGCGGCTGATCAGCATGCCCAACAGCAAGCCCACGCCAGCGGCAATGCCGACGGCCTTCCAGGGATGATCGTGCACATAGTGGTCGGTGGCCTTGGCGGCCGCGCGGGCGCGGTCCACCACCACCTCTTGCGCTTCAATCAGACCATCTTTGGCCTTGGACAAGGTTTCCGTCACGCGGGCGCGCAGTTGCGCCACACTGGCGCTGGCATCGTCCGAGGTGGCGGCCAGCAAGGCCTCGGCATCGGCCATGACCAGCTTCAGGTCAGCCATCAGCTTGTCTTTTTGGGCCGTGGTCAGTTCGCTCATCGGTATCTCCTGGTGAATAATAGATCGCAAGGATCGGGTTGACAAACTCAATGCAGCACCAACAAAGGCACCTGGCTGTGCGCCAGCACGCTCTTGGTCAGTGAACCATGGATCAGGGCATCCAGGCCATGGCGACCATGGGTGGCCATGACGATGAGGTCGCACTCGTGTTCCTGGGCGGCGTCCACGATGGCCTGCTCGACGTTGTCCGTGATCACGAACTGCCCATCGAATTCGACCCCGGCAGCCCGGGCCTGCTCGGCAAAGCGCCCCAACAACTCACGGGCATGCTGCTCGCAGCGTCGCTCATGCTCCTGGAAGGTCTCCACGTCATAGGCCACGGCGGCCGTTTCCACCACCATCACGGGCAGGGGTGGCTCGGCCGTGAAACCGGTGACACGGGCGCCCAGCATCTTGGCCAGACCAATGGCGTGCTCCATCGACTTCTGGGCCAGATCGCCCCCGTCCACAGGCACCAACAGGTGTTCGTACATGGTGTGTCCCTCCTCGGATGCGTCGCGCGTGGCCAACCACTGACCGATCGCTGATTCCATCGTAGGCCCCCAGTCCGGCCTCGCCAAGACGTTTTCAGCATGCGTGCCACGTCTTGGTGCATTTATTTGATCCTGATCAGAAATACGGAGTTCCCCGATCAAAGGCTGTGCGGCGTGAAGTCCTGTAAAGACCAGACGGATGGCAGCCTGCCCTGCCCGCCTAAAATACCCAGATGACCGAACTCGCCAAATCCTTCGAACCCGGCCCCATCGAAGCCAAGTATGGCCCGCTGTGGGAGCAACGCGGCCTGTACCAGCCCACCCTGGACGCGGCCAAGCCCTCGTTCTGCATCCAGCTGCCGCCGCCCAACGTGACGGGCACGCTGCACATGGGTCACGCCTTCAACCAGACCATCATGGACTCGTTGACGCGTTACCACCGCATGCTCGGCCACAACACGCTGTGGATTCCGGGCACCGACCACGCCGGCATCGCCACGCAGATCGTGGTGGAGCGCCAGCTGCAGGAGAAGGGCCAGAGCCGTCATGACCTCGGCCGCGAAGCGTTTGTGGCCAAAGTCTGGGAGTGGAAAGACAAGTCCGGCTCCACCATCACCCAGCAGATGCGCCGCATGGGCGACTCGGTATCTTGGGAGCACGAGTACTTCACCATGGACGACAATCTGTCCAAGGTCGTGTCCGAAACCTTCGTGCGCCTGTACGAAGAAGGCCTGATCTACCGTGGCAAGCGCCTGGTGAGCTGGGACCCGATCCTGAAATCCGCCGTGTCCGACCTCGAAGTCGAAAGCGAGGAAGAAGACGGTTCGATGTGGCACATCCGCTATCCGATCGATGGCAGCGATGAAACCCTGGTCGTGGCCACCACCCGACCCGAGACCATGCTGGGCGACACCGCCGTCATGGTCCACCCCGAAGACGAGCGCTACAAGCACCTGATTGGCAAGCTGGTCAAGTTGCCCATCACCGGCCGCCTGGTGCCCGTGATCGCCGACGAACACGTCGACAAGGAGTTCGGCACGGGCGTGGTGAAGGTCACCCCGGCCCACGACACCAACGACTACCAAGTCGGCCAGCGTCACAACCTGCCCATGATCACCATCTTCACGCTCGAAGCGAAGGTGGTGTCGCACTTGACCGAGATCCCCGAGGCCTACCGTGGTCTGGATCGCTTCGTTGCACGCAAGGCCCTGGTGGCCCAACTCGAGGCTGAAGGCTTGCTGGTCGAGGTCAAGAAGCACAAGCTGATGGTGCCCCGTTGTGCCCGCACCGGCCAGATCATCGAGCCCATGCTGACCGACCAGTGGTTCGTGGCGATGACCAAGCCCGGCGCACAAGGCAAGTCCATTGCCGAGCAAGCCATCGAGGCCGTGGAATCGGGCGACGTGAAGTTCGTGCCCGAGAACTGGGTCAACACCTACAACCAGTGGATGAAGAACATCCAGGACTGGTGCATCAGCCGCCAGCTGTGGTGGGGCCACCAGATTCCCGCCTGGTACGGCAGCAACGGCGAGATCTTCGTGGCCCGCAACGAAGACGAAGCGCGCACCCGCGCCAAGGCGGCCGGCTATGACGGCCCGCTGACCCGCGACGAAGATGTGCTGGACACCTGGTACTCGTCGGCCCTGGTGCCCTTCTCCACCCTCGGCTGGCCCGAGCAGACGAAGGAGATGGACCTGTTCCTGCCCTCGTCGGTGCTCGTCACCGGCTACGACATCATCTTCTTCTGGGTCGCCCGGATGATCATGATGACCA
>CAMTVS010000086.1:0-2066 GCA_947085235.1 uncultured Aquabacterium sp. | reverse complement strand
GGCTCTATGCCGTTTTGTGTGGAAACGCCCGGCGTCATTTCGGTGATGCTGGGATGAATGGGTGATCGGGCAGATGCGAGAGCTTGGACATGCGCAGGTATGCGATGGCGATGAAGTTGCTGGCAGTACGGAAGCCGCGCGCGGCACGTTTGGCCTGCTGCAGCAAGCCGTTCATGGCCTCGACGAAGGCGTTGGATCGGTTGTCCACCATGCCGCTGATCACGCCGGCCAAGTGCGTGCTCAAAGTTCTGGCCAGTTGCTTGAAGGGCTCCAGGCGCGAGCGCCTGGCCCAACTCAGCCAAGCGCGCAGATCGCGCTCAGCTTGCTGCAAGTCGTTGTGCTTGAGCGCAGCGGCATAGATCTCGCGCAGCGCCATCTTCAGGCGCCACGCTCGCGCAGATTTCAGCGTGGAGTGCTGCAGCCAGTGCATTGCGCGAGTCTGTTGGCCACTCCAGGCAGGTGGGTTCTTGCGCATGCCCCACATCAAGCCCTTGAGCACCTTGCGGTCGCTACTGCCCAAGGCCTCATGCACGGCTTGAGGCTGATCGCGCCATTCGCTGCGGCGCACCTCGTCCATGGCCTCGATGGCCATCTTGATGACATGGAAGCGGTCGTAGCTGATGGCCGCATCAGGCAGGGCCATGCCCACCCCTTTGGTGTAGGCCGCACTCATGTCCTGGCAGACGTGGCGCACGGCGGCCGGGTCGCCGCCATGGGCCTTGAGGTCTTGGGCAAACTCCAGCACGGTGTGATGGCTGCGCCCTTCGGTGGCGAACAGCAGACGCTTGGCCACCAGGTCATGCACCACCGTGATGTAGTGCTGCCCGCGCCGCAGACTCGTCTCGTCGATGCCCACGGTGTGCACTTGGCTCATGTCGTCCTGCAAGCGGGCCTGCTGGACGTAGAACTCGATGCGCCGCCACAAAGGCTTGTCAGCACACCGCAGCAGTGCGGCGGCCTGTCGCACGGGCAGCTCACGACACAGCGACAGTGCCAGGGCTTCAAACAGCGCGGTAAAGCCAGAGCCTTCGCGGGCCCAGGGCACGCCCACCTGAGTGGTCTTGCCGCAGCCCGTGCACGCCACACGCGGAACATCGGCGTGCAGCCAGGCTTCGAACTGGAAGAAATCAAGGTGTCGCCACGAGCGGCGAAGGCGGTCATGGATGCCTTGCGCCGGGGTGTTGCAATGCGGGCAACTGAGCAGCCTGGCGTTGCAGCGCACCTCAAAGTCGATGCGCCGCTTGGCGGTGTCCAGATCGACCTTGGCCACCTCCCACGGCGCGACCAAACCCAATGCGCTGGTGAACAGCGTTTCTACTCCAACACTCACGTGACAGCCTCCGGTTCATGCACCACCAGGCCGCATGGACATGTGGACAAGCCGCTACGACCACCGGCGATTGTCGCCGTTGGTTTCCACACGAAATGACGAAGGGCCCATATTTGCCGAGTTCAGCAAAGAGAAAACTGCGCCATGGCCCGCCCGCTTCACTTCCCCAGCGCCTTCCGGGACATCCGGATGCGGCGCGGCCTGCTTCAGAAGGCTGTGGCTGTGGAGTTGCGTGTTGATCCAGCTGTTCTGTGCTCCATCGAGAAGGGCACGCGTGCGCCACTCGACGATCAGACCCTAAGCGAGGCCGCACGACTGTTTAACCTCTCGGAAGCCGAGCTCACTGAGCTGTGTTGGGCGGCCCGACATGACCGACTTGTCAGCGCGCTCTGCCAGAAGGGCGCCACTGCCGGCGAGTTGGCCCTGGTCTCTGCGGCACTCTTTGCCTCGCATCACCTGCGGACCGATGACCTGCCAGGACTCATCAACAGCGTTCAGCGCGTAGGCGAGAGCGCTCGGGTGATCTCATCGCTGACTTCACCCAAGGGTGGACTGGAGGTCAGCATGAGCTGAAAAAGAAAGGCAGGCCACGAAGGGCCCCTCGTCGTTTCGTGTGGAAACCAACGGCGACAATCGCTGGCGGTCGTGGTGCCGTGTGGGCATGTGGGCAAGTCGCTGTGCGGCTTGTCCATATGTCCATGCGGCCTTGTGGTGCATGAGCCGGAGGCTGTCTCGT
>CAMTVS010000085.1:0-1507 GCA_947085235.1 uncultured Aquabacterium sp. | reverse complement strand
CTTTGACGGCGCGCCCGACCCGCTGACCTACGCTTACCTGGGCCCGCTGATCGGTGGCCTGGTGCGCATGCTCACCGGTGGCTTCTTCGACAAGATCGGCGGCAGCAAGGGCATGCAGTGGACCACGGTGGGCCAGATCGCCAGCGTGCTGTTCCTGATTTTTGGCGGCTACCTCACCCCGACCAGCCTGGAGCAGTTCAGCGGCTTCCTGTACGGCATGCTGTGGATCTTCCTGATGTCGGGCATCAACAACGCGGCCACCTTCCGCCAGTACCCCATCGTGTTCGCGTACTCGCCCGCCAAGGGGGCCCAGATGCTGGGCTGGACCGGTGCCTGGGCGGCCTTCGGCCCCTTCGTCTGGAACGTGCTGATCGGCACCTCCATCGACAAGACCGGCACCGTGATCGCCTTCTTCGCCGGCTGCGCCGCCTTCTACGTGTACTCGCTGGCCATCAACTGGTGGTACTACACCCGCAAGGGTTCGGAGCGCTTCGACTACGGCAACGCCGGTGGCACCTGGTGGGACCGCCTGAGCGCCAAGGAGCAGGACAACATGAAGCGCATCGACCTGCGCCAGGCCTGAAGGAGAACCCCATGGACCAGATGATTCATGTCGGTGCCATCGCCTACGGCGTGCTGCTGATGCTGGGCCTGTTCGTGCGCACCCCGGTGACCGAAGCCCTGCGCATCGACGCGATGTTCATTCCGCAGGCCGGTGACGCCAGCCGCCCCCTCAATGGGCTGCTGGGCCTGCTGATCGCCGGCTACGGCGCCTGGTCCCTCTGGGCTTGATGCCCGCCACTTTTTTGCCCTTGCCCTCCCGATGAAAAAAGGACAACCCACATGAGCCACTTCCTCGACCGCCTGAGCCACTTCTCGGCGCCCACTGAAAGCTTCTCCGGCTCGCACGGCATCACCACCGGCGAAGACCGCACCTGGGAAGACGCCTACCGCGACCGCTGGGCGCACGACAAGATCGTGCGCTCCACCCACGGCGTGAACTGCACGGGCTCCTGCTCGTGGAAGATCTACGTCAAGGGCGGCATCGTCACCTGGGAAACCCAGCAGACCGACTACCCGCGCACCCGCGCCGACCTGCCCAACCACGAACCGCGCGGCTGCGCCCGCGGCGCCAGCTACAGCTGGTACCTGTACAGCGCCAACCGCGTGAAGTACCCCATGGTGCGTGGCCGCCTGCTCAAGCACTGGCGTGCCGCACTGGCCATCGCCAAGAGCCCCGTGGACGCCTGGGCCGCCATCGTCGAGAACGACAGCGCGCGCCGCGAATGGCAGAAGCAGCGCGGCCTGGGCGGCTTCGTGCGCAGCACCTGGGACGAGGTCAACCAGATGATCGCTGCGGCGAACGTCTACACCATCAAGAAGCACGGGCCGGACCGCATCATCGGCTTCTCGCCGATCCCGGCCATGTCGATGATCTCGTACGCTGCCGGCAGCCGCTACCTGAACCTGATCGGCGGCGTGCCGATGAGCTTTTACGACTGGTACT
>CAMTVS010000084.1:0-1820 GCA_947085235.1 uncultured Aquabacterium sp. | reverse complement strand
GCCACCACCAGCACCGCGATGGGATAGGTGAGGGCCGATTTGATCTTCTGCTTGATGGCGATCGTTTTTTCCTGGTACGTGGCCAGGCGATCCAGCAGGGTTTCCAGGATACCGGCGGCTTCACCGGCTTCGACCAGGTTGCAGTACAGCGCGTCGAAGTACAGCGGGTGCTTGCGGAATGCGGAGGACAGGCTGGTGCCGGTTTCCACATCGCTGCGGATGTCGTTCAGCAGCTTGGTGACGCGTGGATTGGTGCTGCCGCGGGCCACGATGTCGAACGACTGCAGCAAAGGCACCCCGGCCTTCATCATGGTGGCCAGCTGGCGGGTGAACACCGAAATGTCTTTGGGCTTGATCGAGCCCCCACCGCTCATGCGGCGCTTTTTGACCTTCTGCACCAGGATGCCCTGGCGCCGCAGCGTGGCGCCGACCATGGCTTCGCCGCCCGCGCGCATCTCGCCGCGAACGACCTTGCCGGTCCGGTCCTTGCCTTCCCATTCAAAAATGAATTCTTCAGGTTTTTTGGCGGCTGTGGCCATCTTGGGGGAACTCCGTCAGGGTGCGGGCCGGTCACTCGTTGGTCACGGCAATGACTTCTTCCAGGGAGGTGACACCCTGTTTCACCTTCACCAGGCCCGATTCGCGCAAGTCTCTCACGCCTTCAGCCTTGGCCTGCTTAGCAATATCCAGTGCTGTGCCATGACTCAAGATGATGCGTTGGATTTCTTCACTGATGGGCATGACTTGGTAAATACCTACCCGACCTTTGTAACCATTGTTACAAGATGAGCAGCCCACGGCTCGGTAAGGCTTCCAGTTGCCGTCCAGATCAGACTCTTTGTAGCCGGCGTCCAGCAGGGCCTGCCTCGGGTAGTCCCCCGGCACCTTGCAGTTGTCGCACAGGCGGCGCGCCAGGCGCTGCGCCGTGATCAGGATCACCGACGAGGCGATGTTGAATGGGGCCACGCCCATGTTCATCATCCGCGTCAGGGTGGTCGGCGCATCGTTGGTGTGCAGGGTGGACATCACCATGTGGCCGGTTTGCGCCGCCTTGATGGAGATGTCGGCGGTTTCCAGGTCACGGATTTCGCCCACCATGATGATGTCAGGATCCTGACGCAGGAAGGCCTTCAGCGCAGCCGCAAAGGTCAGCCCCGCCTTGTCATTCACGTTCACCTGGTTGATGCCCGGCAGGTTGATTTCGGCCGGGTCTTCCACCGTGGCGATGTTCACGCCCGGCTGGTTCAGGATGTTCAGGCAGGTGTACAGCGACACGGTTTTACCCGAGCCCGTGGGGCCCGTGACCAGCACCATGCCGTAAGGCCGCTTGATGGCCTCCATCAGGCGGGCCTTTTCTTCGGGCTCGTAGCCCAGGGCCTCGATGCCCAGCTTGGCCGACGACGGATCCAGAATCCGGATCACGATCTTTTCGCCAAACAGCGTGGGCAGGGTGCTCACCCGGAAGTCGATCGATTTGCTGCCGAACTTCAACTTCATGCGGCCGTCTTGCGGCACCCGCTTTTCAGCGATGTCCAGCTTGGAGATGACCTTGATGCGCGAGGCCAGCTTGTCCTTGATGGCCAGCGGCGGCTGAGAAATCTCGCGCAACTCGCCGTCGATCCGGAAGCGCACGCGGTAGCTCGACTCGTAGGGCTCGAAGTGCAGGTCAGACGCGCGGGCGTTGATCGCATCAATCAGCATCTTCTGCAGGAAGCGCACCACGGGGGCGTCTTCCACCTCGGCCGACATGTCAGCCGAGTCAGGAGCCGGCGTGCCCATGTCTTCAGTGACGTCGAACTCGAAATCGCTGGAGGCGATGG
>CAMTVS010000083.1:0-1005 GCA_947085235.1 uncultured Aquabacterium sp. | reverse complement strand
GCCTTGCCCTTGTCGGACTCGATCACCGCCTCCAGCTCCTTCTGCAACACGTTGATGCGCTCGGTGGTCTGGGCGATCAGGGGTTTGAAGTAGGTGTCCACCTCCGGGTTGGCACCCGACTTGGCCAGGCCCATCACCCGGTTGATGTTCAGCTGCGTGTTGGCCACCCATTCGTCGGTGAGGGTCGCACGCGCTTTCATCTCAACCATCTGCTTCTGGCTCTGCGTGGCTTCGTTCATGGCGGTCAGCGACACGCCGGTGAGCACCGCCAGCAGCAGCAGCACCACACCAAAGCCCATGCCCAGGCGCTGGCCAATCTTGAGGTTGTTGAAGTTCATACGGTTCTCCGTTGACGCGAAATAAGGAATGGAAGGGGCTGCCGCCAGTAGGGTTCAGATGCGGAAGGTGCCGACGACCTCGGCCAGTCGGGTGGCCTGGTCGCGCAGGCTTTGCGCGGCGGCGGCGCTTTGCTCCACCAGCGCGGCGTTCTGCTGCGTCATCTGGTCGAGCTGGTTGACGGCGGTGTTGACCTGGCCGATGCCGTCGCTCTGCTCGCCGGCGGCGGCGGTGATCTCGCCCACGATGTCCGAGACGCGCTGGATCGAGCCCACGATCTCGCTCATGGTCTGGCCCGCTTCGCCCACCAGGCGGCTGCCGGCCTCGACCTTGTCGACGCTGGCGCCGATCAGGCCCTTGATCTCCTTGGCGGCTTCGGCGCTGCGCTGGGCGAGGTTGCGCACCTCGCCGGCCACCACGGCAAAGCCGCGGCCCTGCTCGCCGGCACGGGCGGCTTCCACCGCGGCGTTGAGCGCCAGGATGTTGGTCTGGAAGGCGATGCCGTCGATGACGGAGATGATCTCGGCGATCTTCTTGGACGACTGTTCGATGTCGGACATGGTGGTGACGACCTTGCCGACGACTTCACCGCCCTGCGAGGCGACCGAGGCGGCTCCGATGGCCAGCTGGTTGGCCTGGAGATCGGAAGAGCGTCGTGTAGGGAAAGAG
>CAMTVS010000082.1:0-29574 GCA_947085235.1 uncultured Aquabacterium sp. | reverse complement strand
CTCTCAACACCTTTACTTGCCTTTGATTTTCGACGACGCGTTTAATCAATGGCTCCACGTAGTCGTTGAACGCCTGCGCAAGAGCGTGTGATGGCAAGAGAACACTAATCGCCTCGAAACCTGACTTACTGAGGTTGTGAAATACGGAGCCGCCAGAACCACCCATACGAACCGCGCCACCGACGCGTCTCAGCAAAAACAACGGGAATGCTTCGCCCCAAAGATCAAACGGGATCACGCTGTTGATTTGTTGATTCGTTTGGGACGGTGTTGTCACCTGAACGACTAAGCCAGGCGTTGCTATGCAGGAGACACACACTGCGCCTGCCGGTAGATATTTCTTTGACTGACTATCTGCGCCCTGACGGGACAAGGACCTGGCGGTCTCTGTCACGGCAAGAAGACCGTGCATGTCGGGAATTGTGATGAAGGGGACATCGTCCCCGTAGTTTCCTACGCAACTTGTAGGCGGGGTCTTTCCGCAGACGACATTGCCAAGGTCAGACACCTTACCGACACGCCAGCCCTTCGGCACCAACCCCCACTCCGTCTCTTCCAACGCATCGGGGAACAGCGCGGCCGTGGCCTCGTCCATGCCTTCGGGGGCGCGGCCTGCCATCTTGGCGCGCACGGGGTCGAAATCGACGAACCACGACTTGAACAGCGCCTGGGCGATGGCTTCGAGGGTGGCGTTGGTCTCGCGCAGGAGGGTGATGCGGTCGTCGATTGACCTAGCAACGCTAATTATCTCGTCCTGTTCAGGCAATGGGGGAAGAGCCAGTTCAAGCGCCTGCATGCGCTTTGTGTCGAGCTTGCCCGCGCCTATTCCAGTGTATTCAACAACTGATTCGAGGAGGAATCGTTCATGCCCCATTAACCAGTACAAGAGGTACCAAGGACGGATGAGGTTTTCCCTTGCAATCAATGCTTTTACGTCTTGGTTGAATGCAACAGAGCGCGTCGTAATGCCAACAGGAATTCGGGTGTGCAGGGCACCCCCTCGAACGAGCAGAAGCACCGCATCAGTAGGCGCAAGGCGAGAGCCATTCGCTAAGCCTGCCGAGGTCAGTTTTAACTCCGAATCGGAGTATCTGGTGCCATACATTGAGTTGGCGCTGATCCAAGGAATGTCGCCGCCCCAGTAACTCGTCTCGTCCTTCTTGGGCGTCCCGCCGGATGCCCACTCGGTAACAGCGCCGAGCGTTGTTTTTGGCCACTCAGAACTCATACCCCAGCCCCCCCAGCTTTTGCCGAATCAGCGCATCCAGCTCCGCGCCCTTGGCCATCTGCTCGCCCAGCTTCTCGGTGAGCTTTTGCATCTTCTCGGCAAAGGCCTCGTCGTCGTCTTCCACTTCTTCGGCGCCCACATAGCGGCCTGGGGTCAGCACATGGCCGTGCTGCGCAATCTCGGCCAAGGGCACGCTGCGGCAAAAGCCCGGCACGTCTTCATAGGTGGTGATGCTGGCGCCAGCCTCGACCTCGCCACGCCAGGCGGCCACGGTCTCGGCAATGCGGGCAATCGCCGCATCGTCCAGCTCGGCCTGCACGCGTGAAATCATCTTGCCCAGCTTGCGGGCGTCGATGAACAGCACCTCACCCTTGCGCTGTTTGGTCTTGGCCAAGAACCACAGGCAGGCCGGGATCTGGGTGTTGAAGAACAACTGCCCCGGCAGGGCCACCATCACCTCCACCACGTCGGCATCCACCATCGCGGCGCGGATCACGCCTTCGTTGTTCTGGCTGGAGCTCATCGAGCCATTGGCCAGCACGATGCCGGCGCGACCCGTGGGCTTGAGGTGGTGCAGCATGTGCTGCAGCCAAGCGTAGTTGGCGTTGCCTTGCGGTGGGTCGCCGTATTGCCAGCGGTGGTCGCCTTCCAGGCTGCCGTGCCACCAGTCGCTGATGTTGAACGGCGGGTTGGCCAGGATGTAGTCGGCCCGCAAGTCAGCGTGCTGGTTGCGGGTGAAGGTGTCGGCTGGTTCGCGGCCCAGGTTGAAGTCGATGCCACGAATGGCCAGGTTCATCGCGGCCAGGCGCCAGGTGGTGGGGTTGGCCTCTTGTCCGTAGATGGACACGTCACCGATCTTGCCTCCGTGGGCTTCGATGAACTTCTCGCTCTGCACGAACATGCCGCCCGAGCCGCAGCACGGGTCGTACACCTTGCCGTGGTGCGGGGCCAGCACGGCCACCAGGGTCTTGACGATGCTGGCGGGCGTGTAGAACTGCCCGCCCCGCTTGCCTTCGGCGCTGGCAAACATGCCCAGGAAGTATTCGTAAACCTGGCCCAGCACGTCGCGGGCGGTGCTTGCGTTCTCACCAAAGCCGATGGTCGAGATCAGATCCACCAGTTCGCCCAGCTTGCCGTCGGGCAATTGCGCACGGGCGTAGCGCTTGTCGAGGATGCCTTTGAGCTTGGAGTTTTCGGCCTCGATCAGGCCGAGGGCGTCGTCGATGTGCTTGCCGATGGTGGGCTGCTTGGCTGCGGCACGGATGGCCTCCCAGCGGGCTGCTTCGGGCACCCAGAACACGTTGGCCGAGGTGTAGTAGTCGCGGTCTTCCAGCTCGGCGGCGATGTCGTCGTCGCTGGCGTCGCCGTAGAAGTATTCGTCGTCGGGGTCACGCAGGCGTGCGGCCAGCTCGGCGGTGCGGGCGGTGAAGGTGTCCGAGATGTACTTGATGAAGATGAGGCCGAGCACCAGGTGCTTGTACTCGGCGGCGTCCATGTTGGCGCGCAGCTTGTCGGCAGTGGCCCAGAGGGTCTTCTTGATGTCTTCGAGCATGTGTCCCGTGAGCTGGATTTGTTGTTGACTGCGAGGTGGCAAGAGTGTTTGCCAAACCTGTTGATCTTAATTTGCAGCTCGGGGCGGAATCAGTTTCGGAGGGGAATTTCCTGCGGTCAGCCAAAGGGCGGCTCAACCTCGGGGAGCGGGGGGCTGCTGGCCTTCCGCCGCCAGGTCTGCAAGGGCTGATCGCACCAGATTTCGGACACCAAGCAGCGCGAGGTGTGGCGTTGGGGCCAACCACGACAGCGAAGGAAACCCAGTGCAGGTGGCCACGAACTCCTGGTCCTCGGTCGTCCAGTGAACGGCGTAAGCGTGGAGGTCTTCTGCTTCTAGCTGGCCCAAACACTTCTTGGCTTCATGCCCAGCCCTGCCACCAAGCTGCTCGGGCTGCAAGATGCCCGCCAGAAGAGACGGCACATAGAGATCGGCATCCAAAACAGGGAAATGGAGGCCTGCTCCTGATGGTGAAACCTCAATCTGCAAGAGGTCGACTGGTTGCGCGTGTCCCAAACCCGCAGCAAGGCGGGCGTCGAAGGACAGCGCCATGCCCGTGCTCAACCGGACCACGACATGACCGCTGGCGGAGTCGTACTGTGCCGATGTCGCCCTCACCTTTTGCAGAGCGGCTAGAAGCTTGTCGTTCATCGCAGAGGGGTCAGTCATCGATGTGCTTTGGTTTCACATCCGCTGATTGATCTGATGGGCCGGCCCGGCACCGACCGAGAGGAGAACACCGAGCCCATTTCGCGGGCGAAAGTTCAGGGATCATGGGTGTTGCGGCTCGTCGGTGAGCACCGCCAAGCGGGCCTGAGTCACCAGGTCGTCGTCTTTGTGGATCCCAACCAACTCGTAGGCGCCTGACTCTGTTTGATAGCCCACCCCCAAGTTCAGACACACGTCACGGGCAACCAGGTAGGCGGCAGTTGCAGCGACCTCGCATCCGTACTCATGCCCACGGAACACCTTGGCCAGCATGCCCAAGGCACGGATGTCTTCATTCGTCTGCTCGCGCAGAAAGTGGATGAACAGTTGCTGCTGGTCGGCCACACCTGCGGGCAGCCCGGCTGGGCAAGCATCTGGGGTCTCAATGCCGAACACATAGGCGGTGTCGCTCGACTCCACGAACAGCACGTTTGCGAACACCTTGCAGAACAGCCCATGGCGCACCGCCACAACTTGCGCTGACCAAAGGTCACCCCGCCCTTGCGGCAGAGTCGCAACACGTAGAGGCGCCTTCACCCCAAACGCAATGGGCGCGAGCCCGGGTGGGCTTGCGAGTCGATCCAGTATGGCACTCCCTTCGGGGCGAGTGCTACTGGGCCCTCCCGGCAGCGCGTCAGCGAACGCCCCAACGGCATGATTCTAGGCCAAGTGCTACTTATAGTCTGTAGACCTATAGTCATCCAAATTGGATTCTCGCGGGCAATGTCAATAGCCCGCAAGTCCACCGAAACAGCGCGTATGCGCTTCGCCAGGCTGCTCAAAACCGAGCGGCTGGCCAGAGGCATCAGCCAGGAGGCCCTGGCGGAGCTGGCTGGGCTGCATCGCACCTACGTGGGGTCTGTGGAGCGCGGTGAGCGCAACATCGCCGTGGACAACATGGAGGCGTTGGCGAATGCGATGGGGTTGGATGTGAGTGAGTTGTTGCGCTGCTCTATGCACGACTAGCTGACCGAGCCGCGTCGCTTCGCGGCCGATGATCAAGGCACTTGCGATGTCGATTTAGCGAACCTAGGCGAAGCTGTAACATTGGCCTATTAGACATAACTGCGCTCAACATGCCACAAACAAATCAGGGATCGGAAGCAACTGCTCCGCAGGCAGCAGACATTCGCACTTCTGCACTTCAGTTTTTGCGCTGGGCCCACGACCATGGACTACTCGCAGCTGATGCGTATTACCCGGGAGACACGGTTGGAGCGCCGAACTTCGGAGACGCCCCAGTCGATCAAGCTGCATTTGGCACCCTAAGGTCTCGCCAAATCCGGTTCGTCGCCATTGATGTCACATCGAACAAGATTTCGGTTTTCCTGCGCAAGGCCTCTCCCACAGCCAAAGAGCTCAAAACACTCCCTTCCACGTGCAACGGAAGCACCCTCCAGTACCACCAAGGTAATCCTGAAACGGTATCGCCTGCCGCCGTTGCCGAAGCCACAAGCACTTGTGCATTGCATGATGTGGGTGGCAACCATTTCTACACCTGCGGCAGCTCGATTTCGGTCGGAAACAACAGAGAAGCTGGCACGCTAGGGTGCTTGGTTCGCGACGCTGGGGGGCAGCTGTTCGGCCTAACAAACAACCACGTATCAGGTGCCTGTAGTTATGCCCCCTCAGGACTGCCAGTCCTTGCCCCTGGCGTGCTAGACGTATCTCCAAACAACCCTTATCCCTTCACCATAGGTGTGCACTCGCGTCAGCTCCCCATGCTGACGGGAGACCCCAGCATCGTTGACCATGCACTGAATTCAGACGCTGCGCTTTTCCAAATTGTGGCTGCCAACCTTGTGAGCTCCATGCAGCGCAACCATTACGACACACCGGTGTCGGTCATGGACATAGCTCCGGGCATGGCCATTCAAAAGGTGGGCAGAACGACCGGCTTGTCAAACGGGGTGGTGCTCGCAGAGGTCGTGGGTGCAACCCCCATCTACTACTCAGCTGCTCAGTACGGTTTCTCAGGATGCGTCTACTTTGAACCTCTGTATGTAGCGTTCGGGCTTGGTGACATTTTTTCTGACAGCGGCGACTCTGGTAGCCTTGTGACTCACGTAGACGCACAGGGAGCACGCCACGCAGTCGGGCTTGTCGTAGGCGGCTGCGCCGACAGTAGCGCCCCTGGCGGCAAAAGGTCGCTCATTTTGCCATTGCGTTCGATCTTGGATAGGTTTAACGTCACCCTTGTAGCGGGGCACAATTGTTGAACCTCATGACGCCAACAGACATCGCAAAACAACTTCTCTCGCGCATCAATGCGCCGAGGGGAGCTGTGTCGATCCTGGCTGAGCCTGAACCCAAGACGGGGTTCGCCTTGCGCGTCTGGGTGATGCCGAACGCCAGCATTTCGGACATCCCTTCTGAGTTCTTGGGACATCCGGTCATCGTTCAACGGACCCCGCGGCTATCGCCGGACCACTAAACCGAATCCCGGCATGCGGGATTTGTGTGCTGAATTTGTCTGCAGGGTCAAAGCCTGAGTGACGAATCAGCCGCGCGATCACGGCTTGGGCCTCTTGCCGTGCGCTGCCACACCGATACCTGCGTCGATTCATCGACGTGCGACAGATCGTCCTGCCTTGCAATTGGCCAACACACGCCGTACGTACTCGCGTGAAGAAAAGTGTGTGCCTTGGTACTGGCGCGATAAGCGCTGCATGCATACCTGCGCGTGCAGGGCATGATGGCACGCGTCGTCAAGGCCAACAGCGTCCGGCAAACCGTTGAACCTCTGGGGCTGCCCAACATCCAGCGCCCCTGCCATTCGCAAGACGATCACTGGCACTTTTGATCAACCACAAGCGCCATCCGTGCTTTTTCATACCCCCAGTGCTCAAGCCCCCACCCCAGCCAGCCGATACATGGGGAGCAAGGCATTTGGCCTGGCCCAGGCAGGAGGGCCCACTTCCCTGCCGTGTGATGTACGGACTCGCGCATGAGACAGAACCTTCCAATCCTCGACCGGGAATACCCCTTTCCGCCCGGCGAAACCCTGGTGTCCACCACCGACCTCAAGGGCCGGATCACCTACTGCAACCCGGCCTTCATCCGGGTCAGCGGCTTCACCCGCGAAGAATTGCTGGGCCAGCCCCACAACATGATTCGCCACCCCGACATGCCGGAAGAGGCCTTCCGCGACATGTGGGACACCATCGCCCAAGGCAAGCCGTGGTCGGGTCTGGTGAAGAACCGACGCAAAGATGGCACTTATTACTGGGTACAGGCCAACGTGACGCCCCTGATGCAGGGCGACCAGCCTTGCGGCTACATGTCGGTGCGCACCCAGCCTACCCACACACAGGTACAACAGGCTGAACATCTGTATCGCATCATGCGAGACGAGAAAGCGCATGGTCGCCTGACCCATGTGCTGAGAGACGGGCGGGTGATTCAAACCCATTGGCGTGGCCGCCTTCGCGAGGCCTTGCGCCTCGGTCTGGCAGCCAAGCAGATGTTGATCACCGGCGGGCTGACCGCAGTAGGTTACGCCCTGGGTGTCGTGCACGGCGAGGCACCGGATGCGACATGGCACTGGCTGTTCCTGCCTCTGCTGGCCAGCATGATCTATGGCGCCAGCTTGTTGATCCGACAATTGACCATGGCCCCCATCAAGGTTTTGATGGAAGCGGCCAACCGCATGGCGGCGGGCGATCTGACCCAACACATCGAATCCGACCGCAGCGATCTGATCGGACAACTGACCCGCAGCCTCAATCAGCTCAGCGTCAACCTGCGCTCCATCGTGCGCGATGCGCGCAACGGTGTCGATGACCTGCTGCACGCAACGCAAGAGATCTCGACCGGCAACCAGGATTTGTCCGGCCGGACAGAGTCGCAAGCCAGCAATCTGCAGCAGACAGCCGCCTCGATGGAGCAGATCACCGGCACCGTGAAGAACAGTGCGGACAATGCCTCGCAAGCCGCCCAACTGGCCGAAGAAACGCTCTCCATCACCCGTCGCAGCAGCGAGGCGGTGCTCAACGTGACCCACACCATGGGCGCCATCGAGGAGTCGTCTCGCCGCATCGGCGACATCATCCTGGTGATTGACAGCATCGCCTTCCAGACAAACATCCTCGCCCTGAATGCAGCGGTAGAGGCGGCTCGCGCAGGCGAACAAGGCCGTGGCTTTGCCGTGGTGGCCGCCGAGGTTCGCGCCCTGGCTCAGCGCACGGCCACGGCCGCCCGCGAGGTCAAGCAACTGATCACCGACTCGTCCGAGAAGGTACGCAACGGCGGCGAGTTGACCCAGGTGGCCCAGACCACGATGCAGGAAGCCTTGCAGGCCGTTGAGCGGGTGGGCGCCTTGGTCGAGACCATCAGCCACGGGGCGCGCGAGCAACTCAGCGGCATCTCGCAGGTGAATTCGGCGGTATCGCAACTCGACAGCATCACACAGCAGAATGCCGCAGCCGTGGAAGAAATCGCGGCCGCCTCGATGAACATGGCGGCGCACGCCACCCATGTGGCGGGTGCCGTGCAGGTGTTCCGCCTTGAAGAGGGTCAATCCACCGTGATGCAGGCTGATGCGGTGGCCCTGCGCCGAGCCATGAAGCACCAGGGCTGACGAGATCATCCACAATGGGGGCATGAGCACCCCTGCACACACCCTGCCCCTGGGCACCCCCCTGTCCCCCTCGGCCGCCCGCGTCATGCTGCTGGGCGCTGGCGAGTTGGGCAAGGAGGTGCTGATCGCCCTGCAACGATTGGGCGTGGAAACCATCGCGGTCGACCGCTATGAGCACGCGCCTGGCCAACAGGTGGCGCACCACAGCCGCACCATCGCCATGAGCGATGCCGCGTCACTGCGCGCCCTGATCGAGGCCGAGCGCCCCCACCTGGTGGTGCCCGAGATCGAGGCCATCGCCACCCCGGTGCTGGAAGCCCTGGAGGCCGAAGGCGTGGTGCGCGTGATTCCCACCGCGCGCGCCGCGCGCCTGACCATGGACCGCGAAGGCATCCGACGCCTCGCCGCCGAAACCTTGGGCCTGCCCACCAGCCCCTACCGCTTCTGCGATTCGCTGGCCGAGTTGCAAGCCGCCATCGAAGGCACCGATGGTCAGACCGCCATTGGCTACCCCTGCATCGTCAAGCCGGTGATGAGCTCGTCCGGCAAGGGCCAGAGCAAGATTGACGGCCCCGATGATGTGGCCAAGGCCTGGGACTACGCCATGGCGGGCGGTCGCGTCAGCCATGGCCGGGTCATCGTCGAAGGCTTCATCGATTTTGATTACGAGATCACCCAGCTCACCGTGCGCGCTGCGGGCAGCGGGGCCCAACAGGGTGAAGTGGTCACTCACTTCTGCGACCCTATTGGCCACATCCAGGTCAGTGGCGACTATGTCGAGAGCTGGCAACCCCACCCCATGCACCCCGAGGCTCTGCGCAAGGCGCGCGAGATCTCGAAGGCCGTGACCGACAACCTGGGCGGCCAGGGTCTGTTCGGCGTGGAGCTGTTCGTCAAGGGCGAGCAGGTGTGGTTCAGCGAGGTGAGCCCCCGGCCCCACGACACGGGCCTGGTCACACTGTGCACCCAGGTGCAAAGCGAGTTTGAGCTGCACGCGCGCGCCATCCTGGGCTTGCCGGTGGACACCCGCCTGCGCAGCCCGGGCGCCTCGGCCGTGATTTACGGCGGTGTGGACGCTCAGGATGTGGTGTTTGAAGGCGTGGCCGAGGCCCTGGCCGAACCTGGCACCGACATCCGCCTGTTCGGCAAGCCCGAGAGCTTCGTGAAGCGCCGCATGGGCGTGGCGCTGGCCTTCGACACCGACCTGGACACCGCACGCCGCAAAGCCAAGGCCGCGGCGGCGCGGGTGCGCGTCACGTCCCGGCCGGCCACGTGAGGTCGACCGGCAGTTTCATGCCCGGATAGACCACCGGATCGAAGGTGCCGGCCCGGCGGGTCAGGGCCTCCAGTTGCAGGATTTCGATCTCGGCATAGCCCAACTGCAACAGGCCCTCGCCCTCCAATTCGCGCAGGGCCTTGTTGACCGTCTGACGTGACACGCCCAGCATGCTGGCCAGGAACTCTTGCGGCAATCGCACCCGTCGCCGCCAATGGCCCCAGGGAGCCTGCCCCATGTTGCTGGACGACAGCACCAGGCGGCGCGCCACCTGCTGAGCCAAGGGCAAGGTGTCCTGGTCTTCTGATGCCGCCAGCATCCAGCGCAGCTTGCTGCAGGCCAGGCGCGCCAGCTCGCGCCAGTGCTCGGGGTGTTGGTGCAACCAGGCCTCCAGGCGCGCACGAGGCACCACCAGCACCCGGCTGTCCTGATCGGCCACCGCGTCCAGCACGCGGGGTTGCGCATCCAGCGACGAGATCTCGCCAAACCAGTGGTAGGGCTCCAGGTAGAGCCACAGACGCTGCGAGCCGTCACGGGGGTTGACCGAGACCCCCTTCAGCGCGCCCGCCACCACACAGCACAGGCCATCGCCCTCTTGCCCACGGGCGAACAGCGTGTCGCCTGCCGACAGGTGGTGCAAACGCCCCTCGGCCAACAGCGCCAACTGAAAACGCTCATCGCACGCCGCAAACCAGGTGTGGCTGCGCAAGGCAGCGAGCAGACCGGCCGGCACGGGTTCAGAAGTGCGAATCATGCTCAAGGAACGTTCAACGTTATAGGTACATACCCGCATACCCCTGAAATGGTTATATGCAGGTCGTAGGATTGTCACCGATTTGACAATCGAAATCCCCCGAAGCTCATACGATTGGCTCCATCGATGACGAACCCGCGTGAAATGATGAACAAGTCACAAGCCCTGCACCCCGGTGCCATCCTGCGTTCGCAGTTCATGGATAAGCATGGCCTGTCTGCCAGCGGTCTGGCCATTCGCCTGCACGTCCCCGCCCCGCGCGTGAATGACATCGTGCGTGAGCGCCGCGGCATCAGCCCCGACTCGGCCCTGCGTCTGGCCCGCTTCTTCGGCACCACGCCTCAGTACTGGATGGATCTGCAAACGGCCTACGATCTGCGCGTGGCTGAAGAGCAAGCCGGCGAACAAGTGCGCCGCGAGATCACGCCGGTGCAACCGGCCGTGCCTCTGGCCGCCTGATCAGCGGCCTTTTCACCACACACCCCCTGAAAGGGGTGTTTGGCTGGCGACACCTTCCATGTCGCCCCCAAAACCCACCATAACGGGTGGGTTTTTTCATGTCTGAGGCGGTCCTCAGCTCACTGGAAGGCCACCTCGGCGAAGCTGCGCAGCTTGCGGCTGTGCAGTTGCCCGGCCCGGTTGGCGCGCAGCCGCTCGATGGCGCGCAGGCCAATGCGCAGGTGCTGATCCACGCGCTCACGGTAGAACTGGTTGGCCATGCCCGGCAGCTTCAGCTCGCCGTGAAGGGGTTTGTCGCTGACGCACAGCAAGGTGCCGTAGGGCACCCGGAAGCGGAACCCGTTGGCCGCAATGGTGGCGCTCTCCATGTCCAGCGCGATGGCGCGGCTCTGGCTGAAGCGCCGCTCGGGCTCGCGCTGGGGCAGCAGCTCCCAGTTGCGGTTGTCGGTGCTGGCCACGGTGCCGGTGCGCATGATGCGCTTGAGCTCGTAGCCATGCAGTTGTGTCACGTCGGCCACCGCACCCTCCAGCGCCAGCTGGATCTCCGCCAGTGGCGGGATGGGCACCCACAGCGGCAGGTCTTCATCCAGCACATGGTCTTCGCGCACGTAGCCGTGGGCTAGCACGTAGTCGCCCAGTTGCTGTGAGTTGCGCAAGCCGGCGCAGTGACCCAGCATGATCCAGGCGTGCGGCCGCAAGACGGCAATGTGGTCGGTGATGGTCTTGGCATTGGCCGGGCCCACGCCGATGTTGACCATGGTGATGCCCGCATGGTCGCGGCGCACCAGGTGATAGGCCGGCATTTGCGGCAGACGAGGTGGAGGCGCGCCCACACGCCAGCCGGGCTCGGGTGTCACGCCCGTGCGCCAGGTGATGACATTGCCCGGCTCCACGAAGGCGATGCAATCGTCGTCATCGCGGGGGTGGGCGGGGTCGGGCGTGGTGGCCATCAGTTCGTGGCCCAGGCGCACGAACTCATCGATGTAGAACTGGTAGTTGGTGAAGAGCACGAAGTTCTGGAAGTGCTCGGGCGACGTGCCGGTGTAGTGGCGCAGGCGGTGCAAGGAGTAATCGATGCGCGGCGCCGTGAACAGGGCCAGAGGCCGGGGCTTGCCGCCCCGCGCCTCGTGCGTGCCGTTGGCGATGCCGTCGTCCATGGCGGCCAGGTCGGGCAGGTCGAACACATCGCGCAACAAGGTGCGGCGGTCAGCCGACATGTTGCCCTCCAGGTGCTGGTCTTCGGCCAGACAGAAGTGCACGGGAATGGGCTCACCACTGAGGCCCACTTCCAGCATCACACCATGGTTGTCCAGCAGCAGCTGGAACTGATGCCTCAGGTAGCTGGCAAACAGGTCGGGCCGGGTGATGGTGGTTTCGTAGAAACCGGGCCCCGCCACGAAGCCATACGACAGTCGCGAATCGCCATGGGCCACGGTGTCGATGTGCACGCGCACGAAGGGGTACTTGGCGCGCACGGGCTGCTTGAAGTCCTCGCCGCCCACATAGCGGCGCAGGCAATCACGCAACAGGGCGATCTGGCCGTCATACAGGTGCTGCACATAGGCCAGGGCGGCCTCGGCATCGTCAAAACGCTGGGTGCTGAACTTGGGCGCGGACGTGTTCATTGGGGCGTGGGCCGCCAAGCGGCCACTGGAGGCGATGCCTCATTGTGCCCCGCTTGTGCTCGCCGTCACAAAGGCCAGACGGCGCAAGCCTGCCTGTTGCAGAACTGCCATGGTCTCGGCCACCTTGTCGTAGCGCACCACCTTGTCGACACTGAGGTGCACTTCGGTGTCGGGGTCGCGCGCGGCCAGGGCCCGGGCCTGCACCTCCAGCGCTGCCAAGGACACCGGCTGCTCATTGAGGTGCACCATGCCATTGGCCGTGATGGCCACCGCCATCACCTGAGGCAAGGCCTCCGGCGGGGTGGCGGGCGCCTGGGTCTCGGGCAGGTCGAGCTTGAGGCGCGAACTCATCAGCGGGGCGGTGAGCATGAACAGGATGAGCAGCACCAGCATGACGTCGATCAACGGCGTCATGTTGATCTCGCTCATCGGGGCGTGGCCCTGCTCGCGCTCCAGCCGTCCAAACGCCATGGCGATCAGCCCTTCGCGCGCAGGGCCAGGGAAGTTTCGCGCAGGTCGTGCGCAAAGCCCTCCAGGTCGGCCTCGCTGGCTGTGACCAGCTTGCCAAACACGTTGTAGGCGATCACAGCCGGGATGGCCACGGCCAGCCCAGCGGCCGTCATCACCAGGGCCTCGCCCACGGGGCCAGCAATCTGATCAATGCTGACCGAGCCCTCGGCGCTGATGCGCGCCATGGCGTGGTAGATGCCCCAGACGGTGCCCAGCAGGCCCACGAAGGGGGCCACAGCCCCCACGGTGGCCAGCCAGACCAGGCCCAGGCGCAGCTCAGCCAGCACGCCATGCAGGGCATCGCGCAGGGCGCGGGTCAACTGGGCCTCAGGCGTGGCACGGGCACCCAGGCTGGCCGGGTCGATCGGGGAGTGGGCGGCATCGGCCAGCGGCAGCAACACGCCTTCGCGGTCCACGGCCTGCAGGGCCTGGCGCGCACCAGCCACATCGGCAGCAGCCCAATAGCGTGCCGGCGCGGCCGTCAGATCCTGGCGCACTCGGCGCAGCACCCAGCCCTTCCAGAACACCAGCACCCATGAGCCGATGGACATCACCAGCAGGGTGATGGCCACGGCGCGCGACACCGCATCGCCCTGCTGCCAGTACATCATGAGGTTGCCCATGCGTGACCCCTCAGTCCTTGTGGCTCACTTCAGGCCCAGCACGTCATCCATGCCGAACAGGCCATGAGGCTGTTGCGACAGGAAGCGCACGGCACGCAGGCTGCCCTGGGCGTAGGTGGCGCGGCTGGACGACTTGTGCGTGATCTCGATGCGCTCGCCGATGCCGGCAAACAGCACGGTGTGATCGCCCACCACATCGCCGCCCCGGATGGTGGCAAAGCCGATGGTGGAGGGGTCGCGCTCGCCGGTGACGCCTTCGCGGCCATAGACCGCGCATTCCTTGAGGTCGCGGCCCACGGCCTCGGCCACCACCTCGCCCATCTTCAGGGCCGTGCCACTGGGGGCATCGACCTTGTGGCGGTGGTGGGCCTCGATGATCTCGATGTCGTAGCCCTCTTTCAGGGCCTTGGCCGCCTGGGCCAGCAGCTTGAAGACGACGTTCACGCCCACGGCCATGTTGGGGGCCATGACGATGGCGATGTCGCGCGCCGCGTCGTTGATCTCGGCCTTTTGCTCATCGGTGAAGCCCGTGGTGCCAATGATCATCTTGACGCCCAGCTCGCGGCACACGCGAAGGTGCTCCATCGTGCCTTCGGGCCGGGTGAAGTCGATCAGGTATTGGGCGTTGGCCAGGCCCTGACGCAAGTCAGGGGTGATGGCCACACCGCTGCTGGCGCCCAGGAAGGCGGCTGCATCAATGCCCACCGCCGGGCTGGTGGGGATGTCGAGGGCGCCACCCAAGGTAGCGTCCGGTGCGTTGAGCACGGCTTCGACCAGCATGCGGCCCATGCGGCCGGAGGCGCCAGCGATGGCGATGCGGTGAACGGCTTGAGCGGAGGTGCTTGCAGTCATGATGGGAGGGCGGCGCAGTTCACGCCGTCAGAAGACAAAAAGAGATGAGCGGGGCAAGAAGGGCAACGGAGGCGATGCGCGATCGGTTGCCCTGACGGTGCTGATCAGCGGCGGCCGGCTTCCAGGGGCGGGTAGCTGCGCACGGCACCTTGCGGTTGTTTGGCCGCGCTCTCGGTTTTGGGCGGCACGGGCAAGGCCGCGATCTGCTCGGGGCTCAGGTCTTTGGGCGCCTCGCGGTCACGCACGGGGCGGTCGATCGAGGCCACAAAATCGCGCTCGGACGGCATCTCGCCGGCGTCAAAGCGCTTGACCACATCGCCGTCGAAAAACACGGTGACGGTGCGCTTTTGATCAGGCACCCCCTGGCGACGGATGGTGAAAACGTAGTCCCAGCGGTCCGCGTGGAAGGGGTCGGCCAGCAAAGGCGTGCCCAGGATCTCGCGCACCTGCATGCGCCCCAAACCAGGCTGCACCAGGGCCAGCACTTCCTGCGTGACCACATTGCCCTGCAGCACATCGGCCTTGTAGGGGGTGAGCAGGCCGAAGAGGGTTTCCGGGTTGCGCAACGAAGTGGGCGACGAGCTGCACGCCGCCAGCAAGGTGGGCACGATCAGTGCAACGGCCAGACGGACACCGGTGCGGCGACTCAGGAGGGTGGGCTTCATGGGTGTGTCAGGGTGATCCGGGAAAAGAGGCGTCGTATCCAGCGTTTGTCGTCGACAAGGGCTGACCCGTGACCGGGATTTGGCCTTGCCGATATCATTACCCATTCTAGCGGCGCCTGCTCGAGGCTGCCTGCACGTCCGGAGACCGCCATGAACCAAGCAGAAGAACTCAAAAGCAGCGGCCTGAAAGCCACCTTGCCCCGCATCAAGATCCTGGAGGTCTTCCAGCAAGCCGAGCAGCGCCACATGACGGCCGAGGACGTGTACAAGGTGCTGCTGCGCGACGGCTCGGACATCGGGCTGGCCACGGTGTACCGCGTGCTGATGCAGTTCGAGCAAGCGGGGCTGCTGTCGCGCAACCATTTTGAAGCCGGCAAGGCGGTGTTCGAGCTGAACGAAGGCAAGCACCATGACCACCTGGTGTGCGTGACCTGCGGCAAGGTGGAAGAGTTTTACGACGCTGAGATCGAGCGCCGCCAGCAGCAGATTGCCGAAGAACGGGGCTACAAACTGCACGATCACGCGCTGTCACTGTACGTGGTGTGCAACAAACCCGAATGCCAAGCCAAGGCTGGCCAGCAGGGTGGCCTGCCTCGCCACACCCACCATCACGGTTGAGCAGCCGCGGCGAGCGTGCGGCGGGCGCCTCAGTGGTCGCCACGCTCCATCGCGCGCTGATGGCGCTCGATGAATTCTTTGTAGGTGTCGATGCCGCGCAGTTGCAGCACGGTGTTGCGCACGGCGGCTTCGACCAGCACGGCCAGGTTGCGACCGGCATCCACGGCGATCACCACCTTGCGGATCGGCACGTCCATCACCTCTTCGAACAAGGGCTCGTAAGGCAGGCGCTCGAATTCGCGCTCCATGGTTTCTTTGCGCACCAGGTGCACGATCAGCTTGAGCCGCATCTTGCGGCGCACGGCCGTTTCACCAAAGATGGCCTTGATGTCCAGCAGGCCAATGCCGCGCACTTCCAGCAGGTTTTGCAGCAACTCGGGGCAACGGCCTTCCACTGCCGTGCGTGACACGCGGTAGAGGTCGACCGCATCGTCGGCCACCAGGCCGTGACCCCGCGAAATCAGCTCCAGACCCAATTCGCTCTTGCCCAGGCCGGATTCGCCCGTGAGCAACACGCCCAGGCCGAGGATGTCCATGAACACGCCGTGGCGGGTGATGCGTTCGGCAAAGTGCTGGGTGAGGTAGCTGCGCAGCACGTCGATGACGTGGCCGGCCGGCTCTTTGGTGACGAACAGCGGGATGCCAGCACGGCCACACATGGCCATCAGGCGCTCGGACGGCGCCTCGCCATCGGCCACCACCAGCATGGGCGGCTCCAGCGTGACGATGCGCTGGATGCGACGCTCTTGATCGTCGGGATCGCAGTTGGCGAAGTACTGGGTCTCCAGGCGCCCGACGATCTGCACCCGGTAGGGGTGGATGTAGTTGAGGTAGCCCACCAGATCAGCCGCCGATTGGGCGGACTGGACCACCGATTGGTCAAACCGACGCTCGGGGTTGGCGTGCCCAGCCACCCATTCCCAGCGCAGGGCCGAGCGGTTGGCTTCGAACAGCGCCTCGGCGCTGATGACGGCCAGGTCTTTGAGACTCACGATCGCTCGTCAGGCCACAGAGCGCAGGGGCTGCCAAGTCTCGATCAGGTGGTGCACCACGGCAGCCTCCTGCTCGGTTTTCAGGCGCTCGCGCAGATCGCGGTTGGACAGCAGCTCGGCGATCTCAGACAAGATCTCGAGGTGGCGCTGGGTGGCGGCCTCGGGCACGAGCAGGAAGATGAGCAGGCTGACGGGCTCGTCGTCCGGCGCATCAAACGGGATGGGCTGGCTCAGGCGAACCACAGCGGCCAAGGGGTTTTTGAGGCCCTTGATGCGGCCGTGGGGAATGGCCACGCCATGGCCCAAGCCGGTGGAGCCCAGGCGTTCGCGCGCAAACAGGTTGTCCGTGACCGTGGCCCGGGCGATGGCGTGCTGATTTTCAAACAGCAACCCTGCGTGTTCGAAGACGCGCTTCTTACTGCTGGCGTCCACGTCCACCAGCACCTGGCTGACGGGGAGGATGGCTGAGAGACGGTTCATCTGGTTACAAGCGGGGGGGACGGCTGAGCCTTGTTCCCCGCTCCCGAGGACGGACGAGGGGCGGATTATAGAGACAGCCAGCGCCGCGTGCTGCGCGCCGGCCATCGCCTATGTGAGGGATTCTGCACCTGATGTTGCAGCGCAGCAAGTGCCAGATTCCACACACCGTTGCCCTGCGCCCCAAGGCAGGGCAGATGAACCCATCTTAGGCGCCCCGGGGTGGGGATATTTCATGAAAAACGGCCCCGAAGGGCCGTCAACTTGGTGCCTGCCTGTGGCGGGCGACCCGGTCGCAGGTCGCACCAAGCACGCTGTTCAATCAGGCTTGCGGCATCAGCGTGAACTTCTCATGCAGCGTCCAGGAAGGCATCCTGGCGCTTGAGGGACGCGTGGTGGTGATCCTGCACCTTGTTCTTGTGGCGACAGACCTGGCGGTCCAGTTTGTCGACCAGTTGATCAATGGCGGCGTACAGATCCTCGTGGGCGGTTTCAACGAAGATGTCCTTGCCCTTCACGTGCAGATTGACTTCGGCCTTCTGGCGGCGATCCTTTTCCTTTTGCTTTTCAACGGTGAGCAGGACGGAGATGTCCACGACTTGGTCGAAGTGTCGGGTGACCCGATCGAGCTTGGTGAGCACGTACTCGCGCAATGCGGGAGTCACTTCCAGATGGTGGCCACTGATCGTCAAATTCATGCTGCCTCCTTTCGAGCGCAGAAGCGTTGAAGACTCCCGGCCGGCGGGATGGACGGTGGCATCGGTAACCCGGCCACTCACACAGGTGGCGCTGAGGGTTGGCTCCGATGTCGTGTCATCAAAAACCCGTCAACCGGAAACCCAGTGTGCGCCTGTCCGGGCCACATGACAAGACCATGACATCAGTGTTTGTATGGAGTCTGGACTTTTCGTGTGGAAAGACCGAACATCTTTGACGCGGCTCAAACAGCCCTTCAGTTCTTCGCGGGGGCGGTGTGCAGCTGCAGTCGCCCCACGCCCCACACCATCACCAAGGTGCTGGCCAGCGCCAGCCACCCGGTCATGCCGTAGCCCTGCACCAGCCCATCCGGGCTGCGGCTGATCATGGCACCCCCCACCCAGGCGGCCACCCCCATGGCGGCCGATTGCAGGGCGTTGTTGACGCTCAGGAAGGACCCCCGCAAATGCGGTTGCGAGGCCACCGTGAGCAGGGCCATGCCGGGCACCATCCGCCCCGAGACGAACACAAAGAACCCGGTGGTGACGATGATGAGCAGCCACACGGGCACGGCGGGCAGGTGCGTCAGGGCCAGCATGGGCAGCACCGCCAGCAGGCTGACGAGGCGGAAGACCAGCACCTTGCCGAAGCGATCGGCCAGCCAGCCCCACAGTCGGGCCGTGAAGAAGGTGGCCACGCCACCCACCAGATACACCAGGGGCACCTGGTCTTGCCGCAGACCGACGTTGGTGGTGGTGTAGATGGTGATGTAAGGAATGATGCTGAAACTGCCCATGACCATCAAGGCCGACAGACCGAAGGCCCGCCAGTGGTTGGGCACCGAGAGCACACGGCGCAACTGGGTGAGCGCAGGCTGCGCGGAGACACCCGTCATGTGGCTGTGCAGCGAGGGGACGCTGCGCCAGGCCCCCCACCACACCAGCACCGACAGGCCGGCGATGGCAAAGAACGGGGCATGCCAGCCGCCCCAACTGGCCAGCCACAAGGACAGCGGCACACCCGCCACGGTGGACAACGAGAATGCCGACATCACCACACCCATGGCCTGGCCGCGCCGCTCGTAGGGCACCGCATCGCCCAAGATGGTCTGCACCAGCGCACCCAGCACACCGCCAAACACGCCGGCCGCCACCCGCGCCGCCATCAGGGTGGCAAAGGTGGGCGCCAGGCCACAGGCCAGCGTGGCCAGGGCAAAGCCCGCGTACAACCACAAGAGGGCCCGCTTGCGCTCGAAGCGATCGATGACCATGGACACCAGCAAGCCTGACACCCCGGCCGCCAGCGAGTAGGAAGACACGAGCAGCCCAAATTGCGTGTCGCTGATGGCAAACAGCCGCGTGAGCTCCGGGCCCAGCGGCATCATGATCATGAAATCAACGATGTGCGTGAAGTTGATGGCTGCCAGCGTCCACAGCAGCAGGCGTTCGCGCACCACCAAGGGTGACACCGCTGACACCGCTGTAGCGCCCTCCGCGGGCGCCCTCGGGTTGGTGGGGGGCCGGGCGTGATCAGGGGCGGAAGAAGTAGGCAGCACAGCGAGACAATAGCAGGATGAGCACGCCCGCGTCGGCTACGGCCGCATTACCTGAGCCTTCCACATCTTCGGACAGCCCCGCCCCTGGCATGGGTGGTGTACCCGGCTGGCCATGGGCCCTGCTGGCGGTGGTGGCGCCCACCGCCATCGCGCTGAACGAGCCCCCCTCGGTGACCTTCTACAACCAGGCCCTGGCCGCCTTGGGCTGGGGCTTGTGGCTGTGGTGGTGGGGCCGACAGTCGCTTCACCGGCAGGCTGGCCCTGGCGTGCACGATGCGCTGGCGCGGCACGCCCGTCATGGCCTGTGGGCGCTGGCGGGCTTGCAGAGCGTCGCGGCGCTGTGGTCGGTGTGGGGAGGCCCTCTGCCCATCGGCCTGGGCCTGATGCCGGCCGGGCTGCTGCTGGCGGCGGCGTGTGTGATGCAGGCGGGCTGGCGGGCGGGCGCCGCCTCGGCCTCGTCAGCCACCTCGGCGAGCATGGCCAGCGGCTTCTTCGTGGCCCTGATGGTGGCGGGCGTGCTGGCCGCCATCATTGGCCTGATCCAGGTGTTCATGCCGGGGTGGACGGATGGCCAGTGGCTGGCGCGCCCCACGGTGGCCGGTCGGGCGGTGGGCAACCTGCGGCAACCCAATCACCTCAGCTCGCTGCTGGTGATGGCCGCTGCCGCCGCGGTGTGGGTGGGGGTACGCCGGCCCTGGGGTGACGAGGTGTCGCCCCGCTGGATGGGCCTGGTGGTGCTGCTGTGCGTGGTGGGCGTGGTGCTGAGCGCCTCGCGCACCGGGATGCTGGCCATGGGGCTGCTGGCCCTGTGGGGCGCCCTGGATCGTCAGTTGCCTGGCCGCTGGCGCCTGCTGCTGCTGGCCTGCCCGCTGGTTTACAGCTTGGTGTGGGCGGGCATGTGGTCCGCCACACAGCTCAATCCGGACGTGGCCTTCGCCGCCAAGGCCCGGCTGAACGATGGCAGTGATCTGTCGAGCTCACGGTTTGCCATCTGGTCCAACACCCTGTACCTGATCCAGCAGCAGCCCTGGACGGGGGTGGGCCATGGGGCCTTCAACGCCGCGTGGACGTTCACGTCCTTCCCGGACCGGCCCCGTGCATTTTTCGACCACACCCACAACCTGCCTTTGCACTGGGCAGTGGAGCTGGGCCTGCCCTTGGCCATCACGCTGATGGCACTGGCCGCGCTGGGCTGGTGGGCCCTGGTGCGACCCTTGGTGCAGCCCCGCCTACGGCGAGCCCATGCGGCGGCGCCCGGCGAGGCACTGGCCCCCACCGTGGGTGCCTGTGCCCTCATCGTGACGGCCCTGGGCCTGCACAGCCTGCTGGAGTACCCACTGTGGTACGCCCACTTCCTGTTGCCCGTGGCCTTTGCCTGGGGGCTGGGGCTGGGGCTCGGGGCGGTGCGGCCCGCCCGGCACCCAGCCGCCTCTGGCGCAGCGCGCGGCGCGGGGCCCATGTGGATGAGCTGGGCGGGCGCGGCCATCGCGGCCTGCACGGTCTGGAACGTGGTGGACTACCGTCTGGCCGCCGAGATTTACGCGCCCTGGGGCCGGGGCACCTTGAGCCAACGCATTGAGCGCAGCCAGCCCCAACCCTGGTGGGGACACCAGGCCGACTACGCGGCCGTGACCAGCAAGAACCTGCAGTCGCCCCGGCCCGCTCCAGAGGCCTTCGAGCGCACCTTGATGAACCTGGTGGATGCCCGCCTGATGATGGCCTATGCCAAGGCCTTGGCAGAGGCGGGCGAGGTGGACCGCGCCCGCGCAGTGGCCGATCGTTTGCGCGAGTTCAAGAACCCATCGGCTGCGGCTTTCTTTGCCGCGTGCGATGAGCCCGCGGCGCCAGCACCCTTCCAGTGTCAACCGGCCTCAGGGCGCTATCACTGGTCGGCGCTGTTGCCGTCGGCGCGGCGCCAGTGACCACTGCGGCCCCCGCTCTTTTCCTGCAGGCCCACGTCGGTGATGAGCATGCCCCGGTCCATGGCCTTGCACATGTCATACACCGTCAACAGCGCTGCCTGCACCGCCACGAGGGCCTCCATCTCGACCCCGGTGGGGCCCACGGTGTTGACCGTGGCCTGGCACCACAAGGTGGCCTCGGTGGCCGAAGGCGGGCACGGCTCGGCGGTGAACTCCACCGCCACGCGAGTCAACGCAATAGGGTGACACAGCGGGATCCAGTCGGCGGTGCGCTTGGCCCCCTGGATGCCGGCGATGCGGGCCACGCCCAGCACATCGCCTTTGCCCGCCTCGCCGGCCTGGATGCGCCGCAGGGTCTCGGGCTGCATGCGAATACAGCCACGCGCCACGCCCACCCGCACGGTGGCTGGCTTGGCAGAGACATCGACCATGTGGGCCTGGCCCTGGGCATCAAAGTGGGTGAGTTCGGACATGGGTGTAAAGATGGGTAAGCAGCTTGAACCTGACCTGGGCCGGGTCTGTCGAACCAGCGGACTTGCAAGCATACTGCTGCCCATGCCTTTGTCGTTGACGCCACGCCCCCTTGCGGCCGCCTGCCTGGCGGCCTTGCTCACCCTGGCCCCACTGGCGCTGCAGGGCCCTCATGCCCAGGTGCCCGGCAACGCATCCACCATCAACCTGCCTGACCTGGGCGACAGCACCTCGGCGGCCTTGTCGCCGGTGGCCGAGCGGCGTCTGGGCGACCGGATCATGCGCAGCATCCGCCGCGACCCGGCCCTGCTGGATGACCCGCTGATGCTGGAGTACGTCGACAGCCTGTGGAGCGGGCTGCTGGCGTCGGCCCGACAACGTGGCGATATCGGTCCGGAGTTGCAAGCCGCCCATGCCTGGGAGGCCTTCCTGGTGCGGGACCGCTCCGTGAACGCCTTTGCCCTGCCCGGCGGCTACATCGGCGTGCACCTGGGCCTGATCGCCATGACCCGCAACGCCGACGAACTGGCCTCGGTGCTGGCGCACGAACTGGCCCACGTCAGCCAGCGGCACATCGCCCGCATGATCGGGCAGCAGGCCCAGATGTCGTGGGTGAGCGTGGCCTCGCTGTTGCTGGGCGTGCTGGCGGCCAGCAGCAACCCGGCCGCCGCTCAGGCCGTGATCGCGGGCGGGCAGGCGGTGGCGGTACAGAACCAGCTGAACTTTTCGCGCGACATGGAGCGCGAAGCCGACCGCGTGGGCTTTGGCGTGCTGGTGGAAGGCGGCTTCGACCCCGCTGGCATGGCGGGCATGTTCGAACAACTGGCCCAGGCCGCGCGGCTCAATGACGATGGCAGCTTTCCTTACCTGCGCACCCACCCGCTGACGACCGATCGCATCGGCGAGGCACGATCACGCCTGGGCACCTCGGGCTGGAGCGCCCAAGGCGTGCGGATCGACCATGTACGCGCCACGCAGCATGCGCTGATGTCGGCTCGTGCTCGGGTGTTGATGGATGTGCGCCAGAGCGCCCTGCAAAGCATCATGCGGCTGGAGCCCCCGGCCCAGGCCGATGCGCTGACGCGAACCGCTGCGCACTATGGGCGGGCGGTGGCCCTGCAGCGCGCGGGCTTGCACGACGATGCGGCCGACGCCCTTCGCGCGGCCCGCGAGGCCGCTCGGCTGCTGCCCCTGGTGGCCCAACCGGCGGCCGAACGCGTGCTGACGCTGAGCGAGGCCGAAGGCCTGATGCTGGCGCGACAGCCCGAGCAGGCGCTGAGCGTGCTGATTCGCCAAAGCACGGGGCCGCGCCTGGTGCTCCAGCCCCCCGCGCGGCCTGAACGGCTGCTGATGGCCGAAGCCGCGCTGCAATCCCGCATCGGCGGCCCGTCGCTCTTGCCGAGAGTGGCCGAGCAACTGGAGCAGCAACTGCAAACCCGCAGCGCGGACGCCACCACCTGGCTGGCCCTGGCTCAGGTCTGGCAGCGACTGGAGCAGCCCGTGCGGGCGGTGCGGGCCGAGGCCGAAGCGGCCGCTGCGCTGGGCGACCTGCCCGGCGCCATCGACCGGGCAGAGGGGGCACAACGCCGCTTCCGACAGCCCGATGCCGCCGACACGATCGAGTTGAGCGCCCTGCTGGCGCGCTCGCGCGCCTGGCAGAGACAGCAGCAAGAGGACTTGCGCGAACGTTGAGCGCTCCGATCGTCCCCGGACCGCTTCACTACAATGCAGGGCCACTCTCTGGAGCCCCTCATGTTTGGATCCGCGCCCGCCTGGCTTTGGGCGGCCTTCATCGCCATCGTCGTCCTGGCCCTGTTCGTTGACTTTGCCGTGCTCAAGAAGCAGGGCTCGCACGCGGTCAGCGTGCCAGAGGCCGTGCGCTGGTCCATCGTGTGGGTGGTGCTCAGCCTGGCCTTCAATGTGTTCTTGTGGTGGGCCTACGTGCAGGAGTCGGGCACGACGGTGGCCAACACCAAGGCGCTGGAGTTCCTCACGGGCTACCTGGTCGAGAAGTCACTCGCGGTGGACAACATCTTTGTCTTCCTGATGATCTTCACCTACTTCTCGGTGCCCGCCGCGTTCCAGAAGCGGGTGCTGATGATCGGCATCATCCTGGCCATGGTGCTGCGCGCGATCATGATCCTGATCGGCGGGTGGCTGATCGCCGAGTTCCACTGGATCCTGTACGTGTTCGGCGCCTTCCTGGTGATCACGGGCATCAAGATGTGGACGGCCAACGATGAAGAAGCCGACCTGGAATCCAACCCGGCCCTGAAGATGCTGCGCCGTTTCATGACGGTGTCGCCGCACTATGACGGCGAGAAGTTCTTCACCCTGCACAACGGCGTGAAGGTGGCCACCCCCCTGCTGCTGGTGTGCACCCTGGTGGGCATCACCGACGTGATTTTTGCGGTGGACTCCATCCCGGCCATCTTCGCCATCACGTCCGACCCCTTCATCGTGCTGACGTCGAACATCTTCGCCATCCTGGGGCTGCGGGCCATGTTCTTCCTGCTGGCCGCCATGGCCGCCAAGTTCCACCTGCTGAACTACGGCCTGGCCGTGGTGCTGGTATTCATCGGCACCAAGATGCTGGTGGTGTACTGGGGCATCAAGATCCCGGCCCTGGTGTCGCTGGCCGTGGTGGTGGGCGTGCTGGCCGTCACGATGGTGTGGAGCATCAAGACCGCGCCCAAGATCGGTGGCAGCAAAACCGTGGAAGGCTGAGCCCACCCTCCCCCCAAGCCGCAGGCCCCTGAGCAGGGGCTCGCAGCCCCGAAGGCCATGCACCCCACATGGCCTTTTTTAATGATTGCAATTGCAAATCATTATCGTTAGTATAGCTACGCGTTTGTCGCACCAGACCCCGTCAAGGACGATGTCACTGAACACCATGCAGTGAATGTCAACGTGGGGACGCCATTGGCCCGATCGTGGGGATAGGGCCAGCGGTTGACGGGGTTGCGACAAACGCTTTTTTTTCGCCTGGGGCGTGGGTGGTGCCTCTGCCACACGCTTCTTTACAATACTAATAAGAATCGTTATCATTGGTATCAATATAGCCAGCCACGGCGTTGCGATCCCTTGCTGATCGACACAGCGCACCAGCCAGCCAAACGCGCGCGCCCCCCGGTGAGCGCCCTCCCTTTCATCCACTCCCAAGACGGAATCCGGGATGCCCAGGCACCCGGGCTGGCCCGTTGCTGTTTGTCATGACCTCACGCGCTCCTTCGGTGCTCGCCACCGACCTTTCCTCTGTCACCCCGGCACCGGTGGCCGCCCCCCAGGGCCTGTGTTCGCTGGGCGCCCTGGCCGCCGGCCTGGGCCTGAGCCTGCTGGGCTCGCCGGCCCTGGCCCAAACCGCCCCCGACCAGGCCGCGCCGGCCGCCGTTGCCCAAACGGCCGGCGCTGAAAGCACCTTGCCCACCGTGTCGGTCAAGGGCAAGCTGGAGCGCCCCGAAGCCAAGACCAGCTACCAGGCCGTCACCACCCGCATCGGCAAAGGCAACCAGGCCCTGCGCGACATTCCCCAATCCATCACCGTGGTCACGGAGAAGTTGCTGGACGACCGCAACCTCGACGACTTCAAGGACGTGCTGCGCGCCACCGGTGGCGTCACCTTCCTGTCGGGCGAAACGGGTGAAGAAGACGTGCGCCTGCGCGGCTTCTCGCTGAGCCAGGCGGGCGACATCTACATCGACGGGCTACGCGACCCCTCGCTGTACGAGCGCGACACCTTCAACCAGGAACGCGTGGAGATTCTCAAGGGCTCGGCCTCGATGCTGTTTGGTCGAGGCTCCACCGGCGGTGTGGTCAACCAGGTCAGCAAGACGCCTTTCCTGATGACGCAGCACGAGGCCAATGTCTCGCTGGGCTCGGGCGACAACCTGCGCGTGACCGGCGACTTCAACTTCAAGACGGGCGACTCGTCGGCCCTGCGTCTGAACGTGCTGGCCCAAGAGGCCGACAACGACGGCATCACCATCTCCAAGCGCGGCATCGCGCCCAGCTATCGCTGGAACATCGGCGAGACCAACGAGTTCATGGTCAGCGCCTACCACCTCGAATACGACAACAACCCGATCTACAACCACCCGTGGTTCATCGTGGACGGCAAGATCGTCACCAAGCTCGACAACGATGCCTTCTACGGCCTCAAGAGCGATTACAACCGGGGCTCTGCCAGCTACCTGACGTTGAACCACACCCACCGTGTGCGCGGCGGCGGTGAGCTCAAGACCACCCTGCGCCAAGGCCGCTTCGAGCGCGAGCTGTGGGCCACCGTGAACCGCTTTGCGACCGGCACCACCATTGACAACCTGAACCCGAACACGGTCATCACCCGCACGGGCAAGGGCCGCATCGCGGAGACCGACGTCACCATCGCCCAAAGCGACTTCACCAAGACCTTCTCGGCCTTGGGCATGCGTCACCACATCACGGCCGGTGTGGACTATGTGAAAGAAGACGCCAAGCGCAACAACAACATCGCTGGCCCCTCGCGCCCCAGCACCACCGTGGGCACGCCCAACGATGGCGCCAGCATCATCGACACCCGCACCGACATCCCGTTCAACACCTTCCAGGCCAGTTCCTTCGCCGTCTATGGCCAGAACCTGCTGGAGATCACGCCGCAGGTCAAGCTGCTGGCCGGCCTGCGTCGAGATCGATTCCATGGTGAATATGACACCGCTGCCGGCGTCAGCTTCAACATGGTGCAATGGCTGACCAGCCACCGCCTGGGCGCCATTTACCAGCCCACCGACTGGGCCTCGTTCCACGTCGCCGGCGGCAGCTCGTTCAACACCTCGGGCGACACCTACCAGTTCTCGCCAGGTGCGCCCAACATCCGCGATGCCCGCACCCCCGCCGAAAAGAGCCGCAACTTCGAGCTGGGCACCAAGCTCGATCTGTTCGACAACAACCTGTCGGTCAGCGCTTCCATCTTCCGTACCGAGAAGTACAACGAGCGCAACACCGATCCCGACAGCGCCTCAGCACAGCAACTGCTGTCCGGCAAGCGTCACGCCAAGGGCATGGACATCGACATCGCAGGCCGCATCATGCCGGGCTGGGATGCCTTCCTGTCGTACACCTGGATTCCCAAAGCCCGCATCGACCAGAGCAATGTCCCCTCGACCACTTGTCGCGTCGTGGGAGGTGTGACAACCTGCTCGCCCAACAACGCTCAGCAACAAGGCGACCGCCCAGCCCTGACCCCCAAGCGCAGCGCCAGCTTCTGGACCACCTACCAGCTCACGCCCAAGTGGCGTGTGGGCGGCGGCGTCAACTACCGCAGCGAACAGAACCCCGAAGGCAACCGGACGGTCGAGGCCGATGCCTTCACCACGTTTGATCTGATGACCGAGTACAGCTTCAACGAAGCGGTCTCGATCAAGATCAACGGCACCAACGTGACCAACCGTGTTTACGCCGACGGCCTGTACCGCGGTTTCTACACACCGGGCGCACCGCGTACCATCACAGCCACGATGAAGGTGCTGTTCTGACCTGAGGCAGGCTTCGGCCTGCCTCGCCCCCTACTGTCCTGCTTGCCCTGCCCGCCATGCTGCTGTCCATCCCCGACGTTCTGAGCCCTGACGAAGTGCAATCGCTGCGCGCCCTGCTGGATCAGGGCGTTTGGCGCGATGGGCGGGCCACGGCGGGCGGGCAGGCCATCCATGCCAAACAGAACGAACAACTGCGCACCGATTCTGAGGCGGCCCAGGCCGCTCAAGAGCGCGTGCTGCAGGCCCTGAACCGCTGCGCGCTGTTCTTCTCGGCTGCGCTGCCGCACAAGATCTTTCCGCCGCAGTTCAACCGCTACAGTGGCGAGGCCAACACCTACGGCGACCATGTCGATGGCGCCGTGATGCACGTGTCACGGACGGGCGACAAGGTGCGCTCTGACGTCAGCTGCACCCTCTTCCTGACCGACCCGGCCGACTATGACGGCGGCGAACTGGTGGTGCAAGACACCTACGGCACGCGCGGCGTGAAGCTGCCGGCCGGTCACATGGTGGTCTACCCCAGCACCAGCGTGCACCGGGTGGAGCCCGTCACGCGGGGCGCCCGCATCAGCAGCTTCTTCTGGGTGCAAAGCATGGTGCGCAGCGACGAGCAACGCCGCCTGCTCTTCGACATGGACATGAACCTGCTGCGCCTGCGCCAGCACGGCGAGAACCCCATGACGGTGGGCCTCACGGGCACGTACCACAACCTCTTGCGCATGTGGGCCGAGGTGTGAGCACCCCCGCCCTGCCGCCCGGCGTGGTGAGCCTGGCCGACTACGAACGGCTGGCTCAGGCCCAACTCAGCGACGCTGCCTGGGCCTGGCTGGCCGGCGGTGCGGCCGACGAACACACCGTGCAGGCCAACAGCCAGGCCTGGGCGCAATGGCGCCTGTGGCCCCGTGTGATGCAACCCCTGGCTGGCGGCCACACGCGACGCACGCTGCTGGGCCGCCCCCTGGCGCACCCCCTGCTGTTGGCGCCGGTGGCCCTGCACCGCACGGTGCACGCCGATGGTGAGGTGGGCGTGGCCTGTGCGGCCAGCGCCCAGCAAGCCGGTCTGGTGCTGAGCACCCAGGCCAGCACCCCGCTGGAAGACGTGGCCCGCGCCATCCGCGACGATGCCGACCGGGGGCCCCTGTGGATGCAGCTCTACCTGCAACACGACCGGGGCTTCAACACCGAGTTCGTGCGGCGCGTGGAAGCTGCGGGCTACGAAGCCCTGGTGCTGACCGTGGACGCGCCCTGCAGCGGTGTGCGCGACCGTGAGCGTCGCGCAGGCCCTGCGGCGCCTCCGGGTGTCAGCGCCATCAACTTGCAAGGTTTGCGCCCACCTGAAGGCCAGGGCCCGCAGGCGGGACCCAGCGCCCTGTTTGACGGCCTGCTGCACCACGCGCCCACCTGGGACGACATCGCCTGGCTGCAAGGCCTCACGCGACTGCCCATCCTGCTGAAGGGCGTGCTGCACCCTGCTGATGCGCAACAGGCCCAATCCATGGGCCTGGCTGGCGTGATCGTGTCCAACCACGGCGGGCGCACGCTGGACACGACCGTGTCCACCGCCTGGGCCCTGCCCCGCGTGGTCGAGGCGGTCGGCCCCGACTGGCCTGTGCTGGTGGATGGCGGCATCCGCCGCGGCACCGATGTGTTCAAGGCCCTGGCCCTGGGGGCCCATGCCGTGATGATCGGCCGGCCTTACCTGCACGGGCTGGCCGTGGCCGGGGCCCTGGGCGTGGCCCATGTCATCCGCCTGCTGCGCGATGAGCTGGAGGTGGCCATGGCGCTCCACGGCTGTCGCACGCTGGAGGAGGTCCGTCGGGCTACCCTGGTGGGCGGCCCCACCGCCTGAGACTCAGCGGCCTGCAAGCGGTCAAGCCACAGCGGCTCAGCTGGCGCGCAGCTTGGTGGGTTTCTTCTTGCGGCCCAGGCCGGCTTGCTTGCCCATGAACTTCAAAAACACCCACAGCGCCGATTCATTCGGCTTGGGCGCCTCGCCCTTGCCAATGCGCTTGAGTTGCCCGGTGTACCAGGTCACCTCCATCAGGCCCATCTTGTCGATGAAGCCAATGCCTGTCTTGATGGGGCGCACGGTGTGGATGGGCTGCTGGCCCGCCAGCAAACGCTTGGGCAGATCCGGCTCCAGCGCCAATGAGCGCGCGATGCCGACAAAATCGACCGCACCGCTGGTGACGGCCTCGGCCATGCCCTCCAGCGAGCGGAAACCACCTGTCACCACCAGCGGCACCTTCACGGCCTGACGGGCCTTTTCGGCAAAGGCCAGGAAGTAGGCCTCGCGCTGTTTGGTGCTGTCCTTGACGGGCTCGCCCTTGTTCTTCACGCCGGTCATGGCCGGGGCCTCATAGGTGCCGCCCGAGATCTCGATCAGGTCGATGCCCGCATCGGCCAGCGCACGGATGGTGTCCAGCGATTCCTCTTCGGTGAAGCCACCGCGCTGAAAATCGGCCGAGTTCAGCTTGATGCCGATGGGGAAGCTCGGGCCCACGG
>CAMTVS010000081.1:0-8363 GCA_947085235.1 uncultured Aquabacterium sp. | reverse complement strand
TCGCCACGGGCGCTTCAGCCAAGTACCTGGGCCTGCCCTCTGAAGAGGCCTTCATGGGCCGCGGCGTCAGCGGCTGCGCCACCTGCGACGGCTTTTTCTACCGCGACCAGGTGGTGTGCGTGGTGGGCGGCGGCAACACCGCCGTGGAAGAAGCGCTGTACCTGTCGAACATCGCCAGCAAGGTGCACCTGATTCACCGCCGCGACAAGTTCCGCGCCGAGGCCATCATGATCGACAAGGTGATGGAAAAAGTGGCTGCAGGCAAGATCGAACTGCACCTGTTCAATGTGCTGGACGAGGTGCTGGGCGACCAGAGCGGCGTGACCGGCGTGCGACTCAAGAGCACCACCGACGGCAGCACCAAGGAGCTGGAACTGAAGGGCTGCTTCATCGCCATCGGCCACCAGCCCAACACGGACATCTTCAAGGGCCAGCTGGAGATGAAGGACGGCTACATCGTCACCCGCAGCGGCCAGAATGGCTTTGCCACCATGACCAGCGTGCCGGGGGTGTTCGCTGCCGGGGATGTGCAGGACCACATCTACCGCCAGGCCATCACCAGCGCCGGCACGGGCTGCATGGCCGCGCTGGATGCTCAGCGCTTCCTGGAGCAAGGGGGCGCCTGAACGGGCCCCACGGCCCTGGCCGGAAGCGGTCAGGGTTGCCTCCTGCGGGTTGGCGCGTGACGCCACTTTGCCAAGCGCGCAGAAACCCGCTATAATCTCGGTTTTTGCAAAATTCGTCCCGGGGCATGAGGATGATGGTGGCGTGGCCTTGAGTCACTCGCATCGTTCCCCCAGCTGCCGGAAGGGTGCTCCACCAGGCCCAGGCTGTCGAAGCCGTCCTGCTCTAGGCACCGAACCGCAACACTAGCGCATACAAGCGAACGGAGAAGCGTCATGGCACGCGTCTGTCAAATCACGGGCAAGGGCCCGATGGTCGGGAACAATGTGTCCCACGCCAACAACAAGACCAAGCGTCGTTTCCTGCCCAACCTGCAGTACCGCCGTTTCTGGGTCGAAAGCGAAAACCGCTGGGTTCGTCTGCGCGTCAGCGCCGCCGGCCTGCGCCTGGTTGACAAGGTGGGCATCGATCAGGTCCTGTCGGATCTGCGCGCCCGCGGCGAACTGTGATCTGAAGGAGTGAACCATGGCTGCTAAAGGCGGACGCGAAAAGATCAAGCTGGAGTCCACAGCGGGCACCGGCCATTTCTACACCACGGCCAAGAACAAGAAGACCACGCCCGAAAAGCTGGAATTCATGAAGTTCGACCCCAAGGCCCGTAAGCACGTGCTGTACAAGGAAGTGAAGCTGAAGTAATTCAGCGATCACCCTGCCCTGCGCAGGTGACTTCCCAAAACCCGCCCGGTATGCACCCGGCGGGTTTTTTCATGGTGGCTCACCAATAAAAAAGGCAGCCGAAGCTGCCCTTCCCTCACGCAGGCCCGCAGGCCTGCTGAGCATCAACCGGCCACAGCCGGCGTGACGCCCGGCGCTGCCAATCGCTCGATGGCCGAGTGATCCAGTTGGGTGCCAAACCGTGCGGGCAAGGTCACCACCAACTCGAAAGCACGGAAATCAGCGCCAACCTTGTCGTCCAGGAAGCGGATCTGGATCTCGCCAGACTCCTTCTGCAGGAAGCCTCGCACGGCGTCCATGCCCACGCCGCGCCCTGACACCTCGGTCACCTGCTCGGCCGTCGAGAACCCGGAGCGGAAGATGGTTTGAGCCACCTCCTCGTCCTGGCGAGCCTCTTCTGCGCTCAGCAAGCCCTGCTCGATGGCACGGGCACGAATGCGAGCGAGCGCCAGACCGCGACCATCGTCGCGCAAGCGGATGGCCAGTTGGTTCGGGTCCAGGGTCATGTCGATCTGGATCAAACCGGCCGCAGGCTTACCGGCCGCCACGCGCACATCGGCAGACTCCAGACCATGGTCCATGCTGTTGCGCAGCAGGTGGGTGAACAGGTTCTTGAGCAGCGGTGCAATCTGGTTGTGCACCACCACCTGATGGTCATGGACCTTGACCACAGGCGGCTCCTTGCCCAGCTCGCGGGCCAGCGATGGCAGCGAATCGACCTGACCGGCGAGGATGGCATCCAGGCGCTCGGTCCCGATCTGGCTCAGTGTCAGGCCCACCTGCTTGAGGGCACGGCGCAAGGCGACGGTGTCGTCCAGATCCACGCTGGACAGCAGCGCCAGGGACTCGGCCACCTGCTGGCGCTCGACCATGACGTACTTCTCCACGCTGCCACGACGACCCGGCCCCTTGCGGCCCAGCACGTGTTCGTTGATGCGGGCGTATTCGTCGACCATGGCTTGAACCAGGTCCAGATCGCGCAGCAGGGCTGCACCATCCCACACCGACTCATCATCCTTGCGCAGCACATCGTAGGCCTGCTCGGCTTCGTGCACCAAGTTGGTCAGGTTGACGAAGCCATAGGTACGGGCATTGCCCTTGATGGTGTGCATGTTGCGGAACAGCAGGCCCACCACATCCAGATCTTTGGTGCTGGTGCGCTCGATGAGCTGACGGTTCTCGGCCACGAAACCACGGGCGCCATCGATGAAGTCGGTGAACTTCTCCTGTGTCACCGCCAGGATCTCGCCGATGATGTCCAGCTCGCGCTTTTGCTCGCTGGCTGCTTGCTCCAGGCGCTTCAGTTCGGTCACGTCGCGCACACAGATCATGAGCTTGTCGACCGTGCCGTCCTCGTTGCAGATGGGTGACCAGCTCAGGGCCAGCGACTTGACGCGGCCATCGGGCATCGTCTTGTCGAACTCGGTAGCCATCAGGTGGTTGTTGAACTCGAAGTTCATCACGTCTTCGCCGATGGTGGCACCAGCCGCCGTTTCCACCGCCGACAGCGCATCGGAGCCCAGGCTGGTGTTCGAGAACATCAGCGACATCAGGTTCTGGCCCGCGATCTCCTTGGTTTCCAGGATGGTTTCCAAGTAGGCAGAGTACTCGGGATGCACCTGGTTGTTGCCAGTGATGGTGAGCACGCCCTGCGGCATGTTCTCCAGCATGCTCTGGATGTCCTGCGTCTTTTCACGCAGCTGATCAGTGCGCTCGGAGACCAGATCTTCCAGGTTGTCGTTGATGACCTTCAGGTCCTTCACCAGTTGGCGGTTTTCCATGAAGGTGTTGGCAAACCGTGTGGAGGCCACGTACATCATGGTGCAGGCAAAGAATACCGTGCCGCTGAAGATCAGGGAGACCGAAGAGATCTTGCCCAAGGCCAGGGCTACATCGTTCACCCCGGTGATCAGGAAGATCGACATGCCCACGAACAGGATGGCCGCGCCGCTCTTGCCTTCCCGCCAGGCCATGACCAACAAGCTCAAGCCGATGAAGCCTGAGACGAGAGTCAAAATAAACAACACCGGGCGAACCTTCTGGAACAGCTCGACATTGGGCTGCCACATCATGCTGCCGATGGTCACGCACAGCGCCAGATAGACGATGCCAAAGACCCAGTTCAGCTTGGGTGTGAAGCGTCCACTGATGTACTGCGCGAACATGTAGAACATGAAGATGCCCATCAGCCCGGTGTAATGCGAGTACAGCATCACCTCGGGGCTGAACATCTTCATGAAGTAATCGCCCGGCGACCCGAAGAACGGGAAGATCAAGATACCGGCCAGTGCCGCCATCAGGTACAGGGGATACTGGGTCTTGGAGTACACCAGCAGAAAGAACAGGCCGAACACCAGCATGGTGTACGCGGCGATCGTGCGGGCCTCGCCGCCCCAGATCTGCCACCAGGCCAGGCTGGTGTCAGCCTGGTCATAGCGGTGCATTTCGAAGGGCAGTTGGTAAACACCGGTCATCAGCGGAGTCTCAACCCGGAAGGCAAACGTGTGCTCGGGCTGGCTCACCTTGAAACGCACCGGAATCGGCTGGATGGAGTAGTAGCGCTCGACGTTGATGTCGTTGGGGCGGACATACACCTCCTGACCATCCACGTAGACGTTCATGCGGGCCATGTAGGTGTTGACCAGCACCACCACTTCTTGCCCCACGAGCGAGGGATCGAAGCGCATGGTGCCGCGGTACCAGCCCACGGTGAAGACCTTGCCATCGCCGTAGGCCTCTTTCCAGGGGCCTGGGGCCTTGACCAGTTTCCAATCGCTGGTGTCGATCGATGGGTTTTTGTTCTCGGGGCGATCATCGCGCGTGAACAACCACGTGCCCGCCAAGTCAATCGGACCATTCAACGACTGAACGTCGATGCGGCAGGAATCACAACCGGCTCGAACCTCTGCCGCTCGCACGGGCGAGATCAACAGCATCGTCAGCAAGGTCATCAGCAGGACACGGAATAGCTTCATGGCTGGCCCCTTGAAATCAAAGGTGGCAAAAAAAGCCCGCTCGGCGCATGCGCCGGCGGGCCTGGATGTTTTGGTGCTGGTTCATGCAAGTCTGTGGATCAGACGCCGGCCAGCTTTTTGAAAGTGGCGATCACGGCATCGCCTTTGAAGGGCTTGACGATCCAGCCTTTGACGCCAGCCGCCTTGCCGCGCTCTTTCATGATGGGCGTGTTCTCGGTGGTCAGCATCACGATGTTGACCGAGGCATTGCCCAGCTCACCACGGATCTTTTCGGCCATCGTCAGGCCATCCATGTTGGGCATGTTCACATCACTGACCACCAGCTTCACGCGGGGATCCGCTTTGAGCTTGGCCAGACCATCACGACCGTCCACGGCCGTGATCACGTCCAGGCCATTGGCTTTGAGGAAATCACCGACTTCATTACGAACGGTGGCCGAATCATCAACGACGAGCACTTGTGCCATGTTGTTTCACCTTTGGTTGGTCTAAGCCATCAGAAGAGTTCGAGCTCTCCGGAGTCAAAGAGATCTTCGGCAATTGCCTCGTTCTCCTTGAATTTCTCCGGAGCCCAGCTCAGGTTGAAAATGAAGCGCTGGTACAGGACCAGGGGCGCCGCCTTGCCATCTGGATCCAGCAGCGTGTACTTGAAGCACAGCTGAGGATCTTCCGAGCCAAACGAGATGTAGCGGTGCTGGTGGTTCACGATGATGGGCACCTGGGATTGACGCCCAGGCAACTGCTCACCAGACACGAAGCGGTTCTTGAAGGCCCCCCAGACGAGGTTGGTCACTTCTCCCATGACGTGGTTGATGTCGCGGAAGTCGACGTAGTCCGCCACGATGTGGGTGTGCCCTTGCTCGACGAAGGTGACGATCGGCTTCTCGGCCGTCTGGAGCATCATGTAGCCCCGGCACCAGTTGCTTTCCAGCGGGATCAGGGTGTAGAGCTCGCCGTAGATGATGCGATCGCGGACGATGTAAGGGGCCTCAGTCAAGACCTCGACGTTCTTGAACTGGCTCTCCAGTGCGCTCTTGGTGATCTCGGTGATGCCGCGAACCAGGGCGTTGGGGTACACCAGACTGAAGATGGTCTCGTCCAGCACGGACTTGATGGCATCGATCTCACCCAGGGTGTAGCCGGCGGTGAATAGTCGACGCTGGCGGTCGTCCAGGTCGTCCAGGTTGCCATACGCCTCGCGCCGCAAGAAGATGGGCAATTCCGGGCGGATGGTGTGAATCTCTTCAGCAAAGGCCAGCGCCGGCTCGTCGTCCACCCGGTACGTTTCAGACAGGAAAATGGCGCCCAGATCCACATTGGTCTTGAGCACCGAGAGAACGTTGCTGGCGTTGGCCTTGACGCACACCAGCTTGGAGGCATCACAGAACTGCTTGACGCGCTGCTGGGCGTGGTCGTCATCATCGAGCACAAGAACCTTGCTGATGAGTTCGGCTTGATCAACCATGTTGTTTTCCTGTGGGTTAGCGGATTCAGAACATCTCGAGTTCGCCGTGGCTTTCCTCGGCCACGTTGGTGTCGGCCCGGAAATCCAGGTCGGCGAACTCGTTGACGGCCAAGGTGGCGTGCAACGTCAAACCACCGTTGACGACCACCTCGAAGTGACGGACATAGCCGGCCCCCAACTCGTCGATGTAGTCGACGCAGTGGCGGTCCAGAAAATTGGGGGTGGACATGCCCAGGTAGGGGAAGTGCTGCGCCAGATCTCGGTTCAGCGCGCCGCAAAAGATGTTGCCCACCTCACCCAGCACATCGAGAAACTCGTCATCACCCAGCTCATCCACCGGCCGGCGATTGATGGCTGCCAGGTGCTGCTTGAGCTGCTTGTCGAGGGTGAAGTACACCATCGTGATGGCGCGAAAGAGGTAGGACGACACCGTGAGCACCACCAGGCGCTTGCCCTTGATGCGTGAGGCGTCTTCGATCAATGAGACCTCGCACACATCATCGGACGACGCCGGCAGTGCGTTCTTCAGCGCCTGCATGGCGAAGAACTCGAAGGCTTCCTGGGCGCTGGGGCTGATCATGGTGCTCAGGCGGCTTCCACCAGGAAGTCGCGGGTCCGGTTGTTGATCAGCTGCAGCTGGGTGACGGCGCCAATGATCATCTTGCCGCCCGCCTGCATGTCCTGGAAGGTGGTGGTGGTGATCAGGTCGTTCTTGTAGAGGTTGTTTCGGTAGTCGTTGGACAGGGCCTCAGCCCGGTTGGCCAGGGTTCGCACCTCATTGGCCACCACGGCAAACCCCTTGCCCATCTCACCGGCCCGGGCCGCTTCGATTGACGCGTTCAAGGCCACGATCACCACCTGACGGACGATGGCAGCGAACTCGTCGTTGCGATCGTGCATTTCGCGGTTGTGGGTCAGCAGCACGCTCATGTCTTCGTGCCAGCGCTCAAACGTCTTGATCAAGCCCAACAATTTCTCGATCGACTCGGCCAGCTGGTTGCACGCACTCAGGGCGCGCTCACGCGAGTCGGCGGCCCCAGAGCGCAGGTGGTGCAACTGGTCTTCCAGGCTGGAGCGCAGTTCACCCAACTCCTGCTGCGCACCGCGCTGGGTGTCTTCCAGGGCTTGACGTTGACGCTCTTGCTGGGCACGCAGGTCATTGATCTCAGCCTGCAGGATTTGCTCACGGGCATGAGCATCCGCCACCGGCATGCTGGGGCCAAGCTTGGCCTGCTGGTGGCGACACCACCAGGTGGCCGCGCCAAGGCCTGCCACCAGGCTCAGCGCGGAGATGCTCAGATACAGCCACATGTCTAACCTCGGTTTCTGCGGGTGTCGTTAGATATTTTTTCTTTATCGGCGGCTCGTCATCGGCCTGTAGTGGGGTTCTCCCGACTCAGGCAGCCAGGGGCTGGACCACCGCCGCGTGCTTGTCGGGCAGCGAGATCTGCAGCTCGAAGGGGCGCCAGTCGTCACCTTCCTGGCCACCACGGAAGCGGATGACCACATCACCGCCCTCCTTCTGCAAGAAGCCCTTCACGGCATCCATGCCCACGCCTCGACCAGACACCTCGGTGACCTTGTCGGCGGTCGAGAAGCCGGAGGCGAAGATCAGGTTGGCCACCTCTTCATCGCTGGGTGTGGCGGCCGCATCGAGCACGCCGTTGTCGATGGCTTTACCTCGGATCTTGGCCACGGCCAGGCCGCGACCGTCGTCATGCAGTCGCATCAGCAGCCGCCCGTCTTGAACAGACATTTCCAGCTGGATGTGCCCCACTGGGTCCTTGCCTGCAGCCTGGCGCGCCTCGGCCGTTTCCAGCCCGTGGTCCATGGAGTTGCGCAGCAGGTGGGTGAACACGTTCTTCAGCAAGCCCGTGACCTGGTTGCGCACCATCAGGCCGTGATCATGGATGCTGACCTTGGGGGGTTCCTTGCCCAGCTCGCGGGCCAGTGACGGCAGTGATTCGACGATGCCTGCCAGCACATGCTCCATCTTGTCGGTGCCGATGAGCTGCAAGGTGTGGTTGACCTGCTCCAGCGTGGCCTTGACCTCGTCCGCATCGGACTGATGGGCCTTGCGCAGCAGCTCGATGGCGTGGTGCACCTGGTCCTTCTCAACCATCAGGAAGCGTTCGACACTGCCACGGCGACCCGGTCCCTTGCGACCCAGCTTGTGGTCGTTGATCTTGTGGTATTCCTCAATCAGCTCACGCACCTGAGCCAACTGGGCAAGCAGCGCTTCGGCATCCCAGACCTTGTCCTCGTCCTTGCGCAGCTCATCGTAGGCCTGCTCGGTCTCGTGCACGGTGTTGGTCATGTGCAGCAAGCCGTAGGTACGTGCATTGCCCTTGATGGTGTGCATGTTGCGGAACAAGAGCCCGATGGTGTCGGCATTCTTGCCTTCGGCAGCGCGGATGAGCTGCTCGTTCTCGTCGACGAAGTGGCGTGAACCTTCGATGAAGTCCTGGAACTTCTCCTGCGTCACGGCCAGGATCTCGCCAATGATTTCCAGCTCGCGCTTCTGCGCGCCAGCCTCGCTGGCCAGGCGCTTGAGTTCGGTCACG
>CAMTVS010000080.1:0-8412 GCA_947085235.1 uncultured Aquabacterium sp. | reverse complement strand
CGCCCTGAGGTTCTTACAATGCGAGGTTTGTCTTTCAGTGCAGACCTCATCATGAACATCCTCCGACTCGAAGACCTCGTGGCCCAGGGCAAGGTGGCCAATCAGCGCGTGTTCATCCGCGCCGATCTGAACGTGCCGCAGGACGACGCCGGCAACATCACCGAAGACACGCGCGTGCGCGCATCGGTGCCGGCCATCGAGATGGCCTTGAAGGCCGGTGCCGCGGTGATGGTGACGTCGCACTTGGGCCGTCCCACCGAGGGTGAGTTCAAGCCAGAGGATTCGCTGGCCCCGGTGGCCAAGCGCCTGGGCGAGCTGCTAGGGCGCGAGGTGCCGCTGGTCAGCAACTGGGTGGACGGCGTGAGCGTGCAACCGGGGCAGGTGGTGCTGCTGGAGAACTGCCGCCTGAACAAGGGCGAGAAGAAGAACAACGAAGAGCTGGCCCGCAAGATGGCCGCCCTGTGCGACATCTTCGTGCACGATGCGTTTGGCACGGCCCACCGCGCCGAAGGGACGACCTACGGGATCGCGCAGTTCGCGAAGGTGGCCTGCGCGGGCCCCTTGCTGGCAGCCGAGATCGATGCCATCAACAAGGCCCTGGCCAACCCCAAGCGTCCGTTGCTGGCGATCGTGGCGGGCTCCAAGGTGTCGACCAAGCTGACCATCCTGCAGTCGCTGGCCAAGAATGTAGACGGCCTGATCGTGGGGGGCGGCATTGCCAACACCTTCATGCTGGCTGCAGGCCTGAAGATCGGCAAGTCGCTGGCCGAGCCCGATCTGCTGAGCGAAGCCACAGCGGTGATCGAGGCCATGAAGGCGCGTGGTGCCGAGGTGCCCATTCCTGAAGACGTGGTGGTGGCCAAGACCTTCGCGGCCGATGCCCCGGCCACGATCAAGGCCGCCACGGACGTGGCTGATGACGACATGATTCTGGACATTGGCCCCAAGACGGCTGCCAAGCTGGCTGCCCAGCTGAAGGCCGCTGGCACGGTGGTCTGGAACGGTCCGGTCGGGGTGTTCGAGTTCGAGGCCTTCGAGCAGGGCACCAAGACCATCGCTCGCGCCATTGCCGAGTCGGATGCCTTCAGCATTGCGGGCGGTGGCGACACCCTGGCGGCCATTGCCAAGTACGGCATCGAGAAGGACGTGGGCTACATCTCGACCGGTGGCGGTGCCTTTCTGGAAGTGCTGGAGGGCAAGACCCTGCCCGCCTTCGAGATCCTCAGCAAGCGCGCTGCGGGCTGAGTACAGGCGTGGGCCTTAGCGCGTGGACAACGCGCGGGGCCCTACGGCCTTGACGGCCACGCCGGCGGCGGTTTGTAAAGCGTCCGCAGCGCGGACGGCATCCTTGGTTTGCGCCAAAGTCTGCGCCCAGGTGTCATAGCCAGCGATCATGCCCTGCTGCCAGGGATGGAAGCCTGGACGGAACCACGCCAGGTAGGGGCGCAGCAGGGGCGGCATCATGCCGCCAGGGCCATAGAGCCACCACAAGCCGCGCGACCACAGTTGGACGCGTTGCCAGGGGTTGTAGCCGTCCACCTTCAGCATGTGGTTGAGGATCTGGAAGACAAACCAGGGAAACTGCAGGCTGACCACGAGCAGGGCCCAGGCGCGGCCCCAGTAGCCCACCTGGGCGACGTCGACCATGACGTCGTAGGCCACCCCCTTGTGTTCGACCTCTTCCACCGCGTGCCAGACGTACATGGCGCGCACGCGGGGATCGGCATCGGAGGACAGCTCAGGGCGGGCCACGAAGCTGTGAGCCATCAGTGCGGTCAGGTGCTCTGAGGCGGCGGTGAGGGCCAGGGTGCGGGCGCGGCTGAGGCGTCCGCGCGCCACGTCAAACAGCATGCGGCGTTGATTGGACTGGATGCGCTCGACCTTCACGCCTTGTTGGGCGAGCAGATCGTTGAAGCGCTGGTGCACCTTGCTGTGCACGGCCTCTTGCCGGGCGAAATCGAGCAGGGCCTGCTGGTGCTCGGGCGCGGTCAGCTGGTCCTTGTAGTCCCGCACGCAGGCGATGAAGAAGCGCTCCCCCTCCGGAAAGAGGCAGGACATGGCGTCAAAGAATCGGCTGCGGAAAGCGTCGCCCCCGAACCAATGCCGCGGGACGGTGTGGTCCAGGCCGAAATCAAGATCGTCGCGCACCACCATGGGCGCATCGGCGCGCAAGAAGTCGGTGGGCAGGGGGGGAATCGATGCCATGAACACAGTGTCGACACGCGTTCATGGGCTGTGAAGAGGGGAGGCCCGCATGAAGCGGCGTCGACCGCGTCAGACTGCACACGAGTGCCCTCTGACGGCGGTTGGCGCAGGCCCAGCGCTGCAGGGCCCACCGCTGCTGGGCTCAGGCGGCGGCAGCGTGCAGCACCTCGCCCGCGAGGATGGGGTCGCCCGCGCGGTTGAAGGTGTCCAGCCAGAGCTGGTAGCTCTTCATCTGGCCTTCGTCCCAGGGATGGAATCCGGGCTTGAAGTACTGCAGGTAGTGCGCAGCCATGGAGGTGTACAGGCCACCAGGCTTGAACAGCCACCACATGCCCTTGGCCATCATCTTGAGGCGTTGGCCTCGGCTGAAACCGTCCACCTTCAGCATGTAGTTGGCAGTGTGCAGGCTGTGGATGTTGAAGCCCAGGGTGACCAGCAGCAGGGCGGTGACGCGGCGCAGGTAGCCCACCTTGGCCACTTTCTGCATGACGTCAAAGGCCACGGCCTTGTGCTCGACCTCTTCCATGGCGTGCCAGGCGTACATGGCGCGCATGCGGGGGTCGGCCGAAGCCATGACCTCTTTGCGGGTGAAGAAGCCATGGGCCATGATGGCCGTCATGTGCTCGGCTGCGGCGGTTTCAGCCAAGGTCTGTTTGGCCGACAGGTACTTGCGCTCCACCTCGAACAACATCTTGCGCTGGAAGGCTTCCAGGGCGTCGACGTTGATGCCCTGGCGCTTCAGTCGCTCGTTGTACTGTCCGTGCACGATGCCGTGCTGGCCTTCCTGGCGCATGAAGTCCTTGATGTCCTGGCGCAGTTGGGGGTCGGTGACCTGGTCTCGGAAATCGCGCACACAGGAGATGAAGAAGCGCTCGCCCTCCGGGAAGATGGTGGACATGGCGTCGAACAGGCGCGACTTGAAGGGGTCGCCGCCAAACCAATACTTGGGAATGTCTCCATCCAGCCCGAAATCGAGCTTTTCGCGGGGGACGATGGCCTGAGGTGCGTTGCTCATGGGGTACTCCGTGGGCATGAACGTGGGCGGGGTGCCGAGCGTGTGGACTGTGAGGGCTTTCGTCAGGCGTGGGCCAGACCTTGAGTGCGCTCGGCCACCAGGCGGTTGCCGGCCTCCACCGGGTTGCCGGTTTCTTTCAGCAGGCGCAGCCAGGGCTCGTAGCTGGGCACCACGGGCTCGTGCCAGGGGTGGAAGTTGGGCTTGAGGTAGCTGAAGTACTTGCCCATCATGGGCATGAAGATGCCACCCGGCTTGTACAGCCACCACAGGCCCTTGGCCCAGATCTTGGTGCGTTCCCAGCGGCTGAAGCCGTCCACCTGCAGCATGTGCTTCATGATGCGGAAGACGTGGTACGGGAACAGGATGGTCACGAGCAGCATGGAGCTGATGCGCGTCCAGTAACTGGCCTTGGCGTGATCGACCAGCACGTCGTAGGCCACGCCCTTGTGCTCCATCTCTTCCATGGCGTGCCAGACGTAGAGGGCACGGATGCGCTCGTCGGCATTGGCGAAGATGTGCGGACGCTCCACAAAGCAGTCGGCCATGATGGCGGTGATGTGCTCGGAGGCGGTGGTGATGCCCAGCGTGAACTCGCGCGAGAACACCTTGCGGATGATCTGGAACAGGCGGTATTCCTGGCCCTTGAGGATGGCGTCCACATCGACGCCCTGCGTCTTGAGCCGGTTGTTGTACTGCGTGTGCAGCATGCCGTGCTGGGCTTCCTGACGGGTGAAGTCCTTGATCTCTTGCAGCAGCTTGGGGTCGCTGATGCGGTCCTTGAAGTCGCGCACGCAGGTGATGAAGAACTTTTCGCCCACGGGGAAGAGCGTGGACAGCGCGTCGAAGAAGCGTGTCTTGAAGGGGTCGTTGTCGAGCCAGTACTTGGGGATGTCGCCATCCAGCCCGAAATCGAGCTTTTCACGCGGAACGATGGGGGGCACGGTGTTCTTGTCTGTCATCGGGGTCTCCTCGGCTGGGCCGGCCGCACGCAGGGTGCAGCATGGATTGGACTGTAGGCATGGGGGCGAAGAGCCGCCATGACGGGGGACGACAGCCTGGGTAATTTTGATGACAGCATGGATCGGGGTTAACCCGAAACCTTCGGGCTGTCAGGCGTCTGTCAAGGACGTTTGCCGGAAGCGGCTGGGTGTCACGCCAGACCAGCGCGTGAAGGCTTGGGTGAAGCTGCGCCGATCGGAGAACCCCAGGCGATCGCTGATGTCTTCAATGCTGAGGCGGGGGTCTTGCAGCCAGGCCTGGGCCAGTCGATAGCGCACGCGGGCCTGGATACTCGAGTGGGTGTCGCCCTGTTCCTTGAGGCGGCGCTGCAGTGTGCGGGCGTGCAGGCCCAGTTCATCGGCCAGGGCCTCCAGCCCCAGACCCATCAGGCGGGGCTTGTCCGCGAAGGCGCGCTCGATCCGGGCCACCAGGGCGCCGGAGGCGTCGCCATCGGGTGCGGCTTCGGGGGGCACGCCACGTTCGGCCACTTTGCGGGCCAGTCGCTGTGCCGCCTGCTCGTGCAAGGTGGGAAAGGCGCCGCGCAGGGGCTGGTCCAGCAGGCCGCGATCAAACCACAGGGCGTCCACGGGGCTGCCCCACTCGATCGGCACCCCGAAGTGGGCCTCGACCGCCTCGGCGCGGCTGTGCCGTGGATGCCGCAGGGTGATGCGCCCGACCAGGCCCTGGCCGCCCAGCAACAAGCGGCTGAACTTGAACACGGTGGCAAACACCGCCTCCGTGAACGGCCAGCTGAGCGCCGGTGGTGCGTCATCCAGCTCGTACCGCAGGCTGACCCGGGCTTCGTGGCCGTGCTCGGCGACCACAAAGCGCAGATAGGGGTTCACCAAGGGCGGGATCCACTCCAGGGCTTTGGCGGCGTCCCGCAGCGTGGCGCTGGTGGTGATGTAAGTTTCAACGTCAGAGAGGTACTCGAACGCGAAGGTGTCACCCAGGACCAGCGGGAAGTGCTGCGGGCTGCCGGCCTGCTGTGCCGACTCGATGCAGCGCATCATCAGCTGCTGCATGGTGCCCCGCTTCACGGTGGCTGTTTCAGGGTGCAGGCCGGCCATGTCGATGCCTTCGGCCCGGAACAGGCTCTCGATGTCGATCCCGCACAGGCGGGCCGCACGCACCCAGTTCGTCACGGTGACGAAGGGGATGGCTTGGTCGGCGTCCTGGTGAAGGGCGGTGGTCGGCACGGCTGCGTGGCGGGCGATGGTGGGACGGCTAGATCAGGGACGAGCCTGGGGCGCGTCGGCGGGGGTGGTACGAGCGGGTGTGGACTGAAACTGGTGCAGCCAGTCCAGGACCGCCTGGGCGGTTTGGTCTGGCGACTCGAAAGGATACAGGTGCGAGCCCTGGATCCACGACAGTCTAGACCCCACGATTTGTCGGATACCGCCCAGCCCCACCTGGCGGAGTTCGCGCGAGCGGGTGCCGCCAATGAAGGCCACGGGGCAGCGGAATGGCCGCCGCCGAAAGCTCTGCAGCAGGCGGTGAGGCACGGTGTTGTAGATGGCGGATTCGATCTCGCGGTCAAAGCTCAGTCGCCGCACCGGGCCGTGGGGGCGTGTGCCGTGCGCCACATAGTCGGCCAGCACCTCGGGGTGGAAGGCCGCGAACGCCGGCTTGGCGCGGAAGTGGGCATGGGCGGCCTCCAGCGAGGGCCATTCGTGGGTGCGTTGGGCGGAAATGCGCGAGGGCATGACGCGGTCCATCGCCTGCAAGCGTTTGGCGGCGCCCAGCCCGGCCGACTTCCAGCCTGTGAGGATGGGGGAGTCCAGCACCACCACACCCAGGGCCAGGTGGGGGTGCTGGCTGGCCACCATCATGCTGAGGTAGCCGCCCAGCGAATGGCCGACCAGCCAGGCGGGTTCGCGCACCTCGTCTTCGATGAAGTCGCGCAACTGCTCAACCAGGTGAGGCCAGTTCATGGTCACCGGATAACGCGGATCGTGGCCAAAGCGCTCCAGCGCGTGCACCTCATGGCCCGCGGCGCGCCAGATGTCGAACAACACCCGGTAGGTGCTGGCCGGGTAGCTGTTGGCGTGCGCAAAGACAATGGGGGCAGGCATGGCGGGCAACGTGACGGCTGGTTGCGAGGCTTGCGGTTGAGTGTAAGGGGCGTTGCGTTGCGGCATCAAGGCGGTGTCGCATGGGTGTTTATCGGTCATTTGGACGCCGGCTTTTGGTGTGACACTGCCAAACGTCCCGAATCACATTTGCAGAGAGTTCGCCATGCCACGCGCTACCAAGATCGTTGCCACCCTGGGGCCCGCTTCGTCCACCCCCGAGGTGCTGGAGGCCATGATGAGGGCCGGTGTGGACGTGGTGCGGCTGAACTTCTCGCACGGCACCGCGCAAGACCACATCGACCGCGCCAAGCTGGTACGCGAGGTGGCCGAGCGGGTGGGCAAGGTGGTGGCCGTGATGGCCGACCTGCAGGGCCCGAAGATTCGCGTGGGCAAGTTTGCCGAGGGCAAAGTGATGCTGGAGCCCGGTCAGCCCTTTGTGCTGGACGCCAGCCGCACCCAGCCGGGCGACCTGCACGGTGTGGGCCTGGACTACAAGGAGCTGCCGCGCGATGTGAAGCCCGGCGACACCTTGTTGCTCAACGATGGGCTGATCGTGCTGACGGTGGAGGCCGTGAAGGGCGAGGCCGTGCACACCGTGGTGAAGCTGGGCGGCGAATTGTCCAACAACAAGGGCATCAACAAGCAGGGCGGTGGCCTGACGGCACCGGCCCTGACCGCCAAGGACATGGAAGACATCAAGACGGCGGCCAGCTTTCAGTGCGACTACATCGCCGTGTCCTTCCCCAAAAATGCCACCGACATGGAGATGGCGCGTCAACTGGCCAATGTGGCAGGCGAGCCCTGGCGCCACCGTCCGGCGCTGATCGCCAAGATCGAGCGCACCGAGGCCATCCCCAACCTGGAGAGCATCCTGAAGGCCTCGGACGGCATCATGGTGGCCCGTGGTGACCTGGCCGTGGAGGTGGGCAACGCGGCCGTGCCCGCCCTGCAAAAGCGCATGATCCGCATGGCCCGGGAGCACGACAAGGTTGTCATCACGGCCACGCAGATGATGGAGTCGATGATCGTCAACCCCGTGCCCACGCGAGCCGAGGTGTCGGACGTGGCCAACGCCGTGCTGGACGGCACCGATGCGGTCATGCTGAGCGCCGAGACGGCCGCTGGCAAGTTTCCGGTGGAAACGGTGGAGCACATGGCCGCTGTGGCCACCGAGGCCGAATGGGCCGACGAGGTGACGCTGGACGGCGATTTCACCAACAAGAAGTTCGCGCGCATCGACCAGTCGATCGCCATGGGGGCCTTGTTCACGGCCTACCACCTGGGCTGCAAGGCCATCATTGCGCTGACGGAGTCGGGCTCAACCGCTTTGTGGATGAGCCGACACAACATCCATGTACCGATTTTTGCCCTGACGGCCCAGCCCACCTCGCTGCGCAAGATGGCGCTGTACCGCAATGTGCGGCCGTTGCTGATCCCGAGTTTTTCGGATCGCGATGAGGCCCTGCGTCAGGCCGAGGCGGTGCTGGTGGCCAAGGGCATTCTGCGCCCGGGTGACACCTACGCCATCACCTGTGGCGAGCCGATGGGGCACCCCGGCGGCACCAACATGCTCAAGGTGTGCGAGGTGGGCTGAATGCCTGAACCCGGGGGGGGGCGGCGCGTCCTCAATCCGGGGATGCCCAGGGGCGGCCGTGTCTCGTTAAAATACCGCCCGATCGGGAGCAGCGCGCCGCCCAGGCGCGTTTTTTGCGCCCACTGTTTTCTCACACAACTGTATTGGGGTCACCATGGCACTCGTTTCTATGCGCCAGCTGCTGGACCATGCCGCCGAAAACGGCTACGGCATTCCGGCTTTCAACGTGAACAACCTGGAGCAGGTGCAGGCCGTGATGGCCGCTGCCGACGAGGTGGGCGCGCCCGTGATCCTGCAAGCCTCGGCGGGTGCGCGCAAGTACGCCGGCGAATCCTTCATCAAGCACCTGATTCAGGCCGCTGTCGAAGCCTATCCCCACATCCCCCTGGTCATGCACCAGGACCACGGCACCAGCCCCAAGGTGTGCGCTGGCGCCATCGACCTGGGCTTTGGCTCGGTGATGATGGACGGCTCGCTGATGGAAGACGGCAAGACCCCGGCTTCGTTCGACTACAACGTCGAGG
>CAMTVS010000079.1:0-70708 GCA_947085235.1 uncultured Aquabacterium sp. | reverse complement strand
CTGGACACGCTGGACCTGCTGGCCCAGGCCCGCGGCGGCTACGTGGAAGTGGACCGTTCCGCCACCCTGGACTGGGACGCGCTGCGCATGAAGATCGCCCGCGACGGCATGCGCAACTCCAATTGCGTGGCCATCGCCCCGACCGCGACCATCTCCAACATCATCGGCGTGGACGCCTCGATCGAGCCTTGCTTCGGCAACCTGTCGGTGAAGTCCAACCTGTCGGGCGAGTTCACCGTCATCAACGAATACCTGGTGCGCGACCTGAAGAAGCTCGGCCTGTGGGACGACGTGATGGTGATGGACCTCAAGCACTTCGATGGCTCGCTGCGCCGCATCGACCGCGTGCCTGAGGACCTCAAGCAGCTGTACGCCACCGCATTCGAAGTGGAGCCCGTGTGGTTGGTGGAAGCCGCCTCGCGTCGTCAGAAGTGGATCGATCAGGCCCAGTCGCTGAACATCTACATGGCCGGCGCCTCGGGCAAGAAGCTCGATGAAACCTACAAGCTGGCGTGGTTGCGTGGCCTGAAGACCACCTACTACCTCCGCACCATCGGTGCCACGCATGCCGAGAAGTCGACCGTCTCGCGCGGCCAGCTCAACTCGGTGTCGAGCCAAGTGGGCGGTGGCATGAATGCAGCGCCCCAAGCAGAAACCCCGATGAGCGAACCCGCCACCGACGTGAAGTTCTGTTCCATCGACAACCCCGACTGCGAGGCTTGCCAATAAGCCCTCACTTCAAGGCCCATCGCCTTGAAAGGCCCTGTTCATCGAGGCTTCAAGCCGATCGCGTGATGCGTGATCACCACCAAAGCCTTGATGCAGGGCCCTCAGCCCCTGACAATTTCGATGCGATCCAGCAACAAGCACTGATGGCGAATGTCAAGAAGTGCTTGGTGTTTTTCGCAACACCCTTTCATAATCCAGCTTCATAGGATGTCCACCATGTTGGTCTGGGAAGACGAATCGTCCAAATCCTCGCAGAAGCCTCAAAGCTTCGCCTCCACATCGCCGGTCGGTGTGGGCTCAGTCGCCCCCGCTGCGCAAGCCGCAGCCAGCATCGGCAACGGTGCGACCCGCCGCGTGAACGTGGCCGACAAACGCATCATCAACGGCCAGACCGACGTCAACCAGTTGGTGCCGTTCAAGTACAAGTGGGCTTGGGAAAAGTACCTCGCCACCTGCGCCAACCACTGGATGCCGCAAGAGGTCAACATGTCTCGCGACATCGCCCTCTGGAAAGATCCCAACGGTCTGAGCGAAGACGAGCGCCGCATTATCAAGCGCAACCTCGGCTTCTTTGTCACCGCTGATTCGCTGGCCGCCAACAACATCACGTTGGGCACTTACCGCCATATCACGGCCCCCGAGTGCCGCCAGTTCCTGTTGCGCCAGGCTTTTGAAGAAGCCATCCACACCCACGCCTATCAATACATTGTTGAAAGCCTGGGCCTGGATGAATCGGAAATCTTCAACGCCTACAACGAAGTCCAATCCATCCGCGACAAGGACGAGTTCCTGATCCCGTTCATCGACGCGATCATGGACCCGAACTTCAAGACCGGCACACAAGAAGCCGACCAGACACTGCTGAAGTCGCTGATCGTGTTCGCCTGCCTGATGGAAGGCCTGTTCTTCTACGTCGGCTTCACGCAGATCCTGGCCCTGGGCCGTCAGAACAAGATGACGGGTGCCGCCGAGCAGTACCAGTACATCCTGCGCGATGAGTCCATGCACTGCAACTTCGGCATCGACCTCATCAACCAGCTCAAGCTCGAGAACCCGCACCTGTGGACGACTGAGTTCAAGGCCGAAATCAAGGCGCTGTTCTTGAAGGCGGTCGAACTGGAATATCGCTACGCTGAAGACACCATGCCACGCGGCGTGCTGGGCTTGAATGCCTCGATGTTCAAGGGCTACCTGCGCTACATCGCCAACCGTCGTGCCACCCAGATCGGACTGGACGAGCTCTTCCCCAATGAAGAGAACCCCTTCCCCTGGATGAGCGAAATGATTGACCTGAAGAAGGAACGCAACTTCTTCGAAACCCGTGTCATTGAATACCAGTCGGGCGGCGCCCTGTCCTGGGATTGACCAAGTGCCGCAAAGAGCACCGGCCACCAGAACATGAGCCCCCGGCCCACCCCATTCACCACACCGCACTCAGATCCTAGGGGGTGTTGGGTGGTGGATCCTGTATCACCAGTTGGTGGTGCAGTGCTCTTTGCAACTTGATCAAGGAGATACGTATGGCAACTGCGAAGAAAGTGGCACCCAAGAAGGCTGCCCCGGCTAAAAAGGCCGCTGTGAAGAAGGCCGCCGCTCCGGCGAAGAAGGCTGCTGCCCCCAAGAAGGCTGCCGCTCCTGCCAAGAAGGCTGCTGCACCCAAGAAGGCCGCTGCACCCGCCAAGAAGGCCGCCGTGAAGAAGGCTGCTGCTCCAGCGAAGAAGGCTGCTGCCCCCAAGAAGGCCGCCGCACCCGCCAAGAAGGCTGCTGCGCCCAAGAAGGCTGCCGCTCCTGCCAAAAAAGCTGCCGTGAAGAAGGCCGCAGCACCCAAGAAGGCCGCTGCCCCGAAGAAGGCTGCACCCGCCAAGAAGGCTGCTGCGAAGAAGCCTGCCCCCGCCAAGCCTGCCCCTGCAGCCAAGACCACCTTGAGCCCGCAGGCCGCTTGGCCGTTCCCGACAGGCAACAAGCCCTGATCGGCCCATCACCTGAGGCGCGCCCTCAGGTCTGGCTTGAAACCCGGCTTCGGCCGGGTTTTTCATGGCGCAATCAACTCCCCCTGTTCAAGCGCTACCCCGGGATCACCCCCAGGGATACAGTCATGCCATGGCTGCAACACGGCCCCGGTGGGCCAGGAGTTTTTTGACCATGTCTGCCCCCATCCCGCACACCCCGGATCCCGCCCAGATTGCCGAAATGCAGTCGGCTCTTTTCACCCTGCGCGACAGCCTGATGAACTTGAAGATGTCGCTGCTGGATCTGGCAGCGATGACCGACGAACAAGTGCAGCGTCACGCCGAAATCGAGACGGAAAATCTGCTCGCTCGCCTGCGCGCCTGATCGTACGGGCCCCGGCTTGCCTTAAGCTACGCGCTTTGACGAAAACTCAGGCACTTCGCCTGGGTTGCGCACACGGTAAGCATCCATGGCCCAGTACGTTTTGACGAAACTTCTGCACGCGTCCCGCGTGTCCCGTTCACGCTGTTCACGGAAGGCCCTGTAATCATGGCCCAGTACGTTTTCACCATGAACCGCGTCGGGAAAATCGTTCCCCCGAAGCGGCAGATCCTCAAAGACATCACCCTGAGCTTCTTCCCCGGTGCCAAGATCGGCGTGCTGGGTGTGAACGGCTCGGGCAAGTCCACCTTCCTGAAAATCATGGCCGGGGTGGACAAGGACATCGAGGGCGAAGCCGTCCCGATGCCGGGCATCAAGATCGGCTACCTCCCCCAAGAGCCTGAACTCAACCCCGAGCAGACCGTGCGTGAAGCGGTGGAAGAAGGCATTGGCGGCGTGCTGGCCGCCAAGAAGCGACTGGACGAGGTCTATGCGCTGTACGCCGAACCCGATGCCGACTTCGATGCCCTGGCGGCTGAGCAAGGCGAACTGGAAGCCATCATCGCTGCAGCGGGCTCCGAGAACACCGACCTGCAACTGGAACTCGCCGCCGATGCCCTGCGGCTGCCCCCATGGGACGCCAAGATCGGTCCGTTGTCCGGCGGTGAGAAGCGCCGTGTGGCCCTGTGCCGCCTGCTGCTGTCCAAGCCCGACATGCTGCTGCTCGATGAGCCGACCAACCACTTGGACGCCGAATCGGTGGACTGGCTGGAGCAGTTCCTCAGCCGCTTCTCGGGCACCGTCGTGGCCATCACCCACGATCGCTACTTCCTGGACAACGCCGCTGAGTGGATTCTGGAACTCGACCGCGGCATGGGCATCCCCTACAAGGGCAACTACTCCGACTGGCTGGACGCCAAAGAGCGCCGCCTGGAGCAGGAGCAGAAAACCGAAGACGCCCGCGCCAAGGCCCTGAAGCAGGAGCTGGAGTGGGTGCGCAAGAACGCCAAGGGTCGTCAGGCCAAGAGCAAGGCGCGTCTGGCCCGCTTCGAAGAGCTGAGCGACGTCGAATACCAGAAGCGCAACGAGACGAACGAAATCTTCATCCCGGTGGCCGAGCGCCTGGGCAATGAAGTCATCGAGTTCAAGAACGTCAGCAAGTCTTTCGGCGACCGCATGCTGATCGACAACCTGAGCTTCAAGGTGCCGGCCGGCGCCATCGTTGGGATCATCGGCCCCAACGGCGCCGGCAAGTCGACGCTGTTCCGGATGATCCAGGGTGTCGAGCAACCCGACAGCGGCGAGGTCGCGATCGGCAAGACCGCGCAACTGGCCTTCGTCGACCAGAGCCGCGAAGGCCTGGATGGCAGCAAGACCGTGTGGGAAGACGTCTCGGGTGGCCTGGACAACATCGTCGTGGGCAAGTTCGTGATGCCCTCGCGCGCCTACATCGGCCGCTTCAATTTCAAGGGTAACGACCAGCAAAAGCTCGTGGGCAACTGGTCCGGTGGTGAGCGCGGTCGCCTGCACTTGGCCAAGACCCTGGCCCAGGGCGGCAACGTGCTGATGCTGGACGAACCCTCCAACGATCTGGACGTCGAAACCCTGCGTGCGCTGGAAGACGCCCTGCTGGAGTTCGCCGGCAGCGCCATGATCATCTCCCACGATCGCTGGTTCCTCGACCGCATCTGTACGCACATCCTCGCGTGCGAAGGCGACTCGCAGTGGTTCTTCTTCGATGGCAACTACCAGGAGTACGAAGCCGACAAGAAGAAGCGTTTGGGTGAAGAAGGTGCGCGTCCGAAGCGTGTGCGCTTCAAGCCCATCCGCTGAGCCCTGCACCACCCCCGTGAAAGCCCGTCCCCGGACGGGCTTTTTCATGCCAGCCCCGCCCCGCGAATACCGACGATCGGGGGCTATCCCTAGTGCACCTGCCCCTGGTCGACGCGGTGGCGAGGGCTAGAATTTCCGGCAAAGGTGGCGACCTTATTTCACGCTCCACCAACTCAGGCGCTGCACGTTCATGCAGCGCCCCCATCACGCACATTCTCGCTGGAGACCTCTTCCATGACTTCTCGGATGCCTCGTCTGCTCACGCTGGTCGCCGTGGCCACCTCGGCCCTGTCGCTGGGCGGCTGTGCCCTGATCCAATCGAACGTCAGCGGCACCACGCTGAGCATCCTGGAAGACGGCTTCACCCCCCCCACCCTGCAGATGAGCGACGTCGAGATGGTCTGCACCTTCTCGGCCGTCAACACCCCGCTGGTGGGCGCAGCGCGCAACTTCTATGGCGACCCCTCGTTGATGGAGACCGTGTTGCTGTCGTCGGCTGGCGTGTGCTCCGAGAACGCCGCCATGGCTGAAGAAATGCGCTACCTGCGCGCCTCGAAAGAGAAGCGCTCGGATGAAGCCATTGACGCCCGCGTGGCCCAGAAGCGCATCCTGGCCACCGCAGCCGAGCGCCAATACACCGCCTTCTTCCGCATGAAGACCAAGATGGAGCAAAAGTACTTCATCAAGTACGGTCAGAGCTGCCCACGCTTCAAGCGCGACTTCGATGAACTCGTCTACATGCTGGGCTCGGTGGCCGGCCTGCAAGCCATGCAGAACGACATCGCCGCCCAACAGGCCGTGGGCGTCCCCACCGACACCGCACCGCTGGTCGAGAATGCGATGAAGTGCCTCGATAACCAAAAGTGGTGGGGCGTGCCCAAGGCTGCGCAGGCCGTGGTGTGGAGCATCATCCCTGGCGGCTCGGACGGCAAAGACGTAGCCGGCACTTTCGAAGCCTCCATGAAGCTGGGCGAGCAAAAAGGCATCCGCCTGCCCCACGTGATGGCCGCTGTGGCCGCCCAATCGTCGGATGACAAGGCCCGTCTGCGCAGCATCATCAAGCGATTCAGCTCGGTGCCGAACTTCAAGGCCAACGCCGAGTACCGCCTGCTGGACGCGATTGCCTACTCGCAGATCACCAACATGTCAGACCGCCTGTGGACACAGAACACCGGCACCCGCACGCCCATCCAGAGCCTGGGCAAGTTCTGGGATGACAAGGCCGGTGGCGATATCGACGCCGATGCATTCCTGAACTGAACGAGCCGGTAGTCACTTTTTAGGGAATTCCCTTCCCCCACCCGCGTGGGGGCGGGGAACCCTGGAGCAACTTCCCCCCGATATAGTTACAAAGTGTCATGCGTTGACACAGCGCGCCGAGCAGTGTGCGCCGTTCAACGCGTGCGGAAATGCAAGAGAGAGGGCCCGCTACAGGGGCCCTCACCTTTTTAAGGTACCTAGGAGACATCATGAAATCGGTCAAGAAGTTGAGTGCCGTCTGTGCTGTTGCGCTGGCCACCATGGGCATGGCGCCGCAGGCGTCGGCACAGCGTATTTGTGTCTATGACATCCTGGGTGCCGCAGGCGACCTGTTCAACATGGCCAAGGATTACCAGGTGGCCATGCAGCGTCATGGTGTGAACCTGGAGCTCAAGGGCTTCACCGACGAGCGTGTGGCCTCTGACGAATACCGGACCGGTCAGTGCGCCGGCTTGATCGCCACGGGCTTCCGTACCCGCCAGTTCAACGAAGTGGCTGGGTCCATCGACACGCTGGGTTCGACCACCATCGTGCGCGACGGCAAGATCGACATCAACGCCAGCTACGATGTCGTTCGCAAAGTCATCCAAACCTTCTCTTTGCCGGCTGCCACCACGCGCATGGTGAATGGCCAGCACGAAGTGGGCGGCATCATCCCTTTGGGCGCCGCCTACCCCGTGGTCAATGATCGCAAGATCAACACCGTGGAGGCCCTGGCCGGCAAGCGCATCGCCTCGTTCGATTACGACAAGGCCCAGGCCGTGATGATCCAGCGCATCGGCGCCCAGCCGGTGTCGGCCGACATCACCAACTTCGCCACCAAGTTCAACAACGGGTCGGTGGACTTCATCGCCGCCCCCACCCTGGCCTATCGCCCCCTGGAACTGCACAAGGGCATCGGTACCAAGGGCGCCATGGTGCGCTTCCCGATCATGATCCTGACCTACCAGGTCATCTTGAATAACACCAAGTTCCCGGCCGAGTTCGGTCTGAAGTCTCGTCAGTACTGGTCGGGTCAGTTTGATCGTGCCCTGCAACTGATCAAACAGGCCGACGCCAGCATCCCGCCAGGCGTGTGGATGGACCTGTCCACCGAGAACGCCTACAAGTACACCCTGATGCTCCGCGAGTCGCGCGTCGACATTGCCAAGCAAGGGCTGTATGACAAGCAAGGGTTGCGCATCATCAAGCGTGTGCGATGCAACGTGAACCCGGCAGACCCCGAGTGCGCCACCAAATCTGAAGAAGACTGGAAGTGACACGGGGGCTGAGCAGGCCCATTCTGGCGCACGACTCAAGCCGTGCGCTGTTTTTTTGATCGCACATCATGCACACCCCTTCTTCACGCTCACTTTTGGGCCGCAGCCCGCAGGAATGGTTCGCCACCCTGCCGGTGTTTGCCCTGTTGCTGCTCACGCTGATCATCGGCACTGGCGAAATGGTTCACGGCCAGTTGCTGCGTCTGGGCGAGTCGATCTTCGGCAACCCCCAGCAGCAGGTGCAGTACTTCATGCTGCGGGCCGATCCGGTCAAGCCGGATTGCGTGGCCAACATCGACGTCGAGGCCGAGGTTCAGCGCAAGTTGGCTGAATCGCAGGCCTCCAGTGGCGATGACCTGGATGACCTGTTCGGCGACAGTGGCCCGGCCGATCCCGCCGTGCTGCGCCAGTCCATCGTCCAAGCTCAGGCCATCTGCCAGGCCAAGCACGACATGTACGAAAAGATCCAGGCCAACCTGACGCCTGAGGTCAAGCTGTATCGCACGGTCGAGACCAGCTTCTTCGGTCTGTTCAAGCTGGGCATGGAGAACCGCCCGCTGATCCTGCTGATCATGGTCTCGATCGGCTGCATCGTGACCACCCTGGGCTGGCATCACATCGGCATCCGTGGCGCCATCTACACCCGCGACTACCTGATCGTGACGTGGTCTCAGGTGATCGCCAACAGCCTGCTGCTCTACTCGTGCGTCCGGTACTACCAGATCCTGAAGGCCGGTGGCGAAGTGGAAGCCCCACACCTGCACTTCATCTGGATGGCCACGTTTGCCACCATGTTGTTGATCAACCTCGTGCGGGTGTTCAAGCCTCGCGAGGCCTCGCCCAAAGGCGATGGTGGCTGGGGCAAGGCCCTGCTGGCCACGCCCTTGTACGCGGTGATGTCGATCAACGCGGGTGTGTACTTCCTGACCAACGATCACCCCTCAGGTCTGGCCATCTACATCAACCAGTTGATGGCCCTGCCCAGCATCTTCATGAACCTGGCCCTGTTCATCTGGGCGGGTATGCTGCTCAAGCAGAGCCGGGTGATTGATCTGGTGCTGAACGTGATCCGGCCGTGGAACCTGTCGCCACAGTTGCTCACCTACATCATCCTGATCATCGCCTCGATCGGCACGGCTTACACGGGCGCCTCCGGCATCTTCGTGATCGCCGCTGGTGCGGTGATCTACCACGAGGTGCGTGCTGCTGGCGGCAGCCGTCAGTTCGCGCTGGCCGCCACGGCCATGTCCGGCTCGCTGGGTGTGGTGCTGCGTCCCTGCCTGCTGGTGGTGATGATTGCGGCGCTGAACAAGCAGGTCACCACCAACGGCCTGTACCACTGGGGCTTCTACGTCTTCCTGCTGACGTCCACCCTGTTCTTCTTGGTCTCGCAGATGCTGCGCACCCAGCGCGCCGCGATCGAGTCACCCATGGTGGCCATCCCGGGCATGCTGCGCGAACTGATCCCGCTGCTGCCCTACATCGGCGTGACGGCGGTCATCATCGCCCTGTACGAGTACGGTCTGGACACCAAGCTCAACGAGATCACAGCCCCCATCATCATCCCGGTCATCCTCTTGCTGATCCTGATCTTTGACAAGGTGATCAACAGGGGCAAGGCCGAGATCACGCCAGACTACGCCAGCCATCGACAGGAAGGCGTCGAGCGCTCGGTGCGCTACGCCACCACGGAAACGATTGGCCACATTGGTGCCTTGCTGGCTCTGATGACGCTGTCCCTGGCGGTCGGCGGCGTGATCGAGCGTTCACATGTCATGGATCTGTTCCCACAGGTCTTTGATAGCCGCTGGACGGCCATGGCCTTCCTGATGGTGGTCATGGTCATCGTGGGCATGATGATGGACCCGCTGGGTGCAGCCATCCTGGTGTCAGGTACCCTGGCCCCCGTGGCTTATGCCAATGGCATTGACCCGATCCACTTCTGGATGATGGTGCTGGTGGCCTTCGAGTTGGGTTACCTGTCGCCGCCTGTGGCCCTGAACCAGCTGCTGACACGGCAGGTGGTGGGTGACGACGAAGTGCACATCGCTGACCAAGAGGTCAAGCACCTGGGCTTCTACCGTCGCTACGAGCGCTGGATCCTGCCCTTGGTGGTGATGGCCATGGGTCTTACGGTAGTCGGGTTCGGCCCGCTGGCAGTGCAGGACTTTGAATCGCTGGCCTTCATCAAGGACTGGTTCCCCGCACCTCCGCAGTGATGCGCTCTCGGCCCGAGACCATGCTGTCTCGGGTGTGATGGCTCCCCACAACCCGGTGTCGCCCCGCGCACCGGGTTTTTTCATGCCTGCAGTGGCGATGGCTCGGTGATAAGGTGCCGGGATGCTGAATGTTTTTCTGTGTGGTCGAGGGCCGCTGCGTGGCGCCATGCGGGCGCCGCTGTATGGGCTCCTGTTGGCGCTGCTGATGGCCGGCTGTGCCAGCCGCCCATCGTCATCATCCCCCCCCTCGTCGACACCTCCATCACCTTCAACCAGCACAGCCCCAGCGCGGCCGGCCGCGCCCGGCCCCACCACGCCCGCCGGTAGCCCGCCCTCGTTCGAGCAAGTCACCCAGGGGGCGCGGCGAGAAGCGGGATGGCTGCCCCTGTGGCGCCGGCAGGACAAGGTCTGGTTGGAGCTGTCCGCTCAGCACTTCGAGCGTCCGCTGTTCCTGTCGCCCAAGTTGGCCAGTGGCTTGGGCGAGGCGGGGCTGTTGGGCGGCTTGATGCAAAGCCGCTCAGGTGTGGCAGGCCGCCCGCAGTGGGTGGAGTTTCGGCGCCTGCCCAACCAGCAGATTCAGTTGCTGGCCATGAACGCTGGCTTCGAGGCGGGTGACGATGCTGCCCGACAGCGGGCAGTGTCGACCGCCTATTCACCCAGCCTGGTGGCCAGCTGGCCGCAGGCGTCGGCGCCCCATCCTCGGTCTGGCGCGGTGCTGGTGGATGTCTCCACCTGGTTGCTGAGCGACTGGATGGGCTTGGGGCCACGGCTGCAACAAGCCTACCGGCAGGGGCACGCCCTGGACGTGCGCAACAGCCAGGTGCTGGAGGTGCGCGCCCTGGAGAGCAGCCTGATCTTGCAGGCCCGCCTGCACTTTGCCAGCAACACCATCAATGCCGTGGCCGACAGTGGCGCACGCCCGGCGGGCTCACCGGCGCCGCTGGTGCCTGGCACGGTGCCCGACCCCCGTAGCCTCTTCCTGAACACCCATTTCACCTTGAGCCCGCTGCCCGAGCAGCCCATGGCCCGGCGCCCGGCCGACCCGCGCGTGGGCTACTTCAGCAGCACGGTGCTGGACTTTGCCAATCAGCCGGCGTCGGATCGTCGTGGCCGCCAGCGCTTCATCCACCGTTGGCGCCTGGAGCCGGTGGTCAGCGACCGCAGTGGTGCCACACGTCCCCGCCAGCCCATCACCTTCTGGCTGGACCCCAGCATCCCTGCGGCCTATCGGCCCGCCATTCGTGATGGCGTTTTGGCCTGGAACGAAGCCTTCGCGGCCATCGGCCTGCCCGGCGCCCTGGAGGTGCGCGAGGCCTCCGAGTCGGACGCGGACACCCTGCAGACACAGCGGGCCTCGATTCGCTGGATGACGAACGCGCGGCCTGCCTTCAGTGCCATCGGACCCAGCCATGTGGACCCTCGCAGTGGCGAAATCCTGGATGCCGACATCGGCATTGAAGGGCTGCCCCTGCGCACCATGCAGCAATGGCCTCAGGAGTTGTGGGGTCCTCACGCGCATGAGGCCGACACCTGTCAGCACGCCGCCCTGGCGCAGGAGCAACTGGGGCTGGGTCTGGCCTGGCTGGACAGCCAGGGCCACCGCGCGCTGGACGACCCACAGGTGCAGACCTTCATTCAGGACTACCTGAAGAGCGTGACCATGCACGAGGTGGGACATGCGCTGGGCTTGCGACACAACTTCAAAGCCTCACGCTGGAAGAGCGCGGCCGACCTGCAACACCCCCTCAAGACCCGCCAGCAGGGTCTGGCCGCCTCGGTGATGGATTACCTGCCCATCAACCTGCCCGCCACGGCCCAGCCCGCCCGCGACGCGGCCCTGCCCATCGCCCCGGCACCGTTTCAGACGCGCCTGGGGCCTTACGACCATTGGGCCATTGCCTATGGCTACAGCCCTCTGCCCGCAGACGCCACTGCCGCCCAGGCCCAGTTGAAGGCACTGGCTGCTCGCGCCGACCAGCCCGAGCATGCGCAGGCCCTGGCCTACGCCACGGATGAAGATCAGTTGCTGGGGCTGGACCCGCATGCACTGATGTTTGACCTGGGTGACGACGCCGTGCAGTTTGCGCGCCAGCGTGGCCTGCTGGTGCGGGAGCTGATCGACCGCGCCCATGCCATGACGCGCACCCCGATGGACCCCGCCGCAGGCCCGCAGGAAGCCGGTGCCCCGCGCCGATGGGTGGCCATGGCCCTGCGCGAAACCCAGCGCAATGCGCAGGTGCTGCTGCGGCAGGTGGGTGGTCTGGTGGTGCGGCGCGTGGGTCCGACCAGCACGGCGCCCAGCCTGGAACCCACCCCCGCCCCTCAGCAGCGCGCTGCCCTGGCCTTGTTGTTGAGCGAGCACCTGCGTGCCGATGTGTGGCAATTGCAGCCGGCCTTGCTGCAGCGCCTGGCCCCCAACGCGCTGGAGGTGATGGATGAGGGGCTGGTGGCCCTGGCCCGCACCGATGTGTCGGTGGCCGAGCAACAACTGGCGCTGCAACGCCCCATCCTGACCCAGTTGATGAGCCCCCAGCTGGCCACCCGCCTGCAAGACAATGCCGAGAAGTTGCCCGCCACCGCTCAGGCCTTGAGCTTTGCCGATGTGCTGGAAGCCGTGAGCCAGACCGTGTGGCCGGGCGCTGACCGGGCGCCCCATGCCGCCCCCTGGCGCCGGCAGCTGCAGCGCACGCATGTGCAACTGTTGGCACAGACCCTGTGGGGCAGCGACGACTCGCGCGCCAACGTGCGGGCCGATGTGCGCCTGAGCTACGTGCAACACGCCCGCACGTTGCTGGCCTGGCTGAAGCAACAAGAAGCACGCAACCCGGCAGACAGGCTGGAGCAGCAGCACCTGCGCGACAGCATCCGCCTGCTGGAAGGCGCCCTGGACGCGCCCTGGGTGCGGGCAGGCGTCTGATGCATCATCCTGAGCACTCACCCTCTTCAGGGTGAGGCTTGAACAGGCCTCGTGGCATCACGCGAGCGGCCTTTTGATTGACAATCCTGGGCAGCACCATGGACCTGCCCACCCTGTTTTCTGCCAGCGGCCCGCTGGCCCGCGCCTTTGATGGCTACTGCGTTCGTCACGAGCAGATCGAGATGAGCCAGGCCGTGCAGGCCGCCATCCGCGATGGCCGCACCGTCGTGCTCGAGGCCGGTACCGGCGTGGGCAAAACCGCCGCCTACCTGGTGCCCGCGCTGCTGGAAGGTGGCAAGGTGGTCGTGTCCACCGGCACCAAGGCCCTGCAAGACCAGCTGTTTCACCGCGACCTGCCTGCCGTGCGCGATGCCTTGGCCGTGCCCGTGAAGGTGGCCCTGCTCAAGGGCCGCAGCAACTACCTGTGCTGGCACCACCTGGAACGCACCAACCAGGACGCCACGCTGCTGGGCAGCCGCCAGGAGGTGCGTGACCTGTCCGAGATCAACCGCTTTGCGCCCCTCAGTGCCACCGGTGACAAGGCCGAATGCCCCACTGTGCCTGAGCATGCGCCCATCTGGGCGCGGGTCACCTCCACCCGCGAGAACTGCCTGGGCAGCGATTGCCCCCGCTATGCCGATTGTTTTGTGGTGCGCGCCCGCCGCGAAGCACAGGATGCCGACGTGGTGGTGGTCAACCACCATCTGTTTTTTGCCGACCTGATGCTGCGCGAAGAGGGGGTGCCTGAGCTCTTGCCCCAGGCGCAAACCATCATCTTCGACGAAGCCCATCAGCTGCCCGACACCGCCACGCTGTTCTTTGGTGAAACGGTGTCCACCGCGCAATTGCTGGACCTGTTGCGCGACACCCTGGCCATCGGCCAGGCCCAAGCCCGTGATGCCGCCAACTGGAACGATGTGCTGGCGCCGCTGGACCGCGCCGCGCGCGATCTGCGGCTGTGCTTTGGCCAAGCGCAGCAGCGCCTGTCCATGGATCAACTGGGGACCGATCACCCCTTGCTGCCCGCGTTGGGTACCCTGCGTGAGGCCCTGGGCCAGGTGCGCGATGCGCTGGATCAGCAGGCCGAGCGCAGCGTCGACCTGCAGCAACTGCACCGTCGCAGCCAGGAGCTGCTGCAACGCCTGATCGCCTGGGGTGCGCCCGAGCGCGCACACGAGCCCGAACTGTGCTGGGTGGACGTGGGCAGCCATGGGGTGCAACTGCACCGCACGCCCATCTCGGTGGCCGATGTGTTTCGTCGGCAGCGCCTGGGTGAGGATGCCGGGGAGGACACCGAGGATGGCGCCAGCGATGAATCAGACGACACGCTGAACGGCGCAGCCGATGGGCTGATCGATGACGAAGCGGCCCAGGACCTGGCTGATCTGCAGGCCTTGTTTGCCGATGCGCCCCCTCACAAGGCCGGGGGCACCAGCGCTGGCGACCACGCAGCAGGTCCACAGGCCGCCCAACGACGGCACCAGGCCTGGGTCTTCACCTCGGCCACCCTGGCGGTGAAGAACGACTTCCGCCACTTCACCGATGCCCTGGGCCTGGAAGACGCGGAGTGCCAATCCTGGTCCAGCCCCTACAACTACCCCGAGCAGGCCATGCTCTACGTGCCGCCGGGCCTGCCCTTGCCCTCGCACGCCGGGCACACGGCCGCCGTGGTGGATGCGGCGCTGCCCTTGATTCGGGCCAATCGGGGGCGGGCCTTTGTGTTGTGCACCAGCTTGCGCGCCGTGGAGGCCGCCGCAGCGCGGCTCAAGCAGCTGCTGGAGGCAGCGGGCGACCCGTTTCCGGTGCTGCGCCAGGGCGATGCGCCCCGCCCCACCCTGCTGGATGATTTCCGCCGTGCAGGCAATGCCGTGCTGGTGGGCAGCCACAGCTTCTGGGAAGGCATTGATGTGAAGGGCGACGCCCTGACCCTGGTCGTGATCGACAAGCTGCCCTTTGCCCCGCCGGATGACCCGGTGCTGGCCAAGCGCCTGGAGCTGTTGTCACAAGCAGGGGGCAACCCTTTCATGAGCCACCAAGTACCTCAGGCCATCATCGCGCTCAAGCAGGGCGCGGGCCGCCTGATCCGCAGCGAAACCGACCGGGGCGTGCTGATGATCTGCGACACCCGGCTGGTGGACAAGCCCTATGGTCGCCGCATTTGGCAAAGCCTGCCGCCCATGAAGCGCACCCGCGTCGAGGCCGAGGTGACGGCCTTCCTGGCCAGCCTGTGAGGATCGCCCTTGGCGACGTCAGCGACTCACACCTCGAGGTTGTCGATCAGGCGCGTGGCGCCCAGCTTGGCCGCCACCAAGGTCACCAGGGGCGTGTCGGCCAGGCCAGCGGCCAAGTCCTCGGCCGTGGCGGGATGCAGGTCTTTCTGGCGGCGCACCATCACGTAATCTGGGGCCCAACCGCGCTGGCGCAACTCGGCCATGGCCGCCTCTTCACAGCGCTGCAACAGCTCAGGCGTCAGCCGCTCGCTGGCGCGAAGTTCTGTCTGCACCTGGCGCAACAGGCGGATCAACGTGAGCGCTTCGATGCGCTCGGCGTCGCTGAGGTAGCCATTGCGGGATGACAGGGCCAAGCCTTCGGCCGAACGCATGGTCTCGCCGCCGACGATGTCGATGGGCAGGCCCATCTGGCGCACCATGTTGCGGATCACCATGAGCTGCTGGTAGTCCTTCTTGCCGAACACGGCCGCACGGGGTTGCACGATGTTGAACAGCTTGTGCACCACGGTGCACACGCCCGTGAAGAACCCCGGGCGGAACGCGCCTTCCAGGATGTCGGCCAGCTCGGTGGGGGGCACGACCTTGTAGCCTTGCGGCTCGGGGTACAGCTCGGCCTCGTCGGGCGCAAACAGGATGTCGCAGCCGGCACCGGCCAGCAGCTCGGCATCGCGCGCCAGGGTGCGGGGATAGCGGTCAAAGTCTTCGTTCGGGCCGAACTGCAGCCGGTTGACGAAGATGCTGGCCACGACAGGACTGCCCTTGGTGGTGGCAGCGTCCGAGATCCCGCGCGCCTGACGGATCAAGTCCAGATGGCCGTCATGCAGGTTGCCCATGGTGGGCACGAACACGGGGGCCGCAGGCGCGGCCGACAGCAAGGCGCGCAGGTCGGCCAGGGTGTGAACAGTCTTCATCGCAGGGTCAAGAATCGGTGGTGGAGCACATCAGTAACCGTGAACGGCTTCGTCCGGGAACGAACCGTCCTTCACGGCGGCCACATAGCGGCGCACGGCCTCTTCCACCCCGCCACCTTCGGCCATGAAGTTGCGCACGAAGCGAGGCAGCTTGCCGCGCGTCACGTTCAGCATGTCGTGCAGCACCAGCACCTGCCCGGCCGTACCAGCCCCAGCGCCAATCCCGATGGTCATCATGCCGGGGTTGTCGGCCTGCACCTCCCGGGCCACGGCCGAGGGCATCAACTCCAGCACCATCATGGCGGCACCGGCCTGGGCCAACTCTTGCGCGTGGCGGCGCAAGGTGGCGGCGCCCGCCTCGTCGCGGCCCTGAATGCGATAGCCCCCCAAGGCATGCACGCTCTGCGGGGTCAGGCCCAGGTGGGCACACACCGGGATGCCACGCTCGGTCAGGAAGTGCACGGTGTCGGCCGTCCAGCCACCACCTTCCAGCTTGACCATGTGCGCACCGGCCTGCATCAAGGCCACGCTGCTGCGCAGGGCCTGTTCACGCCCCTCCTGGTAGCTGCCAAAGGGCAGATCGCCAATGATCCAGGCCGTGCGATTACCCCGGGCCACGCAGCGGGTGTGGTAGGCCATGTCGTCCAGGCTCACGGGCACGGTACTGCCATGGCCTTGCACGATCATGCCCAGCGAGTCGCCCACCAGGATGGTGTCCACGCCGGCATCGTCCACCAGACGGGCAAACATGGCGTCATAGGCGGTCAGCATGGTGATCTTCTCGCCCTGGGCGTGCATCTCCCGAAGGCGGTGCAGGGTCATGGGCTTGCGGGCTGACGCGGGTGCTGAATTCATGCTGTACTGTGCCGCGTTGCCACGGCTCAAGCTTGGATGAGCCCGATTCTAGGCCACACCCTCGGATGAACAGGAGACACGACATGAGCACTGTCCGGCGCCTGGGAACCTTGCCCCAGCCACCCCGCATCACCATGGCCTCGCTGATCGCGGCCACGCTTTTGCTGAGCGCCTGCAAGGGTGGCCAAGCCGTGAATCCCGCCGACAGCGCCAGCGCGGCGCCCACGCCGGTGCCCACAGTGCAAACCAGCGCGCGCCCCAGCGCTCAAACCCTGGCACAGGGTCTGAAACACCCCTGGGGCCTGGCCATTCTGGACAACGGCGAGATGCTGGTGACAGAGCGTGGCGGACAGTTGTGGCGCTTGTCGCCCGATGGGCAGCAGCGCCAAGCCGTCAGCGGTGTGCCACCCGTCTGGGCCCAAAGCCAGGGTGGCTTGCTGGACGTGGTGGCTGAAGCCGGCGAGCAGCCCTGGGTGTACTGGAGCTACGCCGAGCCCGGCACGGGCGCCGAAGCCGGGTTGGCGGGCACGGCCGTGGCTCGGGGCCGACTGGTGGGCACACAACTGCAAGACGTGAAGGTGATCTTTCGCCAGCAACCCAAGGTGGATCACGGCAACCATTTTGGTTCGCGCATCGTGCTGGGCCCCGACAACACCCTGTTCATCGGGCTGGGCGATCGCCAGCAAGACAACCCACGCTCGCCCAACACCCGCTTCGCTCAGAACCTGGGCACCCACTTGGGCAAGGTGATCCGCATCCAGCGTGACGGCTCGCCCGCGCCAGGCAACCCGACCTGGAATGGGCAAGCCGCCCTGCCCGGCATCTGGAGCCTGGGACACCGCAACATCCAGGCTGCGGCGCTGAACCCTCAAACCGGCGCGTTGTGGGTGGCCGAGCACGGTCCGCAAGGCGGGGATGAACTCAACATCGTGACCGCCGGGGGCAACTTCGGCTGGCCGCTGCACAGCTACGGCTGCCCGTATGGCTCGCTGCCCGGCAAGGGTTGCCAGGTGGGCGATGGCCAGCACGGCCCAGGCTTCATCGAGCCCATCACCACCTGGGTGCCGCTGTCCATGGCCCCCAGTGGCATGGCCTTCTACACGGGCAACCGCTACCCAGGCTGGCAAGGCAGCTTGTTCGTCGGTGCCTTGCGGGGTGCGGCGCTGTGGCGCATGACCCTGGATGGCGACCGCGTGACAGGACGCGAAGCCTTGTACGAAGGCGAATTGGGTCGCGTGCGCGATGTGCGACAGGGGCCGGACGGCCTGCTGTACGTGCTGACCGACGCCGCCGATGACGGTCGCGTGATCAGGCTGACGCCGTCGGGGTCGTGACCTTCACACAGGCTGGTAGGCCAGGCGCACGTAGATGGGTGCGAAGGCCTCGGCCTGGGTGATCTCGATCAGGTGCTCACGCGCCAGCTCCAGCATGGCGATGAAGGTGACCACCAGCACCTGGGGGCCCCGACTGGGCTCGAACAGGGCTTCGAATTCGACGAAGCGCCGACCCTGCAGGGTCTTGAGCACCATGCTCATGTGCTCGCGCACAGACAGCTCTTCGCGGCTGATGGTGTGGTGCTTGTGAAGGCGCGCGCGCTGCAGGATGCCCATCCAGGCCTCTTTCAGGTCCACCAGGGTCACCTCGGGCAATTGCACGTTCAGTGATGGATCACTGTAGGCCTGCACGCGCAGAAAATCCCGGCCCAGCAGGGGCAACTGATCCAGGCCGGCAGCGGCCAGCTTCATCTGCTCGTACTCGATCAGGCGGCGGACCAGCTCGGCACGGGGGTCTTCAGCCTCTTCGCCATCATCGGTTTTCTTGGGCGGCAGCAGCATCCGAGATTTGATCTCGATGAGCATGGCCGCCATCAGCAGGTACTCCGAGGCCAGCTCCAGATTGCGCTTGCGGATCTGGTCCACATAGGCCAGGTACTGGCGCGTGACATCGGCCAGCGGGATGTCCAGGATGTTGAAGTTCTGCTTGCGGATCAGGTAGAGCAGCAGATCCAGCGGGCCCTCGAAGGTTTCGAGGAAGACCTCCAGCGCATCGGGCGGGATGTAGAGGTCGGTGGGCAGGTCGAACAGGGGCTCGCCGTAGAGCCGGGCCACGGCGATGTGGTCGACCACCTCGGGCACGCCCAGGTCGTCCAGCGGGGTGAGCGTCTCGGACACCTCAGGGGCCCCTGCGTGGCGGCGATGCCGCCTCAGGCCTTGGTCTGGTAGACGTAGGCCTGTTGGGGCACTCGGGCCTCGCGCGCAGCGCGCTGGGCATCGGTGTCCTGAGGGGCCTTGTCCCACAGAAGGGCTCGGCCCTGGCGTTGGCGGTCTTCGAGCTGCGGATCGCGCTGCTTGAGGCTGTCGATGAACTGGGTCACGTCAGACTTGTAGGGCTTCCAGAACAGGGGCATGGTGGCTCGCGGGGGGAATGTGTTCAACCCGTCATTTTACGAGACTCAGGCGCTTGCCAGACCCGATGGGGCGAGACAATGCAGGCCATGCACGAAATCGAACTGAAATTCGGTCTGCCCGCCAGCCAACTGGACGCCTTGCGGGCCGAGCTGGCCCGACTGGGGGCCGACATTGCCCGGCCTCAGATCCTGCAAGCGGCCTACTTCGACACCCCTGACCGACGGCTGGCCCAGGCCCGCGCGGCGCTGCGCGTGCGCCGGGAAGACGACGACTGGGTGCAGACCTTCAAAAGTGCCGGGCTCAACACCATGGTGCGGGTGGAGGACAACCAGCCAGCCACACCGCCTGCCGCTTCGGCGGACGGAGAGGCCCTGCGGCCCGATCTGAGCCGGCATGGCGAGGCCGCCCGACAGGTGCTATTTCAGGCCCTGGGCTGGCAGCCCGAGCGCGACCCGCCAGGGCATCACAGCGGCCTGGTGGCGCTGTACCGCACCGACATGCGCCGCACCCGCGCCCGACTGACCGTGGCGGCAGGTACGCCCCATGAAGGCATGGTAGAGCTGGCGCTGGATGAAGGCGCCATCCTGGCCGGCGAGGGCACACAGCAGCGTTGCCAAGCCGTGTGCGAGCTGGAGATTGAACTGCTGAGCGGTTCGCCCCAGGCGGTCATCTTGGCGGCCGAGGCCTGGGTGACACGCTTTGGCCTGTGGCTGGACACCCAGACCAAGGCCCACCGAGGCGACCGGCTGGCGCGTCAGGTGCTGCCCATGGCCACGCCTCCAGCCGAGCCGACCACACCTGCCCGTACCGTGCCCGCCAACCCGGCAGCGTCCCGCGATGGTGATCACAGCACGGCCACGCCCTGGCCCGTCGCTCTGGAGGCGGCCTTGGGGCGCTACACCCGCGCCATGAGTGCTCTGGCCTCGGCGTCAGCCGAAGATACCGCAGACGCCGGAGCGTCCTGGGGCGCGGCCACCCGCGACCTTCTGACGGTGGCCCACGCCGAAACCGCCCAACCCTGGGCTCACGACCTGGCCGCGCAGGCGGAGGCCCTGGCTCAGCGCATCGCAGCGCTGAATCTCGATCAGCCCGAGACCCTCACGGCCCTGGCGCGCAGCGCTGACGCCACGCGCATGGCCTTGGCCGTGTTCACGGTGTTGCTGTCGGTGTGATCTGCGGCGCGCCCTGAGGCACCACGGCTGCAGAGGCCCAGGCCTGCTGCACGGCGGCCAGGTCGCTCATCACATTGTCTTCGCCAAAGGTGTCGGCCACCCGCCCGCTGCGCTGCAGCAGGCTGGCAGGCTGCTCGTTGAGCCCACACAGCACCAGCCTGACCTCTTGGCGGGCCAGGGTGCGCTGCAACTGCACCAGGGCATCCAGCCCCGAGGTGTCCATCGAGATCAAGCGTGAGGTCTCCAGCACCAGCACGCGCACGCCGGGCGGCAGCTGTTCGGGCAGGTCTTCCACCTTGCCCACCGCCCCGAAGAAGAGCGAGCCATACAGGCGGCACAACAGCACCCCGGGCGCCAACTCGTCCCGCTCGATGCGAAACAGCGTGCTCATGCGGTAGATGAAGAACACGCACGCCAGGACCAATCCCACCTCAACCGCCACAGTCAAATCGAAGATCACCGTCAGCAAGAAAGTACCGACCAGGATGGTGCGGTAGGTGTAGTGGTACTGCTTGAGGTGGGCAAAGGCCTTCCATTCGCCCATGTTCCAGGCCACCGACAACAAGATGCCGGCCAGTACCGGCAAGGGCACGTGCACGGCCAAAGGCGCAGCCACCAGCACGATCAGCAGCAAGACGGCGGCGTGCACCATGCCCGCCACGGGTGAGGTGGCCCCGGCCCGCACATTGGTGACGGTGCGCGCGATGGTGCCCGTGGCCGGGATGCCGCCAAAAAACGGCGTGACCATGTTGGCCACGCCCTGGGCCATCAATTCCTGGTTGGGGTTGTGGCGCGGCAAGGTGCTGAGGTTATCGGCCACCCGGGCGCACAGCAGCGACTCGATGGCCCCCAGCATGGCAATCGTGATGGTGGGGATGAACAAATGACGGACGCCGTCCCAGGTGAAGGCAGGCCACGCCAAGCTGGGCAAGCCCTGGGGGATGCCACCAAACCGTGAACCGATGGTGGCCACCGGCAGCGCCAAGAGGGCCGTGACCACGCTGAAAAGCACCAGCGCCACGATGGGCCCAGGCAAGTGGGAGACCACCCTGAACACCCGCGAGGCATGCCAGGCGGGCGGCGCCACGCCATCACGCCCCACCATGCGGGGCCAGACCGTCACCAGGGCCAAGGTGGCCAGACCCATGAGCAATGACAACATATCCAGCTGGTGCATGTGGGCCGCCAGTGTCTGGATCTGCCCGACAAAATCGGCTGGCATGCGCTCCGGACTCAGGACCAGCAGGTCTTTCAACTGCGACAGTGCGATCAGCACCGCAATGCCGTTCGTGAATCCGATCACGATGCTCACAGGGATGTAACGCACCAGCCCGCCCAGTCGCAGCCAGCCCATCAGGAACAACAGCCCGCCGGCCAGGATGGTCGAGATCAGCAGATTGGCCAGGCCATAGCGCTCGACGATGCCATACACGATGACGATGAAGGCCCCAGCCGGCCCACCGATCTGAACGTGCGAGCCCCCCAACAGGGCAATCAAGAAGCCCGCGATGATCGCGGTGAACAGCCCGGATTCAGGCGGCACGCCTGAGGCGATGGCAAAGGCCATGGCCAGCGGCAAGGCCACGATGCCCACGGTGAGCCCCGCGCCACAATCCTTGACAAATCGACTTCGGTCATAACCCCGCAGGGCGTCGATCAACCGTGGCCGGAATGGCTGAGTGTACCCCGACCAACCGGCCCTCCATCCACGCGTTGCCCCGGAAGATGCTGGTGTTGTCATGCCTGCCGTGCCTGTGTCTTGTCACCACTATACGCAAACACAGGACAAAAGCAGATCAACACGCCTGCGCGGCCGAAAAACTCAAGAACGGGCAGCGACTGCCGACAACGTCACAGAAGCCCCATTAAACGCACGCCCATGCACCTCATCCCCAAAGACGCCATGGCCAGCAAGCTGGACCCCGCCTGGGCGTTCCTGAGCGGGGAAGACCGCCATTTTGAAGAGAGCGTGCTCCAAGACACCCGCCCCGGCGAGCTGGAACACGCCGTGGTGCTGCCGGTGCACTTCCCCGAGAACCAGAAGACTTGCCTGATGGCCGTCAGCCTGCTGATCGAAGACAGCGAGGCCCAGGCGGTGGCGTGCTTCATGTTCGGGGTGTCCCCCGAAGACATTCAGCCCGACGACATTCGCGACGCCTGCATGGAAGCGTGCAATGTGCTGGGGGGCTGCCTGGTACAGAGCGATGACGACCAGCACACGGTTGAAATCGGTCTTCCCCAGGAGGTCTCGCTGAGCCGATTCAGCGAACTGCGGCAGCACGCGCACGAGTGCGTGACTTTCTGCAGCGACACCCCCGACGGCCGCCGGGTGGTGCTGACCGTTTTTGACTCCGTCGAGCACGGCATCCTGGAATCCTGACATGAGCAATACCCACACCCCCGAACAAGAGGCCCTGAGGTTCCTGATCGTGGATGACAGCCGGGCCATCCAGGCCATCACCCGCCGGGTGGTGGAACGATGCGGCTATCCCAAGATCCAGATCGAAACGGCGGCCAATGGTGAACTGGCGTTGGAAGTGCTCAAGAACTTCTCGCCTCACCTGATCATCACCGACTGGCACATGCCCAAGATGTCGGGGCTGGAACTGCTGCAAACCATCCGCCAGCTCAACCTGTCGGATGCCCATGTGGGCTTGGTGACCACCGAGACCAGCAAGTCCATGCTCGACGAGGCCCGCCGCAACGGCGCCCGCTTCGTGATCAACAAACCCTTCAAGGACGATGAGCTGATCCAGGCCTTGCTGGACGCGGTGCCGCTGGACACCCTGGAGAAGGCGCCGCCTACACCTGCCAAGGCAGAGAAGGCCGACAAGACCGGCGGCACGCTGGTGGTCACGGAAGAATGCCAACGCCTGATTCAGACCACCATGAACGGCATCCCCTTCCGGCTGCTGGAACAAGCCCCCCTGGCTGCCAAAACCCTGACCGCCAAGAATTTGATCGGTCTGTACGGGGGCAAGAACAAACCCGTCACCGCCCTGCTGGTGCTGGACATGAATGCCGTGTGCATCCTGGGGGGTGGGGCCTCGCGGCAGCAGCCGGCGGCGGTCAAAGAGGCCATGCAGCAAGGCCAGGCCACCGAAGGCATGATGAAACAGGCCAACCAGTTCATGCAGAGCGCAGCGGCCCTGCTGCACATCCCGTCCGAGCCCGAAACCATTGTGCTCTCACGAACCAGCATCGTGCCGCGAGAGTTCCAGAAGCTGGAAGAGCTGCTGGTTCGCCAAAGCGGTCGCGCCGACTACCGCATCTCGGTGCCAGGCTACGGCGACGGCTACTTCACCTTCCTGGCGGTCTGAGCCTCAGCCACCGCCCGCCGACCATCCTACGAGCACAGCATGCCCATCACCAGCATCGTCGTCACCCTGGTGTTCGTGTGCAGCGCGGTCACCATCGTGCTGCTGTCGTTCATGCTGTTTCGCATCCTGGAACAAACCAAGCTCACCCGAAACGTCATTCACGAGCGCTTGGAGCACCTGCAAGTCGCCACTGAACGGTTGATGACCCTGTTGTCAGGGGTGGATCGACTATCAGAACGGCTGCGAGAACTGAACACCCAGGCCGATCAGCGCCGCGAACGCGAACCCTTGTCAGACGACCACCTGCAGGTGCTGATGGACCTGGGCAAGGCGCTGGAAATGGGCACCGTGGGGCACGTGGAGAAAAACGCCGCCGACATGCAGGCCTTGCTGGGCTCGCTGAGCGATGTGAAAGCCGAAGATTACTCGCAGTGGAAGCAACAAAACGAAGAGCGCCTGAACCAGGCCTTGTCGGCGCGGCGGCAGAAGGATGCCGAAGTGCTGGAGCTGAAACAGCGGCTGGAAGAGGCGCGGCAGATGATCAGCGACCTGCGGCGCTCGACCCGGGTGGCTGAAGCCAACAGTCAGTCAGCCGACGCCCTGAGGGCCAAGCTGGACGAGCAGGAGCTGTATCTGAGCCGCACCAAGGAGCGCGCCATCAAGGCTGAGTCCTCGGCCCTGACCTTGCGGCAGGAGCTGGACAAGCTGGCAGCCCAAGATCAGAAGAATCGGGCCAAGACCGAGCAGGAACTGGCCTTGTTGCGCGCCCAGATGGACGCCATCGCCCAGGAGCGCCAGAAGCTGGCCGATCAACTGGAAGACCTGCAGGGCTCCATGAAACGCACGCTGCTGGAAAAAGACATGATCGAAGACCGGCTGCTGGAGCTGGACGAAACCGTGCACAGCACCTTGCCCAGCTTGAGCGCCGCCGAAAAGGCCAGCCTCATGGAGCCCGCCAAGGCGCCCTGAACGCCACCCACTCAGCGGATGCGCATACCCGGCTCGGCCCCCGGGAAGGGTTCGAGCACGTACACCCCCGGGTTGGCCTTCTCGTCCGCATGTGACGCGGCCAGCACCATGCCTTCGCTGACGCCAAACTTCATCTTGCGCGGCGCCAGGTTGGCCACCAGCACGGTCAGCTTGCCAATCAGCTGCTCAGGCTGGTAGGCCTCCTTGATGCCGCTGAACACATTACGGTGGCGGCCTTCGCCCACGTCCAGCGTCAGGCGCAGCAGCTTGGTGCTGCCCTCCACATGCTCGGCGTTGACGATCTTGGCGATGCGGAGGTCCACCTTGACGAAGTCGTCGATCGTGATCGTGCCAGCGATGTCTTCCCCGCCGGGCTTCGGCAGCTCCACCACCGGCGCGGGCGGCGGCTCGAACAGGGCGTCGAGCATCTTCACATCGACGCGCTGCATCAGGTGCTGGTAGGCGCCGATGGTGTGCTCACCCAGCAGGTGCTCAGCGCTGGCAAAGGTCAGCGGCTCGACCTTCAGGAAGGCTTCCACATTGGCCGCCACGGCCGGCAGCACGGGCTTGAGGTAGATGCTCAACAGGCGGAAGGCCTCGATGCACACTGTGCAGACCTCTTGCAGACGGGCGTCCATGCCTTCTTGCTTGGCCAGCTCCCAGGGCTTGTTGGCGTCCACGTACTCGTTGACGCGATCGGCCAGCAGCATGATTTCGCGCAGCACCTTGCCCAACTCGCGGGTTTCATACAGCTCGACGATGCCGGCACGGCCCGACTGCAGCGTGGCCAGCAGCTGCTGGCCCTCGTCGCCGATGGCTGCCGTGGTACGTCCTTCAAAGCGCTTGGCCAGGAAGCCCGCCGCGCGGCTGGCGATGTTGACGAACTTGCCCACCAGGTCACTGTTGACCCGGGCCATGAAGTCGTCCTTGTTGAAGTCGATGTCTTCCACATTGGCGTTGAGCTTGGCCGCGATGTAGTAGCGCAGCCATTCGGGGTTCATGCCCAGGCTCAGGTACTTCAGTGGGTCGAGGCCCGTGCCCCGGCTCTTGGACATCTTCTCGCCGTTGTTCACGGTCATGAAGCCGTGCACGTTCACCTGATTCGGCAGCTTGCGGCCGCTGAACTGCAGCATCGCGGGCCAGAACAGGGTGTGGAAATAGGTGATGTCCTTGCCGATGAAGTGGATCTGTTCCACGGCTGGATCAGCCATGAACTCATCGAACGAGCGCGTTTCACCGTACTTCGCCAGCGGGCCACCCGCCGAGAAATAGCTCTTCAGCGAGGCCAGGTAGCCGATGGGCGCATCGAGCCACACATAGAAGTACTTGCCAGGGGCGCCCGGGATTTCAATGCCGAAGTACGGCGCGTCGCGGCTGATGTCCCAGTCGCCCAGGCCTCCTTCGCCGTTCTCGTCCTTGGTGAACCACTCCTTGATCTTCTTGCTGACGGCCGGCTGCAGCTTGCCGTCTTGCGTCCATTGCTCCAGGAAGCTCAGGCAGCGCGGGTCCGACAGCTTGAAGAAGTAGTGGTCCGAGGTCTTGAGCACCGGCGTGGCGCCCGACAGGGCCGAGTACGGGTTCTTCAATTCGGTGGGCGCATAGACCGCGCTGCACACCTCGCACGAATCGCCGTACTGGTCTTTTGCGCCGCACTTGGGGCACTCGCCCTTGAGGAAGCGATCGGCAAGGAACATGCCCTTCTCAGGGTCGAAGAACTGCTCGATGGGGCGCACGTCGATCAGACCCTGGTCTTTCAGGGCCAGGTAGATGCTTTGCGCCAGCTCGTGGTTCTCGGGGCTGTCGGTGCTCGACCAGTGATCGAAGCTGATGTGGAAGCCGTCCAGGTAAGGCTTGCGGCCCGCGGCGATGTCGGCCACGAACTGCTGGGGCGTCTTGCCCACCTTCTGGGCCGCGATCATGATCGGCGCTCCGTGCGCATCGTCGGCGCCCACGAAGTGCACCTGGTGCCCCTGCATGCGCTGGAAACGCACCCAGATGTCGGCCTGAATGTATTCCATGATGTGGCCAATGTGGAAATGGCCATTGGCGTAGGGCAGCGCGGTGGTGACGAAGAGCTGACGGGGCATGGTGGGGTGGAACCGGTGAACGAGTGAGGGATTTTAGGGGGTGAGCGTCTTCCGGGCTAGACTGATCGACTTGGCCTTGCTGGCCCGTCTTTTTGTTCGATCCGACCTGCTGTTGTCTGCGATGAGCTCCACCCCCTTCGACACCGCCGTGCAGAACGCCCTGCGCTCCATCCCCGATCCCCTCACCGGTCAGGACTGGGTGAGTGGGCGGCAACTCAAGCGCGTGCACCTGCAAGATGGTCACCTGCAGCTGGACATCACCCTGGGCTACCCTGCCCGTTCGCAATGGCCCGCCTACACCGATCTGGTGCGCCAGGCCGTGCAGGGACTGGATGGCGTGCGCGAGGTGGCGGTGAACTGGTCCACCCAGATTCAGCGCCATGCTGCCTCGCGCGGACAGGCCCTGCTGCCGGGCGTGAAAAACCTGGTGGCCGTGGCCTCGGGCAAAGGTGGTGTCGGCAAAAGCACCACCGCCGTCAACCTGGCCCTGGCCCTGGCGGCCGAAGGCGCCCGCGTGGGCATGCTGGACGCGGACATCTACGGCCCCAGCCAGCCCAAGATGCTGCAGCTCAGCGGCAAACCCGACAGCCCGGATGGCAAGACCATCACCCCGCCGGTCAGCCACGGGCTGCAAGCCATGTCCATGGGCTTGCTGGTGGACGAAGACAAGGCCACCATCTGGCGTGGCCCCATGGCCAGCCAGGCCTTTGACCAGCTGCTGCGCCTGACCAACTGGGGGCAAACGCCCGAAGAAGGCGGCGAGCCCCTGGATTACCTGGTGGTCGACCTGCCCCCCGGCACCGGCGACGTGCACCTGAGCATCAGCCAGCGCGCCCCGCTGACGGCCGCTGTGATCGTGACCACCCCACAAGACATCGCCCTGCTGGACGCACGCAAGGGCCTCAAGATGTTCGAGAAGGTGTCCGTGCCGGTGCTGGGCATCGTGGAGAACATGGCGGTGTACTGCTGCCCCAACTGCGGGCACGAGGCCCACATCTTTGGGCAGGATGGCGGCAAGCGCATGGCCGAAGAGTGCGGCGTGCCGCTGCTGGCTGCCCTGCCCCTGGACCTGAACATCCGCCTGCAGGCCGACAGCGGCACGCCCACCCTGGTGGCCGACCCTGACGGCACGGTGGCGGGCCTGTACAAGGCCATGGCCCGGCAGGTGGCCGCACGCCTGGCACAACTGCCCAAGGATTACTCAGCCAAAATGCCTGGTGTGAGTGTTCAGCCCTGAGGCTGTACCAGCCTTGCGCCCTTTTCGCCTCCCATGGCCCCTTCTTCAATGATGCCGCCGATGGATGACGCCTGGTTTGACCTTGTGCCCCTGGCTTTGCTGGAGTTCAACGAGCACGGACGGGTGCTGCGTGGCAATTCAGCCCTGAGCGCATTGCTGGGCTATGCCACACCGGCAGGCAGCAACCTGGGCGACTGCCCGCAAGCCCTGCAACGCTTGTGCGGCTGGGATGCGCCCCTGACCTTGCTGGCCCTGGGGCCCGAAGACAACGCCCTGCAGGCCCAGGTGTCGCAGGCCCGCACGGGCGGCCGCCCGGCCCTGCTGCGCAGCCAGGTGTGGGCGCATGTGCAGCCGCAACCCGATAAACCACGTCGCTACCTGTGCGCCGTGCGCGAAGTACCTGCCGATGGCAGCGAACACCATGCGGTGGAGGCTGACAACGGCATCAGCTCGGATGCCGATGCGGCCCCGGTGCCCGACCAGGCGCAACTGCTGCACGAGCTGAGCACCATCCTGGAAAGCACACCGGCTGGCATCGCCTACCTGCGGGGCAACACCCTGGTGCGCTGCAACCGGCGCTTCGAACGCATGCTGGGGCTGAACCCCGGCACCATGGCCGGACAAAGCCTGGATGCGCTGTTGGCCGCAGACCCCCGCATCGACCGCGTGGTGGCCGAAACCAACCGCGAACTCAGCCTGAGTGGCCAGTTCGAAAGCGAGTTGGAAATCGTGCTGCCCGGGCAAGCCACCCGGTGGTATGCCCTGTCAGTGCGACGCATCGGTGCGGTCAAAGGCAGCGACGAGATCATCGTGGTGCTGTCGGACATCACGCGAATCCGCTCACAGCAGGCGCAGCTGGAAGCCCTGGGCCGCGACCGCGATCTGATGTTCAGCCTCTCTGGCGTGGGCATCGCCTTTGTGCGCGACGGCATCATCCAGAGCGCCAACCCGGCCCTGGCCCAGCTGCTGGGCGAAGAAGGCACCGACCTGAGCGGCCGCCCCTTGGCCAGTCTGTACGCGCCCGAGGTCGACACCAAGCACGATGCGGATGTCGTGGGGGTCTTGCGCAGCCTGGGCCACTGGCAAGGCGAGCGCGCCCTGCGCCACGCGCGGGCGGGTCAGGCACTGTGGGCGGATGTCTCCCTGCGCCTGGTGCAACCCGGCCACCCGGAAGAGGGTCTGATTGCCTCGTTCGTCAACGTGGACGCGCGCCACCGTGCCGAACACAACCTCACCCTGCAAGCTGACCGCACACGCGCCATTCTGGATTCTGTGTTCGTGGGCATCGTCACCCTGGATGCCCACGGCATCGCCTGGATGAACCGCTCTGCCCGCCGCATGTTCGGTGGTGATCTGGCTGATTTCCTGGGGCAGCCGCTCAGCACCGTGGCCCCTCCGGATCTGGATCACCCGTTCCGTCTGACCGACTACCTGGACGAGCTGGAGGATGGGCAATCGCACACCTTCGAGTGCCAGGTGGTGGGCCGCGACGGCCGGGTCTTCTGGGTGGTGGGCAACGCGGTGGTCACGCTGGATGAATCCAGCCAGCGCCACATCACCTACGCGCTGCTGGACATCGACCGGCGGCGCCAGGCCGAGGCCCAATCGGCCGAGGCCCAGGCCACCCTGCAGCGCATCATCGAAACGGCCCCCATGGCCATCCAGGTGGTGGACGCCCAGTCCTTTCAGCTCATGCAGGCCAACCAGGCCGCCACGCTGTACATGGGCAAAGATGCGGCCCTGGCGCTGGGCCTGCCCCCGGAACAGTTGTACGGCGAAGAGCGTGCCCGCCTCACCCAGGCCGACTTGCAGGCCTGCCTGGACAGCGGCCAGAGCTTGCATCGCGAATACAGCCTCAGCCAATCTCACGGACACCGCATCTGGGACGTGACCTACCTGCCCTTGAGCCGCGACCAGCAAGGAGGCGATCAGGTGTTGGTGGTGGCGTCCGACATCACCGAGCTGCGCGCCGCCGAGCAGGCGCGGCTGGAGGCTGCCATCAGCCAGCGCGAAATGCTGGTGCGCGAAGTGCACCACCGCATCAAGAACAACCTGCAAGGGGTGGCGGGCCTGCTGCAACAAATTGCCTCACGAAAGCCCGAGGTGGCCCCCGCCATCTCCGAGGTGGTGGGCCAAGTGCAGGCCATTGCGCAGGTGTACGGTCTGCAGGTGGGCGCAGGCGGCCCCCTGCGTTTGAAGGCGGTGGTGGATGCGATTGCCCAATCCGTGCAACGCACCTTTGGTCGCCCCATCGAGTTGCGGGTGGAAGGCATCCACGCCGGCGACTGGCTCTTGCCCGAGGCCGAATCCATCCCGATCGCGCTGTGCCTCAATGAACTGTTGACCAATGCCCACAAGCACGGCCCTGGCAGCGAGCCCCTGATGTGCGCCCTGCGCTCGTCCGACGACGGCGTGGAAATCGACATTGACAACCCGGGTGGCCTGCCGGAAGGCTTCAGCCTGGAGCGGGTTCGAGGCGGGGTGTCTGGACTGGGACTGGTTCGGGCCCTGTTGCCGCGCCGCAGCGCCCGCCTGACCTTGACCGACGAAGGCGGCCATGTGCGCGCCCGGGTGAGCCTGAGCCCGCCAGGGATTCACTTGGCGCCTCCGATCCCCTCGACGGGGGAACCCACTGGTCATCAGATCGCACTTTGGCCACAATAGGGCTCTTGTGCATTAGGATGCACTGCAACGCAAGCGTCCTGAACCCACCTCCACCCCATGCCCTCCACCGCTGTGAGCCAGGACGTTCGTCACAAAGGCAAGATACTGGTCGTCGATGACGACCGGTTGGTGCTGGCCACGCTGACGCACGGCCTGTCAGAGGCGGGCTACGACGTGATCGACGCCGACAACGGCGACGACGCCATCCTGCTGGCACGTCAGCACAAACCCGAACTGGCCCTGCTCGACATCCGCATGGAAGGCAAAAGCGGCTTTGACGTGGCCGCCTACCTGCGCGAGTACTGTCAGATCCCGTTCATGTTCCTCTCGGCTTTTTCGGACGAGGCCACGGTGAACCAGGTCAAACAACTGGGCGCCCTGACCTACCTGATCAAGCCACTGGACATCCAGCAGATCGTGCCGGCGGTGGAGTCTGCGTTTGCCAATCGGCCACAGGCCCGTCAGGCGGCCACGCCGACGGCAGACGCCCCTGCCTAAGCAGCCCAGCCCACGCAAGCAAGCACCGCTGCCGCCTTGTCGGCCCATCCCGAAACGCACACCGTGGCGATTGCCCTGGGTATCGTGATGCACCGGCACTCGCTGAACCGCCACGACGCCTTGCAGCGACTGCAACAACAGGCAGCCCAGGCGGGCACCACGCTGGAAGCCGTGAGCGAGCGGCTGATCACCGCGCAGGAAGTGCTGGCCGGGCTCGGCTCGATCTGAGCCCTCACTTCAGGCCCTGGGCCTGCAGCGCGTCCATCAAGGTGAAGTAAAAACAGGCACCCTGCCCTGGCTGGGCTTCGGCCCAGATGCGGCCCCCATGACGGCGCACGATGGCCTGCACGCCAGCCAGTCCCACGCCCGTGCCCTGGAACTCGCGGGCGCTGTGTAAACGCTGGAACATGCCGAACAGTTTGTCGGCGTGCTGCATGTCAAACCCGGCGCCGTTATCGCGCACGTAAAACACGTCCGGGTTGGTGGCCGGCATGCGCCCCAGTTCAATCCGGGGATGCGACACCTTGGCGCTGTACTTCAGCGCATTGCCCAGCAGGTTCTCCAGCACGCGCCGCAACAGGGCCGGATCGGCCTGCGCTTTCAGGTCTGGCGCCACGACCACCTCGACCGTGGGCGCCGCAGGGTCACGCAGCGACAACAAGTCGGACAGTACCTCGTGGCCCAATTGCGACACATCCACCTCGGCTCGGGACAAGGGTTCGCCCGACAACTGCGCCTGCGCCAGCACGGCATCGATCATGCCGTTCATGCGCTGGGCCGCAGCCAGTACCCGATCCAGGTGATCGCCCCCCAGCTTACCCAGGGCAGACGCGTAATCTTCCTTGACGATGCGGGCAAACCCATCGATGACCCGCAAGGGCGCACGCAGGTCATGTGACAGGGCGTAGCGCAGCATCTCCTGCTCGGCCAGGCGGGTCTGTAAGGCGTCGTCGCGGGCGGCCTGCGCCGCTGCCTGGTGGGCAGACGACCCGCTCGGGGCCACCACCACGGGCACCAACACCCCGCAATGGCCCATGAAGTGGCCATCCGGCGACTCGCGTCGTCGCCCACGCACACGGCACACCACCTGATCGGTCGGGCCAGGCCACTGCCACGCCGTCAGGCCATCGGGCCAGGGCAACACCAGTTCATCGTCCCAGGAGGCCTGGTGCCGCAGGTGGTACCTCAATCGCGCCAGCGGATCCTGGCCAAGGGGCTCGGCCACAGCGCTGAGCTCACGACCCATCCACCAGTCCCACAAACAGGGTCGCTGCGTCACCAACCGAGACAGGGCTTCCCAATCCACCTGCAAATCAGCCGGCACGTCGGCCCCAGGCTGCAGGCACAGCACCCGGTGCTGCTCATCGGTTTCCCAATACCAGCCGGCATGCCACAACGGACGCTGTCCAGTCTCGGCCATGCCGGATAACTTGGCAGGACTGCCGGTGTCAGCCACGGTCGCCTGCCCACGGCGCAGCCGGGCATCTCTCGATGCCCGTCGCAATGTGACAGAAATGCCGGGTTTGTGACGCATTCAAACCATTGTAAGGACGGCTGGAGGGGGTTTGTTCTGCTGGCTGATGTTTTAACGGACCTTGTAAAGTTCGTGAACAATTTGACTCAACGGGCGCCTTTCGGGCGCCCTTCGCACGCTTCGCCGCGTGATTTGCCAGGCAGGAACCCTTCAATGCCCGCCCCGTGGATCGTGTTGTATTTGACGATGGCCGCTGCGCTGACCGTGGCAGCCGGCTGGCAATGGGGCCTGGGCGGCGCCGGACTGGCGCTGTCGGTGTTGACCTCGGCCGGCGTGGGCTACCTGGCCCGCACCCGGCTGGAACCCGGTTCGTCCACCCTGCTGGCCGACGATGACCTGAGCACCAGCCCCCCCTTGAGCGAACCGGACAGCGAGACTGTCGAGGGCAGCCAGCTGCGGGCCAGCCAGGAGTTGGCTCAGCGCCACGCACGCGAACTGGCACTCACCCAGCGCATCGTGGATCTGGCTCAAGGGGCCAGCAGCTTGTCGCAGGCCATGCACCGCATCGGCGATGCCTTGCACGCGCACCTGGGCAGCCGAGCCTGGATCGGGCTGCGCGTCGAGGGCTGGAATGGCGAGTCCGCCCTGCTCCGTCCTTGGGTGGATACCGGCAGCGAAGGCGCCGATCTGATCGACGTGTCCGCGATTGCCACCGTGCATCGAGATGAACGCCCCCTGGGTGAGGCGCTGCACACCTTGCGTCCGACCCTGCATGACCTGCCGACCGACCGCCCCCCCATCGGCCCCTGGCGTGAGACCAGCACCCGACGCGTGCTGGCCTTGCCGATCGCCATCGACCGCTGGCCCCTGGCCTTGCTGGAGTTCGATGATCCCCGCCGCGCCCCTGACGATGAAGAGCTGGACCCGATCCTGAACATCGCAGCCGCCCAGCTGGGGTTTGTGGCCCAGCGCGAGGCCCACATGGCGCACATGGCCACCAGCGCCGAGCACCTGGGCCGATTGGCCCTGGTGGCCACCCGAATCAGCAGCGGTGTGGCCATCACCGACCGCGATGGCCTGGTGGAGTGGGTCAACAGCGCGTTCACCGCCCTGACCGGCTGGCCCGAAGATCGTGTGGTGGGTCGTCGCCTGCCCGATCTCATGGCTGAAGAAGAAGGCGACCGTCAGGCAGCAGAGGAGCTACAAGCCCACCTGCAACGCGGCGTGCCGTTCCGACTGGCCTTTGAAGCAGGCCGCAAGGGCCCCCAATCGATCACCCGTTACTGGGGCGAGATCGATGCCATCCAGATGCTCGACGAAAGCGGTGGCCGGGGCCAGTACGTTTGCTTGTTCAACGACATCACCAAGCGCAAGACACAAGAGCACATCCGCGAGCAAGAGCGCGAGTTCCTGGAGGCACTGCTGGGCAACCTGCCCGTCAGCCTGTTTGTGCTGGATCCGGTGAACTTCAACGTGGTGGCCGTCAACCGCTACACCGAAATCGAATTCGACCTCAAGCGCGAGCGGGTCGTGGGTCGCTCGCTGGAACAGGCCATGGGCAGCCAGGTGCTGGATCGCGTGCGTCCTCACATGAACGAGGCCATCGAGAAGGGCAACACCGTCGAACACGACGTGCAGTGGGAGAGCCCGCGCGGTTTGCGCACGGTCAACGCCCGCCACTTTGCCCTGCGCCACGCCAACGGGCGCCCTCGCCTGCTGATCTCTCTGGTGCGCGACATCACCGCCTCGCGTCAGGCACAGCTGGATCTGGAAGAGTCTGAGCGGCGCTTCCGCGAGCTGGTCGAGTCGATGGACGACCTGGTCTACGTGGCCACCGAGCAGCGCCAGAAGTTCCACTACCTCAGCCCACGCACCGCAGACCTGCTGGGTGTGTCCGCCGATGAGTTGCTGTCTCACCCCGAGCAGTTGAAGTCACGCGTGGTGCCTGATGATCACCCAACCCTGGCGCTGCAGGAGCAACAAGAACGTCAAGGGTTCCATTCCGACACCCTGCTGCGGTTGGAGGTGCCAGGCAAGGGGCTGCGCTGGATGCGCCATCGCACCCGGCCACGGCGCCTGGATGATGGACAGATCCGCATCTATGGTCTGCTGTCGGACGTGACCGATGAGCACACCCAAGCTTTGGAACTGCAACGGGCGCGGGATGCCGCCGAAAGCGCCAGCCAGGCCAAGAGCCAGTTCATGGCCAACATGAGCCATGAGATCAGAACGCCCATGAACGGCATTCTGGGCATGACCGAGCTGTTGCTGGGCACCACTCTGAACGACAAGCAACGCCGCTTTGCGCAGGCCGTGTACCGCTCGGGCGAGAGCCTGCTGGAGATCATCAACGACATCCTGGACTTCGCAAAGATCGAGGCCGGGCGACTGGAGTTGGCCAACTGCGACTTTGTGCTGCGCACCCTGGTGGAAGACACGCTGGAGTTGATGGCACCACGCGCCCACGAAAAAGGCCTGGAGCTGAGCTTCCGCGAGCAGCCGGGCCTGCCCACCGTCATCCATGGTGACCCGCTGCGCTTGCGTCAGGTGCTCACCAACCTGGTGGCCAACGCCATCAAGTTCACCGAGCATGGTGAAGTGGTGGTGGACATCCGCCTCACCTCGGGCTACCAACCACCCCACGCCACCACCCACGGCAGCCTGACATCGACGCCGGTCCACACGGGCTTCGAGCTGGAGTTCCTGGTGCGTGACACGGGCATCGGGATTGCGCCCGAGGCCGTGCCTCGCCTCTTCAGCGCCTTTGTGCAAGCGAATGGCGGCATGGCGCGCCGCTATGGTGGCACTGGCCTGGGACTGGCCATTTCCAAACAACTCGTCGAGCTGATGGGTGGCCGCATTGACGTGCACAGCGCCCCGGGTGTGGGCTCGGAGTTCGTTTTCCGCGTGCCCGTGCGTGTGGGCGACAGCCACGCCGACCTGGCGATGCTGGAAGAACCGGACATGCCCGCTTTCAGCGTGCTGGTGGTGGACGACAACGAAACCAATCGTACGGTCATCGAAAACATGCTGTCGGCCTGGGGCATGCACGTGGTGCAGGCCCGCAATGGCCGCGAAGCGCTGGACCTGCTGATGGACGAAGAGCACCGCGACCAAGGCTTTGACCTGGCGCTGGTGGACATGAACATGCCCGAGCTGGATGGCATCGGCCTGGCCCGTGCCGTGCGCAGCAGCGGCCGATACCCGAACCTGAAGATGGTGCTGCTGTCGTCGGTCTCCTCGCCCGACGATGTGCGTCGCGCTCAGGAGGCCGGCTTCCAGCGCTTCGTGCCCAAGCCCCTGCGCAAGGCCGAGTTGCGCCAGGCCATCCTGGGCATCACGGCTGAAATGGCCCAGGACACGCCCACCGAAGTGCCCCGCCTGCACAAGCATGTGCTGGTGATTGAAGACAACCCGGTGAACCAGGAGGTCTGTACCCAGATGCTCAAGCGCCTGGGCTGCGATGTGCGGGTGGCCAGCAGTGCGCTGGAGGGCTTGCGTCGGCTGGGCGAGACCCGCTTCGACCTGATCCTGATGGACATCCAGATGCCAGGCATGGACGGCGTGGAGGCCCTGGGCCTGTTCCGCAAAGGCTCGACCTCGCGCTTCACCTTCCTCACGCCCCCCAACACCCCGGTGATCGCCGTGACCGCCAACGCGCTGGAGGGGGACGAGGCGCGCTTCCTCAGTCTGGGTTTTGACGACTACCTGTCCAAGCCCTTCCGCCAGAGCCAGTTGCAAAAGGTGCTGATGGAGCACCTGCAATCTCACGACGTGCCGGCTGTTGCAGGCGACACACAAACCATCCCGTCACCATCTGGCACCCCCGTTCGCGAGGAGACTTCCGCCATGGATCCACCAACGCTGTTTGACCAAGAAGCCCTGCGACGCCTCAAGGAACTGGACCCCAAAGGCGAGAACCGTCTGTTCGAGCGGGTGGCCAAGGCCTTCGAAGCCTCTGTGGGCCGCCTGATGCCGCAACTGGACGACGCGATTCGTCAACAAGATCAGCAAGGGATCCTGCATGTCGCGCATACACTCAAGTCTTCTTCGGCCAGCATCGGCGCACTCAAGCTGTCACACTTGTGTGCCGAAATCGAGACCATGATTCGGCGACAGACAGGAGAGAACTTGAGCACACGCCTGCGCGAACTGCCCCTGGAGGTCGAGCGCGTGCTGGAGGGCTTGCGCGTGTTGCTGGAGCAACAGCCATGAACCAGCAGGCCGCCTTCGTGAACGACGACACCAAGGAGCAACCCAAGGTGCTCCTGGTCGACGACGACGAGGTCAATCTGTTGCTCACCTCCATCGCGCTGCGCGAGCGAGGTTTTGCCATCACCGAAGCCAGCTCAGGCGAGGCTGCCCTGCAAATCATCACCGACTGGCTGCCCGATGTGGTGGTGCTGGATGCGGTGATGCCCGGCCTGGATGGCTTTGCCACCTGTCGTGAATTGCGCCACCTTCCGGGGTACGAGTCCGTGCCCGTGCTGATGCTGACCGGCCTGGATGACGACGCCTCGATCACACGGGCCTATGAAGCGGGCGCCACCGACTTCTTCGTGAAAAGCACCCAGTGGAGCCTGCTGGCAGGCCGACTGCGCTACCTGCTGCGTGCCTCACGCACCCGCCATGAGCTGGAACGCAGCAAGGCCAAACTGGCCCGCGCCCAAGACCTGGCGCGCATGGGCAGCTTTGACTGGCGCCGGGGTGGCGGCGACATCGGTTTCTCGCTGGAAGGCCTGCGGGTCTTTGGCCTCGGTCCCCAAGACCATCTGGGCATTCGCCGGGTCATCCGCATGATGCCCAAGGAAGATCGGCGGGGCATGCTGCGCATCCTGCGCCAGGTCATCGATCACGGCAGCGTGCTCTGCAACGACATCCGCGTGGTGCTGGATGATGGCCGCGAACGCGTGCTGCACCTGGAAGCCGAGCCCGAGTTCAACGAACTGGCCAACCTGACGGGCTACACCGGCATCGTGCAAGACGTGACCGACCGCCGGGTGGCTGAAGACAAGATCAACCACCTGGCCAACTTCGACACCCTGACCGGCTTGCCCAACCGCCGCCAGGTGTTCTGGCGCGCCGAACGGGCCATTGAGTACGCCAAGCGACTCAATCACCGCGTGGCCTTGCTGCAAATCGGCCTGGACCGCTTCAAGATCATCAACGAGAACCTGGGACATCACGCTGGCGACGAGTTGCTCATCGAGGTGTCACGCCGCTTGCGCAACTGCGTGCGGCACTCGGACCAGGTGATGGATGGCAACAACGACACCCCCGGTCAGCGCAGCCACCGCACGCTGGAGGCGGTGGGCCGCCTGGGTGCCGACGAGTTCGTCGTGCTGCTGCCCGAAGTGGCCGAGGACGACGATGCCGTGGCCACGGCCAACGTGATCCTGGACGCTCTGCGCGAGCCCATGATGGCGGCAGGTCAAGAGTGCTTCATCACGGCCAGTGTGGGCGTGGCGCTGTTCCCGGCACATGGCCTGAACGTCGCTGACCTGCTGCGACATGCCGACGTGGCCATGGACCTGGCCAAGAGCCAGGGGCGCAACACCATCATGCGCTACGACCCGCAGTTGGCCAGCAAGGCGCGTGTGCGGCTGGATCTGGACACGGCCCTGCACAAGGCTCTGGAGCGCAACGAGCTGGTATTGTACTACCAACCGAAGGTAGACGTACAAACCGGCCGCTGGGTGGGGGCAGAAGCGCTGATGCGCTGGCGCCGGGACGGCCAATTGGTGCCGCCGGGCGAGTTCATCCCCCTGGCTGAGGCCACCGGCCTGATCAACGACATGAGCCTGTGGGCCATCAACGAGGCCGCCCGCCAGGCCAAGGAATGGGAACTGCGCCTGGGGTTTGATGCCTCGATCGCCGTCAACCTGCCCAGCCGTCTGTTCGAGCAGCCTGATCTGGTCGACAAGGTGGAAGCCATCCTGGCGTTGCACGAAGTGCACCCCCGAGGCATCGAGCTGGAAATCACCGAGACCGGGCTGATGAAAGACCTGCAGGGCGTGGTTCCGTCCCTGCACCGACTGAACCAGCTGGGCACCGAGATCTCGATTGACGACTTTGGCACGGGCTACTCGTCACTCTCTTACCTGACCACCCTGCCCATCAGCGAGCTGAAGATCGACCGCTCGTTCGTGCATGGCCTGGGTGACACACCCCAAAGCACGGCCATCGTCTCGGCCATCATCGCCTTGGCGCGCGCCCTGGGCCTGCGGGTCATTGCCGAAGGTGTGGAGAAGGTCTCGCAGATGGAGATTCTCTACAACCTGGGCTGCCACATCTGCCAGGGCTTTCTGTACGCTAAGCCAATGCCCCCAGCCGAGTTGGAGATGTGGGTGGTCGATGTGCTGTCCAAGCGCAGTCTGCCCTGCATCGGCTACGAACCAGAGCCTCCGCCTGCTCCTCGTCCACGATCACCGTACTGACACCCATGCCTGCCTCGAACGGCGCCAAACGCCCCCAGGACACCGCCGCCAGCGCAGCACCGACCGATGCGGCCACCACCCCGGCGGCCCTGGCCAAGGCAGCACTGCGGCGGCTGGCCCAAGAGAGGCAAGAGCCCACCCCCGAGAACTTCCGGCAAGCCTACGAGGCCGAAGCACGGCAGGCTGGCGTGCCGCTCCCGGAGCCGGCGCCCTCGCCTGCGGCTGAGCCCGCCAACCCTCCCGGCAAACAGCACTGGCCCGATGACGAGGCGGGCCAACGGTGGTCAGAGCTGATCGACAAGATCGTGCGCGGCGCCGAGCGCGGCGGCCGCCAATGGACCAGCGCTCGCAAGAAAGACAGCCTGCAGCGTGTGCTGCAAGGCAGTCGGCAATCAGGGCAACGCCTGCACCAGCGCCTCAGCCAGCTCGTGGGCAGCTGGACCAGCGACAGCGATGACCCCACGCTGATGGACAGTGTGGATGCCGACGCCACGTCGTCCACGTCAGCCACACAGCCCACCGCACCACCCGATGCGACCCAACCGGCCACGGCAACCGCGACCGTCTCTCAAGCGGCTGCGCCGGCGACGTCGGGCGAGTCCGGGCTGGATGGCGAGGCCAGCCGTTGGGCACCGCTGGCGCGTCAGGCCCTGGGCCACCTGCACCGCACGCTGCAAAGCGCCCTGCCCGCTGACCCTGCTCCCAGCGGCGAAGCCGCCCAGCAATTGCAATCCGCGCTGGCCAGCGTGGACGCCTCGGCCCCCGTCACGGCTGGCACAGAGATCGACCACGCCCACCGCGCAGCGGCTACCGCGTTGGGCGAGGCGTGCGAACAGGCGCGTCAGGTCATCGAACACTGCCACCTGCTGAGCACGCGGCTGACCGAACTGGTGCATGTGCTGACCGACAGCCTGGCCGACCTGGCTGAAGACGACTCCTGGGTACAAGGTCAGTGTGTGGCCATGCGCCACCAACTGGACGAAGGCCTGCACCACCGCGGCGTGCGCCACATGCAGCAGTTGCTGGAAGACACCCGCACACGGCAGCGGCAACTGAAGCTGGAGCGGGCCGAGGCGCGCGAAGCGCTCAAAGCCCTGATCCACACCATGCTGCAAGAGCTGGCCGAGCTGGGACACACCACCGACCGGTTCCAGGACAACCTGGGTCGTTATGCCGACACCATCGGACAGGCCGAGAGCCTGGAGAGCCTGACCGGCGTGGTGCGCGAGATGGTGCAAGAAAGCCGCGCCGTGCAGTCGGTGGTGTCACAAACGCAGCAACGACTGCATGCCGAGCACGAACGCGCCACCGCCCTCACCGAGCGCGTGCGAGAACTAGAAGACGAGATCCGCAAGCTGTCAGACGAGGTCTCCACCGACCCCCTGACCCAGATCGCCAACCGACGCGGCATGATGCGCGCGTTTGAGGCTGAGCAGGCCCGGGCGCTGCGGCAGGACACCCCGCTGGCCATCGGTCTGCTGGACGTGGACAACTTCAAAAAACTCAACGACACGCTGGGGCACCAGACGGGCGACGAAGCCTTGAAGTTCCTGGCTCGCCAGGTCAGCCAGCGCTTGCGCCCGGTCGATGTGGTGGCTCGGTACGGTGGTGAAGAATTCGTGGTGATGCTGCCCGACACGCCAGCCGATGAGGCCCAACAGGCCTTGACCCGGCTACAACGGGCCCTGAGCGCCGAGTTTTTCACCCACGAAGACAAGAAGGTGTTCATCACCTTCTCGGCCGGGGTGACCTTGTACCGCCGAGACGAGCCGATTGAAGCCGCGCTGGAGCGGGCCGACGTGGCCTTGTACGAGGCCAAGCGCACGGGCAAGAACCGCACTTGCGTGGCGTGAAGCGCAGTTGCCCTGTCCAGTGGGTTCAGGCCGTCCGCCCCAGGCGCTGAAGCACGCCGGGCATCAATTCCGGCAGGTCATCGGCGATCAAGCCCGGCCCAAAGGCCAGGGCCGCATCCCCATGCATCCATACCGCGGCCGATGCGGCCTCCCAGGCTGGCACGGCTTGCGCCAACAGCCCCAGCACCAAGCCCGCCAGCACATCGCCCGACCCCGCCGTGGCCAAGGCCGCCGAGGCGTGCCGATTGATGCTGGCGCGGCCATCCGGCGCGGCCACCACGGTGTCGGCGCCTTTGAGCACTACCACTGCACCACAGGCCCGGGCGGCCTCACGGGCGCGGGTCAATCGATCCGCCTGTGGCAAGCTCAGCTCGCGCCCCCACAGGCGCTGAAACTCGCCCTCGTGGGGGGTGATCACCACCGAACGGTTCGGGTGGGCCTCGATGGCCACGCGCAAGCCCTCAAGGTCATCCTGCCAAGCACTGATGGCATCCGCATCCAACACCACCGCACGACCGCTCCGCAGGGCCACCAGCGAGAAGGCTTTGACCACGGCCAAGGTGGAGCCGCCAGCCGCGCCTGGCCCGATCAGCACGGCGCGGTGCCGGGCATCGGCCAGCACCTCGGCCCACGCATGGGCCAGCGTCTGCTGATCGGCATCCGGCAGCGCTTGCACCATGATGCTGTTGAGCGAGGCGGCGTAAATGGGCCACCCCACCGCTGGCGTGCACACCGAGGTCAGCCCGGCGCCCACTCGCGCGGCAGCATGGGCTGCCAGACGGGCGGCCCCGGTCATCACTGCACTGCCCCACACCAGAGCATGCCCCCGTTGGTACTTGTGGGCCTGCACGGCCGTGTCCGGCCAGGCGCCTTGCCACAAGGCGGGCACGTTTTCCCAGGCTGCCACCGGGCTGGGCAAGCTCAGATCAGGGGGCATGCCGATGTCGGCCAGCACCAACTCGCCGCACAAGCCCCTGGACGGCAGCATCAGATGGGCCGGCTTCAAACGATAGAACGTGACCGTCAATGCGCAGGGCACGGCCCCCTGGGTCTGCCCGGTATCGCCCCAGACGCCGCTGGGCACATCCACCGCCACCACAGGGCATCCGCGGGCCTGAACGGCTCGCAGCACCGCCTGCGCCATCCCATCCAGCGGCCGGCTCAGTCCCGCCCCAAACAAAGCGTCGATCACCAACTCGGCAGAGGCCACGAGCGCGTACACATCGGTGTGGGCTTCCAGCAGCACGACAGGCCCCGTCCAGGTGGCCTGCGCCAGGGCTGCATCCCCCCGAAGCTGCGCAGGCGGCACCAGAGAGGCCACCGTGACCGGCCAACCCGCATCGCGCAGACCGGCAGCCACCACCCAGCCATCACCACCGTTGTTACCAGGACCGCACAACACCAGCACCGGCCTGGCCGACCAGCGCTGCCGCACGGCCTGCACTACCGCCTGGCCCGCGTGGCGCATCAACTGCCAGCCAGGCGTGCCCGCCGCGATCGTGGCCGCGTCGGCCTGGGCCATCTGCTCCACCGTCAACAAGGCGTGCGCATCCACCATCGTCACATTCCAAGCGTGTTCATGCCTCACAGTCTGCCTCATGCAGGCCACCGGAGGCGAACAGCGTGAAAGATTGGCGAATTCGAAGCTCCGCCCGGCTTTGAAGCGCACACAAACGATCGGCGCTCAGAGATACTGGTCTTGCGTTGGGGTGAAGTGATCATCGCCACGCAGGGAATCCGGATGTCGGATCCAACAGGATGTCATGCGCGTGCTCTGCAAGCGCAGGCCGGGGTCGCCGGCTACATCCGCCACCGGTGAGGTGGTACCGCTGCCCAGCGGTGAGGTGGCACAGCGCCCTCGTGCCCCCAGGCGTGCCGGTGAGGCCCGCCGAACAAAACCCCAAGCTCTCCCGAGCCTGGGGTTTTTTCTTGTGCTCTGGCGTCGTTCAGGCGCGGCGCTGACGGCGCGCAGCCAGGGCCAAGCCCACCAGACCCAAGCCCATCAGCGCATGGGTCGACGGCTCAGGAATGGGCGGCGTCACGGCGGTGAAGCCCACACCGGCCAGGAAGTAGTCTTCAATGCTGGTCTTGTTGGCATAGCCCAGGGTGAAGGTCTTGCCGGTCAGGCTCAGGTTCACCGGCAGGCCAAACTGGCTGCCGAAGGTGAATTCTTGCCAGGCGCCGCCATCCACCGAGATGGTGAAACCATCAAACTTGTCCAGCTCTTTCAGGGTGCCGGTGCGGTCATCCGGGATGAAATAGAGCTGCGACAGATTCACGGTCGAGGCGAAGCTGAGCTTGAGCTGTTCTTTGCCTTCGTCCAGCGAGTAGTTCAGGTCGGTCACCTTGAAGGCGCCGCCGCTGTCATACCCCTCGACCACGCCCAGGCCGGTGCTGCTGCCACCCTGGAACACCATGGTGGCCAAGTCCACATCCTTGCCGTCTGTGGCCGTCACGGTCAGTGCGCCGGCGCTGGTGTTGAAGCTCAAGGCCGAGCCACACACGCCCGACACCTTGGTGCGGGGGTCTTGGCACGACACGCCGCCCGATGCCACGACCTGAGAACCCGGCATCGCCACCAGCGAGGAGTTGGTGAACATCACCGTCTGGGCGGCCGTGGGTGCCGGCACGCTGGGTGTCGTCGACCAGGTGGCCGACGCCGTGGTGCTGATCAGGGCAGCAGAAGCGGCCACCAGAGAAATCGCGAAACGTGTCACGAGGTGATCCAGTCGAGGTATGAACGAACTGGCGCCATCGTACGCACTCACGGAGTGTCACAGTGAAAACCCGTATCCCGCATTCGAGCGGTCGAACCACGTCAATTCACCATTCAGAGGAAATAACTCACGAATCGCACCTTCGAGTATCGATCGTGGTTCATCGAACACCGTTCACCCGAGGGCGAAAACCGTGCCAACCAGCACCAATTTGGACACCGACCCGAGATGCAATCAGGGGCGACCCCAGGCCCATCCCAAAAACCACCACAAGTCCAGCACAAAACCCGGATTGGCGTGAACTTGTCACGCCAGCGCCCCCGGGAAAGCTTGATGTTCAACAAGATCACGCGTCCCTAGACTTCATGTCAGGTTTTAGCTCCTATGTAACTGAGGACCGCATGAAAAAGTTTCTGGCATCGGTGGCAGCAGCAGTGATCACGGCCACGGCGGCAGCGCCCGCTCTGGCCAACGGATACACCCAGACCCAATACCCCATCGTGCTGGTGCATGGCCTCTTTGGTTTCGACCGCCTGGGGCCGCTGGAGTACTTCCACAAGATCCCTGAAGCCCTGCGTGCTGACGGTGCCCGTGTGTTCGTGGCCCAGGTCTCTCCCGGCAACAGCACCGAGGTGCGGGGCGAGCAGTTGCTGAGCCAGGTCCGGCAAATCATGGCCATGACCGGCGCCCAGAAGGTCAACATCATCGGCCACAGCCACGGCGGCCCAACCGCCCGCTACGTGGCTGGTGTCGCTGGCAGTGATTCGACAGCGCATTCTGGCGGATCTGTCGGTCACCTTGAGCCCATCGGCACTGGCGCAAGCCACCGACATCCTGGATCGCTACCTGGCCTTCAAGAAGGCCTTGACCGAGCTGCCTGCCGATCACGGGGCCGACGGCTCGGTACAGCACGTGAGCAACCGCATCGAGCAAGGACGTCAGATTCGGCTGAGATTCTTCTCGCCCGCAGAGATTCGTTTGCTTTTTGATGCAGACGACGCCGTGGCTGATTACCGCCTGGCCCGTGTGGCCATCACCAGTGATCGCAGCCTCTCGAGCGAGGAACAGCAGCAGCGCCTGCGTGAACTGAACGCACGCACCCCTGCGGCGATCGTGGACGGCGTGGAGGCGCCATTTGCGCACGTTCATCTGCAGACACAGGTGGAGCAGGCCCGCCTGCAAGGGGCGTCGGATCAAGCCATCTTTGCCCTGCGCGAGCAGGCCGTGGGCACCGAGGCCGCTCAGCGTCTGGCGGCGCTGGACCGGGAAGAGGCCGACTGGCGGGCTCGCATTGCCCAGTATCAGCAGGCCCTCGCTCAGGGGCCCGAGGCGGCAGCCCAAGCCCGCGCCCGGCTGTTCAGCCCGCAGGAACAACTGCGCCTGGCCGCTTACGAGCGCTGACGCGACTGCCATCACGGGGCTCACAGCCCTCAAGTCTCCTGCCGGCATGACGACAACAGAAGACGGTCTGAACCGCCACCTTCATCCGTCATGTCCACCAAGGAGACCCTCGTCATGCTCATGTGCTCTCGTTCCCTCACCGCTCTGGCCATCGGCCTGTCTGCCGCCCTGGCGTCTACCCAGGCAACCGCACAAGCCGCGAACGCGCATGGTGTCTACACGCAACTGGGCGTGCTAGGGGTGGGGCTGGGCTATGCCCACGGTTTGAGCCAGCGCGTCACCTTGCGCGCGGATGTGATGAGCCTGGGCAGCCGCAGCACCAACGAAACCGAAGAAGGCATCGACTACAAAGCCGGCATCAAGATTGGTCGTGTGGGCCTGTTTGCGGATTACTTCCCTTTGGGCGGTGGCTTCCGCCTGACTGCAGGTGCCACCTTCAACCAGAACCGCATCGACCTGCGCTCTCGCTTTGATGGCGTAGGCAGCGTGACGATTGGCGACCAGACCGTCACGCCCGATGCCGATGACTTCTTCAACGTGGACATCAAGTTCCCGAAGGTCACGCCCTACGTGGGCATCGGTTGGGGGCACCAGGCCACCAGCAAGGGCTGGGGGGTGGTTGCGGACCTGGGGGGCTCGATCGGTCGCGCCAAGGTCAAGGCCAGCACCAACCTGATCGGTAACGGCATCACCCAGGACGATGTGGACCGTGAACTGGCCGACCTGCGCGACGGCGTGGGCAAGATCCGCTTCTGGCCCCAAGCCACGGTGGGTGTGAGCTACCGCTATTGATCAAAAACCCGGGCCCCTCGATGGGGCCCGAACGGGACACGTCCATGAAGTCGACTCACCTCATGCTGTTGGCCTGCGTGCTGGCCATGGTCATGCAGTCGGCGCCTGCGAAAGACGCCCCCGGCCAGCCTCCCGCGCTACAGATCTCGGACGACGGCGCCAACATTCTCGACCGTCAGACGCGTCAAGTGTGGTCACGCTGTCTGGAAGGCACCCAGTGGGATGGACAGACCTGCAGCGGATCACCACGCATGGTCACGCACACCCAGGCCCTGGCATTGGCGCGGGCGCGCTCCCGGCAAGAGGGGCAGCGCTGGCGTCTGCCACGCGTCAAAGAACTCCAGGCCTTGTCACGCAAGGCGGCGCAGGCGACCACACCGTCTCTACTGCCCACGGCCCCGGGGGGCTGGCTCTGGACAGACTCCGCCACCATCGACACGCGGCCGGTCAACCCCTACGACTACAACAACATCCAGCGTGGCATCGACGCCCAGAACGCCAACAACATGACCTTCCTCCATGGCTGGACGGTGCATCAGGACACGGCCGAAGCCCGGGATGACACACCCAAACGAACCCGTCTGCCAGTGCGGCTGGTACGGGCGGACCCGTGAGCCCTGCTGAGCCGGGCTCAGAAGAACTCCAGCTCCCCCGAATCCACCAGCTCTTCGGTCGACACCTGAACTTCCTTGAACTCCTCGGGTGACCAGTTCAGGTTGAACACCAGCCGTTGATAAATCTCCACCGGCGGCGAGCTCTGGTCATCCAGATCGGTCAGGATGTATTTAAAGCACAACTGCGGCGTGCTGGAGCCAAACGAGATGTTCTTCTCGTCCAGCATCACCAGCATGGGCACCTGGATCTGCGACATCAACGTTCGGTACTCATCGCCCACATAGTGCGACTTGAACGATCCCCACACCATGTTTGTGATTTCACCGAGCACATCCGAGATGCGCTGAGCCTTGGGCTTCACGTACGGATCGTGTGAACTCGGGTCGAGCTTGAGCATGCGGTTCTCGCACTGCAGCATCATGTAGCCGCGGCACCAGGTGCTTTCCAGCGGCACCAGGGTGAAGACCTCACCGCACACGATCGAGTCTTTGACAATGTACGGTGCCTCGCAACTCAGGCTGAAGCGGCGGAAGTAGGTCAGCACCGCATCTTCGGTGATGCGCTGAATGCCACGCACCATCGCGTTGGGAAAGTAGTAGCTGAAGATGAAATCCCGCAGGCTGTACTTCAGCGCATCCATGTCGTCGATGCAATAGGCCGCACAAAAACAATCTTGGGCACGCTGAGGCAAGCCCTCCAGCGTGCTGGTGTGGCCGCGACGCAAGAAGATGGGCAACTCCGGCCTGATCTTGTGCAGCTTGAGCGCCAGATCAATGCCGCCCTGGGGCGAATCGTTGTAGCTCTCGGACATCAGGATGCCGCCCAAGTCCACATTGGACTTGAGCACGCTCATCACGTTGTTCGAGTGCGTTTTCAGCCCGATGAGGTGGTTGTCGGCGCAGAACTGCTTGATCAGCTCCAGGGTCTCCGCGTTGCCATCGTCGATGATGAGCACCTTGGCAACCACGTTCTCGCTCGCGTCCATGCTGTACCTTTCCTGCCAGCCACTTGGCTGATGTCGACATCCATGACCAATGACGACATCGTAGGAAAGCCACAGGGCCGCGCGCAACCGGTGCGCTGTATGCAGCCCAAGGAAACGCTCACATTTCGCAGATTTTCCGAGTTTCGAGGGCGTAGCATCCAAGTCGCAGCGCCGCCCGCATCGCATCCGGCCCTGCACAGATCATCACCCTCGTCAACGGCGCACGAGCTCGGTCAACTCTGAACATACGCCACCGGCGCAAAGAATGAATCCAACATGGTGCCCTGAGGTGCTTCATCCGGCGCGCCAGACGTGCCCCGAGGGCTGCGCGCTCAAAAAAACAGACGTTCTCGACGCAGAATAACGCCCTTCCATGCAGTCGCGGGCCCCAGCAGGCGCCAGCAACTGTTCGTCATTGCACCATGTCTCATCCACGCACCCTCGTTCCCTCGCCGCTCGCGCGCCTGTTGCGGGCCTGGGCACGCCTGGACACGAACGCCGCACCGGCCGATCCAGCCGGCCGGCTGGGCGAATGGCTCTCGGCCGTGGACAGCGTGCGGCTGGATGCGGCCCTTCAGGCCATCGACCGGTATGCTGCGTCTGCCCGCGAGGTGGCGTCCTCCGTTGATGTCAAGGCACTGGCCGAGCGCCACCAGCGCTTTCTGACCGACACCGCCGACTGGCTTCGGTCACTGCCCCTGATGGATGAGGCCTTGGGCGATGGCCAGGTGACGAGCTACGGCCCTTGCCAGCAGCGCTACCTGACCGTGCAAAAGCAGCTGGAAAACCGTGTCAATGCCTGGCGTGCGAAGGTGCGCCAGACGCTGGCCACCGGCACTGCACAGATGCGGCAACTGGCCGCACTGGATGGCGTGCTGGACGAGATGCTGAGCCCGCGCGAGCAGCGCTTGTTGACCAGCATCTCGGTCTATCTGGAGCGGCGCTTCGACCACCGACGCCAGGCCGTGAGCCCTGACGACGCGCGCTGGGTGGACGACTTCAACCACGACATGCGGCACATGCTGCTGGCCGAACTGCACCACCGCCAGCAGGCCATACAGGGTCTGGTGGATGCCGCATCCGCGCACCAGGCGACGCCATCGAGCGCCGCACTTTCTTGACAAGAACAACGAACCACCAACATGAACACACGCATTGCAACGGGATGTGCATTCGCTCTGGGGCTGGCGGCCATCGGCTGGGTGGGCTGGGGTTTTGTGGGCAGCCACCACCTCGCCTTGGTGATGACCGCACTGATTGCGGCCGTCTACCTGCTGGGGGCGGTAGAGCTGCGGCAGTACCGAATCGCCACCCATGGCTTGTCGAGGCTGTTGCAAGAAGTGTCTACGCCCCCGGTCGATCTGGCCCAGTGGCTGCAGCCGCTGGACGCCACGCTGAAGGCCCCCGTGCGTCAGCGCATCGACGGGCAGTCCAGCCCCCTGCCTGGTCCGTCGCTCACGCCCTACCTGATTGGCCTGCTGGTCATGCTGGGCATGCTCGGCACCTTCCTGGGCATGGTGGTCACGTTCAAAGGCGCCGTGTTTGCGCTCGAAGGCTCGGCTGATCTGGCCGCCATTCGGGCCGCGCTGGCCGAGCCCATCAAGGGCCTGAGCCTGTCGTTTGGCACCTCGGTGGCGGGTGTGGCCGCGTCGGCCATGTTGGGCTTGATGTCCTCACTGGCCCGGCGCGAGCGCCTGGCCGTGTCTCGCCAACTGGATGGTGCCGTGGCCACCGTGTTGCGCCCCCTGTCGGCCAGCCATCAGCGCGAGCAGACCGTGCTGGCGCTGCAAACACAGGCGCAAACCCTGCCCCTGATCGCTGATCGCCTGCAAGCCTGGATGGCCGAACAAGACCAGCGGGCCGAGCGCCTGCATCAGCAGTTGATCAGTCAGCAGCAGGCCTTCCAGCACGAGGCCCAGGCCGCCTACACCGAACTGGCCCGCGCCGTGGGCTCATCGCTGCACGACACCTTGCAGCATGGTGTGCAGCAAGCCGCTCAGGCCATCCAGCCTGTGGTGTCTGACACCATGGCCGGCCTGGACCGCCATGCCCAGGCCTTGCATGAGCGCGTGCTGAGCACCACCCAGACCCAATGGCAGGCCCTGCTGGCCGACTGGCATCAGGCGGCCCAGCAATGGCAAGTGCAGCAGGCCCAGGCCGATGAAGCCCGCCTGCAGCAATGGCAACGCAGCCTGGTCGAGACCACCCAGGGCCTGAGCACCGAATGGCAACGCGTGGGCGAAGCCAGCCACGCGCAGCAGCAAGCCATGGTAGACACCTGGACCCACACTGCCCAGGCGGTGGCTGAACAGACGCGCCAGCGCGTGCACGACACCCTGCAGGCCAGTCAGCAACTGGTGGCCCAGTCGGAAGCGCTGGTGGCCAGCCGCCTGCAGACCGAGGCGCAGTGGCAACAGGCTCAGCGCGAGCGCATGGATGAGCTGGCAACCGTGTGGCGCCAGGAACTGACCGCCTTGCGCGACCAGGAGGCCGCCCAGGCCCAGGCCGCGATGGCGCGGCTGGACGCCCTGCAGGCCTCGGCCGCGCAGCATCTGGCCCAGCTGGGTCAATCGCTGGAAGCGCCCCTCACCCGCTTGCTGCACACCGCCGCCGATGTGCCCCAGGCCGCTGCCGATGTGATCGCCCAGTTGCGCCAGGAAATGACCCGCTTGGGCGAACGCGACACCCAGGCCCTGGCCGAGCGAGCCGCCCTGACCGAGCGCCTGGCCAGCCTGCTCGACACCGTGCACGCCACCACCACCCAGCAACGCGATGCCGTGAACCAGCTGGTGCAGTCGGCCAGCCAGGCGCTGGAGCACACCGCCACCCGCCTGACGGACAGCCTGGCCGCACAAACCAGCCAGGTTGACGGCGTGGCCGCTCACGTGACGGCCAGCGCCATCGAGCTGGCCAGCCTGGGCGAGGCCTTCCTGCAGGGCATGACGCACTTCAGCGCCAGCAACCAGCAACTGGCCGAAGCCCTGCAGCGGGTGGAGGCCGCCATGGCGCAGTCGCTGGCACGCAGCGATGAGCAGTTGGCCTATTACGTGGCGCAGGCCCGCGAAGTGATCGACCTCAGCATCAGCGCCCAGCAAGGCATTGTGGAAGACCTGCGCCGTCTCAAAGCCCAGCCAGCCCACGTGCCCGGAGGCGCCTGAGCATGCTGAGCGAGGACCACGACGACGCCCTGGCCCAGACCGCCCCCGTGTGGGCCGTATTTGGCGACCTGATGGCGGGCCTGCTGGGGGCTTTTGTGCTGATCCTGGTGGGCATGCTGGTGGTGCAGATGGACCTGGTGGCACACCTGCAGCACGAAGTGCAGAAACGTCAACAAGAAGAGCAGCGTCGCATCGCGCTGGAGCAGGCACTGGCAGGCCCCTTGGCCAGCGGCCGCGTCACCCTGCGCGAGGGGCGCATCGGCATCAGCGGCAGCGTGCTGTTTGATGCGGGCTCTGACGAGTTGCGCGCCGACGGCAGGCAGCTGCTCAAGACCTTGGTGCCGCCCCTGCTGGTGTACCTGAGCGAACGCAACGAGCTGTTGATGGTCAGCGGTTTCACCGACAACAAGCTGCTGCGCGGCGGCAACCAGCGTTTTGACGACAACCTGGAGTTGTCGGCCCAACGGGCCCTGACCGTGACCCGCGCGCTGGTCGAGGCTGGCATGCCCTCCTCCCAGGTGTTCGCGGCCGCCTTCGGGCCGGAGCAACCGGTGGCCTCCAACGACAGCGAGGACGGCCGAGCGCAGAACCGCCGTGTGGAGATGGCCCCCGTTCCGCGCCTGGCGGCCGGAGCCACCGCGCCATGAGCGACACCACCCTGGCCGCCTTGCGCGCACAGGGCGCGCACCTGCGTGACCCCATGCGTTTTCGGTTTGCCGAAGCGCTGGCCGAGCGACTGAGCACCCAGCCCCCGGCCGTGCAGGCGCTGCTGCGTGAGCGCTTGGATACCGTGTTGATTGAGCTGGCGCACATCCCACCCCACACAACGGCACCACCGCGTGCGGGCAGCGGCCCATCGCCCCTGAGCGCCCTGAAGCAGGCACTGGAGACCCGCCAACGCGCAACCGCCCCCCACTCCACCGAGTGGAGCGAACTGGAGCACCTGGACGATGACGAGGACACGCTTCACAGCGCACGCCGTTTCAGCGTGGTGTGGGAGCAGATTGCCGCCGAACGCCAATTGGCCGCCGCCATCGAGAACGCGCCCGACAACGCCGGGCCGCTGAACTCTCATCGGCTGATGGTGCGCGCCATGACGCGCATGCAAGACCTGTCGCCCGACTACCTACGGCGCTTCCTGAGCCAGATGGACACCGCGCTGTGGCTGGACCAACTGCAACAGCAGATCAGCCTGAAGGATGGCAAGGGACGCCGCACGGGGACGAAGGGGCGTCGGTAGATCGACGACGCCATGAGGAGATTTGGCGGGTGCGGTGAGATTCGAACTCACGGAACGCGCAAACGTTCGCCGGTTTTCAAGACCGGTGCCTTAAACCGCTCGGCCACACACCCAATGCCGCGTATTCTAGCCGCTCGCCACCCGCACCTCGGGCCCAGAAGCCTCACAGCCCAGGCTTCATCGCCTGCGGGCATGGCACCTGCACAACACTGACACTCCCCGCATCGTCCAGGCAGGCGGCCGTCAAGGCGCCGCCCCACACGCAACCGGTGTCCAGCGCCAGCAAGTCAGGGCGCTGAATCAGGCCCAGGGTCGACCAGTGCCCAAAAGCCACCGGAGTGCCTGCGGTACAGCGCCCCGGCACCTCGAACCACGGCATGTAGCCCTCGGGCGCACCACCGGCGCCCTCTTTCGAGGCGAACTCCATGCGGCCCTGCGCATCGCAAAAACGCAGCCGCGTGAGCGCGTTGATGATGCAACGGCGGCGGTCGTCGCCTTGCAGCGTGTCGTGCCACTGGTCAGGGGTGTTGCCGTACATGGTGTGCAGGTGCTGGCTCCAATCGGGGGCCTGCAGCGCAGCCTCCACCTCGGCGGCCAGGTCCAGCGTCTGCTGCCGGGTCCATTGAGGCAGCACTCCGGCGTGCACCATCAACCACCCGTGCGCCCACGCCGCCAGGGGCCGGTGGCGCAACCAGGTCAACCAGTCATCACGATCTGGGGCGTTCAGGATGGGGGCCACCGTGTCGTTGCGGTGTGGCGAGCGCACGCCACACGACACGGCCAGCAGGTGCAGATCGTGGTTGCCCAACAGGCAGGTGGCACTGCCTTCCAGGTCACGCAACAGGCGCAGCACGCCCAGCGAATCCGGGCCGCGATTGACCAGGTCGCCCAGCACGTGCACGTGGTCGCGCGAGGGCGAGAACCCCAACTGCGCCAGCAAGGTCTTCAGGGGGGCACAACAGCCCTGCACATCACCGATGAAATATTGCATCACATGATTCTGCTACGCTTCGCTTTCCCGAATTGATGGCCCGGCCCTGCCCGGTGCCGACCATGGACGTCGCGCTACTGATTTTTCTGATCCTTCTCAACGGCCTGTTTGCCATGTCAGAGATGGCCCTGGCCTCCAGCCGCAAGGCTCGCTTACAGGTGCTGGTCGAGGCCGGCGACGCGGGGGCCGAGGCAGCCATGAAGCTGCACGACAACCCCACGCAGTTCCTGTCCACGGTTCAAATCGGTATCACGTCCATCGGGGTGCTCAACGGTATCGTCGGTGAGGCCGCTTTCGCCGGCCCTGTGTCGGAATGGTTGCTGGCCCACCTGCCCTTGTCGGAGCAAGCCGCCTCGATCTCGGCCACCGGCCTGGTGGTGGTGCTGATCACCTACTTCACCATCATCTTTGGCGAACTGGTGCCCAAGCGCATTGGTCAGATGTACCCGGAGCCCGTGGCGCGGCTGATTGCCAAGCCCATGGCCCTGCTGTCGGTGCTGACCCGCCCCTTCGTGCGTTTGCTGTCGGCCTCGACGGAAGGCATGCTCCGCGCTTTGGGCATCAAGGACAACGGCGGCCGCAGCGTCACGGAAGAAGAAATCGCCGCCCAGCTGGAAGAAGGCCTGGACGCTGGCGTGATCGAAGCGCACGAGCACCAGATGGTGCGCAACGTGTTCCGCCTGGATGAGCGCCTGATCAGCTCCATGATGATCCCGCGCAGCGACATCGCCTGGCTGGACATTGAAGCCCCTGTGGCCGACAACCTGGCCACCATCGCCGAGCATGGCTACTCTCGTTACCCGGTGTGCCGCGGTGGCTTGGACGATGTGCTGGGCGTGGTCACGGCGCAGCAGTTGCTGCACCAGTTGACGCAGCAAGAACAGCACGATCTGGCCGAGGGCATGTTGCCTGCAGTGTTCGTGCCTGAAACCCTCTCGGGCATGGAACTGCTGGAGCACTTCCGGGGCTCGGACACGCAGATGGTGTTCGTGGTGGATGAATACGGCGAGGTGCAGGGTGTCATCACCTTGCGCGATGTGCTGGAGGCCATCACGGGCGAGTTCACCCCGGCCGAAGCCGACGATGCCTGGGCCGTACAACGCGAAGACGGCAGTTGGTTGGTGGATGGCCTGATTCCCGCCACCGAGCTCAAAGACCGGCTGGAGATCAAGACCCTGCCCGATGAAGACCGTGGCCGCTACAACACCCTCGCTGGGCTGATGATGCTGCTGCTGGGTCGCCTGCCCCAAATCACCGACACGGTGGAATGGGACGGCTGGCGCTTCGAGATCGTCGACATGGACGGCAAGCGCGTGGACAAGGTGCTGGCATCGCGCCTGGCCGACGACTGACGGCCATCTGCGGCCCGCAGAGCCCTGCGGGCTGATCGCACCAGCCGATCAAGGTGGGCGATCAGGGCGAGCGACGCGCCAGCACATCTGCATGCCAATAGGGCTGCTGGCGCTGACGCCAGCATTGCCCTGAACGCTCATCACTGCGTCGCCAGTAGGCCCCGCAACTGGGCGTGGCCAAGACCCGTGCTCCCTGCTGGTTCAGCCGCTGCATCACCTCTGGATGCGGGTGGCCATAACGGTTGCGGCGGCCCACCTGGATGACGGCCTCCTGAGGCCGAACCGCTTGCAGAAACGCCTGGCTGGACGAGGTGTCACTGCCGTGATGAGGCACCAGCAGCACCTCGCTGGCCAGCTCCTTGAGTCCGAAACGCTGGATCAGGGCGCGCTCTTGCGCCACACCGATATCGCCCGTGAGCAGCACCGCCGGCCCCTGGCCGGACAAGGCCTGAACCCGCAGCACACACGAGCGCGCATTGTCATCGGTGGCCTGCGCTAGGGTGCCATCACCGCCCGGGTGCAGCCAGTCAAAGCGCACACCATCCCAGACCCATCCTGTCCCGGCCATGCAAGGCTCGTGAGGCGGCAATCGCCCTGCAGCGTCAACGTGACGGCGCAAAGGGTGCTCGGCGGGCAAAGGCGAGTTCAAGCCCTGTACCGGCATGGCGGCCAACACCGCCGGGGCCCCACCGTGGTGATCCACGTCATCGTGGCTGACCACCAGCTTGTTCAGCTCCGTGACCCCCAGCGCTCGAAGAGATGGCACCACAGCGCGTTCTCCCATGTCCAGGCCAGAGGGATACCGCACCCCGGCATCAAACAACAAGCGATGGCGCGCCGTTTGCACCACAATGGCCGAGCCCTGCTCCACATCGACCGCCAGCACCGCCCAATGCCCCGCCGGTGGTGGCGGCAGCACCTGCCATGACGGTGGCAGGCAGACCAAGGCCAGCAAGGGCGGCACCGACCACCAGCGCGCTGGCCGCGGCACACGCCACAGCCACACCGGCGCCGCCAGCAGGGCCCACACGCCCAGCCAGAATGGAAACAGCGGCCACCAGCCCTGCGCCCAGGGCCACGCGGCCATGAGCTCCAGCACCGCGCGCATCACCTCCACCGCCCAGGCCGCCACGCTCCACAGCGGGGCCCACACCACGCCCAGCAGGCTCAAGGGCACCACCACCAGGCTCACCCAGGGAATGGCCAAGAGGTTGGCGCCCAAACCCACCCACGACAGGGACTGAAAGCACATCAGGGCCACGGGGGCCAGCACCAGGGTGGCCCGCCACTGCGTGGCCCACAACCCTCTCAGAGCAGCCTTGACGCCCGATGGCGGGGCGTCTCCGCCCATCAGCATCATGGTGCCCACCGCCACGAACGACAACCAGAAACTGGCTTGCTGCCAGGCCCAGGGGTCCATCACCAGCACCACCACGCCCGCCCAGCACCACACCAGAGGCCAGGGCCACTGCACGCCGGCGCTGCGCAGCACCGTGACAGCGGCCATCATCCACACCGTGCGCTGTGCCGGGATGCCCCAGCCCGACAACAAAGCATACAGCAGGGCCGCCACCACGCCGGCCCAGGCCGCCGCCACCGGCGCTGGCAAGCACCGACATAACCAGGCCGAGCGCGACCAGAGTCGACGCACCACCCAGGCCATCAGCCAGCCCATCATGAGCACATGGGTGCCGCTGATGCTCACCAAGTGGGCCACGCCCGTGCGCTGGAAGATCTGCCAGTCGTCACGGTCAATGGCGCTTTGATCGCCCACACTCAGACCCGCCAGCACCCCGGCATTGGCCAACTCAGGCACCTGCTGCGCAATGGCCTGGCGAATGCGCAGGCGCCAGGCGTCCACACCCGCTTCGGCGCCCACCAGCAAGCTCGGTGCCGGCTGCGGGCGCACCGTGCCCGCTGCATGCACACCCTGGGCAAACAAGGCGCGGGTGGGGTCCCATCCCCCTGGGTTGTAGGTGCCATCCAGGGCCCGCAAGGCCACGCTCACGCGCCACACCTGACCCGGCCGCAGATCAGGCACATCGCTCGCCGCTGCATAAAGCCGCAACCGGCCCGCTGACCCGCCCTCCGCGTCCAGCACGTCGGCGTCGAACCGCCACCGCCGCCCACGGTCCAGCGCCACAGGCAGGCTGTCTACCCGCACCGAGAGGATCACGGGTTCCGCCTTCTGGGATGGCCCAGCTTGCAGCCCAACACCCAGCGCTGGCAACCACGTCGGGGTTTGCATCAGCCCATGCGCGCGCCAGCCCGTGCTGGCCCAGGCCAGCAGCCCCAAGGCCACGGCCCAGACGACCGGCTGCACCCATGGCCTCCAGCGTAAGCTCTTCCCCTGCGGCGGTACCCAGGCCAGCCGTGCACCGGGGTGCTGCCATGCCCCCCACGCCAGGCCACCGGCCCACAACAAGGCCGCGCCCAGCAGGCCCAGGGCATAAACCGACAACGGCGCCAGGCGCGGCTCGGCCAGTTGCCAGGCCACACCCGCGCACCACGCCATGGCCGCTGCCAGCCATGCTCCCATTCCTGCCCCTGATTGCTGCTTGTGAATGCGGCTCAGTGTAGGATCCAAGGCCGTGGTGCCGCGTCCCTCTGGAGAGGGAGCCCGTCACCGATCCATCCCTGGCTGGTGGCCCCGTGCGGCCAGCCCCGCTGCCCCTCTCATCACCCCCATGTCGATCGAACAACGTCTGAAGGATCTGGGCATCACGCTGCCCCCAGTGGCCGTCCCGGCCGCCGCCTACGTGCCCTTTGTGCGCACCGGCAACCTGGTGTTCCTGTCTGGCCACATCGCCAAGAAGAACGGCCAGGTATGGACCGGCCAGCTCGGCCGCACCATGGACACCGCCGAGGGGCAACAAGCCGCGCGCGCGGTGGCCATTGACCTGCTGGGCACGCTCAACGCCGCCGTGGGCAGCCTCGACAAGGTGGTGCGCATCGTCAAGGTGATGAGCCTGGTCAACAGCACGGCCGATTTCACCGAGCACCACCTGGTCACCAACGGCTGCTCCGAGCTGCTGGGCCAGGTGCTGGGCGACGCCGGCGTGCACGCCCGCAGCGCCTTTGGCGTGGCGCAATTGCCCCTGGGCTCTTGCGTCGAGATTGAACTCATCGCCGAAGTGCAGGCCTGAGCATGTGGCAATCGCGCAGGCTGTGGATGGGCGTGCTTGGCCTGAGCTGTCTGGGCTCGGTGGGCATCGCCTTGTGGGCCCAGCACCATTGGGCCATGGAGCCCTGCCCCTGGTGCATCCTGCAGCGCATGCTGTTCGTGGTGGTGGGCGTGCTGGCCCTGGTGTCGGCCCTGCAGCCCTCGGGCCTGGTGCGCCGCCTGCTGGCCTTGCTCGCCCTGCCCTTCGCTGGCGCGGGGGCCGCTGCCGCGCTGTGGCAGCACTTCGTGGCAGCTCAAACCCAATCGTGTGCCTTGACGCTCGCAGACAAGGTCATCAGTGCCACCGGGCTGGACACCCGCTACCCTGAGGTGTTCGAGGTGCGCGCCTCGTGCGCTGACGCCGCCGTGGATCTGGCCGGCGTCCCGTTCGAATTCTGGAGCCTGGCCCTGTTTGCGCTGGCCGGGGTGGTCTTGATCACCACGTGCCTGACACCCTCTCGCCGTGCTTGACCTGGACCCCAACGCCCCGACCGCCCTGGTCGACTTTCCCGACCCGACCGACGCCAGCGCGCCCCGCTGGCGTTGGCGCTTTGACCGGCCCGCCCGCTGGCTTGTCGCGCATAACCCCAGCCAGGTGCCTGCGCTGCTGAACGCCGCCCATGCCGCGGCCCAGGCGGGCCAGTGGTGCCTGGGCTGGGTGGCCTATGAAGCGGCCCCTGGCCTGAACCCGCACCTGCCCGTCAAGGCTTTGCCCCCCGGCCACCCCTATGCGGTGTGGGCGCTGTTTGACGAGGCCCAGCCCTGGCCCGAAGGGCCCTGTCCCTCCTCATCCGACGCCAGCTGGCAGGTCGACGCCTGGCAGGCCGAGCTGGATGACGCCCAGATCGGCCAGAAGGTGGAGGCCATCCGCGAGCTCATCCGCGCCGGCGAGGTCTACCAGATCAACCTGACCGAGCGACTGAGCGCGGGCTGGCGCAACCCGCAAGGCCCCGACACCCGGGGCCTGCTGCCCTGGTTCGAGGCCCTGCAGCGCAGCCAGCCCCAGGCCTACAGCCTCTACCTCGATGGCCGTGCGGCCGCGCGAGGCCCCGGTGTGGTGTTGAGCGTCTCGCCCGAGCTCTTTGTGGACTGGCATGAGGGCCAGCTCACCACCCGGCCGATGAAAGGCACCGCCGCCCGGCACGCCGATGCGCCCCACGACGAGGCCGCCGCCGAGCACCTGCGCAGCAGCGTCAAAGAGCGGGCCGAGAACCTGATGATCGTCGACCTGCTGCGCAACGACCTGGCCCGGGTGGCCGAGGTGGGCAGCGTCCAGGTGCCCCGTCTGTTTGATGTGCAGGCCTGGCCCACCGTCTGGCAGATGACCTCCACCATCACCGCCCGCAGTCGCGCCGGGTTGAGCATGGCCGAGCTGTTCGGGGCGCTGTTTCCGTGCGGCTCGGTCACCGGGGCGCCCAAGCGGCAGGCCATGCACCACATCGCCCGGCTGGAGCGCAGCCCGCGCGGTGTCTACTGCGGCGCAGTGGGGTTGATGCAACCCGGCGGGCGCGCCACCTTCAACGTCCCCATCCGCACGGCCACCCTGCACACACCGCCGCCGCCCGCGCCGTGGCAAGCCTGCTGCGGCATCGGCAGCGGCATCACGCTGGACGCCACCCCCCAGGGCGAGATCGCCGAGTGGCGTGCCAAGCAGGTGTTCCTGCGCCGCGCTGATCAACCCTTCCAGCTGCTGGAGTCACTGCGTCTGGATCAAGGCCAGGTGCTGCGTCGCGAACGGCATTTGCAACGCCTGCTCACCAGTGCCCGGCACTTCGCGTGGCCGTGGGCGGTGGGCAGCGCTCACCCCGACACCCACGAAGCCAAGGTACAGGCCCGGCTGAACGAGGCCCTGAATGCCCAGGCCCAGGCACACCCTCACGGCCCCCACAAACTGCGCCTGCTGGTGAGCGTGGATGGTGCCGTGCAGTGCGAGTGCGCTCCCTTGCCGCCTGCGGCCTCGGTGGCGCCCCAGGTGGCCTTGGCCCGACAGCCCATGCCCGACGCGGACGATTTCATCCGCCACAAAACCACGCGGCGGCAGGCCTATGCCGCCCACCCCGCGCCCAGCGGGTGCCTGGACACCCTGCTCTTCAACGCCCAGGGCGAGTTGACCGAGTTCACCATCGGCAATCTGGCGCTGAAGCTGGATGGGCAGTGGTACACCCCCCCGCTGTCCTGCGGGCTGTTGCCGGGCGTGATGCGACAAACCTGTCTGGACGAGGGGCGCCTCATGGAGCGCCGACTGCATCTGGATGACCTGGCGCGCGCCGAGGGGCTGGCCCTGCTCAACAGCGTGCGCGGCTGGGTGGACGTCACGCTGGCGCCATGACGCCAGTTTGACCCCGATCGCGTCGCATCAAACACCCCCCGATCCGAGTGCTCCCTCTTGCGCCCAGGTGTGAAATACGCACAATCGCTACCGGTCGGTCACAAATATACCGGCCGGTACATTTTGCAACCAAACCCTCCAGGAGCCAGCATGACCACCTCTTTGCCTTCCCTGCGCCACATTGGCGTGGCCGCCGTGGCCGCCCTGTCTGTGATGGCCACCAGCGCCCAGGCCAGCAACGTCAACCTGAAGTCGTTCCTCGAATGCCGCAGCACCAAGCTGGTCAACTTCCCGGGCACCATCGTCGACGCAGCCATCGCCACGCCTGAGCTGAGCACCCTGGTCAACCTGGTGGTGTCGGCCAACCTGGTGGGCGCGCTGTCCGCCCCCGGCAACCTGACTGTGTACGCCCCCACCAACGACGCCTTCGGCAAGGTGCCAGCCCCGCTGCTGGGCCTGATCGGTGGCGACGTCAACCTGCTGACCAGCGTGCTGACCTACCACGTCAGCCCCGGCACGGTCGACCCGCGCCGCAACCTGATCCCCCACCAGGTCAAGACCCTGCAGGGCCAAACCCTCTTCGTGGGCTATGACAAGGATGGCGCCTCGGTGAACCAGTCGGTGGCGTCGTGCACCGGCGTGAAGACCACCAACGGCACCGTCTGGCTGATCGACAGCGTGCTGCTGCCCCAGTTCAAGTGATGCCCCCACGGCCGCGCCTGTGGCGCGGCTGGTGCACACTCGGTGGTGTTGAGTCCTGATTCATTCGACACCACCACCATGCGACTGCTGCACACCATGCTGCGCGTTGGCCACCTCCAGCGCGCCATCGACTTCTACACCCAAGCTCTGGGCATGACCTTGCTGCGCACGGTCGATCGCCCCGAGCAAAGCTACACACTGGCCTACCTAGGGTATGGGCGCAACCCCGAGCACGCGGAGCTGGAGTTGACCTACAACTACGGCGTCGAGCGCTACGAGATGGGCACGGCCTACGGCCACATCGCCCTGGGCGTGGATGACATCCACGCCGTGTGCGATCAGGTTCGCCAACAAGGCGCCGCCTTGGGTGCGGCCGTGACCCGCGAGCCAGGCCCGGTCAAGGGCGGCAACACCATGATCGCGTTCGTGACCGACCCCGACGGCTACAAGGTCGAGCTCATCCAGCACGGCTCACCCATGTAAGCCCTAGCCTGCCTGGCTGTGCTGGCGTGCGCAGCGTCAGCCGGGGCGCCGTGCGGCGATCACCGGCGTGTCCACCGACACATCACCACACTGCGCCCGGTGGCGCAGAGCATGGTCGATCAGCACCAGGGCCAGCATGGCCTCGGCAATCGGGGTGGCACGGATGCCCACGCACGGATCGTGGCGGCCAAAGGTTTCCACGGTGGCGGGCTGCCCATTCAGGTCGATGGACTGCCGAGGCGTGCGGATCGAACTGGTCGGCTTGATGGCCACCGCCACCCGCAGGTCTTGCCCGGTCGAGATACCGCCCAGCACCCCACCGGCGTGGTTGCTGGCAAAACCATCGGGATACAGCTCGTCGCCGTGCACGGTGCCGCGCTGCGAGACGCTCTCGAAGCCCGCGCCGATCTCCACGCCCTTCACCGCATTGATGCCCATCATGGCGTACGCGATGTCGGCATCCAGCTTGTCAAACAAGGGCTCGCCCAAGCCCACGGGCATGCCTGAGGCCTCGACGATCAGTTTGGCACCGCACGAATCACCCGCCTTGCGCAGCTCGTCCATGTAGGCCTCCAGGGCCTCGATCTGGCTGACGTTGGGCGCAAAGAACGGGTTGTGGGGCACGTGCTCCCAGCCCTCAAAGGCGATCGGCATGGTGCCCAGCTGGGTCATGCAGGCGCGGATCTCGGTGCCAAACTGCTGGCGCAGCCACTTCTTGGCCACCGCACCAGCCGCCACCATGGGCGCCGTCATGCGGGCCGATGAGCGGCCACCCCCGCGAGGATCGCGGATGCCGTACTTGTGCCAGTAGGTGTAGTCGGCGTGACCCGGGCGGAAGGTTTGCAGGATGTTGCCGTAATCCTTGCTGCGCTGGTCGGTGTTGCGGATCAACAAGGCGATCGGCGCACCCGTGGTCTTTCCTTCATACACACCCGAGAGGATCTCCACCGCATCGGGTTCGTTACGCTGCGTGACATGACGCGAGGTACCGGGACGACGACGATCCAGATCGGGCTGGATGTCCGCTTCGGACAGCTCCATGCCGGGAGGGCAGCCATCGATGACGCAGCCGATGGCCGGGCCATGAGACTCGCCGAAGTTGGTGACCGTGAACAGAAGACCGAAAGTGCTGCCAGCCATGCGCGGGATCCAGATCAATCAAGACGCAAAAGCGTATTGTCCTTCATCCGGCCCCGCACCGGGTGGCGCGAGCCAGATCAGAGCAGCGCCTGACGCTCGCCGGCGTTTTCTTCCACGGGCCAGTCGCGGATGTAGGCCTTCAGCATGCGGTTCTCGAAGTCCTGACCATCCACCACGGCCTTGGCCACGTCGTAAAACGAGATCACGCCCATCAGGGTCTTGTGGGTCATCACCGGCATGTAGCGCGCATGACGGCTCAGCATCATGCGGCGCACCTCGTCGATGTCGGTCTCGGGCGTGCAGGTCATGGGATGGTCGTCCATCACGGTGCGCACGGTGAGGCTGCCGAACGTGCCGCCATTGCGCACGGTGGCTTGGATCACTTCGCGGAAGGTCAGCATGCCGGCCAGGTCGCCGTGGTCCATCACCACCAGAGAACCGATGTCGTGCTCGGCCATGGTGGCGGCTGCTTCAGACAGGCTCTGCTCCGGGGTGACCGTGAACAGGGTGCTGCCCTTGACGCGCAGGATGTCGCTCACTTTCATGGTGATCTCCTCATAAATGATTGAACACGAGCACTCTGTCACATTCCGACAGACGAATGGTCTCATGACCAGCGGGAAAGCCCTCAAACCCGCCAAAAACACCACGCCCGTCAGGGCTTCAGGCCAGGGCTTGGGCCAAGCTCATGTCATCCAGCCCCGCTCGGGCCCAGAACGCCTGGGTGTGGCCATCGGGTCGGATCAGGGTGTGGCCCAGCAGCGGGGCCACGGGGGTCTGATGCGGATCACACAGCAGCACATACCGCCCGCCCGCCGGGCGATCAGGCTCGTCCAGGAGGCCCACCCAATCCAACTCTTGCAGCAACTCCAACATCGACTCCACCTGCAGAGGGTCGGTGCGCAAGCGTGCAGCCACCTCATGGGCCGACAGCCCCCGCTGCGTGCTCCCCTGCTCGGCTTGTAGCGCCCGGGTCACGGCCAGCGCCAGGGCAAAACGGTCGCCGGGCTCATCACCCCAGCGGGCCACGCGGGCCACCAAGGTGGGCATGTAGGCCGCTACCACAGCACCCAGCAAGATGATCACCCAACTCAAGTACAGCCAGATCAGGAAGATGGGCACGGCCGCAAACGCACCGTAAATCGTCGCGTACACCGGTACCTTGCCCAGGTACAGCCCCAGTCCGCGTTGCGCCAACTCCAGCCCCAGCGCCGTGAACAAACCACCCCACCAGGCGTGCGACCACACCACGTGCGTATTGGGCACATAGCGAAACAGGGCCGCAAAGCCCAGCGCCTGCAGGCCAAACACCAGGATGGCCAGCAAGGTGCTGATTTGTGCGGGCAGCGGCCCCACCAGGCCCCGCGAGGCCGACATGGCGTACGACGTCAGCCACAGGCTGGCCCCCAGCAGCAGCGGCCCCAGCGTCAGCGCCGCCCAGTACACCATCACCCGCTGAGCCAGCGAGCGCTTGCGCCGCACCCGCCAGATGTTGTTCAGCGTGTGATCAATCGTCAGCATCAGCGCCATGGCGGTGATGCCCAGCACCACCAGGCCCAAGCCCCCCAACTGACTGGCCTTGGCCGCGAAACTGTTGAGCGACACCAGCACCGGCTTGGCGATCACATCGGGCACCAACCCCGTCAGCACCTGCTTTTCCAGCACCTTGCGAAACCGCCCGAACACCGGGAAGGCGCTGAACAGCGCCAGCATCACCGTGAACAAGGGCACCAGCGCGATCGTGGTGGTGAAGGTCAGACTGCCGGCGGTCAGGCCCAGCCGGTCTTCGCGAAACCGCAGGGCCAGGGTCTGCCAGGTGCGTCGCCAGGGCCACTCCTGGAGCATCTGCCAGCGCTGGCGCCATGACGGCTTCACGGTGGTGTGGGACGTCGAAACTTGCGTCATGGTGGCTATGATGCCACCCATGTCTGAAAGCATTCACGAACTCGGCCCCAACGAACTCGTCGTGGGCCAGCATCCACCCGAGCGCCTGGCCCTGATCGAGCGCCTGCGGGTGATCTGCCTGGGCCTGGTCATCTCGCTGATCGTGCTGGGTCTGTGCTGGGAATTGTGGCTGGCGCCACTGCCTGGCGGCACCGGCGCCCTCGCCCTCAAGGTGGTGCCCCTGCTGTTCCCCCTGAGCGGCATGCTGCGCCACCGCATGTACACCTACCGCTGGACCACGCTGTTGATCTGGCTGTACGTGGCCGAAGGCCTGGTGCGTGCCAGTGGCGATCCAGGCCTGTCGGCCTGGCTGGCCGGGATCGAATTGCTGCTGTCGGTGGCGTTGTTCGTGGCCTGCTCGGCCTATGTGCGACTGCGCCTGAAGGTGCTGCCTGGCAAGCAGGCCGCCACGGCTGATTCCAAGGCATGAGCTTCGACACCGCGGCCGCCGCCCACGCAGCCGCGATCGATGCGGCGCGGTGGCAACTGCTGCGTCATCTGGTGGGCGACGCCCACGTGCTGCAGGCAGAGCAACTGGACGACCACCATCGCCGCCGCCACCTGCATGACTGGCGCGGCCGATACCGGGGCCGCTGTCGCGCGGTGGTGTCCCCTGGATCCACCCAGGAGGTGCAGAACGTCGTTCGCGCCTGCCAGGTGTGGGGCTGGCCCGTGGTGCCCCAGGGTGGCAACACCAGCCTCGTCGGTGGCTCGGTCCCCGATGACAGCGGCCATCACGTGGTGCTGCACTTGGGTCGACTCCGCCAGGTCAGGCAACTGGACGCCGACAACCTCACCATCACCGTCGAGGCGGGCTGTACCCTGGACGAGGTGCGTCAGCACGCCGCGAGGGCGGGCTGGTTGTTTCCGCTCAGCCTGGCCTCGGGTGGGCAATGCACCATTGGTGGCAACCTGGCCACCAATGCAGGCGGCACGCAGGTGCTGCGCTACGGCACAGCACGCGAGTTGTGCCTGGGCCTGGAGGTCGTCACCGCGCAGGGTGAATGCTGGAGCCAGCTGGCCGGCCTGCGCAAGAACAACACCGGCTATGACCTCAAAGACCTGTTCATTGGCAGCGAGGGCACGCTCGGTGTGATCACCGCGGCCACCTTGAAACTCTTCCCCGCACCCCGAGGCACAGCCACGGCCTTGCTGCGCTGCCCGGACGCGGGTGCGGCGGTGACCCTGCTCACCCGGGCCCGCCAACGCCTGGATGCCGGACTGGTGGCCTTTGAAGCCATGGCGCCTCGCCCGCTGGCCCTGGTGCAACGGCACCTGCCAGAGGTCACGCGCGGGCTGGGCCCCTGGTCCACGCCAGCAGGGCTCGCGACCAACCAGCCAGCCAGCGCAGCGGCCAGCACACCGGCCGACGCACCGCCCCCGTTGGACAGCTGGCTGGTACTCATCGAGCACGTGGGGCCGCGTGACACGACCCTCATCGAGCAAGAACTGGCTGATCTGCTGGAGCAGGCGCAGCACGACGGGCTGATTGATGACGCCTGGCTGGCCCGCAGCCTGGCACAACAGCAGGCCATGTGGCGACTGCGCGAATCCATCCCCCTGGCGGAGAAAACAGAGGGACTGATGGTCAAGCACGACATCGGTCTACCCACCTCCGTCATCCCGACGTGGCTGAGCCAGTGCGAACAGGTCTTGCAACAGCGCTGGCCAGGCTGCCAGGTGGTGTGCTTTGGGCACCTGGGCGATGGCAACCTGCACTACAACGTGCAGCCCCCCGCTGAACTCACGCAGGGCGCCGCCTTCGAACACTTCGAGCGCGAGGTGAACACGGTGGTGTTTGATCTGGTGCAGGCCCACGGTGGCACCTTGTCGGCCGAGCATGGCATCGGCGTACTGCGCCGCGATGAGCTGGCGCGTCTCGCGCCACCCGAAGGGCTGGCCATGATGCGGGCCATCAAGCAGGCGCTGGACCCGCAGGGGTTGTTCAACCCGGGGCGTCTGATCCCGTCGTAGCCGCCTCGTCCGTGAGGCTCTGCCACACCAAAGGCCACTGACCGGCACGCCACTGCTGCAACCACATCAGGCCCACGATGGTCTTCACGTCCGTGACGACACCATCTCGCACGCCGGCTTCCAGCTCCTGCTGGCTGGCGGCAAACACGTCGAGAAACTCGCCTTCATCCAGTTGCCGCTCACCAGCTTCCAGCTCGTCGGCGAACCAGATCTCGATCATTTCGTCGGCATAGCCGATCACCGGGTGCATCACACCCGCCCGAGCCCATCGACGGGCGCGGTAGCCGGTTTCTTCCCACAACTCGCGTTGGGCGCAGCGCCAGCCGCCCTCCCCTGCATCGAGCTTGCCGGCGGGAAACTCCACCATCACTCGCTGCACGGGGTAGCGGAACTGGCGCTCCAGCACCAAACGACCATCCGGAAGGATGGGTACCACCATCACGGCGCCCGGGTGGTTGACGTACTCGCGCGTGGCCTCGCGCCCATCGGGCAGGCGCACCACATCACGGCGCAGGCCAATGAACCGCCCGTCGAACACCTTCTCGGAGCGAACCGTGTGCTCGCGCAGGTGGTCACCGCCCTGGGTACCCAGCAGCACCTCGGCCGACGATGGAAGATGGCCAGCGTCGCTCATGTCAGTGCGCAGGTCGGTGGTACGGCGTGACCAGAAGTCGCACAGCCATCAGGCCCCCCGACGCAGGTGACGCCACACAAAGCCAGGAAAGGCCAGGGTGCCCATGACGCACAGCCACACCACCACGAACTCCCAGCGCACCGGGCTGGTTTGCCCAAGGTAGGACTCCAGCCCGCGCCCGATCAGGGCCACCAGCAGGGTATAGGCCAGCAACTCCAGCAGGCGCCACCAGGTGGACTTGGGTTGCCGACGGGGGCCGAGCGCAAAGATGCGTTCGTTGATGAACGGCAAATTCGCCGCCACCAGGGCCAGCAGCAAGATGACCCCGACCGACCAAGCAGGCACCATCCCCGTCATGACGTTCAACCCGCCAGAGAGCGTTGGATGACCTCGGCGCACAGCGCCATCAGACCACCCGGCAGGATGCCCAGGCCCAGCACGGCCAAGGCGTTGACGGACAACAGCGTGCGGGCGCCGCCACCTTCTGGCACCGGGTGGGTGTCGGTCGGCTCGTCAAAGTACATGACCTTGACCACCCGCAGGTAGTAGAACGCACCCACCAGCGACAGCAGCACCGCCACCACCGCGATCTGCAGCAAGAAGGGCGAGTTGGTGGTGATCAGCGACTGCAGCACAGCCAGCTTGGCATAGAAACCCACCGTGGGCGGGATACCAGCCAGCGAGAACATGAACACAGCCATCACGGCGGCCATCGCGGGGCTGCGCTTGCCCAGACCGGCCAGATCGTTGATCTGCTCCGACTCGAAGCCGGGGCGGGCCAGGAACATGATCAGACCGAAGGTGCCGACCGTGGTCAGCACGTAGGTGATGATGTAGAACAGCGCCGAGCCGTAACCATTGCCGGCCGACACGGTGTTGCCCGCCACCACCGTGGGCACGAAGCCCAGCAGCATGAAGCCCAATTGTGCGATACCGGAGTAGGCCAGCATGCGCTTGAGGTTGGTCTGGGCGATGGCGGCCAGGTTCCCCAGCGCCATTGAGGCCACGGCCAGGATCAACAGCATCTGCTGCCAATCGGTCGCCAGGCTGATCAGGCCTTCCACCAGCAAACGCATGGTGATGGCGAACGCGGCCAGCTTGGGCGCGCCAGCCACCATCAGTGTGGCCGCCGTGGGGGCGCCTTGGTACACGTCAGGCACCCACATGTGGAAGGGCACCACGCCCAGCTTGAAGGCCAGGCCGGCCACGATGAACACCACACCGAACACCAGCACCTGCTTGTTGGCCTCGCCAGCCAGCGTGGCCTCATAGACCTCGCGCAGATCCAGCGAGCCCGTGGCGCCGTACATCATCGACAAACCGTACAGAAGGAAGCCCGAAGCCAGCGCGCCCAGCACGAAGTACTTCATGGCGGCTTCGGTCGACTGGGCGTGATCGCGGCGCAGGGCCACCAGGGCGTACAGCGACAGCGACATCAGTTCCAGACCCAGGTAGATGGTCAGGAAGTTGGCGCTGACGATCATCACCTGGATGCCCAGCAAGGCCAGCATGCTCAGCGAGAAAAGCTCGCCCTTGAGCATCTCGCGGTCACCCGCGTAGGCCTGTGCGTAGGTCAGTGTGGCCATCACAGCCAGCGTGGCACACAAGGACAGCAAGTGGCCCATCGCATCGGTGGCCACCATGTTGTTCATGGCATAGACCGAGGCGGGCTGGTCCAGCGCCACCAGATGCAGGGCAGCCACCACCGACAGCGACAACATCGACAGGATGTAGGTCGGCCGGCGGCGCGGGCAGGACACGAACAGATCGGCCAGTGTCACCACGCAGGTGAGCACGAAGAGCGCGATCTCCGGAGACAGGGCGAGCCAGTTCAGATCAGTCATTTTCTTGCGGCCCTCAGTTCAGTTTGCTGGTCGACACGTGCTTGAGCAGCTCCACCACCGACACATGCATCGCATCGGTGAAGGGCTTGGGCTGGATGCCCATCCACAGCACGGCAGCCGCCAACACGGCCAGGATCAGGAATTCGCGGGCGTTGATGTCCTTCAGCGCGCGCACATCGTCGTTGGTGACGTCACCGAAGTACTCGCGCTTGTACATCCACAGGGTGTAAGCCGCGCCAAAGATCAGCGCCGTGGCTGCCAGCACGCCCACCAGGAAGTCGTACTCGACGGCGCCCAGGATGACCATCCATTCGCCCACGAAGCCCGCAGTACCCGGCAGGCCGCAGTTGGCCATGGCGAACAGCAAGGCAAACTCAGCGAACTTGGGCATGGTGTTGACCACACCGCCGTAGGCAGCGATTTCACGCGAGTGCACGCGGTCGTACAGCACGCCGATACACAGGAACATGGCGCCCGACACGAAACCGTGGGCGATCATCTGGATCAGGCCACCGGTCACGCCCAGCTCATTGAAGATGAAGAAGCCCAGGGTGACGAAGCCCATGTGAGCAATCGACGAGTAGGCCACCAGTTTTTTCATGTCCTGCTGGACCATGGCCACCAGACCGACGTAGATCACGGCGATCAGCGACAACACGATGATCACGGGCGCGAACTGATGCGAGGCATCGGGGGCAATGGGCAGCGAGAAGCGCAGGAAGCCATAGGCGCCCAGCTTCAGCATGATGGCCGCCAGCACCACCGAGCCACCCGTGGGGGCTTCGACGTGCGCATCAGGCAGCCAGGTGTGCACCGGCCACATCGGCACCTTGACCGCGAAGGCGGCGAAGAACGCACCAAACAGCAAGGCCTGCGGCGTGGCGCCCAGGGGCAGCTTGTGCCAGTCCAGGATGCTGAACGAACCACCCGACTTGTAGTACAGGAAGATCAGCGCGATCAGCATCAGCAGCGAGCCCAGCAGCGTGTACAAGAAGAACTTGAACGCGGCATACACCCGTCGCGGACCACCCCAGATGCCGATGATGATGTACATCGGGATCAGCGTGGCTTCGAAGAACACGTAGAACAGCAGGCCATCCAGGGCGGCAAAGACACCGACCATCAGACCCGACAGCACCAGGAAGGCGCCGTAGTACTGATGCGGACGGTCTTCAATGACCTCCCAGCCGGCCAGCACCACGATGATGGTGATGAAGGCTGTCAGAGGCACGAACCACATCGAGATGCCGTCCACCCCCAGGTGGTAGTTGACGTTGAAACGCTCGATCCAGACCGCGTGCTCGACAAACTGCATGGCGGCGGTGCTGCCATCGAAGTTGAGCATCAGGGGCACCGTGACGGCGAAGCCGGCCAGGGCGCCCACCAGGGCGACCCAGCGGCTGACGTTGGCGTTGGCCTGCCGACCGAGCATCAGCAGCAGGATCCCGAAGGCCACTGGAACCCAGATGGCCAAGGACAAGATATTGGGCATGTTTTGCATGAACCGGCCTCGCGCTTACGGCTGCATGAACACGAACCAGGTCATGAGGGCGAAGACACCCAGGATCATGACCAGCGCGTAGTGATAGAGGTAACCCGTCTGGAACAGGCGGATGAGCGATCCGAACAAGCCCACAAGCTTGGCCGAGCCGTTGACCAGCAGACCATCGATCAGGGTCTGGTCACCCACCTTCCACAGACCACGACCCAGCAGTCGTGCACCGGCGGCAAAGATGTTCTCGTTGATCCAGTCCATGTAGTACTTGTTCTCGCCGATCACGATCAGCGGGCGCAGCACACGGGCGAAGAAAGCCGGGATCTGCGGGGCCACGATGTAGAACACGTAGGCCGTGACGACACCACCCAGCGCCAGGAAGAACGGCAGTGTCACGAAACCGTGCACACCCATGGCGAAGGCTTCGTTGCCGGTCGGCTGGGCCGCACCGTGGTAGAAGAACTCGCGCAACTCGGCCATGGCGGGGTGCTTGGCGGCATCCACAAAGATCGCCGACTTCAAGAACTCGCCAAACAGCAGCGGCTCGATCGCCAGGAAGCCGATCACCACCGACGGCACCGCCAGCAGCAGCAGGGGTGCGGTCACCACCCACGGCGACTCGTGCGGTTCGTGGTGATGGTCGTCGTCATGGTGGTCATGCTCGCCCGGGAAGGGCTTGTGATGGAAGCGCTCTGGGCCGTGGAAGACCAGGAAGTACATCCGGAAGCTGTAGAAGGCGGTGATGAACACACCAGCCATCACGGCAAACTGGGCGAAACCTGCCGCCGGCAAGGTGCTGTGGCTGGCCGCGATCAGGATGGAATCCTTGGAGTAGAAGCCCGCGAAGAACGGCGTGCCGATCAGGGCCAGCGACCCCAGCAGCGAGGTGATCCAGGTGATGGGCATGCGCTTCCACAGGCCACCCATGTTGCGGATGTCCTGATCGTGGTGCATGCCGATGATGACCGAGCCGGCACCGAGGAACAGCAGCGCCTTGAAGAAGGCGTGCGTCATCAGGTGGAACACGGCCACGTTGTAGGCCGACAGACCCAGGGCCACGGTCATGTAACCCAGCTGCGACAGCG
>CAMTVS010000078.1:0-8045 GCA_947085235.1 uncultured Aquabacterium sp. | reverse complement strand
CACAAAGGCACCGGCGATCAAGCGCCCGCGCCCGCCGCCGCTCCTGCGCCGCGCCCCACCCCAGCGCCGACGCCCGCCCCTGCCCCCGCGGCCACGCCGGCAGCCCCAGCGCAAACCACCCCGGCAGCTTCGGCCGCTGCGCGTGAAGAGGCCCCAGAGCGTCAGATTGAAGCGGCGGTGGCCGCCTGGGCCAAGGCCTGGAGCGACCGCGACATGAAGGACTACTACGCCGCTTACACGCGTAACTTCCGCGGCGACAAGGACAGCCGCAAGGCCTGGGAAGAAGAGCGCCGTCAGCGCATCGTCAGCAAGCGCAGCATCGAAGTCCGCGTGGTGAACCCACGCATCGAAATCAATGGCGACAAGGCCATCGTGCGCTTCCGCCAGGAGTACCGTGCGGACAGCCTCAGCGTGAACAGCAACAAGCGCCTTGAGCTGGTACGCTCGGGCAACAAGTGGCTGATCGAGAAGGAAACCACCGGCTCCTGATCCCGCCCCGTTTGCTTTTGCCAGCCCGGGCCACTCGACCCCAGGTGCCATGTTCTTGATGTTGAAGAAAATCCTGACCAGCCTGGCGGTCTGTGCAAGCCTGGCCATTTCAGTCACGAGTGAAGCGCAAACCGTGCGCACCCGGGCGGAGCTGTCGTCTCCGCCTGCGGCGCCTCTCTGGCAGGGGCAAACACCCAGCCGCGACGCCGAGTCGCGGCTGCTGGAGGTCTACCGCCTGATCAGCCGGGGCCAGGGCCGTGAAGCGCTGGAGCGCATCGAATCCCTGGTGGCAGACCACCCCAACTTTCAGCTGGCGCAGCTGGTGTACGCCGACATGTTGCTGGCGCGCTCACAGCCGCTGGGCGCCAAAGGCAGCGGGGCATCCTCACTGGGGCCGGCAGCTCGACAACGCCTGGAGCAACTGCGACTGGAGGCCAACCGCCGCATCGAGGCCTTCCGCCAGCGCCCCCAGCCCGGCCTCATCCCGGCACCGTTTGTTGAGCTGCCGCTCACCAGCCGGCACGCCATTGCCGTCGACATCAGTCGCTCGCGTCTGTACCTGTTCGAAAACACCGCGCAGGGCCTGCGGCTGATCTCGGACCACTACGCCTCCATTGGCCTGCTGGGCGCCGACAAGCGGGTCGAAGGCGACCAGCGTACCCCGCTGGGCATCTACTACATCACCAGCCGGCTGGAAGACCGACAACTCATTGACTTCTACGGCGCCGGCGCCCTGCCCCTGAACTACCCCAACGAGTACGACCGACGACTGGGCCGCACCGGCAGCGGCATCTGGCTGCACGGCGTGCCCAGCGACAGCTATGCGCGCCCGCCACAAAGCACCGACGGCTGCGTGGCCCTGGCGAACGTCGAGCTGGAGCCCATTCTTCGCCTGGTTCAGCCACGCACCACCCCGGTGGTGATTGCCCGGCAACTGGAGTGGGTCAACGCCGCCAAGGCCGAACCCGAACGCCGGTCACTGCAGAACCTGATCGAGGGCTGGCGTGCAGCTCGCAACAGCGGAGACCTCAACCGCCTGATGTCGTTTTACTCCCCCCAGTTCGCCAGCGGGCAACGCGATCTGGCGCAGTGGCGCCAAGTCCTGACCCGGGACATCGAACAGGCTGGACAACGCCCGGTGGAGCTCAAAGACCTCGCCATCCTCAACTGGCGCGAGCAGAACGAGTTGCTGGTGGTCACCTTCGGTGAAGTGCGCGAAGGTCAACGCACTGGGGTGATCAAACGTCAATACTGGGGCAAAGAGGGTGGCCTCTGGAAAATCTTCTACGAAGGAGTGATCGGATGATGCGTCATGTAGTTGCAGCCGCCATGGCGGTGCTGATGATGGGCTCGGTTCAGGCCCAGAACGTTCGGCTGAGCACCACGATGGGCGACATCGTCGTTCAAGTGGACGCCAACCGCGCCCCCAAAACGGTGGCCAACTTTCTGCAATATGTGCGAGACGGCCATTACAACGGCACGATCTTCCACCGCGTGATTTCCAACTTCATGATCCAGGGCGGCGGCATGACCCCCGACATGGGCGAAAAGCCCACCCGTGCCCCCATCCCCCTGGAAAGCCGCAACGGCCTGAGCAACCAGCGCGGCACCATTGCCATGGCCCGCACCATGAACCCCAATTCGGCCACGGCGCAGTTCTTCATCAATGTGAAGGACAATGACTTCCTGGACGCCGCCAATGCACAGGACGGCAACGGCTATGCCGTGTTCGGCAAGGTCGTCCAGGGCATGGAAGTGGTCGAAAAGATCCGTAAAGTGCGTACCACCCAGCGCGGCATGCACGGTGATGTACCCACCGAACCCATCGTCATCAAACAAGCCACCATCGAGAAATAACCATGAGCAAGACTGTTGAACTGCACACCACCGCAGGCGTGATCCGCCTGGAGCTGGACGAGCAAAAGGCCCCCGCCACCGTGGCCAACTTCCTGGAATACGTCAAGGCCGGCCACTACGACGGCACCGTGTTTCACCGCGTCATCAAGGGTTTCATGATCCAGGGCGGCGGCTTTGAGCCCGGCCTGAAGCAAAAGCCCACCCGCGAGCCCATTCAGAACGAGGCCAACAACGGCCTGAAGAACGACAAGTACACCATCGCCATGGCCCGCACCAGCGCCCCGCACTCAGCCAGCGCTCAGTTCTTCATCAACGGCACCGACAACGACTTCCTGAACTTCAAGTCGGAATCGCCTCAAGGCTGGGGCTATGCCGTGTTCGGCAAGGTGGTGGCCGGCACCGAGGTGGTGGATGCCATCGAGAAGGTGCGCACGGGCCGCAGCGGCTTCCACGACGACGTGCCGCTGGAAGATGTGGTGATCACCAAGGCCATCGAGGTCTGATCATGACCACGGGGACACCCGCCCCGCTGCGGGTGCCTCACCCCGTGGCAGACGCCGGCCAGTGGCCCATCGCGGCCCACTGCGCCGAGCTCACGGCACCAGCGCACTGGCAGACGATCGAGCTGATCTCTGACCTGCACCTGGACCCATCGCACCCCCAGACCGCGCAAAGCTTCGTTCGCTATGCAGGCACCACCTGTGCCGATGCGGTGCTGATCCTGGGTGATCTGTTCGAGGCCTGGGTGGGCGACGACATGCGTCATCAAGCCTTTGAAGCCGAGATGGTGGCCGCTTTGCGCCAATTGGGGCAGCGCTGCTGGCTGGGCATCATGGTGGGCAACCGCGACTTCCTGATGGGCCATGAGCTCATGGCTGATTGCCATGCCCATGCCCTGCCCGATCCCTTGGTGCTGAATGCCTTCGGCCTGCGCCGCCTCATCACCCATGGTGACGCCTGGTGCCTGGACGACCGGCCCTATCTGGCCTTCCGGCAGCAAGTGCGCCATGCGGCGTGGCAAACAGCGTTTCTCCAGCAACCCTTGGAGCACCGACTGGCCACGGCCCGGCAGATGCGCGAGGCCAGCGAGGCACGCAAGCGAGAACACAACAGCCCTGCTGACTGGGCGGATGTCGACCCCGCTCGGGCGCTGGCGTGGCTTCAGGCCACGGACTGCCAGGAACTCATCCACGGCCACACCCACCGCCCAGGGCGCTCCCCCTTGCACCCCGCAGATGACACCACGCCAGCCCAAGCCACCACCGCTCACCGAGAGGTGTTGAGCGACTGGGACGCCGATCATGCGGCATCGCCCCGCGCTGAAGTGCTGCGACTCAGCCCCGCCGGGCTCACCCGATTGACGCCCTCCACCACGGGCGTGCGCTGATTGCCATCGCCCATGGGCCCGCTGTCCGCTCTGCTCAGCCGGTGGTGGCCGGTGTCATGGATGCCTGATGCGTGGTTGCTGCGCCATCGTCCCATTCCTGAGGCGCTGTGGCAGGCCACTTTGCGCAGTTATCCCTTTCTGGGTTGGCGCTCGCCTGAGCGGCTGCACACCCTGCGTCAGTTGACCGCCCTGTTTTTGGCGCGCAAGCAGTTCACCCCGCTGGATGGCCTGACGCTGACCGACGAGATGGCGATTGCCATCGCGGCGCAAGCCTGCTTGCCGGTGCTGCGCTGGGGCTTGGCGCCGTACGCCAGCTTCGTCGGCGTGGTCATCCGCGCTAATCAGGTGGTGGCCCAGAGAGAATGGATGGACGATGCCGGTGTGGTGCACCACCACGAAGAAGTCTTGGCGGGCGAGGCACAGCCCGATGGTCCGATCATGCTGTCATGGACCGACATCCACGATGAGGCACGCAGCTACCAGGGCTACAACGTCGTGGTGCATGAATTTGCGCACGCGCTGGACATGCACAACGGCCCCGACGCCGATGGCTGCCCCCCACTGCCACGAGACATTTCTCGCGCCGAATGGCTAGAGACCTTCTGGCAAGGCTTCGACGCCCACCGAAATGCTCTGGCGCACGGCGATCCCACCTGGCTGGACCCCTATGCGGCCAGTCAAGGACTGGTGGAGTTCTTCCCCGTGGTGTGCGAAGCCTTTTTCACCGCTCCACACCAGCTCATGCAAGAGCAACCGGCGGTTCACGCGCTGCTGTGCCGCTACTTCGACGAGCGGCCGGATGAGTTTGCCCCACATGGTAGGGATGCCAGTGCCCAAAGCCTTGCGATAACATAGTAAGCCCGGACAGTCACACGACATCAACTCAGGAGCATCGTCATGATCAATCGCTTCGGCATCGCCGCCATGGTTTTGGGCGTCGCCAGCAGTTTCGCGGCCAACGCCAGCAATGTGGTGTTCGCCGACCACTTTGACAGCAACTCCGTGGGGCTCAACCAGACACCCGTGGGCTGGACTGTCACCGATGGCACTGTCGACATCATTGGATCGGGTTACTTCGATTTTCTGCCTGGCAATGGCAAGTACATCGATCTTGATGGCAGCACCAGCAACGCCGGCATCCTGAGCACCAGTTTGTCATTGACTGCTGGCCTCACCTACACGGCTGAGTTCGCTCTGGCCGGTAATCAGCGCAACAGCAGCACTGAATCAGTGACGGTGAGTTTTGGCAATGCGTCGCTCATTTACTCTCTGCCCTCGAGTCAGACCTTCACCACCTATTCACTTGTCTTCACGCCCATCGCTTCAGGAAACTATTCCCTGAGCTTCAGCAATGCGGGCGGCGACAACGTTGGCGCGCTGCTGGACAACGTTCGCGTCACGGCGGTGCCTGAACCCGAGTCGCTGGTATTGCTCTTGGCTGGCAGTTTGGTGGTTGCTGGTGTCGCGGCTCGTCGGCGCGGCCGCTGAGCCACAAACTCTTTGGCAAGCCTGCGCACTGATCAGTGTGCACATGAAAAAGCGCCCGGCTAGCCGGGCGCTTTTTTGGAGACGAGACGGACTCACTCAGCCGTGGCGGGCTCCGCCTTGGGCTTGTCGCTGCGCTTGGCCTGGATGTCGAGCTTGACCTCGTCCTCCCCCTTGGCGTTGGGCACCACGTCCACCGTCAAGCGCCCGCCGTCGACCAGAGAGCCAAACAGCAGCTCGTCGGCCAACGCACGGCGGATCGTGTCCTGGATCAGGCGCTGCATCGGACGAGCACCCATCAGCGGATCGAAACCGCGCTTGGCCAAGTGACGACGCAGGGCGTCGGTGAAGGTGACTTCGACCTTCTTCTCGGCCAGTTGGCTTTCGAGCTGCAGCAGGAACTTGTCGACCACCCGCAGGATGACCTCTTCGTCCAGCGGCTTGAAGCCGACGATGGCATCCAGGCGATTGCGGAACTCGGGCGTGAACATGCGCTTGATGTCGGCCATCTCGTCGCCAAGCTCGCGCTGGGTGGTGAAGCCGATGGTCGACTTCTGCAGCGTCTCGGCGCCTGCATTGGTCGTCATGATGATCAGCACATTGCGGAAATCAGCCTTGCGACCGTTGTTGTCCGTCAGCGTGCCATGGTCCATCACCTGCAGCAGGATGTTGAACACATCCGGATGGGCTTTCTCGATTTCATCCAGCAGCAGCACGGCGTGCGGCTTCTTGGTGATGGCCTCGGTCAGCAGCCCACCCTGGTCAAAGCCCACGTAGCCCGGGGGCGCACCGATCAGGCGGCTCACGGCATGGCGCTCCATGTACTCCGACATGTCAAAGCGGATCAGCTCAATGCCCAGGATGTAGGCCAGCTGCTTGGCCACCTCGGTCTTGCCCACGCCGGTGGGGCCGCTGAACAGGAACGCGCCGATGGGCTTGTCCGGCTTGCCGAGGCCCGAACGGGCCATCTTGATGGCGGCCGACAGGGCGTCGATGGCGTTGTCCTGGCCAAACACCACGCTCTTGAGGTCGCGATCGAGGTTCTTGAGCTTGCTGCGGTCGTCGTTGGACACGCTGGTGGGCGGGATGCGGGCGATCTTCGCCACGATGTCCTCGACCTCCGCGCGGGTGATGGTCTTCTTCTGCTTGCTCTTGGGCAGGATGCGCTGCGCCGCACCGGCCTCATCGATCACGTCAATGGCCTTGTCCGGCAGGTGACGATCATTGATGAACTTGGCCGACAGCTCAGCCGCCGCCTGCAGGGCACCCAAGGCGTATTTGACGCTGTGGTGCTCTTCAAAGCGCGACTTCAGGCCCTTGAGGATCTCGATGGTCTGCTCAACCGTCGGCTCGACGACTTCGACCTTCTGGAAACGACGCGACAGGGCCGCGTCCTTCTCGAAGATGCCTCGGTACTCGGTGAAGGTGGTGGCACCGATGCACTTGAGCTGACCCGAGCTGAGAGCAGGCTTGAGCAGGTTGGAGGCGTCCAGCGTGCCGCCCGAGGCCGCCCCCGCACCGATCAAGGTGTGGATCTCGTCGATGAACAGCACGGCGTTGGGCTGCTCCTTCAGCTGCTTGATCACGGCCTTCAGGCGCTGCTCGAAGTCACCGCGGTACTTGGTGCCCGCCAGCAAGGCACCCATGTCCAGCGCATAGACCTGGGCATCGGCCAGCACGTCGGGCACGTCGTTTTGCGTGATGCGCCAAGCCAGCCCCTCGGCAATCGCGGTCTTGCCCACGCCGGCCTCACCCACCAGCAGCGGGTTGTTCTTGCGGCGGCGGCACAGCACCTGGATCACACGCTCCACCTCGGTGTCGCGTCCGATCAGCGGGTCGATCTTGCCATCCCGGGCCTGTTGGTTCAGGTTCTGGGTGTACTGCTCCAGCGGCGAAGCACGGCTTTCACCCTCTTCCTTGTCCGCATCCTGGGGCGCGTTCTCGGACGACGCCGACTTGGCCGCCTCAGGCGGATCCACCTTGCGGATGCCGTGGGCGATGTAATTGACCACGTCCAGGCGGGTCACCCCCTGCTGATGCAGGTAGTACACCGCATGAGAATCTTTCTCGCCGAAGATCGCCACCAACACGTTGGCACCCGTGACTTCCTTCTTGCCACCACTGGACGACTGAACGTGCATGATCGCGCGCTGAATCACCCGCTGGAAACCCAGGGTGGGCTGGGTGTCCACCTCGTCGGTGCCACCCACGGTGGGCGTGTTGTCCCGCACAAACTGGTCCAAGTTCTTGCGAAGCTCATCCAGGTTCGCGGCACAGGCCTTCAGCACTTCGGAAGCTGAAGGATTGTCGATCAGCGCCAGCAACAGGTGTTCCACGGTGATGAATTCGTGGCGTTGTTGCCGGGCCTCGACGAAGGCCATGTGCAAACTCACTTCCAACTCTTGCGCAATCATGCGGTCTCCAGGATGCACTGCAGGGGGTGCCCGGCACGCCGGGCGGCGGCAAGAACGAGTTCGACCTTGGTGGCCGCGACGTCTTTGGTGAAGACACCGCACACACCACGACCCTCGTGGTGGATTTTGAGCATGATCTGGGTGGCTGTCTCCAGATCATGACGGAAATGCTCTTGCAAGACGAATACCACGAACTCCATCGGCGTGAAATCGTCGTTGAGCATCACGACTTGATAGAGCTTGGGGGGTTCAACCGCCAGTTCTTCCTTGTCAACGACCACTGCGCCGTCACCTTCCGTGCCGGGGCCGGTGGGTGACTTGGGTTCGTTCAGACGAATCGGTTCAAACATGCAATTGATTCTACGGGAGCCCCCGTGCTCTTGCAGCGTATCTTGGGGTCTCCATGCGACTTG
>CAMTVS010000077.1:0-28056 GCA_947085235.1 uncultured Aquabacterium sp. | reverse complement strand
TTTTCAAGCAGAAGACGGCATACGAGATAGTCTGTCGCGTGACTGGAGTTCAGACGTGTGCTATTCCGATCTTTTCTACTCGGGCTAGGCCGATGACCATGTCGCGGTGTGTCAATCGATGTCCGATTGTCGGGTTTCCTCACCCGGTCTAACCCGCGTTTGTCAGGTTCATGACAAGGCTTTGACCAGCGCGTGGGAATGATGGCGGCGTTCTGATCCACATCACGGAGACACGCCATGCCCTCAACTCGACGGTCTTTCCTGACCCGCACGCCTGTGCGCGTGCGGGCCGTGCCCCGCGCCACCTGGGCGCTGGCGGTGTTTGGTGCCTTGGGCACCGTGCCCTTGAGCGCCTGGAGTGCGCCGGCCTTTCCTGATCAGGACGTGGTGTGCGGCTTCAACGCCGCGCGGGAGCAGCAGCGCCTGGCCTCGGCCCAAGTCTTTGCCACGCCCGTGGTGCAGCAGATGCTGGTGAACGGGGCGCTGGTGTGGCAGGCCGGCGGCGCGCAGGGTCGCCCCACCTTGCGGCCGGGCGATCTGGTGGTGCTCAAGGGCAGTGGCTTTGGCGCGGGCACCGACATCGACTTCAGCAAGATCATGATCGGCAACAGCCGCGTGCTGGAGACCGACCTGACCATGTACGAGCAAAAGCTCGACATCCTCAGCAGCGCTAACTACGAGACCGGCAAGGTGCGGTATCAGTGGCCCAAGGACATCGTGAGCTTGCGTGATGATGAGGTGGCATTCCGCGTGCCGTCGCATGTGAGCAAGGGCCCGCTGAAGCTGCAGGTGCAAAAGCGCCTGGGCGCGCTGGAGTCGCTGAAGAAGCCGGGTCAGCCGCACCGGGTGATTGATGCGCAGCGCAATCGGCTGACCTCGGGTGGCGACCCGAACTGCGATGTGGTGTCGGTGCTGAGCGATGAGGTCAAGGGCATCACGCCCATCGAGGTGGGGGTGGACAACCCCAGCTTCGCGCAGATGGTGCGCCTGGGGCGCCAGGTGTTCTGGTCGTACGACTACGGCCTGGGCGTGGCCCACAAGTTCAAGAACCTGGATTGGGACAAGATCTTTGCGGGCAAGACGACCGACCCCTACACCCGCCAGAAGGCCAACCCCTACACCGCCTTCGGGGCCATCCCGGCGGTGCGCGGGCAGGTGCCCGACGAAGCCCTTGACGATGTGTTCTTCGATCCGTATCCGCAGGAAAGCCCCATTCCGGGCTTCTTGCTGATCGACCAGCAACTGACCAAGGGCAACACCAGCAACACCGGCTGGGTGGGCTACCGCAACGCCGAGTCGTCGCACCCGTTCCTGGGCCGGGGCAAGTGGGCGGGCTTCAACTGCGCCTCATGCCACGGCTACCAGATCAGCTATCAAAAGGGGGGCAGCACCATCACCAAGGTGTTCCCGGGCCTGCCCAACCCGCTGTGGACGCAGCGCTGGACGGTGCTGGGTGACAAGCTGGGCGACACCACGGCCACCTTCTCGTACATCGAGGGGCTGGAGCCGGGGCCGAGCTTTGACAAGGCCAGCAAGAAGGTGGACAAGACGCCGCTGCTGTACCTGATGCCGGCGGGCGCCTCCGAGGCGACGCTGACGCGCACGGCGGGTGAGGGCAGCCTGTACGACAACGACTACATCTACTCGCCGATGACGATCCCGAATGTGACGAACCACCTGCCGATCCGGCGGGCCTTGTCGCACACGGAGTCGTACGTGGGCTTCGAGGGCTCGTATGTGCATGCGCAAGAGCCCGAGGGCGCCATGGGCGCGATGGACCCGACCTCGCTGAAGGCCTTGACGGCCTACATGTCGGTGCTGGACGAGCATGACGACGACCTGCGCAACATCGGCATGTACCGCTGGCTGAAGTCCAACCAGAAGCTGTCGCAGACGGGCAGCGCCAGCACCACCGAGGGCGCCTTTGTGCAGCAAGGCTGGCAGGCTTACCCCTCGCTGGTGGCGGCCGTCAACCGGGGCAAGGCGGTGTATGGCCAGGCCTGCGCCTCGTGCCACACCGACCAGGTGGGTGCCCACACCAACGAGAAGATGATCCGCCTGGACCAGGTGGGTCGCTTCTTTGCCCCCACCGACTTCCAGTACAAGCAGCAGTCCATCCGTGTGACCTACCTGCGCAACCTGTACTGGGTGAGCTCACGCGGGTTGCTGTCAGACGGCCATGTGCGCAACCTGGAAGACCTGGTGCACCCGGATCGCTGCAGCGAGGGCTCGGCCATGTACAAGCAGTACTACACGCTGCATGCGCCAGTGCGCCCCGCCCCGGGCACGGCCGACCAGCCCACGCCCGCGCCCGACCTGAACCGCAAGGGGGATGTGTTCCGCGTGTACAAGGCCAAGAAGAAGCATTTGCTGGACTTCACGGCCGATGCACGCAACCGCTTTGTGGAGCGCCACAAGTACTTCGTGACGGTGCCTTGGGACCAGAACCACTACTACTGGGACTACCAGAAGATGCGCCGCGAGTTCGGGCCTGAGATCGGTGCGCCGGGGCCCATCGGCATGCCGGCTGCGCCGCACCCCTGGTGCGCACGTTCGGCCAACGAGGTGTCGGACCTGGTTCAGTACCTGCTGACGCTGTGACGGTGACGAGCAGACCCCGCACCCGGCGACCCTGGTTGGCGCCGGGGCCTGGTGCCCTGGCGGGAATGGCCTTGGTGGCCGCGGTGGCGGTCGGGGCCTGGACCTGGTGGGGTGCTGGCCGCGACGCGGCTGGGGGCGCTGAACCGCTGGATGCGCCGCCGCTGGAGCAGGCTGTTGGCGGGGGGCTGAGCGCACCCATGGGCGTCGAGGGTGTGCCCCTGCCGGAGCCCGTGGTGGTGCCTGAGGCCCCGCACGACACCCCGGCGGCCCAGCAGGGCGTGGCGCGCGCAGCCCTGGCCGAGGTGGCACGCCGGGGCGACCAGGCCCGCGACGACACCTCGGTGCGGCCACCTGTGGAGGCGGCCACCCTGGCCGATGACACCAGTGCCAGCGCCTTGACCGTGGGGCAGCGCGCACGCGTGCGTGGCGAGGTGATGCAGCGCGTGGCGGGCGAAGATGGGGTGCAGGTGCTGCTGCTGGCCACGCCCTCAGGTGCTGGACAGCCCCTGGTGTGGTCGGCTGTGCCCGAGCACGCTGCTGCCCTGGAGGGCCTGGAGCCCGGGCAGGGGGTGACGGCGAATTGCCTGGTGCAGGGCTCGGTGATGGGACGCTGGTTGCTGGCCGATTGCCATCTGTGAGGGGGGCGATCGCCGGGGGCAGGCGCCAGGCCTGACGGGTGGCGCGGGCTCGCGCGCATCAAGCTGACGGTGGGCGTGCCGATAATCCCTTCATTGACCCCGCCGAGCCTGCCATGTTCCACGCGATTCGAGACCCCTTGGGCAACATCGTCAGCCTGCACCGCGAGCCGGTGGCGGGCAGCGAAAGCCTGGCCATCGACCACCCGGCGGTGCAGGCATTTTTGCGGGGTGATGGCGAGCGTGGTTTTGCCACGATGGACGCCGATCTGGTGCGGGTGCTGGAAGACTTGATCGATGCGCTGATTCGCCTGAACGTGTTGCGCATCACCGACCTGCCGCTGGAAGCCCAGACCAAGCTGTTCGAGCGCAAGCACTTCCGCGATGGGCAGCAGTCGCGGGCGCTGCAGTTGTTTGCCCCCGCGGGCGACGATCGGAGCGTTTGAGCGGGCGTCAGAGCACCCGGTGCTGCAGGGCCGGCAATTGGTGGCGCACGGCGGTTTGTCGCGCCTGGTCGATCTCGCACAGCACCACGCCTTCGCCCTCGGTGGCCTGCTCGGCGAGCACCTTGCCCCAGGGGCCCACCACCATGCTGTGGCCATGGGTGCGGCGGCCGTTGGGGTGCAGCCCCCCTTGGGCCGGGGCCAGTACATGGCAGAGGTTTTCCACGGCGCGGGCGCGCAGCAGCAGCTCCCAGTGGGCCTGGCCGGTCGTGTCGGTGAAGGCGGCGGGCAGCACGATCAAATCCAGGGGGCGCTCTTGACTCAACTGGCGGAACAGCTCCGGGAAGCGCAGGTCGTAGCACACGCCCAGCCCCACGCGCCACGTGTGCCCGTCCCGGGACGGGACATCCAGGGCCACCGGCTGCTGGCCCGCGCGCAGCACCGCCGCCTCGTCGTAGCGACGCTGACCGTCATCGAAGCGGAACAGGTGAATCTTGTCGTAGCGGGCCACGCGCCGGCCCGTGGGGTCGTACACCAGGGTGCTGTTGAACACGCGGCAGTGGTCGTCCAGGGCCGAGTCCACCCTCAGCGGGATGGTGCCGGCGATCAGCCAGACACCATGCTCGCGGGCGGTCTCGGCCAGAACATGCTGCAGTGGCGTGCTGGGCGTGGCCGGCCAGTCCGCATCAGCCAGGGGCTCGGCAATCGCCAGCTTGTCGGCATCTGCCAGACCCATCAGGCAAAAGTACTCGGGCAAGGCCACCAGCTCGGCCCCAGCCTGAGCAGCCTGCGCCACCAGGCGGCGGGCGGTTTCGACATTGGCGTGCACGTCGGGCGTGGACACCATCTGGATGGCGGCGACTTTCATGACTTGAGGCCCTGCGTGAGGTGGATGGCACCATCATCGCGGATGCCTGGGGCCTTCGGCAAGGGTGTGAGCCCCTAAAGCCACACTCACAGACCTGGGGTGAGCGACCGGTTGCCCGGAGGTGCTTCGGGTGGGTCGAATTGCACTTCGATGTCGATCTGTACCCGGGCTGGAGCTTGCTGCCTCAGCGCGGGCTGAAAGCGGGCCTGCAGAAAGGCGTCTCGCGCAGCTTGAACCATCGCCGGGGCCAGGGTTTGATCTTTGGGTTCCACCCGACGCACCACGCCATGTTCATCGATGTAGAGCGTGATGACACCCCGGACGGCCTGGACGACCTGAATCCCTTCGGGGTAGGGGATGAGGACCGGATGGAGGGGGATGGGGCCCTGGTCCACCTCGTGGCGACGCCAGAACGGCGCTTCGTGGTGGGCGCCTTGGGGCATCACGGAGGGCGGTGAGTTGGGGGCCGTGATGTGATCAGCGGCAGCTGACGACACGATGTGGGCCTGATGCTCGGTGGACTGATCGTCTGCTGTATGGTGTGGTGTGTGGTCTGTGCTCTGAGTGCCAGCCAGGAGTTGCCACGCCTTGGGGACGAGGTTCGACTGATCCAGGGATGGGGCCGTCGCGTTGTTCTCGGAGCCATGAGGGCCCGTCAAGTGTTGTTCGGGCGCGTGGCCGCCCGCCAGCATCACCACATGCAAGGCTACAGCGGCACCAACGGCCCACCACAACCGTTCGTCGCGGTGTCGTGGGCCTGGAGTCGCGTGGCGTGTCAGGATCATTGGCCGGGCGGCAGGAGTTCACGCCAAGAGGTGCGACGCAGGCCAGCGCTGCCGCCCACCCCATCGGGAAGGCGATTGAACGAGGTCTCGCCGGTGGACTTGGTGTTCAGCCCCACCGTTTCATTACGATCACCGTCGACCACCTGCACGATGCTGATGCCCATGACCGCCTGATCGCTCTTTTCGCCAGCGACGGGCCCTTCATTGACGTAGCTGCCTGTGCCGATGTCCAGGTTGTAAAGCCATGAGTAGCCATCGCCCGAGCAGACATCGGCCTTGGGTACCAGCGAGGCCACTGTCAGCGTGGTGAACGCCAGCCCCATGTTGGTCACCACCCGTTCGCCATCGTCGGGCAGGTCGATGTACCAGCCAGCCACCGTGCTGCTGTTCCAGTCTACCTGGCGCTTGGTCAGCGTGCGCACGTTGGCGCTGTCGTTGTAGGCGCTCAAGGTCTGCTCGATCAGGTTGGGGCGCACATTGCCCCAGCCGGTGCTGGTCAGCGGATCTTTGATGGCGTAGATGCTCTGGAGAGCGTCGGTCTCGACATCGCTGATCCCCAGGTAACGCCCTGTTCCCACCAGCACCACGGGATGTTGGTAGCCCCCGTAGTTGACTTGGGCCAGCTCAGGCCGGATGGTGATGGGCTGTGCAACACCACTGACCGCCAGGTTGGCTAGCCGAACCGCACGGGTGTCCGCAGCGTTGGGGGCGGGAGCCGTCAGGTTGTTGGAGTCGAAACGCCAGAGGTTGCCTCGCATATCGCCGGCATAGAAGCGCAGGGCCAGGTTGTAGGTGGGACTCTCGACCCAGGCATTGAGCTTGTTCAAGCCGCTGGGGCTGGAGGCCGTTCCCGCTGCGCCACCATTCACCAGCGTCGGGACCTTGTACATCACCGCGCCCGTGTGGGCATTGAGGATGTAGAGGAAGCCGTTGCCACTGTTGTTGAGGCCCGATGTGAAGGCCACCACCCAGGTGGTCTCGCCGTCAGCGTCGGCAATCTGCGTGATGACCGGATTGCCGTAGCTCAAGCCCATGTCGCTGTCGCTGAACTCCCACAGCGCCGTGGGGCTGGCAGGGTTGGTCACATCCAGCGCGTAGTAGCCTCGTCCACCGGCGCCGAAGCCACCCACCAGGATGGTTTTCCAGCTGGTGGTCTCGGTATCGCCTTCGCCCTCAACGGTTTGCCCGATATCACCGACCACGGGCGTGGCGTTCACATAAAAGCGGTGATTGTTGGCGTAATCGCGATCGGCCAGCATGTACATGTGGCTCATCACCGCCCGTGGGACGTAGGCCCACGCTTCGCTGCCCGCTGCAGGGCAGCTGCTGTACTGCGTGCGGTCAGTCTTGGCCGAGAACGCGTGCAACATGCCGTCGTTGGCGGCCACATAGACCATCGGGCAACGATTCGTCTGTGCCGATTTGTAGCTGGGGTAGTCCTGTCCGGTGTAGTTGAAAGGAGGCGGACCCACAAAGACCGGCGAGGCATCGACGATGTCACCCAGCACCGACTCTCGACTGCGGTACAACGAACCCTCTCGGCTGCGGTCGCCCCGCAAGAAGTTGACCAGGTTCTCACCCTTGGCGGCTGTTTTCTGTTCCGGGGTCAGCGCGGCGCATTGTGTGGGAACGGTGCCTTGCTCGCAGAAACGATTGAAGTGGTTCAACAAGGCCGTGGCATCGGTATCCGAATTGATGTTGGCCCAATTGAACGCCGCCAGACTGGTGGTGATGCCCGTGGTGGTGGTCTGCCTGCGCAGGTAAAAAATGTTGCGGCTGGTGTGGGGGGTGGCGCTCAACTGAGCAGATGCCGACCACACCTTGTTGTCTGGTCCTGCGCTCAGGTTGCCGTTGGCCAAGCGGGTGATGGTTCGCGCCTCCAGCTCGCCATCCCAGAAACGGGTACGGTAAGAACCCAGGAAGATCTGGTCGGTGCCCAGCACGGGCCGCAGGGTGCTGCTGGCGGCGGCAGCGCCCACGCCTTCCCGAGCGTTGATGTCAGACAGGGCCGCACTCAGAGAGTCGGTCAGCACTTGCGGGTCGCTGGCCGAGAAGTAGCGCCCGCGGCCAGCCACGGCGGCATGCCACAGGTCGTCCACCTTGGCCGGATTGTCTGATTGGTCGATGGGCGGTACGGGCCAGTTGCGCGTGCCATTCTTGATGTCAGCGTAGTCGCCGGTGGTCTGATCCAGGTAGTTACGGTCGTAGCGAAGAAAACCACTCAGACCCAGACCCAGCGTGTAGGTGGTCATGTGTTGGTGAGATGCCGGGTCTGACGACGAGGTGAAAACGCTGTTGGACAAACTCGGCCGCAAGTCGGTCTTGTAGTAGTACGCCGCGATGTCGGCCAGGGTATTGCTTTGCCCGCCTCCGGTGGTGGATATCACCGTGGCGGCAGAGGGGTTGGGGTTGGGTACCGAACCGCACTCTAATGTCGTGGATACCGTGGACCATGCCGACGCGCTGGTCTGCACCGCGGTTCCGCTGGTGGTGCTGGTGACGGTGCGCTGTTCCGTGATGCTTTGATATCGAGTGGAAAAGCCAAAGAAGCAACTGCCCGTGACAACGTACCGATTGCGACGTTCCACGCGTGAAGAGTCGCTGGTGCCGTCATACACCGGGCGTGGCGTCCAGGTGGTGTCGCTGATGTCACCATCCTGATTGCCGATGTTGCCGCCGCCCAGGGTGCTGGGTCGCTGCGGGGTGGTGGTTGAGTCATTCCAATAGCCGTCGCTGGTCAGCAAGGTGTAGTTCCGCTGACACGCGTGTTGCACCGGGTCGCTCTGCCCGGTGATGCCGTTGGCGTAGTACTGACCGATCTTGTTCAAGGCGCGGCGCAAGGGGGTGCCGCCCTGGATGTTGGAGCCATACAGGTTGCTGTAGAACGTGACCCGTTGGCTGGCGTCGAAATCTCGGATGTCGCTGAACAAGCCCAAGGTATCGGTGACGGTGGTGTTGAAGTTGCTGCCGTTGTTCAGTGAGTTGAAGCCCACGCGGTAACTGCTGTCCAGCCCGGCCAAGGCCCGTCCGGCGGACGATCTCATCATCAGGATTCGGTTGCGGTAGTAGCTGTACCAGTTGGCATAGTTCTGCTGCTGGCTGGTGCTGAGTCCGCTCACCATCACCTGATCGAACACGTTCATGCCCGGGGCGTAGCCGTGCGAGCTGGTGCACTCACTCACGAAGGTGCTGCCTGTGTCCACGCTGCCGTTGGACAGATAGGTCCATGACATGGCGGGTTGGCTGCCCTTGTAGCGATAGTAGTAATCGGCGCGTGGGCTGGTGTCGGTGCTGCTGGTCAGGTTGTAGGTGACGAGACGACCGATGCGCCAGTCGCTGTGGCTGCCATCATGGATGGATGAAAAGCCCAGATTGAGGGTGACATTGCGCGTGGAGCCGGATCCAGAGATCTGAGTGACGGTACCCGTGATCCATTGAGAGCGGTTACCGTCTCGCCTCAAGGCGATGGAGTCATTCTTACTGAAGGGCGCTGTGCTGGGCCAACCCGTGACCGTGACCGTGATTTGCGCGCCACCCGCTGCCACCACCGAGTTGACGGTGGTGCTGACGTTGTACGCGGTGTCGTTGTTGAACAGAGGATTGAACCCATCCCACCACGCCGCAGTGTGAGACATCGCGGGGTAATCTCGGCCATCTGGTGTGACGGGCAGCGGGTACGTGGTGGCAGGGTTGTACGCGGCACCGTTGCACTGGTTGCTGCGAAAGCCATACTGACCCGAGCTGCCCATGGCTTCAGGCACGTAGCCAAAGTTCATCGAGCCCGAGTTGTCCAGAATGAACATCAGATTGGGCTTGACCGATACCTGGTTGGTGATCAAGGGACGGTTACTGATGTCGGTGACGGCCAGCACGGGGCTGCTCATCAGCAATGACAGGGCTGTCCATTGGCACAGATGCCGGGCGCGTTGTGTGATCATGGGACCTCCGTCAAACAACTCAGAGTTGCACCAGCGTTTCGGTGTAGGTGGTGGTGTCACGGGCGCCTTGCGCCCGCACAATGACGCGATACATCACGCCATCCGTCTTGGCCGTCAATGGTGATGGTTTGCTGTAGTCCAGCGCGCCCTTGTCAGCGGCATCGCCGCTGGATTGGGCCGCCGGTCGAACGCAGTTGTTGGTTTCCACCGCTCCGGTGTTTTGACACAGCCGGATGATGATGTATCGGATGTCGGCGTTTCCCGCGAGCCCCACCGGGGTCAGGCATCGCGCGGCTGGGGTGCCGGGGACGGTCTTGCAGTCTTTGAGGTCGCTGTCGTCATAGTCCCAGTCCACGATCACGCGGTTGGTCAGGCTGCTCAATTGCATCGTGGGATCAAAGTTGACCGGAGCGGCCGCGTAATAACCGGCTGTGGAGTTGTTGGCGGTGAGGTCGGTGCCGGCGGTCGTCATCCAGGCGATGGCGGCCCTGGTGCCTTGGTCGGCCTGCGCCGTGGTGTCTTGTTTGAAGCCCAGGTTGCCCAGCACCAGGGTGCCGGTGTCCACGGAGCGGATCAGGGCAACCGAAGCCACCGACAAGGCGACCAGGGCCAGCAAGGCGATGATCAGGGACAGGCCGGTCTGGGCCGTTCCGGGTGCTGCGCGTCGGGAGATGATTCGTGTCATAGCGGGCTCCAGACCTGGTTGCGCAGGGGGACGACCGTGTCATAAATCTTGTATCGGTAGTTCCGCCAATCCTGATCGGGCGGTGTGCCGTTGGTGGTGGGTGTCACACCCACATTCAGGCTCAGGCATTGCTGATCCGATGACACTTCTTCCTCTTCCTCGTTGGTCGTGGTGCTGCAGGGTGCAGCGCCTTCGACCGGGATCGAGCGATGACCCAGGATCCAGCGCGGTGCGTCTTGCGTCACCCGCGTGGTGACATTCGTGGCCGCATTGACCACCGGGCGTTCAAACTGGGCGCTGCGTGCCACCACCGCCACGCGCATGGTCAAGACCCGTGTCCATCCATCGGCGTTGGTGGGCGATGTGGCCGTGTAGCGATCCACGCGGCCATCAGCGGGCACGGTGTCATCCACGCCGTAGAGCGCCACCAGCCTGACGATGCCAGGTGCCGTGGTCATCCAGTCGCTCCAGGCGCCCGTCGCCAGCAGTCGGCGCATCTGCAGCGTGTTATTGGCCACCCGGTATTCCCGCAAATCGGGAACCGTGCCCAGGTTGACCACGGTCGACTCCAATGGGTAGCCGGCGGCCGGAAAAACCTCGGGGCCAAAGCCGCCAAACTCGGCCTTCTGCTCATCGCTGACGGGTGTGGCTGAGATGCCATTCACCGGCAAGGTGGTGGCCGTGGAGATGGTCCCTGCCGGGAAGAGGGTGCACCAGGTGGTGTTGTCGGCCGGATCCCACGCTGGCGGTGCGACCACCATCAGGTGCCCAGGCGCCATGCCCAGGGTAGAGCGCACCTTGAAGCCAGTGGCGGCCAGTGTGGCGGGCTGAAGACCCTCTTGCACTGCCACCGGGACGGCGAAGTCTGTCGAGCCGCTCGACAGGATGCGGATGACGGCGTTACCGGCGGCGTCGACCGTCATGCTGACCGGCAGCAGCCTGAAGTCGGTGATCGCCGCGTTGCCATTGGCCCAACGGATGGGACAGCCGCGCATCGTGCTTTTGCCAATGAGGCCGTAGCCAGCGGCTTGCAGATCACGGCTGAGCAGGTAGAGGCCGCTGGCGCCGTTGATCTGGGCATCGGTGCCGCTGGTGGTGGTGCGACGCTGTCCTTCGGCATTGATCATCACTTGAGCCACGATCAAGGTGGTGACCAGCCCCAGCACCAGGGCCACCATCAATTCGATCAGGGTCATGCCCTGTTGGGGGGGGTAATAGTGTGTCCTGGACATGATCAGGCGGGCGTGATGTCCGTGGTGGTGGTGTAGGTGCGTTGGTCGCCGCCGCTGTGGCGCCAGGTGATCGTCACGGTGACCGTGTTGCCATTGACGGTGACCGTGCCTTGGCCAGCCGGCAGCTTCTCGGTGACTTTCTCGGCCCACGTCTTGCAGGCGTCGGTGGTGTCGCAGCTGGCGCCGCTGTACGAGCTCAGTGAGGTGGTGCTGGTCCACATCAAACCAATCACCTCGCCCGCCAGGAAGCTGGCCTCAGCCCGCAACTCGGCCTCGGTCTGAGCGCGTGTCATGCTGCCTTGGAGGCCCACGAGGGCCAGCACACCGAAGCTGAAAATCAGGATGCTGACCAGGATTTCCAGCAGCATCACCCCCGTTTGCAGGCGAGCCGCGGTACGAAGCTGTCGAATCTGTGAACGATGCATCTCGTGATTCCTCAGGTCAGGGGGTGGCCGAGGGCGGCTGTGGATCGGTGGGGCAGGCCCGGGCATCCGTGCCGTCGGTGATGGTCGTGTCGCACATGCGAGCCCCGCCACTGGCGTCGATGTCGATCTGCAGGGGACGATCGCCAGTGGCAGCGGTGGCGTACCCCACGCTGATGCGGTTAAGCATCTGGGTGTTGTTGGCAAAGCTGGAGACGGTGCGGCCGAGCCCATCAAACGTCACGCTGGTGGCGGCACTGACGCTGCCGTCAGCAGCGATGCGTCTGCCCGTGATGCCCACCCCCGCGCCGCCATCGGCGCCCACCTGAGCCTTCACGATCATGGGGCTGACGGACAGTGATGGTGCTGCATTGCAGCCGTTGGCGGGGCTGTTGATGCTCACCACCCAGCCATTGGCGCTGGAGGCCAGGGTGCAGTTGGCCGTGAGCTGCCCTGGCGTGGGCAGGTTCACCAGCCAGAAGGTCACCGGGCGGTTACGCCGCACGGCTTCGTTGCGCGCCTGCTGCAAACCCGTGAGCACCGATTCGGCCTGGTTGCGCAGTCGGGTGTTGCGAAGCCAGTCTGAGATGCTGGGGATGGCGGCCATGGTGAGGATGCCAAACACCACCAGGGTCACCATCAGCTCGATCAGGGAGAAGCCTCGAGTGCGCATGCTCATCCTCAGCAGGAGGTGCCGGGCTTGCTTTGCCAGCAGCTCGATCCGGTTACAGCGGTGCCGGCAAACTTGGCGGTGCTTCGCGTACCGTCTTGGTTGATGGTGTAGTCGTAGCCGTTCGTGTTGCCCGTGCCTGCTGCGGTCAAGGTGTAGGTCTGCCCGTTATTGCCCGGGACGCAGGTGTAGGTGAAGTTGGTGATCTGGCCCCGTAGCTCCGCGGCGGTGAGCAACTGCGCGGCCGCCCCGGCGCATGTGGTGGAGGCCGTGGTGGCCGTGTACCGCCGGTTGTCCTGGTAGTACTGCTCCATCTGGATGCGGTAGTTGGCCAGGTTGGTGAAGGCCTCTTGCAGTTGCCCGCGGCGCACATAGTCGGTGTAGGCCGGATACGCCACGCTGGACAGGATGGCCACGATGGCCACCACGATCATCACTTCGATGAGGGTGAAACCCTGTTGCCAGGCCTGACGGGCTCGACCCAAAACTGGACGGTGCATGCGCGTATCTCCTGATTCCACGATTTCATGATGAAAGATCTCGTGAATTCTGGAGAATCAGGGATGGCCCTGATCCGTCGATCAGCGTGAGAATGTTCACGCTTTGTTGGGGATGCCGCCGCCGCTCGCGGGTCGGTTGGGTCGCGAGCGGGCGGTCCACTAACCGTTCATCCGCTCAGCGTGACCGCTCAGCGTGACCGTTCAGCGCTCGACCGGCGCGTCGGGCTGCGCACACCAGGCGCTCCATGAGCCCGCGTACAGCCGCCCCAGCGGCCAGCCCGCATGCACCATGGCCAGCAGGTTGTGGCAGGCGGTCACGCCCGAGCCGCACTGGTGCACCACGGACTGTGCCGGACGGCCGGCCAGCAGGGCCTCGAATTCGGCGTGCAGTTCATCGGCGGGTTTGAATCGCCCCTCGCGCAGGTTGAGCTGGAAGAACCGGTTGGTGGCGCCGGGGATGTGGCCACCGATGGGGTCCAGGGTTTCGTTCTCGCCCCGGAAGCGGTCGGGGCTGCGGGCGTCTAGCAGCCACTGATCAGGCGGCAGGGCGCGCACGTCGGCCGTGCTCAGCACCCTCTCGGGCTGGACCTGAACAACCACGTCGCCTGGGGCTGGGGTGGGGGCGGGTGTGTGGCTCACGGTGCCGCCCTGGGCCAGCCAGGCGGGCCAGCCGCCGTCCAGCACCTGCACGGCGGGGTGACCGGCCCAGTGCAGCAGCCACCACAGGCGCGCCGCCATGGCGCCCCCCATGTCGTCATAGGCCACCACGCGGGTGTTGGCGCACACCCCCCAACGGCGCAGGGTGTCCTGCCAGGCCTCGGGGCTGGGCAGCGGGTGGCGGCCCAGGCGGCCGTCCGGGGTTCTGGGGCCCGACAGGTCGTCGTCGAGGTGGGCGTACAGCGCCCCCGGGATGTGGCCCTGGATATACGCCTTTCTGCCAGCCTCGGTGTCGCTCAACTGAAAGCGGCAGTCCAGCACCAGCAGGGGTTGGCTGGGCCCCTGCAGCAGGGCCTGCAGCGCGGCGGCATCGATCAGGGGCGGCAGGGTGGTGGGCGATGGCATGGTCTGGCGTGGTGGATGGACGGATTTTCAGCGGCGCAGCAAGCCCCGCAGCGCATCGCACACGGCCTGCGGTGCCTCGTGCACCACCCAGTGCCCCACACCGGGCAGGCGTTGCACCTGCAGATCGGGCACGTGCGCGTCCAGGCCGTTCAGCAGTCCCGGCAGCAGGGCGGTGTCAGCCTCGCCCCAGAGCACGGTGGTGGGCACGTTCACGCGCACGCTGTCATCGCTGATGTGCAGCGCCTCCAGCGCGCTGTGGCCAGGCGCCAGGGGCGAGGCCCGGTAGTAATTCAGCGGGCCGGTCAGCGGGTGGGGGCTGCCCGAGCCGCCGGGCGGCGGTGTCCAGTGGGCACGCAGGCGGTCGATCAGCCCGGGCGACATCACCCCGCCCGCGCCAAACCGTTCGATCAGCGCCAGCAGCCCGGCGTGGTCGTTCGTGCTCAGGGCCTCCTCCGCGCCTGGTGCGCGCAGGTCGTTCATGTAGGCACTGGCGGCCTGTTGGGCCGGGCAGTGCTTCAGGTCGCGCACAAAGGTGGCTGTGTGCGGCGCATTCAGGATCAGCAGTCGCTGCAGGGCCTGGGGTGCCATCGAGGCCAGCGTCCAGGCGATGGCGCCGCCCCAGTCATGGCCGATGACGGCGGCCGCCGGGGTGTCCGGGGTGGGCGCCTGCAGGCGGATCAGGGCCAGCAGGTCGGCCACCACCTCGTGCGCACGGTAGGCCTTCACGTCGGCCGGGGTGTACGAGCCGGGGTAGCCACGCAGGGCCGGGGCCACACAGCGGTGCGTGGATGAGAAGTGGGTGATCACTTCATCCCAGATGAACGGGCCTTCGGGGAAGCCGTGCAAAAACAGCAGCAGGGGCGCGCCCACGGGGCCTGCCACGCGGCAGTGCAGGAAAGGCTGCTCGCCCCGGACGGTGGCGGGCAGGTCGATGCGCGTTTCGTGGATCACAGGCGTCACCGCAGCAGTGCTGGGTTCAGAACAGCGCCATGCTCAGCTTGCGGCGGTACTGCTCAATCACCGGGTCGGTCGGGGTGGTTTCCATCTTGCCGGCAATTTCCAGCTTGGGCTTGCCATCGGCGGCGCCAGGGGCGGCGGCCTTGCCTGCGGGGGCCTTGGGCAGGGGCTTGCTCATCACTTCCAGGATGGCCACGTAGGTCTTGCGGGCCAGCTCGTCGCTCCAGGCCTTGTCGCGCATGATGATCTCCAGCAGCTCGTCCATGGCCTGGGTGAACTCGCCGGCGGCCCAGAACAGCTGCGCCAGCTCGAAGCGGGCGGCAAAGTCGCGCTTGTTGGCGGCAATCGCCTCGGCCAGTTCAGCCGGGGCGCGGCCTTGGCGGGCGGCGGCAAAGGCCTGGATGTAGCGGCCAAACGCGTTCACGCGTAGTTCGGGCAGGGGGCCTTCGGCGCGGGCAGCCACCGGGGTGTAAGTGGCCTGGGCGGCCTCCAGGTCGCCTTCGGCGATCAGCAGCTTGATCAGGTCAAAGCGGGCCTCGTCGTTGGCCGGGTCGCGCGCCAAGGCGTCTTCCAGCAGGGCGCGGGCCGAGTCGGTCTGGCCATCCGCCATCGCGGCTTCGGCCTCCAGGGTCTCTTCGGTCGAGGCCAGGGCATCTTCGCTGGCCACGTGCTGATCCAGGAAGCCCCGGATCTTGTCGGCAGGCAGCGCGCCCACAAAGCCGTCGATCGGGTTGCCGTCTTTGAACATCACGCAAAACGGGATGGAGCGCACGCCGAACATCTTGGAGAGCTGCTGCGCGATTTCGGGATACTCGTCGGCATTGACCTTGGCCAGGATGAAACGGCCGTTGTACTCGGCCTCGAGCTGCTCCAGCACCGGGCCCAGCGCCTTGCAGGGGCCACACCATTCGGCCCAGATGTCCAGCAGCACGGGCACGCGGGTCGAGGCGGCGATCAGCTCGGATTCGAAGTTGTCGTAGGTGATATCGATCATGGTGGGCCGGGTGTGGACGCGGGTGCGGGGCAGGGTGTGCGGTACGGAAGAGGCGAGGGCCTAAAATCCGGTCTTTGACGTGGTTCGACGAACGAAGGATCCAGCCGTGACGAATGCCGTGGGCACCAACATTGAACACAAGACCGTGAAGGTCGGGGTCGTCATGGGCTCCAGCAGCGATTGGGACGTCATGCGGCACGCCGCCGACATTCTGACCGAGTTTGGCGTGCCCTTCGAGGCGCAGGTGGTTTCGGCCCACCGCATGCCCGACGACATGTTCCGCTACGCCGAGGCCGCTGCCGAGCGGGGCCTGGTGGCCATCATCGCCGGCGCCGGCGGCGCGGCCCACCTGCCGGGCATGCTGGCGGCCAAGACCACGGTGCCGGTGCTGGGCGTGCCGGTGCCCTCGCGCCACCTGCAAGGGGTTGATTCGCTGCACTCGATCGTGCAGATGCCCAAGGGCATCCCGGTCGCCACGTTCGCCATCGGCACGGCCGGCGCGGGCAATGCGGCGCTGTTTGCCGTGGCCATGCTGGCGGGCAGTGACCCCGCCCTGCGCGCCCAACTGGAGGCCTTCCGGGCCCGCCAGACCGAGGTCGCCCGCGCGATGACGGCCGACCTGACGATGGAGCCCAAGGCATGAGTGAGCCCCAGAACGCCAACTTGCCCGTGATCCTGCCGGGTGCCACCCTTGGGGTGATGGGCGGCGGCCAACTGGGCCGCATGTTCGTGCATGCTGCGCAAAGCATGGGCTACCGCACGGCCGTGCTGGACGCCGACGCCACCAGCCCCGCCGGCCTCGTGTCACACGAGCACATCCGCACGCCCTACCTGGACGAGGCGGGTCTGGCCGAGCTGGCCCGCGTGTCCGCTGCCATCACCACCGAGTTCGAGAACGTGCCGGCTGCGGCGCTCGACCAACTGGCCGCCACACGCCCTGTCGCACCCGCCGGCAGTGCCGTGGCCGTGTGCCAGGATCGCGCTCGCGAAAAGGCCCACTTTGTGGGCTGCGGCGTGGCTTGTGCCCCGCATGCCCTGATTGAAACGCCCGCACAGCTCGCTGCCGTCACCGATGACCTGCTGCCCGGCATCCTCAAGACCGCCCGCCTGGGTTATGACGGCAAGGGACAGGTTCGCGTCAAGACCCGCGACGAGCTGGCTGCCGCCTGGGCTGAACTGCAGCAGGTGCCCTGCGTGCTCGAGAAGATGCTACCCCTGGCGTATGAGGTCAGCGTCATCGTGGCGCGTGGTCGCGATGGCCAGGTGGTGCACTTCCCGTTGCAGCAGAACCTGCACCGTGACGGCATCCTGGCCGTCACGCAGGTGCCTGCGCCCAACGTCACCGAGGCCGTGTCGCAGCAGGCCTATGCGTCGGCCCACCAGATTGCCGCCTCGCTGAACTATGTGGGCGTGCTGTGCATCGAGTTCTTCGTGCTGCAAGACGGCCGCATCGTGGCCAACGAGATGGCCCCGCGCCCGCACAACAGCGGCCACCACACCATCGATGCCTGCGACGTGTCGCAGTTCGAGCTGCAGGTGCGCGCCATGACCGGCCTGCCCCTGGTGGAGCCTGTGCTGCACAGCCCGTGCGTGATGCTCAACCTGCTGGGCGACTTGTGGTTCCCGGTGGTGAACGGCCAGCGTGTGGCCGAGCAGCGTGAGCCCGACTGGGCGGCCGTGCTCGCCCTGTCGGGCACCCACCTGCACCTGTACGGCAAGACCGAGGCCCGGGTGGCGCGCAAGATGGGCCACCTCACCATCACGGGCGCCACGCCGGAGGCGGCCCGCGCCACGGCCATGAAGGCGGCGGCCATCCTGGGCATCGAGCCCTTCTGAGTCGTCAGACCACCTGAGATCCCGCCCATGCGCCTGCTCGACCCCCTGCTGCAGCCCGATGCCATCGAGCAGGCCGCCCAACGCCTGGTGGATGGCGGCCTGCTGGCCCTGCCCACCGAGACGGTGTACGGCCTGGGGGCCCGCGCCGATGACGATGCCGCCGTGGCCCGCATTTTTGCCGCCAAGGGGCGCCCGGCCGATCACCCGCTGATCGTGCACGTGCCCAACCGGCACGCAGCCCTGCATTTCGTCTCGGCCTTTCCGCCCGTGGCGCAGCGCCTGGTCGAGGCTTTCTGGCCCGGCCCCCTGACCGTGATCGTGCCGCGTGCGGCCGACATGGCCACGGCCGCGGCAGGGGGGCACGACACCATCGGCCTGCGGTGCCCGGATCACCCGGTGGCACTCAAGCTGCTGGAGGCCTGTGCCCTGCGCGATGTGCTGGGCGTGGCTGCCCCCAGCGCCAATCGGTTCGGGCGCATCAGCCCCACCCGGGCTGATCACGTGGTCGATGAATTTCAAGAGGCGGGCCCCGGGCTGGACGAGGTCTGGGTGCTGGATGGCGGCCCCTGCGAGGTGGGCATCGAGTCCACCATCATCGACTGCTCCCGCGGGCACCCGGTGCTGCTGCGTCCCGGCCGAATCACCTTGGCCGAGATCGAAGCCGTCACGGGTGAGCCCGTGCAGTGGTCCCGCCCCGAGTCACCCGATCCCAGCGCGCCCAAGGCCTCAGGCACCCTGATGGCCCATTACGCGCCGCGCGCCAAGGTGCGCCTGATGAGCGAGAGCGAGCTCAACGATGCCCTGGACGTGCTGGAAACCCAGCTGCCGCAAGGCCTGACCGAGCCCCACCGCTGGGTGGTGGCGGTGTACTCGCGCAGCCTGTGGGCGCACCGTGCGCCTCACCCGGGCGTGCTGCACCGGGCCATGCCGGGTGATGCCATCACCGCCGCCCACGAACTGTTTGCCGACCTGCGCGACATGGATGCCCACGCGGTGGGCGACATCTGGGTGGAGGCCCCGCCTGCCGACCCCACCTGGGACGGTGTGCGCGACCGCCTCAGTCGCGCGGCGGCGGCCTGATCAGAGTCGTGGCAGACTCACGCCCTGTATCCACGGCCCATGACCAGGGCCGGCCTGTTTGTTCGGAGCCCTCATGTTGCCAGTCGCTGCTGCTGTTTCCCGTTCCTCCCTGCGCCGCTGGGCGTTGACCGCTCTGGCGGCGGCCACCCTGGGCTTGAGCGCCTGCGGCGGCGGCGACCGCTCGGTGGAGTACAAGCCTACCGCCATGTTGGCCTTTGGCGATGAGCACAGCGCCTTGACCGACCTCACGGTGGGCACCAGTTCTCCACAGACCGTGCGCGGTGTCACCTGGGCGGTGGACGGTGTCGTGGGAACCGATTCGCGTGTTTGCCTGCCGTCGGCAACCTGCGATGTTGCGGGGGACAATTTGGCTGATGTGGTGTTTCAGCAGTCCACACCGCCCATCTCGCGTTATGAGCCATTGAACGACGAGGACAGCCCTCGGTCCATCGTGCTCATTGAAGAGGGAACAGCTTCGGCCTCCAACAACCCCTCTGTGGCCATTGGTGATCCGCTGAAGCGCCGCACGGTACTGACTTATTCCTGCAGTGGCAACAACTGGGTACAACAAGTGGCCAATCGATTTGGCCTGGGTTTTTCTACCCTCAACGGGTGTGCCAGTGACGGCACCGGCGCGCAGAATTTCGCCGCCCCAGAGAAAAAGGTGGCTGATGTCATCAACGACCTCCAGGCCCAGCGCGGCCAGATGCGTGGTGGTGTACTGGTCACTGTGATGGTGGGGCAGCACGACATCTTGGAGCAGTACGAACTGGTCAAGACGGCCGGTTTCACGAATGACGCCATCGTCGCTGCAGAGGGGGTTTTGCGCGCCCGAGGGTTGGCTTTGGCCACGGCCATCAAGTCGGTCACAGACACTGACGCCAAAGTGATTTTGGTGAAGACGCCCAACCTGAAACGGTCACCTTTTGCAGTGACGGAGACCCGAGGTGAGGTGCTGGATCGTCTCAGCGAAGCGTTGAACCAGGCTGTGTACATCAACCCCGAGATCAGCCGCCTGGGTCGCTCTATTGCGGGCGTGGATACTGACGAAGTGGCCTTGGCCAATACCACCACGTCGGGCTACACGAATGAAATGGCGGCCTGTGAGCCATCGCTGTTGTTCAATCCTGCTGACAACACTTTGATCACAGAAATTGATGACATGCCACGCGTGTGCTCTACCTTCACACTGAAGGCGGATATCAACCCATCTGCCTATGTGTGGGCCACACCTCGCCACCTCGGCCCCGGCGCCCACAGCTACATCGGCTCAGTCGCCTTCAACCGCGCGGCCAACCAGTTCTGACCGTGGGCTACGGGTCTGCTCGACGGTGTCGTCGTGCACCCAGTCCAGCAGGGCATTGATCCATCCGCGGGCTTGCGAGGCCTGCGGGTGGTTGATCACCACCACCACCACGTGGCGTTGGCCTGAACGGCTCAGCACGTAACCGGCCACGCCCGTCACGCCGTCCAGCGAGCCCGTCTTGAGGTGGGCATGGCCTGCCGCACCGGGCCAGCGTCGGGTGGTGCCATCCACCGCCGTCACGGGCAGCGAGGCCACCAGCTCGGGCATGGCGGGGCTGCGCCACAGGTGCGCCAGCCACTGCCCCAGGCACTGGGCCGTGCTGCCCTCGGTGCGCGACAGGCCCGAGCCATTGTCCAGGCTGAGCTCGCTCGCTCGGCAGGCGCTCACCGCGTTCGTCACGCGGGAGGCCAGTTGTTCACGGCCCTGGGCCAGGGTGGTGCCTGCAGCGCCGGGCAGGCTCAGCATCAACTGCCGGGCCATCACGTTGTTGCTGAACTTGTTGATGTCGCGCACCACCTCGGCCAGTGGGGGCGATGACCAGGTTTGCCAGGCCGGCAGATCGGCCGGCCAGCGGCCTTCCGTCAAGCGGCCCTGCCAGGTGCCGCCCGACTGCGCCCACAACGCCCGCAACACCCGTTCGGCGTGATCGCCGGGCCCATCGCCTTGCCAGAGCAGGGGCCAGGGCAGCTCGCCACAGACGGTGGGCAGCACGCCGCTCACCCGCACCACCCAGGGCCGAAGGGGCGCGCTGGGCTCCGCGGTGGCGCTCGAGCCTGACCCCGGTTCCTGCGCTTGCGCCTGCAAGCTCACCCGCGAGCGCCAGTCCCCGCAGTGCGTCGGGGCCGTGTCGGGCCGCAGCGCCGACGTGTCCACCGTCACGCCCGCCAGCGATGGCCACAGCGTCCCTTCCCAGCGGCGGCCATCCGGGCTCAAGCGCAGGGTCAGGGTCGTGGCTTGGTGGGCAATCAGCAGTGGGTCGGGGCCGGCGTTGTAGGGGCGCCAGCCCTGCCCGTCGAAGGCGGCGGGATCATGCGGCGGGCGTTCGAAGACGTTGCGGTCCACCACGATGGGGCCGTTCACGTGTTGCAAGCCCGCCTGGCGCCAGCGGCTCAGCCAGGTCAACAGGCGGCTGGCATCCAGCGCTGGGTCGCCCGAGGCCCGCCAGTACAGCGGCCCGTTCAGCCGTCCGTCAGCGCCGAGGGGGCCTCCCAGGCCGATCTGGGTGTGCCATTGGTGGGCCGGTCCCCATTGCTGCAGGGCCGCGCCGGTGGTGAAGAGTTTCATCAACGACGCCATCTGGCGTGGCGTGTCGGCCTGCCAGGCCCACCGGGGTGCTCCTGCCTGGCCCAGGGCATCGAGCGGTGCCACCCAGACCGACACCGCCGTGGCGGGGATGCTGGTGGGCAGGGCGGGTTGCAGCTGTCGCCATGAGGCGGGGGATGACTGCGCCTGCACCGACGGCAGCCCCAGCCCTGGCGTCAGGGACAGCGCGATGCTGAGCGCCACGCGCCGTGCGGTCGTCGGTCCCCTGCGCCACAGCCTCTTCAGTGTCATCCACAGGGGCGTGGACCCAACGAGCCTCCCGCCGAGCCGCGATGGGGCCTGACAGACAGGGCAGGGCGCAGGGCATGGCGCGAGGCAGTGAAGGGCAGGCATGGATGAATGGGCAAGCAACCAAGAAAGTCGGGGCAGCGCGGGCATCATCCATCCTAAGCCTGAACCTGCTGGCGACAGTTCGTCGCGCGTCTGTCACGCCCCCTCACGCACTCCTCACACACCCATGGCCCGCCAGGCGCGGGCCGGCACGGCTACACTGCCGTCCATGTTCGAATCTGACGCTGTGCTGCTGGCCCTGGACACCGCCACCGACCGGGTACACCTGGCCCTGGTGGATGCGGCGGGCTGCCACGCGCAGGTGCTGCCGGGGGGGGCTCAGGCCTCTACCACGCTGCTGCCGGCGGCTGAGGTCTTGCTGGCTGACCGAGGCCTGACGTGGGCCCAGGTGCGCGGGGTGGCCTGTGGCCTGGGGCCGGGGGCCTTCACGGGACTGCGCACGGCCTGCTCGGTGGCCCAAGGGCTGGCCCTGGGGCTGGGTTGCCCCACGCTGGGCCTTAACACCCTCATGGCCGTGGCCGAGGACGCCCGTTTGCGTCAGCCTGAGGCCGTACCCCCCGGCCAGCGGGTGTGGGTGCTGCAGGATGCCCGCATGAGTGAGCTGTACGTGGCGGCGTTCGACTGGGATGGTGTTGCCTGGACCGAGGCGGTGGCGCCGGCCCTGTGGCCCCTGGATGAGCCGGCGCGGCGATGGGCGGTCGAGCCTGGGGGCAGCCTGGTGCTGGCCGGGAGTGGCCTGGCCGTGCTGCCGCCCGAGTCCCGGGTCGCCCTCATGCCGGTGGTGCGCCACCACGATGCCGAGGCCTGCCCTTCGGGCGCTGCGCTGGGGCGGTTGGCTCAGGTGGCGTGGGCGCGTGGTGAGCGGCTGGATGCCGCCCTGCTGCTGCCGCGCTATGTGCGTGACAAGGTGGCACAGACCACGGCCGAGCGCCTGCAGGCGCGCCAGTCTGCCTGAGTGGGAGCCGCCCGGATGGATCGCGCCCCTGACAAGCTTCGCTGGATTGATCGCCCCCTCACCGAGGCCGACATCGCCGAGGTGGTGGCCATGGAGCAGGATGCCTGTCTGCACCCCTTGCACGCCTGGACGGTGGAGAACTACCGCTCGTCCTTGCGTGCCGGCTATTGGGCGCGGGTTCGCTGCGAGGCCGCCAACGGGCGGGTGGTGGCCGTGTGCGTGGCCATGGACGTGGCCGACGAGGTGCATTTGCTCAACATCGCGGTGGCCCGCGCCCGGCATGGACAGGGCGTGGCGCGCAGCTTCTTGGACATTCTGGCGGCGCGCTGTCGCCAACGCCAGTCGGGGCTGATCTGGCTGGAGGTGCGGCCCAGCAATGCCCGCGCCTTGCGCTTGTACACCCAGTTGGGCTACGAGCAGGTGGGCGTGCGCAAGCACTATTACCCGGCCGAGCAGGGGCGTGAGGATGCAATCGTCATGCGACTGGCGCTGACGGGGGGTGACGATGCGCTGGAGTGAACGACAGCTGGCCATGCTGCGCGAGATGGGGATTCCCCCCTTCTGGCCGCAGGCCCGCGCCGACGCCGAGCCCGGGGCGCCCGTGGCGGTGGCCGAGGTGGCTCAGGTCGCGCAAGTCGCGCAAGTCGCGCAGGTGGCCGAGCGCACGCCGCCGCCCGTCGAGCGCCCAGGCCGACCGACTGCCGCCCCGACCGCCGTCCCCTCGGGGGGGGCGGCAGCAGCGCTTGCCTCCCTTGGGGTAGCGCCCGCGCCCGCTCCGGTGGTCACCATCAGTCAGCCACTCACGCTGGACTGGCCCGCCCTTCGTCAGGCTGTTCAGGCGTGTCAGGCCTGCGGCTTGTCGGCCGGCCGCACCCAGACGGTCTTCGGGGTGGGCCACGAGCAGGCCCACTGGATGCTGGTGGGCGAGGCTCCGGGCGAGCAGGAAGACCGCCAGGGCGAGCCCTTTGTGGGCCGTGCGGGCCAACTCCTGGACCGCATGCTGCATGCCGTCGGGCTCACCCGCAGCGAGGCGGGGCCTGAGCAGCAGGTGTACATCGCCAACGTGATCAAGTGCCGTCCCCCGGCCAACCGCAACCCCCAGCCGGCCGAGGTGGCGCAGTGTGCGCCGTATCTTGCGCGGCAACTGGCCTTGGTGCAACCGCGCATCGTGCTGGCCATGGGGCGCTTTGCCGCGCAAACCCTGCTCAAGACCGATGCCCCCATTGGCCGCCTGCGTGGGCAGGTGCACCGGTTGGACAGTGGTGTGCCGGTGATCGTCACCTACCACCCGGCCTATTTGCTGCGCAACCCGGCCGACAAGGCCCTGGTCTGGGATGACCTGTGCCTGGCCCGCGAGGTGATGGCTCAGTCGCCGATGTAACGCCGCCGGCGGAAGAGCCACACCAGGCCGACCGCGACTGCACCCATCAGGCCGGCGGCCAGCCAGAAGCCCAGGCGTTCGTGGATCAGCGGCATGTCATCGAAGTTCATGCCGAACACGCCGGTGATCAGGTTCAGGGGCAGGAAGATGGCCGTCAGCACCGTCAGGGTGCGCATGATCTGGTTGGTGCGCGACCCCTGTGCCGAGAAGTGCATCTGCACGGCCCCTTCTGCCGAGGTTTCCAGCCGCCGCACATGAGCCAGCACCCGCTCGATGTGTTCTTGCACGTCTCGGGAGCGCACCCGCAGCACCTCGCGTTCGCGCGCGCCCTGGGGGTCGGCCGGCATGGGCCAGTCGGCCAGCGCGTCAATCCACTCCTGGATGGCGCTGCGCTGGTCTTCGCAGATGTCTTCCAGCAGGTGCAGCGTGTTGCGTGAGTCCAGCAGCGCCTGCCAATGGCGGAACTGCTGGCGGTTGCTCAACAACTCCTGCTGTAAGTAACCGAATTGCCGCGTCAGCAGGCGCCGCAGATCCAGGTAGCCGTCCACCATGTGGTTCACGATCCGCAGCATCAGGTCGGCCGGGCTCGGTGGCAAGCGATTGGTGCTGCCGCGACCGTCCTGGCGCCAGCCGTGGCTGCCGTCGCCCTGGGCATCGTCACCCGCCAGGGCCGACAACGGGGGCAGGCCGGTGTCGCCGTCCGCGTCGGCGTGGTCTGTGGCCGCGTTCGCCAACGGGCCTGCCGTCATCATGGTGGGACGCCCGGGGGGGATCAAGGCCGCCAGACGCGATTCGAAGAAGTCCCGCACCGAGCAGTCGGCAGGGTGCACTGTCACCAGCACCCGGTCGAACAGCGCAAAGCCCACCGGGCTGGTGTCGATGGCGGCCAGGGCCTGGCGCGCGCTGGAGGGCGTCCCCCGATCCTCATCGATGAACATGCGCTCGGTACCCGCCCCGGCCGCCAGGCGTCGAAACACCAGCAGGTCGTACCACGAGGTGTAGTCGAACTGCGAGGGCAGCTGGGGGTTGAGCAGATCCGACACGTGCAAGTCCACCAGGTTGCCGCCCGCCAGACGCACCAGGTGCTGCTGCACCTCTGCCAGACGCACCTCGAAGACCCGTCGGCTGGTGGTCACCCACAGAAAACCTTGTGCGGGCAAGGTATCTGGCCAGCTGGGCAGTTCGGTGAACCGGTCGTGGATGTGAAAGATGCGCACGCGGCCGTCCTGAGCAATCGTGATGGGGCAATGAAGGAACGAGAGGCGTCAGCCTTGCCGCAGCAGGCGTGCCGCGTCCAGTGCAAAGTAGGTCAGGATGCCATCGGCCCCGGCGCGCTTGAACGCCAGCAACGATTCCATCATCACGGCGTCATGGGCCAGCCAGCCATTGGCGGCGGCTGACTTGATCATGGCGTACTCGCCGCTCACCTGGTAAGCGAAGGTGGGCATGCGGAATTCGTCTTTCACGCGGCGCACGATGTCCAGGTACGGCATGCCGGGCTTCACCATCACCATGTCGGCGCCTTCGGCGATGTCCAGGGCCACCTCGCGCAGGGCCTCGTCGCTGTTGGCCGGGTCCATCTGGTAGACCTTCTTGTCGGCCTTGCCCAGGTTGCCAGCCGAACCCACCGCGTCGCGGAAGGGGCCGTAAAACGCGCTGGCGTACTTGGCGCTGTAGGCCATGATGCGGGTGTGCACCTGCCCGGCGCCTTCCAGCGCCTGGCGGATCGCGCCAATGCGGCCATCCATCATGTCGCTGGGCGCCACGATGTCCACCCCGGCACGGGCCTGGGTCAGGGCCTGCTGCGTCAGCACCGCCACCGTCTCGTCATTCAGGATGTAGCCCGTGTCGTCCAGCAGACCGTCCTGCCCGTGCGAGGTGTACGGGTCCAGGGCCACATCCGTCATCACCCCCAGCTCGGGGAAGCGTTGCTTCAGGGCCCTCACCGTGCGCGGGACCAGTCCGTCGTCGTTCAGTGCCTCGCGCCCATCCGCGGTTTTGAGGTGTCCGTCGATCACCGGGAACAGCGCCAGCACCGGCACGCCCAGCGCCAGGCATTGCTCGGCGGCCTCAAACAGGGCGGATTGCCCCAGGCGCGACACGCCAGGCATCGAGGCCACCGGTTCGCTCCCCTCGGCCTGGTCCAGGATGAACACGGGGTAGATCAGGTCAGCCGGGGTGAGGGTGTGCTCGGCCACCAGCCGACGCGAAAACGCGTCGCGGCGAAGACGGCGGGGGCGGTGCATCGGGAACGCAGGCGATACGGCGGGGGGCATATGGGCTGGCAAATTGCGAAAACTGTGAAGGAATGCAAAGGCGACCCAAAAACCAACATGAAAAGGGGTTTTTCGGACGCGGGGGCTACCCCGGGCTTGGGAAGACGCCTATAATCGATCCTGAATGATACGCCGCAAGGCCTCATTCCCTGCTTTTCCTCCCTGAGCAGGTGCCTTACGTGATGACAGCGTCAAGGCTTGCAGGCCCCGGCTCATGCCGGGGCTCTTTTTTTTGCGATCCATAATCCCGGCATGGACAACGCCTACCTGTGGGTCAAAGCCCTGCACATCATTTTCGTGGCCAGCTGGTTCGCCGGGCTGTTCTACCTGCCGCGCCTGTTCGTCAATCTGGCCATGGTGCCCAACGACAGCCACGCCGAGCGCGAACGCCTGCTGCTCATGGCCCGTAAGCTGTATCGGTTCAGCACCTTGCTGATGGTGCCGGCGGTGGTGCTGGGGCTGGTCTTGTGGTTGTACTTCGGCGTGGGCAAGGGGCCCGGCCAGATCTGGCTGCACCTGAAACTGACCGTGGTGGTGCTGGTCATCGGCTACCACCATGTCTGCAAGCGCCTGCTGCGTGACTTTGAAGGGCTGGCCAACCGGCGCAGCCACCGCTGGTACCGGGTGTTCAATGAGGTGGCGGTGATCCTGTTCGCCGTGGCTGTCATCCTGGTTGTCACCAAGCCCACGGTGGGCTGAAGACGCCCATGGTTCGGCAGCGCAGCGTGGCCTGGCCCCTCAGCGGGGTGGCGGCCATGCTCATTGCCTATGCCACCCTCTATCCCCTGAGCGGCTGGCACTGGCCTGATCTGCAGGTATTCAGCTGGGTCTTGCCCAAGCTCGGCCACGAGGCCGCCACCGACCTGGCGGGCAACATCCTGGGCTATGTGCCCTTGGGATTCATTCTGTGCCTGGCCCATCTGCGCTCGGGGCGCGGGGCGCTCGGGTCGGCCTTGTCCACCCTGGTGCTGGCCAGCGGGCTGTCGTATGGGCTGGAGCTGCTTCAGTTCGCCGTGCCGTCCCGGATCCCCTCCCTCAGCGACTGGGTGCTGAATTCGCTGGGGGCGGCGTGGGGCGTGCTGGCGGCGCTCACCTTGCATGCCCTGGGGGTGGTGGAGGCCTGGAGCCAGCTCGTGCAGCGCTGGTTTCGGTCGTCGTCCAGCTGGGGGCCTGCCTTGTTGTGGGTCTGGCCTTTGGGGCTGCTCTACCCGCCGCCCTTGCCCCTGGCGCAGGGGCAATTGCTGCCTCCGTTGCGTCTGTTGTGGCTGGAGTGGACGCAAGACGTCAGTTGGCAAGGCTGGCTGCTGCCCGATGACCCCATCATGATCTGGAGCCGGGCTCACGCGTCCTGGCTGGCGGTGCCCTGGCCCGGCGTGTTCGAGGCCGGCGTGGTGGCCCTGGGCATGCTGGCCCCCCTGTGCGTGGTGTGTGCCCTGGTGGGGCACCGTACCCTGCGCCTGGGCCTCATGGCGGCGCTGGTGTTGGGCGGCATGGGCGTCAGCACCTTGTCCAGCGCCTTGAACTATGGCCCGCCCCAGGCGCTGAGCTGGCTCACCCTGCCCAGCAGCCAGGGCTTGCTGCTCGGGGCCGTGGGTGGGGTGGTGCTCTTGCGCCTCAGCCGCCTGTGGTGCACCTGGCTGGGTCTGCTGGTGCTGGGCCTGCTGGTGTGGCTCATCCACCTGGCGCCCACCGACCCCTATCAGGCGGCCAATCTGGCGCAGTGGACGCAGGGCCGCTTCATCCGCTTCCACGGTCTGGCGCGGTGGGTGGGCCTTTTGTGGCCTTACGCGGCCATGGCCTGGCTGGCGGCGCACCT
>CAMTVS010000076.1:0-20557 GCA_947085235.1 uncultured Aquabacterium sp. | reverse complement strand
CGGTGCTGCTCGGCCCACCACACCGCGCCCATCATCAACGAGGTGATCAACATGCCCAGGGTGACAATGATCGTCACCACCCGGTTCATGGGCATGCGTCCTGTGAAGCGCTCCAGGCGCCCCATCAGTCTCAAGACCTGCTCTGGTACATCATCCACCATGTCAGGCTCCGGCTGGTTGATGGGCTCCCGGCGGTGACCGGGAGAGCCGCCAGCACCGCTCAGGCGGCAGCTTCAGCGGCGATGGCTTCCACGCGCTCGATCAACTCCAGAGGGCTGAAGGGCTTGACCAGGTAGGCGTCAGCCCCGGCGGCCTCACCGGCAGCGATGTCCGTCACCTGCCCGCGGGCGGTGAGCATCACCACGCGAATGTGTTTGAGCTCCGGGTCCGCCTTGACGCGGGCACACACCTGATAGCCGTCCAGCAAGCCGGGCATCATCACGTCCAGCAGCATGATGGTGGGCTTGATGGCGCGGGCCATGTTCAGGCCGCTTTCACCATCGTGCGTCTCGTGGATTTCGAAGTCCCCGAACTCCAGCGTCATGCGGATCAGCTTGCAGATGTCGGGCTGGTCTTCAACGATGAGGATTCGATGGCTCATGATTCACTCCTGTCTGCCCCGCCAGGGGCCATGCGGCGGCTCATGCTGCGGGCCATGAGTTGGGCCATGTCACGCGCATAGCGCTGCGCTTGCTCGACGGACAACTGGGCGTCCTGCGTGGCAGGGGCGCCCGCCGGGATTTCCAGCACGAAGTCCACCGAGTCAAACTCGTCTTCAATCCGCACCGAGCCGCCATGCTGGGACACGATGCGCTCGCTCAAGGCCAGGCCGATGCTGGTGCGGCCCGCCACCGGCGTGCTGGAGTCGCCCACCCCGAAAGGCACAAAGGCGCTGCGCCGCTCGTGGTTGGACACGAACAGCCCCTGGTTGCGCGCACGCACGATCACGCGCGTGCCCACAGCCTGCACCGACAGCTCGATCAAACCACCGGGCCGCGCGCTGCGGATGGACTGCTCCAGATACTCCGACACGGCCTTGGTCAACCAATGCCGGCTGCCGTACACCACGGGCAATTCGGCATCCAGCCCCTGGGTGGCCACGGTGATGTTGCGCCCACGGGCCTGGGGCATCACCTCCAGCAAGGACTGCTGGAGCAGCTCGTTGACCAGGATGCGCTCGTCACGCTGGATCGCGCTTTCGCCAAACACAGCGACCAGATCGCGCAACTTGCCCAGCTTGGCCGATAGCACCTGGGCATTGCGCACCAACGCCTCCACATCTTGTGGCGAGGGCTGGCGTGCCAGCCGTTCAATCTGCGGCAGTTGCCTGGACAGCGCCTCGATGGGCGAGGCCATTTCGGCCTCGATGTAGCCGATCAGGTTTTCCAGGGCCTGCGAGTACCAACGCTCTTCCGACACGTTATTCATGACCACCATCAGATCCTGCCCCACGGGCGCCGGAATCAACACGGCCCGGATGGCATCGGGGTGGGCTTCCTGGGTGGTCAGCTCAAAGTTGAAGGGCAGCGTCAGCATGCCTTGGCCGCCCGCTTTCACGGTGCGCTCGGCCACCGGGTCCATCATGGGCTGCCCGAGCATGACCGGGGTCATCTGCACGGCCGCCTTGTTGGCGTAGCGCACCACGCCATTACGCTGCACCCACACCACCCCGCTTTTGACCTGGTCAAAGAGCAGCTTGAATGCCTCGTTCATGATGAACTCCTTCTCAGGACACGCGCTGTCCCAGCAACAAGCGGCCGACCCGCACCGCCACCGCCTCGGCCGACACCGGCCAAGGCATCAGCTCCACCAACCCGGGCAACCCACCGCGTCGGGCCAGATCCTGTTCCGTCAAGGGGGTCAAGGCCAGCACACGCAGGCCCGACAGGTTTTCGCAGCGCTCCAGGGTGTGCAGCATGGCCAAACCGTCCATGCCCGGCAGATCCAGGTGCGTGATGAGCAGGTCGGGCGCTTTTTGGCCGATCTGCAGCAGGGCCAGGTAACCCGTCTCGGCAAACCGCAAGGTCACGGCGGCCCCGAAGGGCTCTACCGCATGCTGACATTGGGTCTGCCAATCGGCGTCATCAGCCACCACCAGCACATCCATGGGACCACCGGGCGCAGCTGCGGGCGTGGTCTCGCTGGGAATCCCCCAAGCCTCGGGCTCCACACCCAGGCCCGTGCTCAAAGCCAAAGCCTCGACCGCGTTGTAGGGAATGCGGCGGTGCCCGCCCGGGGTGCGCGCAGCGGGCAGGATGTCAGCCTCGACCCACAGTTGCACAGTACGCAAGGACACGCCCAGGCGCTGGGCCGCCTCGCGGGTGGTCAGCATGCGCGAACCTGGGCCTAGCGGAATCACTCGTGACATGGTCACCATCTCCTCGAACGCTGGCGTTTCAACAACATGCCTGTCTTATCGGCAGGTATTTCATTTTTGCGAGATCAGCGAGCCCACAAATCCATCTCCCGCCGCGTAAAACCGGCCAGCGCGTGAACTTGTCTCGCTTTGGCGCCTCAAGCCACCGTCACACCAGAATTGGGCACAATCGCTTCATGAGCAAGGCTTTCACCAAGGAAAACGACGCCGGCGATGAGGACGACGAAGGCGGCCTGCCCCCGTTGCCTGCTGGTGGCAAGAACTACATGACGCCGGACGGCTTCCACCGCCTGCGTACCGAGTTGCTGCACCTGATCGACACGGAGCGTCCGAAGGTGGTCGACATCGTCAGCTGGGCTGCCTCCAACGGTGATCGCTCAGAGAATGGCGACTACCTGTATGGCAAGAAGCGCCTGCGCGAAATCGACCGCCGCATCCGCTACCTGACCAAGCGGCTGGATGTGGCCGAAGTGGTCGATCCGTCCGTGCACCATGGCAACGATCAGGTGTTCTTCGGTGCCACCGTCACCTACGAGAACCAGCACGGCGAGCGCCGCACCATCACCATCAAGGGCATTGACGAGGTCGACATCCTCCAGGGCGAAGTGAGCTGGGTGTCGCCCATCGCGCGGGCGCTGCTGCGCGCCAAGGAAGGCGATGAGGTGCCTCTGATGACCCCAGGCGGCCTGGACCGCCTGGAAATCATCGCGGTAAAGTACCCCGCCAAACCCACCGCCCACTGAGGCCGCGGGTGGTCAAGCGCAGGCGCGCTCCACCCGAGTGACCACTGGGCAGCGCTTGAGCGTGCGCATCACATCGGCCAGGTGCAGGCGGTCACGCACGGCGACCGTCAAGCGCAGCTCGGCGGTTTCGCCCAGGCGCTCGTTGCCCATCTCAATGTGGGTGATGTCGGTCTCGGCACGGCTGACAGCCGAGGCCACCTGGGCCAGCACACCCTTGCCATTGGTGACCAGAATGCGAAGCACGGTCTCGAAGTGGCGTGTGGGCTCTTCCGACCAGCTTACCTCGATCCAGCGATCCGGATCGCGCTCGAAAAGGCGCTGGCCCACCCCACAGGTGTGGCGGTGCACCACCAGGCCTTCGCCGCGCCCCAGGTACCCCGCGATGTGATCGCCGGGCACCGGCGTGCAGCACGGCGCCAACTGCACGGTGGCCCCCTCGCTGCCATCCAGTACCACCGCTCCCTGGGTGGGCGCCTCGTCCGAGAAGCGGCCCAGCGTCAACGTCAGGGCATCCGGGCGCTCGCCCGACTCGGCCATGAACTGCGCCAGGCGCTTGGCCACCATGGTGGCGATCTTGCGGCCCAAACCGATCTCGACCAGCAGTTCGTCGCGCGTGCGGTTGCCGCCCCAGCGCACCAGCGATTGCCACAGGGCTCCTTCTCGCCCGGCGCTCTCTTCGCTGCCCGGCGGCAAGGTCAAGCCTTCGGCACGCAGGGCCTGGCTCAGCAGCTTCAGCCCCAGGGCCAAGGATTCCTCGGTCTCCATGTTCTTGAGGTAGCTGCGGATCTTGGAGCGCGCGCGCCCGGTGCGCACAAAGTTCAACCACTGCGGGTTCGGACGGGCCCCCGGCGCGGTCACGATCTCGACCACATCGCCACTGCGCAGCTCGGTGCGCAGCGGGGCGGCCTCGCCGTTGATCTTGGCCGACACGCAGCGGTCGCCCACGCCAGAGTGGATGGCATAGGCAAAATCCACCGGCGTGGCGCCGCGCGGCAGAGCCACGATGCGGGATTTGGGCGTCAGCACGTAGACCGACTCCGGGAAGAGGTCGATCTTCAAATGCTCCAGGAACTCGGCCGAGTCGCGCGTTTCGTGCTGGATGTCGATCAGCGACTGCAGCCACACCGCGCCTTCCTGAGGAGCGGCCTCCTGGGTCGAGCCTTCGCTTTCCTTGTACATCCAGTGGGCGGCAATGCCCTTCTCAGCCACGGCATGCATGGCCTGCGAACGCACCTGGAACTCCACCGCCGTGCCCACGGGGTTCACCAGCGTCGTGTGCAGCGACTGATAACCGTTGGCCTTGGGGATGGCGATGTAATCCTTGAACCGTCCGGGCAGCGGCTTGTACAGCTGGTGCAGCACCCCCAGGGCGCGGTAGCAGTCCAGCAACTCGCGCGTGACGATGCGAAAGCCGAAGATGTCGCTGACCTGGGCAAAGCTCAGGTTCTTCTCGACCATCTTGTGATAGATCGAATAGATCGTCTTCTCGCGCCCGTACACCTCGACCTGCATGTCGGCGTCCGCGAAAGCGGCTTCCACCTCGCGCTGAATGCGCTCCACCAGATCGCGGCGGTTGCCCCGGGTCTTCTTGACCGCCTTGGCCAGCACCCCGTAACGCCAGGGGTTGATGTAGCGGAACGAGAGCTCCTGCAGTTCGCGGTACGACTGATTCAGGCCCAGTCGGTGGGCGATCGGCACGTAGATGTCGAGCGTTTCTCGGGCGATCCGGGCCTGCTTGTGCGGCGCCATGGCTTCCATGGTGCGCATGTTGTGCAGGCGATCGGCCAGCTTGATCAGAATGACCCGCACATCGCGCGCCATGGCCAGCAGCATCTTGCGGAAGGACTCGGCTTGGGATTCCTCCTTGGTCGAGAACTGCAGCTTGTCCAGCTTGGTCAGGCCGTCCACGATTTCGGCCGTGGGGGCGCCAAACCGTTCGATCAGCTCGATCTTGGTGACGCCACAGTCTTCCATGGCGTCGTGCATGAGCGCCGCCATGATGGCCTGGGCATCCAGCTTCCACTCGGCGCACAGCCCGGCCACGGCGATGGGGTGGGTGATGTAGGGCTCGCCACTGGCCCGGAACTGGCCCAGGTGGGCCTCGTCGGCAAAGCGATAGGCGTCACGAACGCGGCGGATGTCCGCCTCGTCCATGTAATCCAGCTTGTGGGTCAGGGCAGCAAAGGAAGCGGCTGCCGCGTCAGTGGCCAGGGTCATGGGGAGACTTTACCGCGAAGGCGGCGTCTGCGTCATCGAGGGGATCGATGGAACAAATAGCAAAGGCCCGTCAACGACGGGCCTTCGGCAAGGCAAGGGGCATGGTCACGCCAGGTGACCAGACCCGCTCAACGCCATCAGGTCGGCACCTTGCGCAGCATCTCGGTGCCCACGTGACCGGCGGCGATCTCGCGCAGGGCGGTCACGCTGGGCTTATTGCGGGTTTCGATCTTGGGGGCGTGACCCTGGCTCAGCATGCGGGCACGGTAGGTGGCACACAGCACCAGCTGGAAGCGGTTGGGGATCTTCTGCAGGCAATCTTCAACAGTGATACGGGCCATGTGGACGCTCCGGAAAGTCAGTCAAGCGCTTCAGCACAAATCGAGCGCACGGAAGACCGCCGCCTTGTTGCGAAGCTGAGCCGCGTATTTTAACCGCTGCGAGTGAACAATGGCCTTCAAATCGAACAAAGCCGACTCAAACAAGGCATTGACCACCACAAAATCGAAGTATTTGGCCTGGGCCACCTCGATTCGGGCGTTGCGCATGCGGGTCTCGATCACCTCGGCCGTGTCTTCGCCCCGGCGATTCAGGCGCTGCAGCAGCTCTTCGTAGCTGGGCGGCAAGATGAAAATCAGCACCGCGTTGGGGAAGATTTTCTTGATCTGTAAGGCCCCCTGCCAGTCGATCTCCAGCACGATGTCATCGCCATGCTGGATGCGCTGCTCGATGGCGGTGCGCGAGGTGCCGTAGCAGTTGCCATGCACCTCGGCGTGCTCGAAGAACTCGCCTCGGTCGATCATCTGGCGGAATTCGTCCTGGCTGATGAACCAGTACTCGCGCCCGTGCTGCTCTTGGCCACGCGGCGCACGCGTGGTGTGAGAAATGCTGACCTGAAGGCGGGAATCCAGCTCCAGCAGGGCTTTGACCAGGCTGGATTTGCCGGTTCCGCTGGGCGCCGACACGACGAACAGGTTGCCGGGGTGATCCATGGCAGGCACCTCAGTGGTGGGGGACGGTTGTGTGCTCGTATCGGCAGTCATGCTTGAATCTGAAGCCTGGGCGGGACGGACAGCGCGCAATGTAACCGATGCGCGCGGCCCGCCCGCCAGATCACGTACGCTCAGGGCGCGCTGGAGCCCAAGGCCGGCGGCGCGGCGGCCTCAGCGGCTGACGCCGCCGCAGGCACAGCCCCCTCCCGGCTGAAGCTGCCCAGATGCCCGGCCCACCAAGCCCAGCCCAACCCACCCAGCACCACCGCCACCAGCAGCACATAGCGCTTCCAGGGCGTGCGTTGGTCGGCATAGGGATCGATGACCGAGCGCTCGGCACCTTCGGGCAACTCGGCCCGCTGTGTCAACGCCGCCCCGAAGGCGATGTTGAGGCGGGCCCGGGTGTTCACCGCCCAGCCGTTGGCGTCCAGGATGGGCCCCAGGTTGCGCTTGCGCAGTTGGAAAAACGCCATCAGCATGGCCGGCCCCGAGATCAGCAACATCAGCCCTGCCAAGGCCAGAGGCATCTGCCAGGCCGGCAAGCCCAGGAAGCCGGTGACCAGCGCCGCCAACGCGGTGCCGATGGCCCCGATCGCCAGGCCAATGGCCGCAAAAATGCCGGCAAACCGGGCGGCATCGGCCGGGGCGGGGGGCGGGGCCGCCGGTGCACCTGCCGCCGCAGGGGCGGCCACCACCTGATCGCCGGCCTTGGTGACGGCCTGGCTGGTGAAGTCGGTGGAGGCCTGGGCCTTGCTGGCGGTGAACTTTTCGATCTGCTGCCCGATCAAGCTGGCGGCCTTGCGGTAGGGGCTCCAGAAGGCCTGACGGATGCTGATCGGGTGGTCCACGATCTTGACGATGGTCGCATCCCAGTCGCGCCCCTCTCGGTCGTAAAACACGCCATTGCGGCCCACCATCAGCTGGTCGGAATCACCGGCCGTGAACGCCGCCGCGATGGTCATCTTCTCGCCTTTGCGCACACAGTCGCAATAAGCCAGATAGGCGCCCGACATGGTGGCCAGAGCGGCGTGCTTGCCCGCGTCCAGCACCTTCACCGTCAGGTCGCAGCTGCGGCCGTCCATGTACAGGGTACCGGCCTGAAAGGTGGCCTTGCCCTGGCGGGTGTAGAAATCCTTGAAGGCCACGAAGTTGTTGCACAGGGTGGCCAGGTCGCGCACATAACGGGTCAGGCGCTCCACATCGCCCATCAAGGCGGCTTCGTCGGCGGCGGCCTCGTCTTCGCTCACCACCGCCAGCAGGCGGTCACGGGCACCGTTGCTCAGCAGGGCCTGCAGCGCCTCGGCTTCCAGCGCGCTCACCGGGGTATCGGGGCGCTCGGCGCGCCAGGCGACATGATCGGCCAGGCGCGCCTGCACCGTGGCCCAGTCCTGCTCGGTCAAGGCGCTGCGCTCGCCCAGCAGCGGGCGCACCACGTGCTGGTTCAAGGCCTGGACGGCACCGGCCCACGCGGGGTTCAGCTGCTCGTTCAAGGGCAGGGCCGCCCCACTGCGCACAAAGGCCAGAGGCAAGGCGCTCAATTCGCCGTCCGAACCACCGCCCAGCAAGCCCGTGCCGATGCGGCGCAGGTCCTCCTCGCTGCCATTGAGCAGGTGTCCGGCTCGGGGGTCATAGGCCGCCAAGTGGCATCGGCGGAAGAAGTCATCCACCTTGGCGCGCACTGCCTGCAAGCTCTCGAACGCCCGGTCCATGCCGTCGGCCAGGCCGTCCACCACCGCGCGCGGGTCCTGCCGCCAGGCGGTCAGGGCCTGGGCCTCGTCAAAGAATCGTTCGATGGTGGCGCGGTTCAGGCCAGCCTCGCCCGATCGATCCGGTACCGTGCCCATGGTGTCAGCCACCACCTTGAACGGGGCTTGCAGGTCTTCGGCCAGGCCCAGGGTGGTGATGACGCCATCGCCGTTGGCAGGCATGCCGGCAAAAATCCGCCCCACGTCCACACAGTCGGCCACTTGCAGGTGGGTCGCGTCGGCCTTGCCCAGACTGGCCAGGACACGCCGAGCTGCGGCCAGCAAGCGCGCGCCCTCCTCGGTATGGGTGGCGATGTCGCTCAAAGCCAGATCGCCGCCGCGAACCAGCACATCCGGGCTGCGCAGGCGAGCGATCGCCCAATCCAGCGCCGCCAGCAGCTCCGGCGCCCGCACGTGGCCGTCAGCGTCGCTGTCGATCAGGGCCAGGGTGGCGCGGTCAAACTCCACGCCCTGGGTGGGGCACGACAGGGCCACCCACAGCTTCTGGTCCAGCTCGGACAGGCGGGCCAGATCGGCCCCGGTGTCCAGGCGCACCTGGTCAAACCCACCGGCCCGGAAAAAACGCCACTGGTGCGGCGTGCGTGCGGTCGTAGTCGTCATGGCCTGTGAACTCAATCTGCGACAGATGCCACAGATTGTCAACCAAGCCGCTGGCGATGCCGCCCGCCAGGCCTCACTCGATGTTCTGCACCTGTTCGCGCATCTGCTCGATGAGCACCTTCATGTCCACCGAGATCTGCGTCAGCTCCAGCGCCGCAGCCTTCGAGCCCAGGGTGTTGGCCTCGCGGTGCAGCTCCTGGATGAGGAAGTCCAGGCGCTTGCCCACCTCGCCGCCCTTCTTGAGCAGGCGGCCGATCTCATCCAAGTGGGCCTTCAGGCGCTGCAACTCTTCGTCCACGTCGATGCGCAAGGCGTAGGCCGCCGCCTCGCTCAGCGCGCGCTCTTGCGCCGCCTCGGGCGTGACGGTGCCGCCCACGGCCTGCAGGGCCTCCTGGTACTTCTGCACAAAACGCTCTTGCTGGCGCTGCACTGCCGCCGGCACCAGGGGTTCAGCCTGCTCCGCCAGGGCCCGCAAGGCCTTGAGCTTGTCGTGCAGCACGCTCACCAGGCGAGACCCCTCGCGCTGGCGGGCCTCTTTCAGGGCCTCCACGCAATCGCGGGCGGCTTGCAGGGCGGCCTCTTCCAGGCGCACGGCGGGTGCGGCAGCGCGGCACCAGTTCAACACCTCGTTGACCGACAGCGGGGCGGCCTTGGGCAACCAGTTCTGAACCGTGCCCTCCAGCCGGGCCAAGGTGTGCAATTGCTCAGGCTGGGGCTGAGGCCAGCCCGCGTCGCTGGCGCGCTGCGGTTGCAGACGAAACTCGATCTTGCCGCGCTTGAACGCCGCTGTCAGCATGTCGCGCAGGGCTGGCTCCAGGGCACGGAACTCGTCGGCCAGCTTGAAACTCAGATCCAGAAAGCGGCTGTTCACCGAGCGCAACTCGGCACCCACCGCCCCCGATGCCTGACGGCGTGATCCAGTGGGCACATCGGCCGATTCCGTGTTTTCCCCGACGTGGTCGGGAGCCGACGAGACGGCACTGGCAAAGCCGGTCATGGAGTAGACTGACATGATTACCTGACACCAGACAAAACCCGATTATGTCAAAGCCCAAACCCGCTCCGTTGCCTCCGGGCACCGTCGTGGGCGGCTATCAGGTGATCAAGAAGCTGGCGGCTGGCGGCTTTGGGGTGGTCTACCTGGCCGAAGACCCCGACAAGCACCTGGTGGCTCTCAAAGAGTACCTGCCCGCCTCGCTGGCCGAGCGCTCACCGGGCGAACTCATTCCCCGGGTCAAACCCGACAAGCAGCCGCTGTACCGTCTGGGCCTCAAAAGCTTCTTTGAAGAAGGCCGCTCGCTGGCCCAGATCGCCCACCCCAGTGTGGTGTCGGTGCTGAACTTCTTCCGCGAAAACGAAACCGTCTACATGGTGATGAACTACCTCCAGGGCGACACCCTGCAGGATTTCATCGTCACCGCGCGCGACCTGAAACGCGACAAGGTCTTCCGCGAGTCCACCATCCGCAGCCTGTTTGACGAGATCCTGCGCGGCCTGCGCATCGTGCACCAGCACAAGATGCTGCACCTGGACATCAAGCCGGCCAACATCTTCATCACCAACGACAACAAGGCGGTGCTGCTGGACTTTGGCGCAGCGCGCGAGGTGCTGAGCAAAGAGGGCAACTTCATCCGCCCGATGTACACGCCCGGCTTTGCCGCCCCCGAGATGTACCGCCGCGACGGCTCGCTGGGCCCCTGGACGGACATCTACGCCATCGGCGCCTGCATCTACGCCTGCATGCAGGGCTACCCGCCCAACGATGCGCCCCAGCGTCTTGAAAAAGACCGGCTGAACCTGTCACTGTCTCGGCTGCGCAATGTCTACTCCGACAACCTGCTGGAAGTGACCGAATGGTGCATGTCGCTCGACCCGCTGGCCCGGCCGCAGAGCGTGTTCGCCCTGCAAAAAGAACTCGCACGTGAAACCGAGCGTCGCTACTCCAAACTGACCCTGTCGGAGCGCGTGCGCCTGCAACTTGAAAACCTGAAATCCGGGGCCAAGGCATAAGGAAGGCATCGCGCCGGCATGAGATTCTCTGTCTACCAGATCAGCCGCAAGGGCGGCCGCGAAAAGAATGAAGACCGCATGGGCTACTGCTACACGCGAGATTCGGGCTTGTTCGCCCTGGCCGATGGCATGGGGGGACACCCCGAAGGCGAGATGGCCTCGCAACTGGCCTTGCAAACCATGGCGGCCCTGTACCAGCGCGACGCCCGCCCCAAGCTGGCCGACCCGCTGCGCTTCCTGCAAGACGCCGTGATGGCGGGCCACCACCAGTTGCTGCGCTACGCCAGCGAAAAAGGCCTGATCGACACCCCCCGCACCACCATCGTGGCCTGCATTCTGCAAGGCAACACGGCCTACTGGGCCCACTGCGGCGATTCGCGCCTGTACTTCGTGCGGGGCGACAAGCTGATCGCCCGCACCCGCGACCACTCCTACTCCGAACTGCAAAGCACCCTGTCGTCGGTCGTGCCGCTCAACGAGCGCTACAACCGCAACGTGCTGTTCACCTGCCTGGGCAGCCCGGGCAAGCCGGTGGTCGACACCGCCGGGCCGCTGGTGCTGCAAGAAGGCGATCGCATCCTGTTGTGCTCTGACGGGCTGTGGGGCACGGTGGACGACGAGATCATCACCGACCACCTGGCCAAGCAACCCATCTCGGACGCGGTGCCCGAGTTGGTGGAAGTGGCCCTGCGCAATGGCGGCCCCAAGTGCGACAACGTGACCGTGCTGGCCATGGAATGGGAGGGCGCCGGACATGACGAGCAAACCTCGATCCTGACCGAGACGCTGGGCGAAGAAGTCTTCGCCTCCACCATCCAGGCCAGCGTGGGCAACACCGGCTCACCCGGCACCAGCGTGGGCGCCGACGAACTGGACGACGCCGAGATCGAGCGATCCATCCGCGAGATCAACGAAGCCATCCGCCGTTCGGCCAACGCCGCCAAGAAAACCTGATCACGGCACCCACCGTGCCCTCCTTGGCGGACCAGCCTGGTGCGGGTCCGCCCCTTTGTCTTGCTTTGTACTGACCACGGAGAAGCCCACATGGCCTACCAACGTTCGCAGGCCCGCGCGGCCGACGCCCTTCGCCCCCTGACCATCACGCGTGGGTACACCATCCACGCCGAAGGCTCGGTGCTGATCTGCTTTGGCAACACCAAGGTGTTGTGCACAGCCTCGGTCGAAGAAAAGGTGCCTCCCCACAAGCGTGGCAGCGGCGAAGGCTGGGTCACGGCCGAGTACGGCATGCTGCCCCGCTCCACCCACACCCGCAGCGACCGTGAAGCCGCCCGCGGCAAGCAAAGCGGCCGCACGCAAGAAATTCAGCGCCTGATCGGCCGCAGCCTGCGCGCGGTGGTGGACCTGGCCAAGCTCGGCGAGCGCTCCATCGTCATCGACTGCGACGTCATCCAGGCCGATGGCGGCACCCGCACTGCAGCCATCACCGGCGCGTATGTGGCCCTGGTCGATGCGGTCAACGGCCTGCTGGCCAGCGGCAAGATCAGCACCAGCCCCATCCTGCACCCGGTGGCCGCCATCAGCGTGGGCATCGTCGACGGCACCCCGCTGCTGGACCTGGAATACACCGAAGACTCGGCCTGCGACACTGACATGAACGTGGTGATGACCGGCGCCGGCCACTTCGTGGAAGTGCAAGGCACTGCCGAAGGCGTGGCCTTCACCCGCACCGAGATGGACCAGTTGCTGGCCCTGGCCGACAAGGGCATCCGCGATCTGATCGCCGCCCAGGCCGCCGCGCTGGCCCTGCCGTTGAACAAGGGCTGATCGCCTGTTCTGGCCATGAGCAAGACCCTCATCCTCGCATCCAACAACGCCAAGAAGCTCAAAGAGCTGCAGGCGCTGCTGCAGCCCCTGGACATCGCCCTGGTGACCCAGGGCAGCCTGGGCATCCCCGAAGCGGAAGAGCCCCACATCACCTTCGTGGAGAACGCCCTGGCCAAGGCCCGCCACGCGGCGCGCGAAGGTCAAGGCCCCGCCGTGGCCGATGACTCCGGCCTGTGTGTCGCCGCCCTCGGCGGTGCGCCGGGGGTGCGTTCCGCGCGCTACGCGGTGGATGCAGGCCGCATCGCCGAAGGCCTGCCCCGCGAGCAGATCGATGCGGCCAACAACGCCTGGCTGCTGGACGTGATGCGCGGGCAGACCGACCGCCGCGCCCACTTCATCTCGGTGCTGGTCGCCGTGCGACATGCCGACGACCCCGAGCCCCTGGTGGCCGTGGGCCACTGGTCCGGCGCCCTGCTGGAGGCACCTCGCGGCGAGCACGGCTTTGGCTATGACCCGCTGCTGTGGATCGACACCCACGGCGCCAGCGCGGCCGAGTTGCCCCCGGAGGTGAAAAACAGCATCAGCCACCGAGCCCAGGCCTGCATGCGTCTTCGCGAACTGATCAGCCAGCAGTGGGGCCCCTTGACGACGAGTACGGCCGGGGGCGAATCCACCAGCGACAGCGACCGCTGGCCCTGGCAACGCCCATGATCACACTGAACCGCCCCGGCAGCCTGCAGACGCTGCCCCCGCTGTCGCTGTACGTGCACCTGCCGTGGTGCCTGAAGAAGTGCCCCTACTGCGACTTCAACTCCCATGAGGTCAGCCAGGCGGTCGCGTCCAGCGCAGGTGGCCCGCAGCTGTCCACCGAGGTTGAAGGCCGCTACCTGGACGCCCTGCGGGCCGACCTCGAATCGGTGCTGCCCCAGGTGTGGGGCCGCCGGGTGTACACCGTGTTCATCGGCGGCGGCACGCCCAGCCTGTTTTCGCCGGCCGGCATCGACCGCCTGCTGGCCGACATCCGCGCCCTACTGCCCCTGGAGGCAGACGCCGAGATCACGCTGGAGGCCAACCCCGGCACCTTCGAGAAAGACCGCTTCCGCGCCTTCCGCGAGGCCGGGGTCAACCGGCTGTCCATCGGCGTGCAAAGCTTCGACGATGCCAAGCTCCAGGCATTGGGTCGGGTGCACAGCGGCGACCAGGCCCGCGCGGCCATCGCCGAGGCCGCCGCGTGTTTCGACACCTTCAACATCGACCTGATGTATGCCCTGCCCGGGCAAAGCCTGGCCGACCTGCAGCACGACCTGAACACCGCCCTGTCCTTCCGGCCGCCGCACCTGTCGCTCTATCACCTGACGATGGAGCCCAACACCCGCTTCGCCACCCAGCCGCCGGCCAACCTGCCCGACGACGACACGGCGTTCGACATGCTCGATCACCTGGTGGCGGCCACCGCCCAAGCCGGCCTGCACCGCTATGAGGTCTCGGCCTACGCGCGTGCCGGGCACCAGAGCCGCCACAACCTCAACTACTGGATGTTTGGCGACTACATCGGCATCGGCGCAGGCGCCCACGGCAAGATCAGCTTCCCCGATCGCATCGTGCGCCAAGTGCGATGGCGCGAACCCCGCACCTACATGGAACAGGCCCTGGCCGGGCAGCCTTGCTCCAACGAGCACGAGATCGACCTGCGCAGCCGTGGCTTCGAATTCATGATGAACGCCCTGCGCCTGAAAGACGGCTTCGAGTTGGCCCGCTTCACCGAGCGCACCGGACTCACCCTGGCCAGCATCCAGCTCGCGCTGACCCAGGCCGAGGCCAAAGGCCTGCTGGCGCGCGATCTGGTGCGCGCCTGGCCCACCGACAAGGGCTTCGACTTCCTCAGCGATCTGCAGGGCCTGTTCCTGAACGACTGACGCCCCGACGGCTGACCATAAAAAAGCCGCTGGCTTGCGCCAGCGGCTTTTTCTTGGAGGCTCAGCCCTGATCAGGCAGCCTTCTTCTCGTCGCGCAGTTCGCGGCGCAGGATCTTGCCCACGTTGGTCTTGGGCAGGTCGTTGCGGAACTCCACATACTTCGGGCACTTGTAGCCGGTCAGTTGCTCGTGGCAGTAGGCCTTCAGCTGAGCTTCGGTCAGGGTGGCGTCCTTGCGCACCACGAACAGCTTCACAGCTTCGCCCGACTTCTCGTCCGGCACGCCCACGGCCGCACACTCCAGCACGCCGGGGTGCAGGTTGACCACCTGTTCCACTTCGTTGGGGTACACGTTGAAGCCCGACACCAGGATCATGTCCTTCTTGCGGTCCACGATCTTGACCATGCCGCCTGCATCCATGACACCGATGTCACCCGTGCGGAAGAAGTTGTCGGCCGTCATGACCTTGGCGGTCTCGTCCGGCCGGTTCCAGTAACCGGCCATCACCTGCGGGCCACGGATGGCGATTTCACCCACGCCGCCGATTTCCAGGTGGTTGCCATCGTCATCCAGGATGGCCACTTCGGTCGAAGGAATGGGGTAGCCGATCGAGCCGTTGAAGGTGGTGCTGTCCAGGCGGTTGGCCGTGGCCACAGGCGAGGTTTCCGACAAACCATAGCCTTCCACGATGGGGCAGCCCGTCAGCTTCATCCACTTCTCGGCCGTGGCCTGTTGCACGGCCATGCCGCCACCCATCGACACCTTCAGGCCCGAGAAGTCGAGCTTGGTGAAGTCGGGGTGGTTGGCCAGCGCGTTGAACAGCGTGTTCACGGCGGGGAACTGGTTGATCTTGTAGGCGCTGAGCGTCTTGATCACGGCCGGCAGGTCGCGCGGGTTCGGGATCAGGATGTTCATCGAGCCCATGCGGGCGCCCATGAAGTAGTTCACCGTCAGGGCGAAGATGTGATACAGCGGCAGCGCGCACACGCCCACCAGCGGCTCATTGCCCAGCTTGCTCAGCTGTGGCTTGAACCAGGCCTCGTTTTGCAGGATGTTGGCCACCACATTGCGATGCAGCAGCGTGGCGCCCTTGGACACGCCGGTGGTGCCACCGGTGTACTGCAGGAAGGCCACGTCTTCGGCCTTCAGGCTGGGGCGGCTGTACTTGGCCGATGCACCCTTGGCCAGGGCATCCTTGAAGCTGACCGTGCGGCACTTGTCGGTGTTGGGCAGGTTGAAGGCGGGCACCATCTTCTTGACGTTGCGCACCACAAAGTTCACCAGCATGCCCTTCACGAAGGGCAGCATGTCGCCCATGGCGGCTACGACGATGTGCTTCACCGGCGTGCGGGCCACGACTTCCTGCAGCGTGGTGGCAAAGTTTTCCAGGATCACGATGGCTTCAGCGCCTGCGTCCTTCAACTGATGCTCCAGCTCGCGGGGGGTGTACAGCGGGTTGACGTTGACCACCACATAACCAGCCCGCAGCACGGCGGCGATGGCCACCACGTACTGAGGCACGTTGGGCATCATCAAGGCGATGCGTGCACCCTTGGCCAGGCCCAGCGACTGGAAGTAGCCCGCGAGGCTGCGAGACATCTCGTCCACCTGCTCGAACGTCCAGTTCACGCCCATGAAGGCGGCCATGTTGCGGCGTGCATGCTGCTTGAAAGCCTGCTCCAGCAACTCCACCAGCGAGTTGTACTCACCAGGGTTGATCTCGGCGGGCACGCCGGGCTCGTAATTGGCCAGCCAGGGCTTGGAAGTGCTCATCTCGTTCGTCCTCTCGTCAACGTCATAAGCGGGTGTGAACCGTCGTCGGCACACCCGCAGGGCATGGGTGAAATAGCGTCATTCGCTGCACGAATTCTGCAACAGTCGTGAGCGAGGGTATTCCCTGAAACATGTCGCGCCGAAAAGCGCGTTTGAAACGCCGAAGGATGGTCACAGCTGGTGACACAGTGCTGTCAAGGTCGGGGACCCCATGTTGGCGCATGCACAATGTTGGAGAGAATGTGACACCCCTTGTTTCCTGCTTTGACCCGTGCCTCAACGGCACCCGGACTTGACCATGGCAGATCCTGCAATCAATCACCCGCTGACCCCCAAACGTCGCTGGTTCCTCAAAACCGCCGTGGCCATTGGCGCCCTCGGTACCGCCCTGGGCGGTCTGGTGTACTGGAACCGCGGCATGAGCGACGGCCGCCTGACAGCCTCCGGCCAGGATGTCTTCCACGGCCTGGCGCGCGGCCTTCTTGGCGCCATGCTCTCTGCCGACGCCGCCGAGCGCGAGCGCCAGTTGCAACTGCACCTGCAGCGCCTGGAAGGCTTTCTGAACACCCTGCCGGCAGCCCTGCGCATCCAGGTCAACGCCCTGGTGGGCTTGCTGGGCAATGGCCCCACCCGTTACCTGATGACGGGGCTGAGTAGTGCATGGCGCGATGCCTCGGACGACGACATCGCCCAGGCCCTGGGGCACATGCGACTCAACGACCTGCCCAGCCACCGCCTGGCGTATCAGGTCATGCGCAGCATCACCCTCATGGCCTTCTTCACCCAACAAGACAACTGGTCCTTGACTGGCTACCCCGGCCCCCTCGACATATGAGCAAGCTTCCTGATCCCTTTCGCGAAGGCCTCAACCGGGGCTGGAAAGCCACCAATGGTGGCGAACAAGGTCTGCCCGAGACAGTCACCTGCGATGTGGTGATCGTCGGTACCGGCGCGGGCGCTGGCGTGACCGCCGAGCTGCTCACCAAGGCCGGGCTGGACGTCGTGCTGATCGAAGAAGGCCCGCTGCGCACCAGCAGCGACTTCAAGCAGCGTGAATCTCAAGCCTATGCCGACCTGTACCAGGACGGCGCAGGCCGCCGAACCATGGACGGCGCCATGACCATCCTGCAGGGGCGCTGCGTGGGGGGCACCACCGTCATCAACTGGACCAGCTCCTTCCGCACCCCCATAGCCACCTTGCAGCACTGGCAAGAGACCTATGGGCTGAAGGACTTCAGCCGTGACAGCCTGGACCCCTGGTTCGAACAGGCCGAACGCCGCCTGGGCATCACCAAGTGGGAAGCCCCCCCCAACCCCAACAACGAGCTGCTGCGCACGGGCGCCCACAAGCTGGGCATCTCGGCCGAGGTGATCCCGCGCAATGTGCGGGCCTGCTGGAACATCGGCTCGTGCGGTATGGGTTGCCCCACCAACGCCAAGCAGTCCATGCTGGTGACCACCATCCCGGCGGCGCTGGAAGCAGGCGCTCGGCTGTTCTACCAGACCCGCGCCCAAGAGTTCGTGATCGACAAGAACCAGGTCAGTGCCCTGCTGTGCGCCCCCATCCAAGTCAATGGCGCGAAGACCAGCGACAAGCTGATGCGCGTGCAAGCCAAGCACTACGTCGTGGCCGGCGGCGCCATCAACTCGCCTGCTCTGCTCAAGCGCTCAAAGGCGCCCGACCCCCATGACCTGCTGGGCAAGCGCACCTTCCTGCATCCGGTGGCGTTCTCCAGCGCCGTCTACGAGCAACGCATCGAAGGCTGGACGGGTGCCCCGCAGACCATCTACTCTGACCACTTCATCGAGAACTCGCCGCTGGATGGCCCCATCGGCTACAAGCTGGAAGCCACGCCCATGCACCCGGGGCTGACCTCCATCCTGCTGGGTGGATACGGCAAGACCCTGGCCGAACGATTCCAGCAGTACCCGAACACGCAGATGATGCTCGCGCTGATGCGCGACGGCTTCCACCCGGAGTCCACTGGCGGTACGGTCATCTTGAACGTGGATGGTTCACCGCTGCTGCACTATCCGATGAGCGACTACCTGCTGGCCGGCTTCCGCCAGTCGTTCCTGACCATGGCCGAGATCCAGTTCGCGGCCGGGGCGCGCTCGGTCACGCCGTGGCACGAGCAGTCCAGCTCGTACACGAGCTGGGCCGAAGCCAAGGCCGCCATCAACCAGTTCGACATGAAGCCTTACCTGACCGGCGCGGGCAGCGCTCACGTCATGGGCGGCTGTCAGATGGGCGGCACCGAGCGTCAAGGCGTGGTTCGCCCTGACGGGGTCCACTGGCAGCTCAGCAACCTGTCGGTGCATGACGGCTCGGTCTTCCCGACCAGCATTGGCGCCACCCCGCAGCTGTCCATCTACGGCGTGGTCAACCGCATGGCCGCGCAGCTGGCCAAGCGCCTGTCTGGCAAGGATGTGCTGCTGGCCTGAGCCACCGCACACCCCAAAGAAAAAGCCCTGCACACTGTGCAGGGCTTTTTGCTGGCCTCACCGGGCGCGAACGCCCGGGTGAGTGTCAGATCACTTGACCGAGCGGGTACCGACCACTTCGATTTCCACGCGACGGTTCTGAGCGCGACCATCCTTGGTCTTGTTGTCGGCCACAGGAGCCTTCTCGCCCTTGCCTTCGGTGTACACGCGAGCAGCGTCAATGCCCTTGCCCACCAGGTAAGCCTTCACGGCTTCCGAGCGGCGGATCGACAGCTTCTGGTTGTACTCGTCCGAGCCCACCGAGTCGGTGTGACCGACGGCAATGATCACTTCCAGGGTCAGGTCCTTGACCTTGTCGGCCAGGTCGTCCAGCTTGGCCTTGCCTTCGGCCTTCAGCACGGCCTTGTCGAAGTCAAAGAAAGCGTCAGCAGCGAAACTCACCTTTTCAGTGGTGGGGGCAGCGGGGACCACGACCGGGGCAGGAGCCGGGGCGGGAGCAGCGGCAGGAGCCGGAGCGGGCGCAGGCGCCGGAGCAGCCTTGGGAGCCGGCACGCCGTCGCAGCCTTGAACGCCAGTCTCGGGCGTCCAGAAGTTGTCGCGCCAGCAGTACTCGTTGGTGCCGTTCTTCCACACGGTGCCATCGGTACCGCGCCAGTTGTCAACGTTCTGAGCAAAAGCACCGCTCATCATGGCAACGGAGGCGAACAGAGCGGCCACTTGATTCAGTTTGTTCATTGGGATCCTCGTATGTGTGAAACGCAAGCACAGGGCTGCGAGTGAGCCCATTCGGGCGGGGCCAGAGGAGGTTGATTCAAGGGTTCCTCCTAGGGCTTCTTACCCGAAACATTGTGCCACACCGGTCTGAATGCTCAAGGTGCGCGGCCGCTGGCGCACCCCCCGGATGCTGGATGTTGCGCATGGGCGACAAGAACGGGCCAATTACAATCCGCCTTTGGTCTGGTTCCACCGCCACACAGAGAGCATGACGCAATTCGCCAAGGAAACCCTGCCCATCAGCCTCGAAGAGGAGATGCGGCGTTCGTACCTCGATTACGCGATGAGCGTGATCGTGGGCCGTGCCCTGCCCGATGCCCGTGACGGCCTCAAGCCCGTGCACCGGCGCGTGCTGTTCGCGATGCACGAGCTCAACAACGACTGGAACCGTCCTTACAAGAAGTCGGCCCGTATCGTCGGCGACGTCATCGGTAAGTACCACCCGCACGGCGACTCGGCGGTGTACGACACCATCGTCCGGATGGCGCAGGACTTCTCGCTGCGCCACATGCTGGTCGACGGCCAGGGCAACTTCGGCTCGGTCGACGGCGACAACGCGGCCGCGATGCGGTACACCGAAATCCGCCTGGCGAAGATCGCGCACGAGATGCTGGCCGACATCGACAAGGAAACCGTCGACTTCGGCCCCAACTACGACGGCTCCGAAAAAGAGCCCTTGGTGCTGCCCGCGCGCCTGCCCAACCTGCTGATCAACGGCTCGGCCGGTATCGCCGTGGGCATGGCCACCAACATCCCGCCGCACAACCTCAACGAGGTGGTGGACGCCTGCCTGCACGCGCTGAAGAACCCCGAGTGCTCGGTCGATGAGCTCATGGAGATCATCCCCGCGCCCGACTTCCCCACCGCCGGCATCATCTATGGCCTCAGCGGTGTGCGCGAAGGCTACCGCACCGGCCGTGGCCGCGTGGTCATGCGCGCCCGCGTGCACTTCGAAGACATCGGCAAGGGCGACCGTCAGGCGATCATCGTTGACGAGATCCCCTACCAGGTGAACAAGAAGAACCTGCTCGAGCGCATCGCCGAGCTGGTGCATGAGAAGAAGATCGAGGGCATCAGCCACACCCAGGACGAGTCCGACAAGTCCGGCATGCGCGTGGTGATCGAGCTCAAGCGCGGCGAGATCGGAAGAGCACACGTCT
>CAMTVS010000075.1:0-22366 GCA_947085235.1 uncultured Aquabacterium sp. | reverse complement strand
GCACCAGCCGGTGGAAAAACGGCGCCTTGCGCCCAAGCTTGTAGCCGTGGCGGATGGCCCGGCGGATGATGCGCCGCTGCACGTAGCCGCGGCCTTCGTTGCTGGGGATGACGCCGTCGGCCACCGTGAATGAGCAGGCGCGGATGTGGTCGGCAATCACCTTGAGCGACGGGCTGTTGGCATCAAAGCCTTCGCCACCGGAAGCCGACACGGCAGCGCGCGCAGCGGCCAGCAGGTTCTGGAACAGGTCGATCTCGTAGTTGCTGTGCTTGCCCTGCAGCACCGTGGCGATGCGCTCCAGGCCCATGCCCGTGTCCACCGAGGGCTTGGGCAGCGGGTGCATCACGCCGTCTTCGGTGCGGTTGAACTGCATGAAGACGTTGTTCCAGATCTCGATGTAGCGGTCGCCGTCTTCGTCGGGGCTGCCCGGGGGGCCGCCGGCAATCTCGGGGCCGTGGTCGTAGAAGATCTCGGTGCAGGGGCCGCAGGGGCCGGTGTCGCCCATCATCCAGAAGTTGTCGGACATGTAGCGGCCGCCCTTGTTGTCACCGATGCGCACGATGCGCTCGGCGGGCACGCCCACCACCTTGTTCCAGATCTCGTAGGCCTCGTCGTCTTCAGAGTAGACGGTGACCCAGAGCTTTTCTTTCGGCAGTTTGAACTGCGTGGTCAGCAGCTCCCAGGCGTACTGAATCGCATCCTTCTTGAAGTAGTCGCCGAAGCTGAAGTTGCCCAGCATCTCGAAGAAGGTGTGGTGACGCGCGGTGTAGCCCACGTTGTCCAGGTCGTTGTGCTTGCCGCCCGCGCGGATGCACTTCTGCGACGTGGTGGCGCGGCTGTAGGGGCGCTTGTCAAAACCCAGGAACACATCCTTGAACTGGTTCATGCCCGCGTTGGTGAACAGCAGCGTGGGGTCGTCGCCCGGCACCACGGGGCTGGACGCCACGATGGTGTGGCCCTTGGACTGGAAATACTCCAGGAAGGTCTTGCGGATGTCTGCGGCTTTCATGGGGCTGCTTTCTTGGGGCATGAGGCGAAGCCCTCAATTATAGATTTGAGGGGCTGGCCTATGATGGTATGCACCCAGGACACTGAACAACACACCATGAGCGCGCTGACCACCGCCCTGCCCGCCCCGCTGAGCACCCTGGCTGACCCCAGCCTGTTCAAGACCCAGGCCCTGATTGACCACCAGTGGGTGGACGGCCCCGAGCGGTTCGACGTGACCGACCCGGCCACGGGTCAGGTACTGGCTCAGGTGCCCAACCTGGGTTCAGATCACGCCCATGCCGCCATTGAGGCCGCCCAGCGCGCATGGCCGGCTTGGCGCGCACTGACGGCCAAAGCGCGTGGTGCCATCCTGATGCGCTGGTTCCACCTGATCCACCAGCATGCGGACGATCTGGCTCGCATCCTCACGGCCGAGCAAGGCAAGCCCCTGGCCGAAGCCAAGGGTGAGATCGCCTACGGAGCCAGCTTCATCGAATGGTTCGCAGAAGAAGGCCGCCGCGTGTATGGCGAAGCCATCCCGACCACCGACCCGAGCAAGCGTTACCTGGCCATCCGGCAGCCGATCGGGGTGTGCGCCGCCATCACGCCCTGGAACTTCCCGATGGCGATGATCACGCGCAAGGTGGCGCCCGCCCTGGCTGCAGGCTGCCCCGTGATCGTCAAGCCGGCCGAGGCCACCCCGCTGTCGGCGCTGGCCTTGGCCGAACTGGGCTTGCGGGCCGGCCTGCCGGCGGGCGTGCTCCACGTGCTCACTGGCGACGGCGCTCGCTCCATCGAGCTGGGGCAGGCCCTGTGCCGCAGCGATGTGGTGCGGCACCTGTCGTTCACCGGCTCGACCGAGGTGGGCCGCATCCTGATGGCACAGTGCGCCCCGACCATCAAGAAACTGGCGCTGGAGCTGGGGGGTAACGCACCCTTCATCGTGTTTGACGATGCCGATCTGGACGCCGCCGTGGAAGGCGCCCTGGCCAGCAAGTACCGCAACGCTGGCCAGACCTGCGTGTGCGCCAACCGCCTGTATGCCCAAGCTGGTATCTACGATGCCTTCGTGCACAAGCTGGCCGACAAAGTGCGTGAGTTGCGCGTGGGCCATGGCTTTGCGGAGGGAGTGAATCAGGGCCCCTTGATTGATGCCGATGCCTTGGGTAAGGTCGAAGCCCTGGTGGGCGATGCCCTGGGCAAGGGCGCCCGGGTGGTGACGGGGGGGCAGCGAGCAGATGTGGCCGGTGGGCATTTCTTCCAGCCCACCGTGCTGGCCGACGTCACCTCGGACATGCGCATGGCACGCGAAGAAATCTTTGGCCCGGTGGCCCCGGTGTTCAAGTTCGAGACAGAAGCCGAGGCCATCACTATGGCCAATGCCACCGAGTTCGGCCTGGCCAGCTACTTCTACAGCCGCGACGTGGGCCGGATCTTCCGCGTCAGCGAAGCCCTGGAGTACGGCATGGTGGGGGTCAACACCGGCTTGATCTCGACCTGCGAGGTGCCCTTTGGCGGCGTCAAGCAATCAGGACTGGGTCGCGAGGGCGCCCGCCAGGGCATCGATGATTATCTGGAGACCAAGTACATCGCCCTGGGGGGGCTGGACCGCTGAGCATCATCAAGCTTACCCCAGCAAAAAGGCCAGTCTGTGACTGGCCTTTGTGTGTCGTGGAGCGGGTGAAGGGAATCGAACCCTCGTATCAAGCTTGGGAAGCTGGCGTTCTACCATTGAACTACACCCGCACGCGAGCATTGTAGCCTTGTGCGGGCAACCTGCTTCGGTCAATTGGCCATCTTGCGACGGGAGACAGCGGCAATGCCGATCAACCCCAAGGCCAGCATCGCAACCGACGAAGGCTCAGGAATCGACGCAACCACGTAAGGTGCGCTGTTGATCGGATGGCGCAAGGCACCGTTGATGTCGACCTTGATCGTTCCAAAATCCAAACCCACCAAAGGCGCCTGCAAAACACGGCTCAGGTTCAGCCCTGACGCGAAAGTAGCCAGCGCTGAATCGGTCAGCGTCAGATTGCTCAAGGTCTGGTTCATATTGAGAGTCAGTCCGTTGAGGCCAATCTTCAAATTCGTGGCATCGAACGCATACAGGGAAGTGCGCTTCTGGGTGCTGCCGTTTGCCGTGATGTCGGCCAAAACCAGCGATTGGTCATAGTCGATGAAGAAATTGGCCAAGGTCACATTACGTGTTCCGCGCGAAATCTGAAGGGCCGAGCCAGACGCCTCCCCCCATTCTGGCGTCACCAGATTGGCAAAGGGCCAGAAGCCGACGGACACATCCACCTTGGTCACCGGCAGGTTGAAGGCTGACAGCACCGACCCATCGCTCAACACCGTGCCACGGGCGTTGGACGCATTCCCAAGCGCTGTCATGCTGACCCCAGCCACGTCCATTGCATCGAACGCATCCATGGACAGCGAGAAGACCGCATTGGCTTGCATCCAAGTGGTATCGAGTGTCAGTGCCCGAGCCGATGGCGCCGTCAGTGCTGCCGATAAAGCGACCGTGCCCAGTAGAGAAGAAGTCCAGGATGTTGCTTTCACGGGGTACTCCTGTTCAGAAAAACAACCTCAATGACTTCATGATGCACGGCAGCCCCCGAAAAAGGGGCCATTTCTAGCATTCAAGACATCACTTCTGTCAATCCCCGATGAATATGCACACCCCTCAAGTGCGGGGTCACGCATTACGCAACACCGTTTGAAAAAAATGAAACGTGCATTCGTCACGAACATCCTCAGCCCCGCAGGGGCGCGTTCAAGACCGCAGGTTCTGTTGCACACTGGCGCCTCTTTCACGGCACAGCCCCTGCCCCCACCCGGAACTTGCCCAGCCCCGACATGACCACCAGCGACGACGCTTCTTCCACTCCATCAGCGGACATCCATCACCCACGCACCATCCGCAGTTTCGTGATGCGTGCGGGCCGTACCACCGAGGGTCAGGCCCGTGCCCTGGCTGACCTGGGGCCCCGTTTCGTGCTGCCCTTCCAGCCTCAGGTGCTGAACTTCGAACAAACGTTTGGCCGACGTGCACCGGTGGTGCTGGAGATCGGATTTGGCATGGGCGACGCCACGGCCCAGATTGCGCAGACCCTGCCAGACACCGACTTCATCGGCTGCGAAGTGCATGAACCCGGCGTCGGCGCCTTGCTCAAGCAGATCGGCGAGCGCGGCTTGAACAACCTGCGCCTGGTCCGCCACGACGCGGTGGAAGTGCTGGAGCAGATGATCGAGCCCGCCTCTTTGGCCGGCATCCACATCTTCTTTCCCGATCCCTGGCACAAGAAGCGCCACCACAAGCGTCGATTGATCCAGGCGCCCTTCGTGGCGCAACTGGTCACGCGTCTGGCACCGGGTGGCTACCTGCACTGCGCCACCGACTGGGAGCCCTACGCCCAGCAAATGCTGGAGGTGCTGGGCGCCGAACCCACCTTGGTGAACACCGCCGAGGGCTACGCCGAGAAACCCGCCTACCGGCCGCTGACCAAGTTCGAGAACCGTGGTCTGAGGTTGGGCCACGGCGTGTGGGATTTGGTGTTCCGCAAACGAGCTTGATCTGGGCTCGATGCCGCCGTTTGGTGGCCAAAAGCGTACGTCATGAAGGGATGCGCCCACTGGACGCGACCTGCCGGTCACGGTAGTCTGAAGCCATGTTCAGTCTGAAGCGTCCACCTTGAGTGGTCGCCGGGATGGGAGTGTGTGCGATGGACGGCCCCCTTCTTCCCCCCCCTTGGGATGACGAGTCCCGCGCCACCGCGCGGCTGCGTGACACGCTGGGATCGTTGAACTGGTCGGCCGTCAGCGCCCGCGCCACCCCGTGGCTGAACCACCTGCGGCAGCATCCCCCGGCCTTCTGGGCCATGGACAGCCTGCTGCAGGCTTACCCCTTGTCTTCTCGGCAGGGCCTGGCCCTGATGCGCCTGGCCGAGGCCCTGTTGCGGGTGCCCGATGCCGAAACCACCCGCCTGCTGCTGAGCGACCAGCTCGCGCATGGTGAATTCAGCCAACCGGCCCCGGTTCGCCACAGCGCCCACCCCTGGTGGGAAGCGCTGTCGCACAAGGTGCTGTCACTGGCCACCCATTGGATGCACGAGCACATCCGCCATCCGAGCGTGCCGGCGGACGGCGACTGGGGCAGCGCCCTGCAGGGCGTCATCGAGCGATTGGGGCAAGACGCCACGGTGCACGCCACCTTGCAAGCCGTGCAACTGCTGGGGCGACAGTTCGTGCTGGCCCCCCGCATGGAAGAGGCTTTGAAGGTGGCCGCCCACCGCACCGAGCGCGACCGCACCCACGCCTGCACCACCGGGTGGAGCTTTGACATGCTGGGCGAAGGAGCGCGCACCTGGGCCGATGCCGACCGCTACCTGGCCGCCTATGAGCATGCCTTGCAGTGTCTGGCCCAGGCCGGTGCCTGGGCACAGGGGCAAGGCGTGTCGATCAAGCTCTCGGCCCTGCACCCCCGGTTTGAAGACCAGCACGGCTCGGAGGTGATTCGCGAGCTCTTGCCGCGACTGGCCCCTCTCGCCGCCCTGGCCGCTCGCCATCAACTGTTGCTGACGCTGGACGCTGAAGAGTCGGACCGGCTGGCGCTGCAACTGCGCGTGCTGCAGGCCTTGATGGAGCACCTGGGCGCCCAGGATGACGCCCAAAGTGACGCCCAGGCAGCACCCTGGTCTGGCCTGGGCCTGGCCGTGCAGGCCTACCAGCTGAGAGCGCCCGCCGTGATCGGCGAGGTGATCGCTCTGGCTCGCCACCACCGGCGCCGCCTGACGGTGCGCCTGGTCAAGGGTGCGTACTGGGATGGCGAGATCAAGCGGGCCCAGGAACTGGGCTTGCCCGGCTACCCGGTCTACACCCGCAAGGCACACACCGACCTGGCCTACCTGGCCTGCGCCCGACAACTGCTGCAGCATGTGACCTTGGTGCGGCCGCAGTTCGCCACCCACAACGCCATCACCGTGGCGGCGGTGATGCAATTGGCCCAAGAACTGCACCTGGCACCTGCCGACTACGAATGGCAGCGCCTGCATGGCATGGGCGAAGCCACCTACGACTGCATCCGCCAGCACACCCCGGGCTCCGAGATGGCGGCGGTGCGGATCTATGCACCCGTGGGCCCCCATCGCGATCTGCTGGCCTACCTGGTTCGTCGCCTGCTGGAGAACGGCGCCAACTCCTCTTTTGTGCATCAACTGGCCGACACCGCCACACCACTCGAACAGCTGCTGCAGTCGCCCCTGCTGTCGTCGGTATCCCCCAGCTTGCCGACACCCTGCCTGGCCTGGGGCAGCCCCCACCCCCAAGCACCCGGGCGAGACCTGAGCCACCTCCCGCACCGTCAATCGCTGGAATCAGCCTGGCAGCAGGCCCAGGCTCGCCACGCGCTGGCGCCGCCTCGCAGCGCCTGGGTAACCTCAGCCCAGCAGGTGGACGGGGTGATGCAAACCTTGCGCACCCACTGGCCCGACTGGGAAGCCCGCCCGTGGGCCGACCGTGCGCAGGTGCTGAACCGTGTGGCCGATCAACTGACGCAAGACCTGGACGGGTGGGCGGCTGACCTGGTGACCGAGGCCCATAAGACCTTTGACGATGCCGTGGCCGAGGTGCGTGAAACCATCGACCTGGCCCGCTTCTATGCCGACCAGGCACGCCGTTTGGGCCCAGGACAAGCACTGCCTGGCCCCACGGGTGAGTTGAACCGCTGGCAGCCGCGCGGGCGCGGGGTGTTCGTCTGCATCGCACCGTGGAACTTCCCGCTGGCCATTTTTGGCGGCCAGGTGATGGCGGCGCTGGTCACCGGCAACGCGGTGGCGGCCAAATCAGCACCACAAACGCCCGCGATCGGCGATCGCCTGGTGCGCCTGCTGCACCTGTGTGGCGTGCCGACAGGCGTCTTGCAGCATGTGCCGGGCGATGGCGACACGGGCGCTGCGTTGGTGGCACACCGCGCCTGCGCGGGCGTGGCCTTCACAGGCTCCAGTGCCACGGCCAAGCAGATCCAGCGCATCCTGGCCAACGGCCCTGGTCCGCTGGTGCCCTTGATCGCTGAAACCGGAGGCCTCAATGCCATGGTGGTGGACAGCAGCGCCCTGCCCGAGCAGGTGGTCGACAGCGTCATCCACTCGGCGTTTCACTCAGCCGGACAGCGGTGCTCGGCCCTGCGACTGCTGTGCCTGCACACGGCCGTGGCGCAGGACATGGAGCGCATGCTGACGGGGGCCATGCACACCTTGCATGTGGGTGCGCCCTGGGACTGGCGCACCGACGTGGGGCCGGTGATCGACGAGGCCGCCGCGACCCGACTTCACCAATGGACGACCACCTTGCAGGCCTGGGCTCAAGAGCCCGACCGTCAGGTGGTATGCCTGGGGCTGGCTCCGTCGGCAGCCACAGGCATCCACGACCACGCCGACGGCATGCATTGGGTGACTCCCTCAGCCTGGCGGCTGCCGAGCGTGGACACGCTGATGGCGGAGCACTTTGGCCCCATCCTGCATGTGGTGCACTGGGGCCCTGGCACCTCGGCACCCGACTTGGCCACCCTGCTGGCGCAGATCAACGCCCAGGGCTACGGCCTGACCATGGGGCTGCACACCCGCATGGACACGCGCGTGGACGAGGTCAGCCGCCTGGCACGGGTGGGCAACCTGTATGTCAACCGGGGGATGACGGGCGCGGTGGTCGGCGCCCAGCCTTTTGGCGGACAAGGCTGGAGTGGCACCGGCCCCAAGGCGGGGGGACCGTGGTACCTGCACCGCTTCACCACCGAACAGGTGGTGAGCGTGAACACCACGGCCGCAGGGGGCAACGCCACCCTGCTGGCTCAGCTTACTCGCTGAACGTGTAGTCGGTCTTGGCGGCCTTGCGCAGGTCTTCCTGGAACTTGGCCAGCTTGGCCTGCTTCTGGCGCTGCAGCAGCTGATCCTTCACCTCATCAAAGCTGGGGAAGGCGGTCTGGCGCACGTCTTCCAGCTTGATGATGTGCCAGCCAAACTGCGACTGCACCGGCGCATCGCTCACCTGGCCCTTTTGCAGCTTGACCATGGCGGCCGAGAACTCGGGCACGTAGTTGCCCGGATTGGCCCAATCCAGGTCGCCACCGTTGGGGCCCGATCCGGGATCCTTGGAGTGCTTCTTGGCCAGCTCTTCAAAGCTGGCACCGCCCTTGATCTGTTCCAGCAGCTTCTTGGCCTCGGCTTCCGACTCGACCAGGATGTGGCGAGCACGGAACTCTTGATCGCCGTTGGCGGCCTTGATCTGGTCGTATTCAGCACGGGCCTCGGCCTCGTCGGGCGGGTTCTTGGCCTCGAAATCCTTGAACAGGGCCTGGATCAGGATGGCCTGACGGGCCAGTTCCATCTGGGCGCGGTAGTCGGCCGACGCCTGCAGACCGCGACGTTGGGCTTCTTGCAGATAGATTTCGCGAATCACCACCTCGTCGCGCAGCTTGGCCTGGATGTCGGGCGTCATCTCCAGCTTGCCGCCTTGTGCACGGCTGACCTGCTCGGCCAGAGCGTCCACACGCGACTTGGGCACGCCCTTGCCGTTGACGATGGCGATGTTCTGCGCCATCACGAACGTGGAGCTCATGGACAGCACGGCCGCAACGACGGCGACCTGGGCAAAGCGGAAGGATTTCATGGTGAGTGAATCAGGCATTCGTTGAAGATCGGACCATGGCCCCATCGTTGGCAGTCACACCGCCGAGGCCTTGATGGCCAGGGCGTGGACGCCACGGGGCATCAGATCGCGCAGGGCATCATACACAAGCCGGTGACGCTGCACTGGCGACAAGCCCTGGAAGCAGGCGGCACGCACCTGCACCTCGAAGTGCGTGCCGAAATCCTGACCGTTGTGACCCGCATGGCCATGGTGGGCGGCGGTGTCATCGCGCACCTCCAGCCACTCGGGCTGCAGGGCGGCGCGCAACACCGCATCCATCTCGGCGGCGGTGACGGGTTGGTAAGCAGCTGGGGTGGCGGTCATGCTCAAGCCCCCTTGGCGCCCTCGGGCGACTCCTCCACCATGTGGCGAGACAAGTACACCCCCTGGGCCACGATGAAGAGCAAGGTCAGCGCCAGGGTGCCCCAGGTCTTGAAGGTGACCCAGGCGTCGGTGTCATTGGCGTAGAACACGAAGGCCACATACAAATTCAGGAACCCCATGCCGATGAAGAACAGCGCCCAGGCCCAGCCCACCTTCAGCCAGATGGCCTCAGGCACATCCAATTGCCCCCCCATCATCTGCTTGAGCATGCGCTTCTTCAGAATGACTTCGGTGACCAGGAAACCCACACCCATGATCCAGTAGACCACCGTGGGCTTCCACATGATGAAGGCCTCGTTGTTGAACCACAGGGTCAGCGCGCCCAGCACCACCACGACGCCCAGACTGGCCCACAAGATACGGTCAACCGGCTTGCGCAGCACCTTCAAGGTGATCACCTGCAGCAGGGTGGCCACCACCACCACCACGGTGGCCAGCAGCACCGGCGCCTGCTTGGCCGTCACGGTTCCGGCGGCCACGGCAAAGCCCATGTAGTGGGTCAACCACTCGGCGGTGATGTCACGGTGGCCCTCCGCCCACTTGTAGCTGGCAAAGAACAGGATGACCGGAAGCAGATCGAACAGAAATTTCATGCACACGGGCCCATCGGGCCCCCGTTGAGAACACCAAGGCTCTGAGAGCCCGACCAGAACGGGCCGCCCTCAAGCGGCCGGCTCATCCGGAACGAAGTCTATCGCGACCGAGTTGATGCAGTAGCGCTCGCCGGTGGGCTCAGGACCATCATCAAACACGTGGCCCAGGTGGGCGCCACACTGGCGGCAGCGCACCTCCACCCGGATCATGCCGTGGCTGGTGTCCAGCACCCGCTCGATGGCGTCATCCGCTGCCGCAGCCCAGTAGCTGGGCCAGCCGCAGCCGGCATCGAACTTGGTGTGCGACTCGAACAGATGCGCACCGCACCCGATGCAGTGGTAATGCCCATCTTCGAAATGATCCCAGAAGCGCCCGGTGAAGGGTCGCTCGGTACCCGCATGCCGCGTGACCTGGTACGCCAAAGGGTCCAGTTGCGCCCGCCACTCGGCGTCGGACTTGCGCACGGGGTAGGAGCCGTCGTGATCGCTCATGATGAACAAGACACCTCGATGGATTGTGCCCAACTGGGCGGGAAGTCGGCATCGGCCTCGCAGCCGGGCTGCTCATCATAGGGGCGCTGCAGCAGGCGCTGCAGGCGTTGAACCTCGCTGTCATCCCCGGCTTGCGCACGTCGGATGGCCGTTTCGGCCAGGTGATTGCGCAGCACATACAGCGGGTTGACGCGCCGCATGCGCTCGGCGCGCTCGGCATCGACCGACCCCTCGGCCTTCAGGCGGGCCGCATAACGATGCGCCCAGGCATCAAACGCGGCACGATCCAGGAACAAATCGCGCACTGGGGCATTGGCGGCTCCGTCCACCGCCGCATCAGTCTGGAACCCGCCCAGACGGCGGAAGGTGATGGTGAAGTCGGCGCGCTGGGCGGCCATGAGCTGCAAGAAGTCCAGCACCAGGGCGCGATCATCCTCGCGCGCGGTGGCCAGGCCCAGCTTGGCCGTCCAGCGCTGGTGCATGGCGGCCACGAAGCGCTCCTCGTAGGTCTTGAGCACACTGACCACCGACGCGACGCTGTCATCGCCTTCCGGCAACAGGGCCAGCAGGGCCTGAGCCAGCGCACGCAGGTTCCAGTAGCCGATCTGTGGCTGGTTGTTCCAGGTGTAGCGTCCCTGGTGATCCGAGTGATTGCAGATGTGGTCGGGGTCGAACGCATCCATGAAGCCGAAGGGTCCGTAATCGATGGTCAGGCCCAGGATGGACATGTTGTCGGTGTTCATCACACCATGACAGAACCCCACCGCTTGCCAGTGCGCCATCAACTCGGCCGTTCGGTCCACCACGCGCTGCAACAGAGCCAGGGCGGGTTCCGGCTGCCCATGCAAATCAGGTTCATGGTGCTGGATGACGTAATCCACCAGGGCACGCAAGCTGTGGCGGGCCGCCTCACGCGATCCGGCATCGCCCGCATAGGCGAAGTGCTCGACATGCCCGAAGCGGATGAAGCTCGGGGCCACGCGGGTGACCACGGCGGCCGTCTCCACGGTTTCGCGGATCACGGGATGCGGCGACGCCGTCAGGCACAAGGCCCGGCTGGTGGGGATGCCCAGAGCGTGCATGGCTTCGCTGCACAGGTACTCGCGGATGGACGAACGCAAGACGGCACGGCCGTCGGCGCGGCGGGAATACGGCGTGGCACCCGCCCCCTTGAGCTGCACCTCTTGAGGCCCCTGCGGGGTGTTGATCTGTCCCAGCAACAGCGCGCGGCCATCGCCCAGCTGGCCCGCCCACACCCCGAACTGATGGCCCGAATACACCGAGGTGAAGGGCGCCATGCCTGGCCACAGGGCGTTGCCACTGAACACGGCCAGGGCATCGTGCCGATCGGCCCAGTCGGGTGACCACCCCCACTCAGCCGCCAGGGCGTCGTTGCGGGCCACCCAGCGAGGGGCTGGCAACGCATCGCCCTGCCATGGGGTACCCAAGGCCATTCCGCCGTCGGCCACCACCCGCTGGTGCAGTTCGGCGTGGCGGTTCACCCAGGCCTGCGGGTGCTCGGCGGGGTGCCAGGGGGCTGGGGGTGCATCCAAGGCACCACTGGAAATCTCCATCATCCAGCCAGTGTAGACAAGCCCCCCTGCCCCTGAGCGGCCACGGGCCTTTGCCAACACCGCGTGAACGCGACGGGTACCGCCCTGCCACGCCAGGCTGCGACAATTCAGGGCATGAGCTTCCGGCACCAAGCCCTCAATACCCTGCTGACGCCCGACCCCAGCGCCAAAGCCGCCCAGGCCCGAGCGTTGTACGAGCGCTGGTTGAGTCATGCCCAGCCCCTCGGCGAGTCGGATCGGGTCGCCGTGCTGTGCTTGAGCCCTTCGCAGCAGGCCGCCATGCCCGGTCGACCGGCCCGACCGCAGCTGGTCCCTGCCAAGCAAGTGCCGTCGCGCAGCCCCTTCACCGATGAAGGGCGCGCCGCCCTGCTGCACGCCATATGCCACATCGAGTTCAACGCCATCAACCTGGCGCTGGACGCCGTGTGGCGCTTCCCCGGCATGCCGCCCGACTTTTATGGCGACTGGCTGCGTGTGGCCAGTGAAGAAGCCCTGCACTTCAGCCTGCTTCGCCAGCATCTGCAGACCATGGGCTGGGACTATGGCGACTTTGACGCCCACGACGGCCTGTGGACCATGTGCGCCCGCACCGCCGACGACATCGTGGCCCGCATGGCCCTGGTGCCCCGCACGCTGGAGGCCCGGGGACTGGACGCCACCCCACTGATCCAGGACAAGCTCACCAAGGCCGGCGATCTGGCGGCCGTGGAGATCCTGGACATCATCCTGCGCGACGAGGTGGGCCACGTGGCGATTGGCAACCGCTGGTTCCACCACCTGTGCCGTGAGCGGGATCTGGACGCCACCACCTTGTATCCGCAACTGGTGCGCCATTACGAAGCCCCCCGGCTGCGCCCACCCTTCAATGAAGCAGCCCGCAAGGCCGCCGGCTTCACCGACGACGAAATGGCCTTCTTGCTGGGCGTGGACTGAGCCCCAACGCCACGGCGGGCTCATCCACGAGGGTGGTGCCGCTCGTGCAGCTGGCGCAGGCGCTCACGCGCGACGTGGGTGTAGACCTGGGTGGTCGAGATGTCGGCGTGCCCCAGCAACAGCTGCACCACCCGCAGGTCGGCACCATGGTTGAGCAGGTGGGTGGCGAAGGCATGGCGCAGCGTGTGGGGCGACAGGCTTTGCCGGATGCCGGCCTGCACCGCCAGCTGCTTGATGCGCTTCCAGAACATCTGACGGGTCATGGCCGCGCCGCGCACGGTCACGAACAGGTCATCCGACTGACGTCCGGCCAGAATCTCGCCTCGGGCCGACCCCAGGTAGCGCGACAGCCACAAGCCGGCTTCTTCGCCAAAAGGCACCAGACGCTCTTTGCTGCCCTTGCCCGTCACGCGTACCACGCCCTCGGGCAACATCACCTGCCAGTGCTGCAGGGTGACCAGCTCGCTCACGCGCAGGCCGCTGGCGTACAGCAGCTCCAGCATGGCGCGGTCGCGCAGGCCCAGGGCCTCTTGGGTGTCGGGGGCCGCCAACAAGGCCTCCACCTGGGCCTCGGTCAGCGTTCCCGGCAGGCGCGAGGGCAAACGGGGTGCCGCCATCCGCAAGGTGGGGTCTTCGGTGATCAGGCGCTCACGCACCGCCCATTTGAAGAAACGGCGAAAGGTACTGAGCCGACGCCCGGCCGAGGCCGGTCGGGTGTCTTCATGGCGTGCCACCGCGTACGCATGCAAATCCACCTCGGTGGCCTCGCACAAGGTCTGGCGGGCTGGCGGCTGTGCGCGCAACCAGCCCAGAAAGCCTTGCAGGTCGCGACGGTAGGCCGCCAAGGTGTTATCGCTGAGACCGTCCTCCAGCCACAAGGTCTCCAGGAAACGGTCCAGCGTCGGATCAGTGGCGGCCGTCATGCCCTCACTCATGCCCTCACACCACCCCGCATCAGCCCCTCTTTCATGCGGGCGTCGATGGCGTGTTCACCGATGAAGACCTTCAGCACCGCGCGGTACAGATCGTCACCGGGCTGCACCTTGCCCACGGGCTGACCGTTCTTGCGCAACTGCACCCCGCGGTCTGGGATGAGGTCCACATCAATCACGTCGCCTGGCTTGAGGGTGCCCATGGCGTTGATGTCGGCCGTGAGCGCGTTCAGGCGCGTCGCCAGCTTCTGCTGCACCTCGGGCGCTTCGTGTCGGCGCACCCGGCGATTCAGTGATTTGCTGAGCTCAGCCGCCGGGGCCTCCAGCATGATCTTGAGCTGCAGGCGTTTGGGCCCCGGCATGCTGAGCGCCACCGAGGCGTCGCGGGTGGTGGCCGGCAGGTACAAGCCCGCCACAAAGGCCTTGACCCAGGCCACACCGCGCAAACCCAGGCCATTGAGACGCAAGGTGCGTTCAGCCAATTGCACCGTGGGGTCGAAGGTTTGCCCTTCCAGGGTGGCGGCATGCGCCACCGGGCTGCCAGTCACCATCGGCACCAGGGCCACGGCCCCGAGCACCGAGGCCACCGCTGCCATCAACCCGCGTGCCAGCTGACGCTTGAACCACCGCATGAACGCTCCTTGCAACACGTGAACATCACGAAACACTCAGGTCTCCAACGTGGGCGCGCGGCACACGGCCGACAGGGTTTACAAGGGATTTACACAGGCTGCCCGTGCACGCACCATTGTGCGCTCGAGCACTACGTCTTTCAGCATGATCACCCTGTACGACTTCACGATGGCGCCCAGCCCGCGTCGCGCCCGCATCCTCTTGCGCGAAAAAGGCATTCCTTTCGAGACCGTGCAGGTCAACCTCATGATGGGGGAACACCTGGGCGAGGGCTACCGCGCCATCAACCCGCAATGCACCGTACCCGCCCTGAAGCTGGACGATGGCACCGTGCTGCAGGACAACGCCGGCATCACCGCCTGGGCTGAAGCCACGCAACCCGAACCGCCGCTGCTGGGTCGCAACCCAGTAGAGAAGGCGCTGATCGCCAGCTGGAACAGCCGCATCGAGTTCGAGGGCCTGCTGGCGGTGGCCGAGGCGTTTCGCAACACCAGCCCCGCCATGAAAGACCGCGCCCTGACAGGGCAAGCCAACGTGGCGCAGATCCCCGAACTGGCTCAGCGCGGGCTGGAGCGGGCCATGCGGTTTTTCAAAGCCCTGGACGAGCACCTGGCCGACCGCGACTTTGTCGCCACCGACCACTTCAGCCTGGCGGACATCACCGCCGTGGTGCTGGTGGACTTTGCCCGCGTGATCCGCTTCAAGCCCGGGCCTGAGCACCCTCACCTGCTGCGCTGGCGCACCAGCCTGGCCGACCGGCCCAGCCTGAAGGACTGATGCTCACTGAGCACCGCTGTTGAAGTCTCGTCGGGCCTGCTCCATGAGTTGCTCAAGGCGAGCGGCCGTCCTCAGGGCAGGGTTAGGCTCACTAACCCATTCAGCATACGCGGATGCCTGCAAGCGCTTCATCTGCGTTTCTTGAGACAACTTGGCAATCGCAACATCATTTTCGAAATCCGGCACCAGCTTGGCCAACTGCATCTGCCACTGCACCAAGGCCGCATTGCGTTGGGAGTCTTCAGATTCCGTTTCGGCGATGAGGGAAGCTCCCATGAAGGTCGCTTCCATGAGGGTGAATTCACCATCTTTCAACCGATCTGGCAACTCACTCATCAGAGTTTGGGCCATCCGACGGCGGACTGCGGCATCTTCAGGATTGTCCAATGTTTGCAGCTTTTCGAAGCTTCGCTGGAAGCGAACTTGCTCGACCAGCTTGATGGCATCCTCGGGTGTCTTACCCATCTTGGCCAAAACCGAGAGCAGTGTGGCCCAATCAGTCTCAGAGATATCAGCCGGGCGACCATCACCAAGAACAGACGGTGTAGCGGGGGTGACAGCTTGGCCCTCTTCCCCTACACCAGCCTGAGGCCACATCGATCCGCCCTCGGCACCTCCAGAAGCATCGGACACAGCAGAAGGCTCTGGCTTAGATGTTGAGATCCACCAAACTGCCATGCCGGTTGAAATCGCTGCCAGGAGAATGGCCACTGTCCAGCGTGTGCGTTGACTTGAAGACTGATATTTGATCATGCGCAAAAACAAAAAGCGGTACCCAGAAAGGATACCGCTGACGTTGCTCAAGCGGGAGGGTCAAAGACCCTTAGGTGCTCACTGAACGACCGGAGCGGGCACGTACGGCTTGGACGATACCGGACGCTTGCGGAACTTGACCGAGATGTCCTGTGTGAGCGAACCAAAGCTCACGCCAGTGATCGCGCCAGCCTCAAAACGACGCAGCTGTAACGCATTGGTGAACGCCTCCAAAGCCTCAGGTGTGAGGATGAGTTGATCCAAGACTTCGTTAGCCGTGATGCTCAGCGGAAAGCGGTACTTGATGGCCAGGGGCTTGGCCGCGTTGTATGTGTAGATGTTGAGTTGCTTGATGGTCTGACCACCAAACGGTGTGGTGTCAGCCTGCACGCGCTTCTCGGCATAGTTGATCGTGAAGTTGGCCAGCGTGAAGCCCAAACGGACACCATTCCTGACACGGGAGAACTCCAAAGCAGAGCCCTTCGCATCGCCCTTTTGAATGCTCAAGCGCGATCCGATGGTGATGGTGGTGATCGGAAAGCTGTATGCGAACGCAGTACCAGCCGGCTGAGTTGTGTTGCCCAGCCCGATGACCTGAATGCCTTGGAGCGCGAAGGCATCTTGCAACTCAATGGAAAACTGCTGTGTTGAAGAGGCTTCAAGAGCGTTGACAGGCAGGGTCAGCGCGAAGGCTGCAGGGGAAAACACACTCGCACCCAAGACGAGCGACGCGGTACGCAAAACGAAAGATTGCATCAGATACTCCTAATTCGGCAATCAGCATGAATGACCACTTGATGTTGCCAAACCAGGGAGCAGCATCCCCCCCCGCGACTCAGGGAGAGCACCTACAACAAGTGCACGAAACCCAGGGTTTCCGCCCCGCCCCACCACAAAGCAATAGAGGGTTAACACCAAGAAAACAAAAAAGGACAGCTGAGCTGTCCTTTGTAAGGGGTGGGTGCCATAGCACCCATGATCTGTCTTGATCAGGGAGCTGGTGTGTAGGGCTTGGTAGAGACTGCCTCGCGGAACTGCAGCTTGATGTCTTGCGTCAAGGAGCCGAAGGTATCCACAGAATCCAGGGCCCCAACCTCAAAAGTCTTCAGTTCAAGCGAGTCAATGAACGCTTGACGTGTCTCAGGAGTCAGGGTCAGCTTATCCAAGACCTCAAGCCCGGTCACCGTCAAGGGAAAACGGTACTTGAGGCCCAGAGGCGTGGCCACATTGAAGTTGTAGATCGGCATTTGACGCGTCGTGGAACCGCGCAAGCGGGTCACGTCAGCCAAGACTTGCTTGGTGTTGTAATTGATGACGAAGTTGGCCAGGGTCACCGCCACCTTCTGACCAGCGCTGGGCGTGCCGCGGGGGGCGGTACGAGCGATCTCAAGCGCAGAACCAACAGCAGCGCCGCCGGCGATCTTGAATCCGCTGATGGAGATGGAAGTGACGGGCAGACGATACGAGTCCGTGGTCCCGGACACTGCCACGGCATTACCAAGCGGCGTGATTTGAATGTTCACCGCACCGAACGCATCCAGTGCCACCTCAGAAAACTTCTGGGTTGAATCGGCAACCAGGAAATTCGTCGGGATGGTCAGCGTGAGCGCCTGGGCACTGGCTGAAGCGACCAAAACACCGGCGGCAACCGAGAAGGCGCGGAACGAAAAGACCTGCATGAACGTACTCCTGTGGAAGATCAGATTGATTTCTTCGTCGGGCTTGTTGTGTGCTCGACTTGGTTCTATCTTATTCGGAGGTCACGTCTGCAGGGGGCAGGGATTGCCTGATGCAAGCGGCGTGATCAGGCAAAAAGCCGGGAAAACGATGACAGTTCAAGCCATCGTTTTACCCGGACTTACCCGATCAGGTTAGATTCAAGACGATCATTGCACCACGTAAGGGGCCGTAGAGACCGCTTTGCGGAACTTGACCTCGATCTTTTGCTGCAAGGTGCCAAAGGAGGGGATCGAGTCCAGCGCGCCGACTTCAAAAGCGCGCAACTGCAACGCGGTGATCTGGGTTTGACGGGCCTCAGGAGTCAACGTCAGTTGATCCAGAACTTCGTTGCCGGTGATGGTCAGAGGAAAGCGGTACTTGATGCCGAGAGGCGTTGCGACATTGAAGTTGAACGTCGGTTGTTGCTTGACCGTCGTGCCACCGAGGACGGTGGTATCGGCCAAAACCTGCTTTGTTTTGTAGTTGATGGAGAAGTTGGCCAAGACCACACCCACTTTTTGCCCCGCGAGAGGAGTGCGAGGAGGTGCCACGCGCGCGATCTCCAGGGCCGAGCCGGATGCCTGTCCACCTGCAATATGCAGCGATGAATCGATGGTGATCGACGTGATAGGCAGACGGAAGCTGCCGCGGACATCAGGGACCGCCACCGCGTTACCCAAGGGGGTCACCACAACGCCGGTCAAATCGAACCCGTCCATGGCCTCTTGAGAGAAGGTTTGGAACGAGTCCGCCACAAGAGCGTTGGTCGGAATCGTGAGCGCACTCGCTGAAGTGCCGGCAAATGCAAAGGCAGTAGCGATGACGGAGAGGCTGAATGCTTTCATGTAGTGACTCCTTTAAGGTTGCCTGCATAAATCGCAAGCGGCGTTGATGTGTGTTTAATGTTGCCCGAACACCGTTCTTGGATTACCCCGCATATCGGGGGGGCACGGTGTCAGAATGCTGATTGGCAGCCTCAAACCAAGGGAAAACTAGGCGCGGGGTATCCCGCCCCTCTCTACGGGATACCCCGATACCCCCCCTTATATGTCCATGAAACAGACGCAAAACACCTTACGCCTAATGACCGAGTCAGACCTCCCTGCAGTCATGGCGATCCAGGCAAGTAGCTATCCGCAGCGTTACATTGAAGGCTTGGCGACCTTCAGATCCAAGCTGAAACTGAATCCGACCGGTTGTTGGGTCGCCTGCTTGGATCAAGCCGTACGAGGCTATCTGGTGACGGTGCATTCAGATGAGCATCACTTCCCATCCCTGAATGTTGACGCGGTTGTGGCCCCCGAGCACCCGAGCATGCTCTTCATTCACGATCTAGCTTTGATGCCAGACGCCCGGGGCCAGGGTCTGTCAGAACGCTTGTTGCTTTGCGCACTGGAACATGCTCGTTCCTGCGCCCTGAACACCATCGCACTCGTTGCAGTTCAAGGAACGGAACGCTTCTGGACCCGACAGGGCTTCCAGACATGCACACCTCGCCACCCGGTGATGCAGCAGCGTCTGGCCAGCTTTGGCCCGGATGCCCTGTTCATGATGCGCCACCCCTGACTGTGTTTGGTTGCGACTCGGCAAGATCAGCTTTCCTGACACAGATCAAGCCTGGCTCTTGACCTGCTGGCCACCTGGGGCGATGCTCATCCATCAGGAGATGGGGGTCACCCTGTCTGAACCACCACGGAGTGATGATGAGCGAGTGCCCTCCCCAAGAGATGAGCTGGAACGACTGGGTGCGCGCCCTGGACCGCCAGGTGCATGGCGATCTTGGGCAGTTGATGAGCGGCATCTCGCCCATCCAGACCACCTTGGTGTACCTGGATTGGTTGTCTCATTTGATGATCTCGCCCGGCAAGCAGCTCGACCTGGTCAAACAAGCGGCTGAAGACGTGGTCAGCACAGCGGCCAGCCTGAACACCGCCCGCCAAAGCACCGATGCCGAAGGCCACCCAGCGCCGCAGTTGGACCGTCGATTCGGCCATGAGGCCTGGCAGCAATGGCCCTTCAACGTGTACGCGCAGGGCTTTCACCTGCTGGAGCGCGCCTGGCACCGCGCCACCCACGGGGTGCCCGGCCTGAACCACCGGCACGAAGACATCGCCGCCTTTGCCGCCCGGCAATGGCTAGATGTGTTCAACCCGGCCAACAACCCGTGGTTGAACCCCGAAGTGCTCTCGACCACCGCCCGAGAAGGCGGCATGAACCTGGTACGAGGCGCCGTGAACTGGGCCGATGATGCCCAGCGCCTGGCCCGCCACCGCCCCCCAGCCGGTGCCGAGGCATTCCAGCCAGGCGTCAATGTGGCCATCACCCCCGGCAAGGTGGTCTACCGCAATGACCTGATCGAGTTGATCCAGTACAGCCCCAGCACGGGCACCGTGCACCCTGAGCCAGTGCTCATCGTGCCGGCCTGGATCATGAAGTACTACATCCTGGATCTGTCGCCTCACAACTCGCTGGTGAAGTACCTGGTCGACCAGGGGCACACCGTGTTCATGATTTCGTGGAAGAACCCAAGCGCCGACGATCGCTGCAAGGGGCTGGATGACTACCGCCTGCAAGGCGTGATGGCCGCACTGGACACCATCGGCCACATCGTGCCCGACCAGAAGGTGCATGCCACCGGCTACTGTCTGGGCGGCACGCTGCTGATGATCGCCGCCGCCACCATGGGACGTGAGCGCGATGAACGGCTGGCCTCCATGACGCTGTTTGCGGCCCAGGGCGACTTCACCGAGGCGGGTGAGCTGCTGATGTTCATCAACGAGAGCGAGGTGGAGTTGATCGAGTCCATGATGGCCCAGCAAGGCTATCTGACCGGCTCGCAAATGGCTGGCACCTTCCAGCTGCTGCATGCCGATGACCTGATCTGGTCACGCGCCATGAAGAACTACCTGTTGGGCCAGCGCGACCGTCCGAACGACCTGATGGCCTGGAATGCCGACACCACCCGCATGCCCTACCGCATGCACTCGGAGTACCTGCACAAGCTCTTCCTGCACAACGAACTGGCCACTGGCCGTTACGAGGTGGATGGCAAGCCGATCTGGTTCACCGACATCCGCGTGCCCTGCTTCGCCGTGGGCACCGTGACCGACCACGTGGCGCCCTGGAAGTCCGTCTACAAGCTGCACCTGCTGCCACTCGACATCACCTTCGTGCTCACCAGTGGCGGCCACAACGCCGGTATCGTGAGCGAGCCAGGCCACCGCGGTCGGCACTTTCAGATCCACCACCGCCCCCCCACACATCCTTACCAGGCCCCCGAGCACTGGCAGGCCGAGGTACCCCACACCGAGGGCTCATGGTGGCCTCAATGGCAACAGTGGCTGGCGGCCCACTCCGGGCCACCCACCACCCCACCCCGCATGGGGCTACCCGGACGCCGCAAGACCTGGCCCGACGCGCCGGGCGAGTACGTCTTGCAGGCCTGAGCCCATCCCCCAAAGCACACAGGCCGCGAAGGTTGCCCCTCGCGGCCTGTGCTGAAGATCAGATCAAGTCAGATCAGTTCTTCGACTGGTCCACCAGCTTGTTCTTGGCGATCCAGGGCATCATGCCGCGCAGTTCGGCGCCCACGGTCTCGATGGGGTGAACGGCGTTCAGACGACGGCGAGCGGTCATGCTCGGGTAGTTGGTCTTTCCTTCCAGGATGAACATCTTGGCGTATTCACCGGTCTGGATGCGCTTCAGAGCGTTGCGCATGGCTTCGCGCGACTTCTCGTTGATCACTTCCGTACCGGTCACGTACTCACCATACTCGGCGTTGTTCGAGATGGAGTAGTTCATGTTGGCGATGCCGCCTTCGTAGATCAGGTCGACGATCAGCTTGAGCTCGTGCAGGCACTCGAAGTAGGCCATCTCGGGCGCGTAGCCGGCTTCCACCAGGGTTTCGAAGCCCATCTTGACCAACTCCACGGCACCGCCGCACAGCACGGCTTGCTCGCCGAACAGGTCGGTTTCGGTTTCTTCACGGAAGTTGGTTTCGATCACGCCACCCTTGGTGCCGCCGTTGGCAGCAGCGTACGACAGGGCGATGTCCTTGGCCTTGCCCGACACGTCCTGGTACACAGCGATCAGCGAAGGCACGCCGCCGCCCTTCAGGTATTCAGAGCGCACGGTGTGGCCAGGGCCCTTGGGGGCGACCATGATCACGTCCAGATCAGCGCGGGGCACGACCTGGTTGTAGTGCACGTTGAAGCCGTGAGCAAACGCCAGCGTGGCACCCTTCTTGATGTTGGGGGCGACGTTGTTGTTGTACACCTCGGGGATGTTCTCGTCGGGCAGCAGGATCATGACCAGGTCGGCGGCCTTCACGGCTTCGTCGACTTCAGCGACCTTCAGGCCAGCGCCTTCAGCCTTGGACCAGGAAGCGCCGCCCTTGCGCAGGCCAACGGTCACGTTGACGCCGGAATCGCGCAGGTTCTGGGCGTGGGCGTGGCCTTGCGAGCCGTAGCCAACGATGGTGACGTTCTTGCCCTTGATCAGGCTGAGATCGGCGTCCTTGTCGTAATAGACCTTCATGGGGTTCTCCGTATATCGAGGACCGGTGGCGCACCGGCCTCAGGTTCAGTGAGGGTTCAAAAACAAAAGCGGGAAAATACCAGACGACTGCGCACCAGCCAGACAGGCAGGCACGCTGCAAGCGTCATCACACGCGCAGGATGCGCTCGCCGCGCCCGATCCCGCTGGTCCCGGTGCGCACGGTTTCGAGAATGGCGGCGCGGTCGATCGCTTCAATGAAAGCGTCGAGCTTGGCAGCGTCGCCCGTGAGTTCGATGGTGTAGGTCTTGTCGGTGACGTCGATGATGCGGCCACGGAAGATGTCGGCCATGCGCTTCATCTCTTCACGCTCCTTGCCCACGGCGCGAACCTTGATGAGCATGAG
>CAMTVS010000074.1:0-12315 GCA_947085235.1 uncultured Aquabacterium sp. | reverse complement strand
GATCCCGCAGAGCGAGTTCGAGCCCGCGGCCATCCAGGCCAAGATCAAGGCCAACCCGCTGCTCAAGGGTGTGGATGCCAAGAAGGTCAAGCCGCGCGTGCTCACGCTCACGCAGAGCACCTATGACGGCGTGCTCTACAACACCGAAACGATCAAGGCCACCCTGGACGGCTGGATCGACAACCTGCACTTTGACGAGGCGTGGCTGCCGCACGCCGCCTTCCACAAGTTCTATGGCATGTACCACGCCATGGGCAAGGGCCGTGCGCGCCCCAAGCAGGCGGTGGTGTACTCCACGCAGTCGATCCACAAGCTGCTGGCGGGTATCTCGCAGGCGTCACACGTTCTGGTGCAGGATTCTCAGAACGTCAAGCTGGACCGTCACCTCTTCAATGAGGCCTACCTGATGCACACCTCCACCTCGCCGCAGTACGCGATCATCGCGTCGTGCGACGTGGCGGCCGCCATGATGGAGCCTCCGGGTGGTACCGCCCTGGTGGAAGAAAGCATCAAGGAAGCGCTGGAGTTTCGCCGTGCCATGCGCAAGGTGGACAAGGAGTACGGCAAGGATTGGTGGTTCAAGGTCTGGGGCCCGGACAAGCTGGTGGCCGAAGACATCGGCAAGCCCGATGACTGGGTGCTCAAGGCCAACGAGAAGTGGCACGGCTTTGGCAACCTGGCCGATGGCTTCAACATGCTCGACCCCATCAAGTCGACCATCATCACGCCGGGTCTGGATGTATCCGGCAAGTTTGCCAAGTCAGGCATCCCGGCCAGCATCGTCACCAAGTACCTGGCCGAGCACGGCGTGGTGGTCGAGAAAACGGGCCTGTACAGCTTCTTCATCATGTTCACCATCGGCATCACCAAGGGCCGCTGGAACACCATGTTGGCCGCACTGCAGCAGTTCAAGGACGACTACGACAAGAACCAGCCGCTGTGGCGTGTGCTGCCCGACTTCTGCAAGAAACACCCGCGCTACGAGCGCCTGGGTTTGCGCGATCTGTGCCAGAGCGTGCATGAAGCCTATGCCGAAGGCGACATTGCCCGCCTGACGACCGAGGTGTACCTGTCGGGCCTCGAGCCGGCCATGAAGCCGTCTGATGCTTACGCCTGCATTGCCCGTCGGCAGACGGAGCGGGTGGATGTAGAGCAGTTGGAAGGTCGCATCACCACCTCGCTGCTGACGCCGTATCCGCCGGGCATCCCGCTGCTGATCCCTGGCGAGCGCTTCAACAAGAAGATCGTGGACTTCCTGAAGTTCACGAAGGCCTTCAATCTGCGCTTCCCTGGCTTCGCCACGGATGTGCACGGCCTGGTGGGCGAAGAACAGCCGGATGGCACCACGCGGTACTACGTGGACTGCGTCAAGCCGGATGTGATGGCCTGAGTGCTCTGGTGAATGAAGGCAGGCAGCCGGTCAACGTGCCGGCTTGCCGACAGCCCTCGGCCCATACTTGGCTTTGAGGTCGTTCACGCGTTGGGTGAGGTCGGGGTCGTTGAGTTGCTCGGCATAGCGCTTGAGCACCATCTCGGCCAGGTCGATCAGCTTGGTGTTGCCCGAGGTTTGTCCGTGCTTGAGCAGCAACTCGACGGCGTCGTGAGGGCGTCCTGATTTCCCCAGTCCCAGGGCCTGTTCGGCCAGCTTGCCGACCAGGTGATAGGCGTCTCTGACCAAGGTTTCATAAGGTTCGTGCTGGCGCACCATCATGCACAGCATGTCGGTCATGGCCTTGGAAATGCAGAAGCGCTGTGACAGCTTCGAGATCCACAGCTCGGCGTCCTGAAGATCCAGCTCGCTTTCGCGCAACTTCAGCAGCAGGCTGAGCATGTTGCTGGCGGCCTCGAAGTCATAGTCGGCCATCCCAAATTCGCGGGTCATGCCCTTGATACGGCGCACGACTTCGGCCACCTGCCGTTGTTGCATCAGGCTGAGTACATTCACCAGCTCGTGCATGCGCCGCAGGCGTGCACTCCGGGGTGCGCGTTCGTAGGCTTTTTGCAGCTGCGTCAGGCACTTGTGCAGGCTTTTGCTGTCGTTGGCCTGAAAGTGATGCAGGGCCAGCAGTACGAGCGACTGGAAGTCGAACATCCGCGAGGTGCTGCCCAGGGCCACGGCACGCTCCAGCACTTTCGAGGCTTCTTCCGTCTTGCCGAGGTGAAAGGCCAGCATGCCCATTTTCTGCAGGCGGCTGAGCGACGATGGGGTCAGGCTCACCGCGTGTTGGTACGTGGCGTAGGCATCTTCAAAATCACCTGACTGGAATTGAGTCCGTCCCATCACGTCATACGCATCGGCATACGTGGGGTTGTCAACGATCAGGCTTTCCAGCGTTCGCCGGGCTGGCGTGAGCTGCCCGCTTTCCATCTGGGCGCGGGCGACACCCAGGCGTGCCCACGGCAAGGCTTTCGTGCTGTCGATGGCTTCGAACAGGGTTTTGGCCTCGTCATGTCGGTTCAGTCGCAACAGAATCTCGCCGCCAATCCGGGCAGCATAGACCCAGCACTCTCTGCGCTCGGCAAAGCGTGTCTGGCACAGCTCGGCGGCCAGCGCGTAATCTTCTTCCTGCAGGGCCTGGAAGATGTCGGCCAGTACCATCTTGCGATGCCGCGCCACGCTGAGGCGCTGCACCAGTTCGTTGTGGGTGTGAGGCTTGAGCAGGTACGAGTCCAGCGCTGATTCAGCCGCCTCAGCCACCTTGGCGTAGGTGGCTTCCGACGTGACCATGACGAACACTGTGGAGTAAGGCAGGTGCTGGCCTTGTCGCAGCTCATCCAGCAGGTCAGTGGCCGTCTGGTGGGTATCGATGAAGTGGTAATCGCACAGCACGATGTCGTACTGGGCATTTTCCAGCTCGGTGCGTGCATCCACATAGCGGCCGACCTGCTTGACCCGGTCGGACTTCAGCCCCAGGTCGATCAGCATGCTGCGCAGGATGCTGCGCGACGTGGGGTTTACATCCACCACCAGGGCTCGGGCATCTTCAATGCCGACGAGCGCCGGATTGGTGTTGGCGGCTTTCTTGTCTTTGTCTTGGGTCAGGATGTCATGCATGACGACTGCCGTGGTTTGTTGTTGTCGTGATCAAGGCAGATACAGCGCGAAGCAGGTGCCGCGCCCCGGGGCCGAAGTGAGGGTGGTGTGGCCCACCCGGTCTTTGAGTCGATGTGCGTGGGCCACCGCCTGTGCGAGGGCCGTACCCAGACCCGTGGCATGCTGTCGGCCGGGATCGGTACTGCCCAGGCCTTCACCGTCGTCGCACACCCGCCAAACCAGCCAGCCGTCTTCTTCCAGCACCTGCACGGTGACCTGGTGCATGGCAAACCGCACCGCATTGTGGATGGCCGCATCCAGCGCCAGTTGCACCAGTCGCCGGTCAAAGTGCCAAAACGGTGGGCTGGCCTCGTGTGGGCGCAGTTCCACCTTGATGGGGCGCTCTTCGGCCTGCATCTTCACGTGCCATACCCGGGCTAATGACAACAGCAACTCTTCGGGGGCCTCGTCTTCGCACATGGCCTTCAGGTTGCCGTTCTCAGCCCCATACAGGGTCAAAAACTGGATGAACTGCCGCCGCAGATCGCTGCAATGGATGTGCGCACGTTGGGCCAGCACAGGTGAGGGCTCATCGATCAGGTGAGCCAACTCTGACTCCAGCCCGCCCAGGGCGTTCTTCAGGTCATGGGCGATGAGGGCCAGTGCGTCACTCATGGCGTTCAGTGCTGGAGGGTGCTTGATTCCAGCATGCCGATGGTTTCACGGAAGTAGCGCCGCATGGTGTTCACCCGGTCGTGTCCGGGCAGCAGCTTTTCCAGCCGTGTCAGGTAGGTGCGGATGCGCTCGATGCGCTGGCTGTCCAGATCCTTCTTCAGGCGCAAGGCCATGCAGTTGATCTGAGCGGCCTGCAGCAAGACGCCCGTGTTCTCGGGGTACTCGCGCACGGCGTGCTCGATGGCTGCCACGGCTTCCTCGACCTTGCTGTCGCGCAAGAGCTTGCGGGCATCGGCCACTTTGGTTTGCAAGCCATTGGCCGCCGACTCGACCACCGTCTCGATCTTGTCTTCGTGGCCGGTGTCGCGAAGCGCCTTGCCTACCATTTGTTTGATACGGCTGTTTTCGTGGTCGGCGCTGATGGCGCTTTCCAGCAATTTCAGACCGGCCTCTTCATTGCCATTCATGATCTCGGCCTTGGCCAGGGCGACGGTGGCAAAGTCGGCCTTGCCTTTGTGCAGGGTTTCGCGGGCGCGCGCCAGGGTTTTGGCAGCTTGCTCTGTGGCGCCGCTGGCCACCTCGGCCTGAGCCTGCACGGCCAGGGCCACGCTGGTGAAGGCGGGCGTGTTGCGGAAGCTGGTTTGCCCCTCGGTGATCACCTTCAAGGCGTCTTGGGGGGTGCCGATGTCCACCAGCGTTTGTGCCAGTAACAGGGTGTCCTGGGGTTGTGCCACCACCGATCCCTTGCTGGACTTGGTCGCCTTGCTCAAGGCGTCCTTGGCGGTGTCCAGGTCGCCGTTGCGGTAGGCGCTTTCTCCCAGGATGCGCTGGCGTCTGGCCGAGGGCACGACCTGGGCGGCATCACGCAGCACCCACATCGCGCCTTCCGGGTCGCCCATGGCTTCCAGAGATTCGGCGATCACGTCATACGCGGCCACGGTCTTTTCACCATCGCGGGAGTCTATGATGTCGCGGGCCAGTTGTTGTGCTTCGTGGTATTGCCCGGCCGCCTTGTGCGCACGTGCCAGCCCCAGACGCGCCCAGGTGAGGTCGCTGCGCACGTCCAGCGCACTGCGGTAGATGGCCTTGGCTTCTTCGTGCCGGCCCAGCTTCAGCAGCAGGATGCCCTTGGTTTGCAGCACGCTCATCGTCCAGCGGCTTTTCTGCGCCAGGAGGGCGTCGCAGGCGGCCAGGGCACCGGCCAGGTCATCTTTGGCGATCTTGGTGTTGATGACCAGCAGCGCGTCACGCTTGTCCAGCATGGCCTTCAGGCGCTCTTCGATGTCAGAGGCCGTGATGGGCTTGAGCAGATAGGCGTCCGGGTGTTGCTCGGTGGCGGCCGCGACCGAAGCGTACGAACTCTCGGCCGTGATCATGAAGAACAGGGTGTCCGGGGGCAACATCTGGTTGTCCCGGGCGTACTCGAACAGCTGTTGTCCGTCGGTCTTGGCGTTCAGGTTGTAGTCGCACAGCACCAGGTTGTACTTTTTGCTGCGCAGGTTGCGCAGGGCGTCATCCGGGGTGCTCACGGCTTCCACCTTCGAGATGCCGAGCAAGGCCAGGTGCCCGCGCAGCGTGCTCTGCTGCACTGCCATGTCATCGATGATCAGCGCGCTGAGGCTGGAGTAGGGGGTCACGGTGGTAGCCATGGTCGGTCTCGGGTGTCAACAGTCAAACGGCATTCGGTGCTCGAAAAACGCGTTGTCTGTTTATTCGGTCATTTTTTTCCTGAACTTGAACCAGGGGCAGACTCCATGATCATCCAGCGTGTCAACTTTTCATCCAAAGAAAAAGGCGCCCAAAGGCGCCTTTTCGTGCACTAGTTGGCGTGATCGGTTCACTTGAAGATGTTCTTCACCCGGTCCGTCCAGCTCTTGGCGTTGGGCGAGTGTTTCTCTCCACCTTTGCGAAACGATTCGTCCAGCTCTTTGAGCAACTTGCGCTGATGCTCGGTGAGCTTGACCGGCGTCTCGACCACGATGTGGCAATACAGATCGCCCGGGTAGCTGGAACGCAGGCCCTTGATTCCCTTGCCGCGCAAGCGGAAGGTCTTGCCGTGTTGGGTGCCTTCCGGGATGTCGATCTCGGCCTTGCCGCCCAAGGTGGGCACCTCGATGCTGCCACCCAGCGCAGCGCTGGTCAGGGGCACCGGTACCTGGCAGTGCAGGTCATCACCATCGCGCTCGAAGATCTCGTGCGGCTTGATGCGGATCTCGATGTAGAGATCGCCCGGGGGGCCACCGTTGGTGCCGGGCTCGCCGTTGCCGGCCGAGCGGATGCGCATGCCCTCATTGATGCCAGCTGGAATTTTGACTTCCAGCGTCTTGGTCTTCTTGACCCGGCCTTGGCCGTGGCAGGTGGTGCAAGGCTCAGGGATGATCTTGCCCGTGCCCTGGCAGTGAGGGCAGCTTTGCTGCACGCTGAAAAAGCCTTGGCGCATGTGCACCGTGCCCGAGCCGTTACACGTGGGGCAGGTTTTGGGCTGGGTGCCTGGCTTGGCACCGGTGCCGCTGCAGGTGCCGCACTCTTCCCACGAGGGGATGCGAATCTGGGTGTCTTTGCCGGCCGCCGCCTCTTCGAGCGTGATCTCCATGGCATAAGACAGATCGCTGCCACGGTAGACCTGAGGGCCGCCGCCGCCACGACGGCCGCCGGCCGCGCCGAACAAGTCGCCAAAGATATCGCCAAAGGCATCGGCAAAGCCGCCATAACCTTCGGGGCCTGCGCCACGGCCGCCCATGTTGGGGTCGACGCCCGCATGACCAAACTGGTCATAGGCGGCACGCTTTTTCGGGTCCGAGAGCATTTCGTAGGCCTCTTTGGCCTCCTTGAACTTCTCTTCGGCTTCCTTGGCCTTGTCACCCTGATTACGGTCAGGGTGGTACTTCATGGCCAGCTTGCGGTAGGCCTTCTTGATGTCGTCGTCCGAGGCGCCTTTGGCAACGCCCAGCACGTCGTAGAAATCACGTTTTGCCATGGTGGTGTCCAGATCCGACAAAGGCACAGGGCGTGAGCGGGGTGCTCACACGGCCTGTGCCCGGTCGGTGATGGGGCTCAGGCCCCGAACAGTTGCCGGTCAGTCCTTCTTGACTTCCTTGAACTCGGCGTCGACCACATTGTCGTCGGCAGGCTTGGCTTGCGCACCAGCATCGGCGCCAGGACCGCCAGCGGCACCGGCAGCGCCTTGGGCGGCCTGCATGTCGGCGTACATCTTCTCGCCCAGCTTCTGGCTGGCCGTCATCAGGGCATTGGTCTTGGCCTCAATGGCGTCCTTGTCCTCGCCCTTGAGCGACTCTTCCAGATCCTTGATGGCGGCTTCGATGGCCTCCTTCTCGGCGCCTTCCAGCTTGTCACCGTACTCGGTCAGCGACTTGCGCACGCTGTGCACCAAGCCGTCGCCTTGGTTCTTGGCCTGCACCAGCTCCAGCTTCTTCTTGTCTTCGGCCGCGTTCAGCTCGGCGTCCTTCACCATCTTCTGAATTTCTTCTTCAGACAGACCCGAGTTGGCCTTGATGGTGATCTTGTTTTCCTTGCCCGTGCCCTTGTCCTTGGCGCTCACGTGCAGGATGCCGTTGGCGTCGATGTCAAAGCCCACTTCGATCTGGGGCACGCCGCGCGGTGCGGGCGGGATGCCTTCCAGGTTGAACTCGCCCAGCATCTTGTTGCCAGCGGCCATCTCGCGCTCGCCCTGGAAGACCTTGATGGTCACTGCAGGCTGATTGTCGTCGGCGGTGGAGAAGGTCTGTGCGAACTTGGTCGGGATGGTCGTGTTCTTGGCGATCATCTTGGTCATGACGCCGCCCATGGTCTCAATGCCCAGCGACAGCGGGGTCACGTCCAGCAGCAGCACGTCCGTGCGGTCGCCCGACAGCACCTGACCTTGCACGGCGGCGCCGACGGCCACAGCTTCGTCAGGGTTGACGTCCTTGCGTGGCTCCTTGCCGAAGAACTCCTTGACCTTTTCCTGCACCTTGGGCATGCGGGTCATGCCGCCCACCAGGATCACGTCCTGGATGTCCGACACGCTCACGCCAGCGTCCTTGATGGCCGTGCGGCAGGGGGCGATGGTGCGCTCGATCAGTTCTTCCACCAGGCTTTCCAGCTTGGCGCGGGTGAGCTTGATGTTCAGGTGCTTGGGGCCCGAGGCATCGGCCGTGATGTAGGGCAGGTTGACGTCGGTCTGGGTGCTGTTGGACAGCTCGATCTTGGCCTTTTCGGCGGCTTCCTTCAGGCGCTGCAGGGCCAGCACGTCCTTGGACAGGTCCACGCCTTGTTCTTTCTTGAACTCGGCAATGATGTAGTCGATGATGCGCTGGTCGAAGTCTTCGCCACCCAGGAAGGTGTCGCCGTTGGTCGACAGCACTTCAAACTGCTTTTCGCCGTCCACGTCGGCGATTTCGATGATGGAGACGTCGAAGGTGCCACCGCCCAGGTCATACACCGCGATCTTGCGGTCGCCGGCGCCGTGCTTGTCCAGGCCGAAGGCCAGGGCTGCGGCAGTGGGCTCGTTGATGATGCGCTTGACGTCCAGGCCGGCGATGCGACCGGCATCCTTGGTGGCTTGGCGCTGGGCGTCGTTGAAGTAGGCCGGCACGGTGATGACCGCTTCGGTGACTTCCTCACCCAGGTAGTCCTCAGCCGTCTTCTTCATCTTGCGCAGGATCTCGGCGGACACCTGCTGGGGGGCCAGCTTCTTGCCGCGAATCTCCACCCAGGCGTCGCCGTTGTCGGCGGCGGTGATGGTGTAGGGCATCAGATCGATGTCCTTCTGCACTTCCTTCTCGGTGAACTTGCGACCGATCAGGCGCTTCACCGCGTAGACGGTGTTCTTGGGGTTCGTCACCGCCTGGCGCTTGGCCGAGGCACCCACCAGCACTTCACCATCTTCCTGGTACGCAATGATCGAGGGCGTGGTGCGTGCACCTTCGCTGTTCTCGATGACCTTGGTGGTGTTGCCTTCCATGATGGACAAGCACGAGTTCGTGGTGCCCAAGTCGATACCGATGATCTTGCCCATGTTGTGTGCTCCTAGGGATTCTGAATCTGTGTGTCTGGGGCCGTTGGCCCCGCTTGCTCTGGATATGTGAACGACTCGGGTGATTTCAAGCCCCTTCCTGCAAACGGGGCTTGAAGTGGACCGATGTCGGCGACCTTACTTGGGGGCAGCCACCGTGACCAAGGCCGGACGCAGAACGCGATCGGCGATGGTGTAGCCCTTTTGCAGCACGCCCACGACGGTGTTGGCCTCTTGCTCGGCAGGCACCATGCTGATGGCCTGGTGCAGGTTGGGGTCGAACTTGTCACCGGCTGGCGGATTGACTTCGATCACCTTGTTGCGCTCCAGGGCGGAGGCCAATTGACGCAGGGTGGCGTGAACACCTTCGATCACGGTCTCCACCGGGGTGTCGGGTTTGGCCACATGCGAGGCGATGGCTGCTTCCAGGCTGTCGCGCACGGGCAGCAGACTCTCGGCGAAGGATTCGACGGCGAACTTGCGTGCCTTGCTGATTTCTTCTTCGGCGCGGCGGCGAATGTTCTCAGCTTCGGCCTTGGCGCGCAGGTAGGCATCCGACACGTCAGCATGCTTGGCCTGCAGCTCGGCCAGTTGCTGCTCCAGCGAGGGTGACGCTTGGGCCGAGGCTTCATTCATGGTGTCAGCTCCAGGCGTGTCGGCCCCTTGGGGCTCCAGGTGGGGAGAGGTGTCGCTCATCGTGTTTCTGATTGACGTTATTGACGAAACTTTGCCGATATCAGGGCAATCGCCCTGGTTTCAAGGGGCCGCAAACGCCCCGAGGTGGTTTAATTTGTAACAAATCGCTGAGGCAGGTCGACAGTCAGTCCAGACTGGCTGACCAGCGTTGCCAATCGCTCAAATGTCGGCGGTCGCGTTTGGTTGGGCGGCCCTGGGTGATGGCCTCGGCCGGCTCAGCGCCCAGGCGTCGGGTCTCTTGTTGGGCCAGGCGCTGCTGGATGCTCTCAGCGGTTTCCTCATACAGGCGCTGCGCCTGGGGGGCAGGGCCCCTCACCGTGCTGAGGGCGCGCACGATGACCGTCCGCACCACCACGCCCTGTCGGATCAGGACTCGGTCGCCTTCCTTGAGCTCTCGCGATGGTTTGGCCACCTGCTGGTTGACCTCGATACGGCCCTTGTCGATCTCGTCTGCCGCCAGCCCCCGCGTTTTGTAGAACCGAGCGGCCCACAGCCACTTGTCCAGCCTCAAGCGCTCAGTCTGCCCCGGCAGGGGGCTCAAGTCCAGGGATTCGTGATCGTCTGTAGCCATGGGGCAGGGGGGTGATCAAAGAGGTGTTGATGGCGAAGGCTGGCGATGCCGCCTGGCGAGGAAGCGCGCAGGGTCCAGCGCGTCGCGCAACGAGGCCTCGACCGGGCAGGGCGTACCCGCCACCCAGTGGGCCAGCAACTGACCCGCCAGCACCGACCAGGTGATGCCCCGTGAGCCCAGGCCTGACAGCACATAGAGCCCCCCGCGGTCGTCACGCAGGCGAGGCAGCATCCGCACCTGGTCTCGGCGGGCTGGGTGTGGGACCGCATGGTCGCCAGCAGCGCCCCACCGATGCTCGGCGCAGGGCAGGGCGCCCACCAGGGGCAATCGGTCCGGGGTGGCGGCACGCCAGCCGACACGCCCTTGCAAGCCAGCCAGTGCACCGCTGTCGTGCTCAGGGCCTGGCGGGCTGGCTGCGCTGAGCACGCCCAAGACCTGGGCTTGTTGCCAGTTGCGGCGTTGGTCACTGAGGCGCACGGCGGGCTCCTCGTCGTCGTGCTGGGTGGTGGCGCCAAACAGCAGGGTGTGCTCGTCCAGTGCCAGGGCATAACCTTGCCCGGCCAGAGCCCGTTGCGGCAGCACGCTGCCCGGCAGGTCCGTGCCCCAGCTCACTTGGCCGCGCACACGGCTGGTGGGCAAGGGCTCGGCTGCCAGTGCTGGTGGCAACTGATTCAAGAGGGGCGCCACGCCGTGTGCACAGGCCAGCACCAAGGTGGGGGCCTGGCCCACCACGCTGCCCTGCGCATCCAGTGCGGCCCACGTACCGTCAGCCTCGCGCTGCACAGTATTCACCGACACCCCACCGCGCCACACCAGTCCGGATCCAGACAGGCCCTGGGCCTGGGCATCGTGGAGCATCCACTCGATCAAACCTGCGGGATGCACCCAGCCCGCCTGTTCAAACAGCCAGCCGCCCGCGCTCAAGGGAACGCCGGTCTCCGTGGACGCCTCCGCCGGCGAAAGCCACCGGGCGTGATCGGCAGGGCATCCCAGCTTGGTCAACAAGGCCTGGGCATCGTCCCCGTTCAGACGGGGCTCCAGGCGGATCAGTCCGTCACTCGAGCCTCGCACACCCGCATCAATGGCCCGTCTCACCACCCGCCAAGTGGCCAGGGCGGCGGCCCGATGGGCGCGGGCGTGTACCCCATCTTCCCCGTGCAGAATGGCATGGAACAGCCCGCCCGGGTTGCCAGAGGTCTCGGCCCCTGGCGTGGGCTGTCGGTCCAGCACGGTCACCTGCCAGCCCTCCTTGCACAAGGCCCAGGCCGCCGCGGCGCCGGCCAGGCCCGAGCCCACCACCAGGGCCTGACGCCGTTCGGGCGCGGGCATGGGCTGCAGGCCACCCGCTGGGGGCGGTGCGTGGAATCGGGGGGCGTATCGGGCGCGAACCATGTCGCGCTTACCCGCAAAACCGGGTGCGCGTTCGACCGCAAAGCCGGCCTGCGTCAACCCGTCTCGCACCATGCGGGCACTGGACCAGGTTGCGGCAGTGGCACCGGGGGCTGCCAGGCGATTCAGCCGCGCCAGGCGCTCAGGCTGCCACATGTCGGGGTTCTTGGCGGGCGCAAAGCCATCCAGGTAAAACGCGTCCACCGAGGCCAACAGTTCGGGCAACAGTTGGTTGACGTCTCCCAGCCCCAACATCAGCGTCACGGCCTGCCTGTGCGGAGGACCATCAGGGGGGGTGTCAAACCGCAGTTGATGCCATCCCGGCGTCAGCACCGGCCATTGCTCGACCAGGCGTGACCCCAGGTGACGACGCCGATCCTGGTCAGCAGAGGCTTCGTGGTCGGCCGCATCCTGGTGCACTTGCTGCAAGGCCGATGCCGTCAGCGGGTGTTTCTCCACCGAGATGAACACCAGATGATCACAGCGCGCCGGGTCGTCCAGCCAGGCAGACCAGGTGGCCAGGAAGTTGTTGCCCAGACCAAACCCCGTCTCCAGGATCACGAAGTGGGTGCGTCTCTGCCACCGGGTGGGCAAGTCATTGCCGCCAAGAAACACATGCCGAGCTTGCGCCCAGGCGCCTGCCACGGCGTGGTACACGTCGTCGTACAAGGGCGAGTAAGGCACCCCCGGCGCGTGACCTGACGGGCTGGTGCTCAGGGTGGCAGGTTGCAGGGGCGCGCTCATCACTCCGAGGCGGTCAGGGCTGTGTGTCAGCCGGGCTCACTGAGCCAGCCAGCCGCCGTCCATGTTCCAGGCCACGCCGCGTACGTTGTCTGCCCCTGCCGAGCACAGGAACACCGCCAGATCGCCCAACTGTTCAGGCGTGACGAACTGCAGCGAGGGCTGCTTTTCGCCCAGCAGGCCCACCTGGGCTTG
>CAMTVS010000073.1:0-13737 GCA_947085235.1 uncultured Aquabacterium sp. | reverse complement strand
GTCGGAGGGCTTTTTGCTGCGCGCCCTTCCCGCCGATACGACCACGCGATAGAGCACCCAGGCCATGACCGATCTGAACATCCTGAAGACCGACCTGATCGCCCAGGTGGAGGCCGCCCCCGACGCCGCCGCCCTGGAGGCGATCCGCATCGCAGCCCTCGGCAAGAGCGGCCAGATTTCCGAGCTGCTGAAGTCGCTGGGCAAGATGAGCCCCGACGAGCGCCGGGAGCAAGGTCCGCTGATCAACGGCCTGCGCGACGCCGTCGCCAGCCGGCTGGGCGAACGCAAGGCGCAGATGGAGGCCGCTGAGCTGGACCGCCGCCTGGCCGCAGAGGGAATCGACCTGTCCCTGCCCGCCCCGCCCCGACGCCGGGGCAGCGTCCATCCCACCATGCAGGTGATGGACGAGATGGTCTCCATCTTCGCCGAAATGGGCTTCTCGGTGGCCGAAGGCCCGGACATCGAGACCGACTTCAACAATTTCACCGCGCTGAACTTCCCGCCCAAGCACCCGGCGCGGGAGATGCACGACACATTCTTCATGGCGGCCGACGAGGCCGGCGAGCGCAAGGTGCTGCGCACCCACACCAGCCCGGTGCAGGTGCGGGTGATGCGCCAGATCAACGAGAAGGTCCCGGCCTGGGTCGCCACCGGCCAGGAGCCGCCGATCCGCGTGGTGGTGCCTGGCCGCACCTATCGCTGCGACTCCGACGCCACCCACACGCCCATGTTCCACCAGATGGAGGGCCTGGTGATCGACAAGGCCGTCCATATGGGCCACCTGAAATGGACGCTGGAGACCTTCATCTCGCGGTTCTTCGAGACCGAGGGCGTGGTCAGCCGGTTCCGGCCGCACCACTTCCCCTTCACCGAGCCGTCGGCCGAGATGGACGTGCAGTGCGACCGCTCCGGCGGCGACATCAAGATCGGCCAGGGGACCGACTGGCTGGAGGTGGTGGGCTGCGGGATGGTGCATCCCAATGTGCTGCGCAACTGCGGCCTGGATCCCGAGGTCTGGCAGGGCTTCGCCTTCGGCTTCGGCGTCGATCGGCTGGGCATGCTGAAATACGGCATGCCGGACCTGCGCGACATGTTCGCCGGCGACGCCCGCTGGCTCGGCCACTACGGCTTTTCGCCCTTCGCCATGCCAAACCCGGCCACGGGTTTGAGCTGACCTCTGTTCGAAGCGCCCTTCTTAAGGGGCGCCCCCGGTGCAAGCGCGAGGTCCGCCTCGCCGCTTGGCCAGCCCCCCTCGCAGGAGGGGACGGATCTGACGAGCTGATACGATGAAGTTCACTCTTTCCTGGCTCAAGGAACACCTGGAGACCCAGGCCACTGTCGATCAGGTGGTCGAGGCCATGACCATGGCCGGCCTGGAGGTCGAGCATGTGGAGAATCCGGCGGCCAAGCTGGCGGCCTTCTCCGTGGCCAAGATCATCGAGGCGGTGCAGCACCCCAACGCCGACCGCCTGCGGGTCTGCCAGGTGGACACCAAGGACGGCCGCAAGGAGATCGTCTGCGGCGCCCCGAACGCGCGGCCTAGCCTGACCACCATCTATGCGCCGCTGGGCGCCTATGTGCCGGGCTCGGGCATTACGCTGGAGGCGCGCCCGGTGCGCGGGGTGGTCTCCAACGGCATGCTCTGCTCGGCCTCCGAGCTCGAGGCCGCCGAGGAGTCCGACGGGATCATGGATCTGCCGGGCGATCTCGCCGTCGGGACCTCGGCCGCCGATGCCCTGGGCCTGGAAGCGGTCATCGATTTCGAGGTGACCCCCAACCGCCCCGACTGGCTGGGCGTCGCAGGCATCGCCCGTGATCTGGCCGCCGCGGGCCTCGGCACGCTGAAAAATACGTCGGTGGCGCCGGTGAAGGGCGCCTTCCCCTGCCCGGTGGCCATTCGGCTTATTGCGCCGGACGCCTGCCCGGTCTTTTCCGGCCGGCTGATCCGCGGCGTGAAAAACGGCCCCTCGCCGGCCTGGCTGCAGCAGAAGCTGATCTCCATCGGCCTGCGCCCGATCAATACCCTGGTCGATATCACCAACCTGATCTCCTACGACCGGGCCCGGCCCCTGCACGTCTATGACCGGGCCAAGCTGGTGGGCGACGTGATCGTGGCCCGCCTGGGCGCTGGTCGGGACGCCAGCGCGCCGAGCCATACCGATGCGCCGACGCCGGCCGAACACCGGGACGAACAGCTGATCGCCCTGGACGGCAAGACCTATGACCTGACCTCGGAAATGTGCGTCATCGCCGACGCTGGCGGTGAGCGGCCCGTCGGCCTGGGCGGGGTCATGGGCGGCGAGAGCACCGGCTGTTCGGACGACACCACCGAGGTCTTCCTGGAAAGCGCCTGGTTCGATCCGATCCGCACCGCCCAGACCGGCCGCACTACTGGCATCACGTCGGACGCCCAGTACCGTTTCGCCCGCGGCGTCGATCCGGGCTTCGTCGTCGATGGCCTGGAATTGGCCACCCGGCTGATCCTGGATCTTTGCGGCGGCGAGGCCTCCGAGGTCGTGGTCGCGGGCGAGCCGCCTGCGGCGCCAGAGTCCATCGCATTTGACCGCAGCCATGTGCGCCAGCTCACCGGCCTGGCCTTGAGCGATGACCGCATCGACCAGATCATGGGGGACCTGGGCTTTTCCGTGGACGGCGGTGAGGTCACCCCGCCCACCTGGCGGCGCGACGTCGAAGGCCGCGCCGACCTGGTGGAAGAGGTGGCGCGGATCGAGGGCTATGGCGCCCTGCCCGTCGAGCCCCTGCCTGAGATGCCCCGGCCCGCCGGCGGCGTGCTGAGCGTGCGCCAGGGCCGGATGCGCACCGCCCGCCGGGCCATGGCGGCCATGGGCTATGCTGAGACGGTCAGCTGGAGCTTCCTGCCCCGCGGCGCTGCGCGGCTGTTCGGCGGCGGCGACGACGCCCTGATGATCACCAACCCGATCTCGTCCGATCTGGACTGTATGCGGCCCTCGGTCCTGCCCAATCTGATCGAGGCGGCCGGGCGAAACGCCCGCAAGGGGTTCGCCGATGTGGCCCTGTTCGAGATCGGCCCGATCTATCAGGACGATACGCCAGCGGGCCAGTCGTCGGTTGTGGCCGGCCTGATCGCCCCCCATGCGCCCCGGCGCTGGGACGGGGGCGGCGATGATCCGCTGTTCACGCTCAAGGCCGATCTGATGGCCCTGCTGGACGAACTGGGGGCGCCTGCCCTGCAGACCGCCCAGGGGTCGTCCTCGTCCTGGTGGCATCCGGGCCGCTCGGCTCGCCTGCAGCTTGGCCCCAAGACCATCGTGGCCGAGTTCGGCGCGCTGCATCCGCAGGTGCTGAAGACCCTGGACGTGGCCGGACCGATGCTGGCCTTCGAGCTCAATATCGACGCTCTGCCGGAGGGCAAGCGCAAGGCGGTGAAGACCAAGGCCGCCCTGTCGCTCTCGCCGCACATGCCGCTCAGCCGCGACTTCGCCTTTGTGGTGGATGAGGCGGTGGCCGCGGGCGACCTGATCCGGGCGGTGGCCGGCGCCGACAAGGCGCTGATCGCTCAGGCCCGGGTGTTCGACGTCTATCGCGGGGCCAACCTGGGCGAGGGCGTGAAGTCCCTGGCCGTGGAGATCCTGGTCCAGCCGCAGGACCACACCCTGGCCGAGGCCGAGATCGAGCAGCTGTCGGCCAAGGTGGTGGCCGCCGCGGCCAAGGCCGTAGGCGCCCGTCTGCGCAGCTAGGGCGAAGGGCGCGGCGTCTGCCGCGCCCGTCCCCTTTAGAACGGGAAGATGTTGCGCTGGCGGCTATAGGCCAGGTAGCCGACATTGGCCCCCAGACGCAGGCCGACCCCGGCCCGGATGGGCGCCAGGATGATGTCGTTGGCCCGCTGGTAGTTCACCCCAAGGCCGCCGACCAGATAGGCCGTGCCCTCAACGCCGGGGAAGCGTTGAAAGATCGCGTCCGGATAGTGCAGGTTGTAGCAGAGGGTGAAGACCCGGCTTGCGTTGGCGCCCAGATCCCAGCCGAGGGAGGGTCCCTGCCAGAAGACCTCCTGGGTCTGGCGGTTCTTCATGTAGAGCAGGCCGCGGCCGTAGCGGGCGCCGATGGTGATGGCGGCCGAGCCTTCCTCGCCAGCGATATAGCCGGTGGGGCTGCCGTTCTCGGCGAAGACGCGCTCAATCGCCCCGCCGGCGGCCTCAGCCGTCACGCCGAGGAAGTCGGACACATCACGGACGATCTCGTCGCGGGAACAGGTGGCGGCCTGCTGGGCCTCCACCGGGAAGTTGGGGTCCTGCTCAGGCAGGGGCGCCCCCTGAGGGGCGGGCTGGGCCGTGGCGCAGCCGGCGAGGCCAGCCGTGCCGGCCGCCGCCAGTCCGCTTACGATCAGCTTGCGACGGTCCATGTCTGTTCTCCTGATGACGGTGGGATCGTCCCGTCTCTCGAAGGCATGAATGGGGCAGCTTGGCTTAATGTCTGATTAAGCATGTTGGGTTGCGGGCCTCAGGGCAGAGTGGCGCCAGGCGCAGTCAGATAGATCGGATTGGAGAGCGCCAGCAGCGCCCCATCGAGATCCTTCAACTCCAGCCGCAGCCAGCGCGCCCGGCCGTCGCTGCGTCGGGTGAAGGCCACCGTCGCCTGGGAGCCTTCAGGCACGGGCAGGACTTCAACGGCGCCGCCCGGCTCGACCACATGAAGGCGGGCGGCGGGCGCCCCGGCGATGGTCGCGCGGAAGGCGATGACCTGACCCGCCGGCGCCGGGATCTGGCCGCCCATGACGACGCGGGCCTCCCCTGAGTGGGCCTCCAGGTCGAAGGCGGCGAGGCCAGGATGGGTGAGATCGATGAAGGCCCGGCCCGACCGCAGGCCAGCCATCAGGTCAGACTGAGAGAGACTGGCGGCCCAGATTACGGTGGCAGGCCGGCCCAGCGCGCCGTGCGCCTCGACGGGGCGGTCAGGGTCATGGCTGTCGCTGCCGGCGATGGCGGTGATCTGATGACCCTGATCCAGCAGATCTTGCCAGAAGCCGATCCCGCTGAGCGGCGATTCAGCCCTGCCGCCAAACGCGGCCATGGCCCCGCCGTTGAGCACCTCGACCGCATCGATCTTCGAGGCGTCGAGGTCGCCCCGCCAACCGCAGCCCATGCAGGCCTCGCCCGACGGCATGCGCGGGTGGTTGATCGACACCACGGCGCCGAGGCTTCTGGCCCGGTCGGCTAGGGCGTTCAGGTCTGCGGCGCCCGGGGCGCCCAGGCGGAACTCCAGGGGGGCGGTCAGGCCGAACAGATTGGCGTGACCCTGAAAGGTGGTCAGCTCCCGGCCCGGAATCAGCAGGATATCGTCGAAATAGGGCTGCAGTTCCCGCAGGCCCTGGGCGTGGGAGGCGGCGTTGTGTTCGGTGAGCGCCACGAAATCCAGGCCCCGCGCCGCCGCCGCCTCGACGACCTTGAACAGGGGACAGGGGACGGCCGCCCCACGCCGGCTGCGGCAGGTTCCATCACTGTGGCCCGAATGGACATGCAGGTCGCCGCGCCACCAGCCCGGCGCAGCGGCCAGGGGCGTGTCGGAGAGACCTGCGAAGGGCGCATCCTGCGGCTCCAGCCAGATTTCGGCTGTGTAGTGGGTGGTCACTCCGACCCGCAGATTGGGGACGCCCAGGACCAGCGCCCAGCGTCCGGCCGGCAGGGGGCCTGGGAGATAGGACGGCGTCGCATCGGTCGATGCTATCGTGAACCGGTCGCGCGCGCCGCCGCTCCAGCCCCGGAAGCGCTCAGGGTCGCGCAAGCCAAGATCTATCGTCGTGCGGACGTCACCCCCGTCGTGGCGGAAGACAACGATGAGCCGCCCCGTCCCCAAGGGCACGACGAAGGGCGACTCCACATAGGTCTCGTGATCGGCCCGGGTGAGTTGGCCCTCCAGGCGGATGTCGGCTGGGCGTTCAGGAATCGGCGAGGCCGTCGAAGCGCCGGCGAGCGCCACGACCAGAAGACACGCAAGCGCCGCCGCAAGTCGCACCATATTCGCCCCTCGCCCATCGGGCTCAGCGGGAGAGCCCGACCTATCCTGGCAGCATCGGGGCGGTCTTAGAACTCTTCCCAGCTATCGCCCTGGGTCTGGGGCGCCATCTTCAGGGCCGCGGACCCTTGAGTCTGGTAGCGGGCCTGCGGGCGTTGCGTGCGGGGCGGCGGGGCGGTCGGACGCCGAGCGGGCGCGCTGCGGGTTTCGGCGCCGGCCACCGTGAAGCGGCTGATCAGCCGGGTCAGTTCGCCCGCGTCCTGGGCCAGGGCCTGACTGGCGGCGGTGGACTGTTCGACCATGGCGGCGTTCTGCTGGGTCATCTGGTCCATCTGGTTGACCGCCGTATTGACCTCCTGGAGGCCGGTGGCCTGTTCCTGCGCGCTGGCGGCGATCTCGCTCACGAGGCCTGTGATGCGGCCGACCTGGCTGACGATCCGCTGGAGCGCGTCACCGGTCTTGCCGACCAGGCCGACCCCTTGGGCCACCTGTTCGGTCGAGGCGCTGATCAGGGCCTTGATCTCTTTGGCGGCCTCGGCCGAGCGCTGTGCCAAGGCCCGGACTTCGGAGGCGACCACGGCGAAGCCGCGGCCGGCGTCGCCGGCCCGGGCGGCCTCGACCCCGGCGTTCAGGGCCAGCAGGTTGGTCTGGAAGGCGATCTCGTCGATCACCCCGATGATCTGGCTGATCTGGGCCGAGGACTGCTCGATCTGGCCCATGGCGGCGACCGCCTCGCCGACCACCTGGCCCGACGCCTCAGCATCGGTGCGGGCGGCGCCGACCACGTCACGGGCCTCCTTGGCGCCCTCGGCGGTGCGCTTGACCGTGGCGGTGAGTTCGTCGAGCGCCGCAGCGGTCTCCTCGAGGCTGGCGGCCTGCTGCTCGGTGCGGCGCGAGAGGTCATCAGCCGCCTGGGCGATCTCTGAGGTTGCGCCGTCAATGCTGCTGGTCGCCCCGATGATGGCGCCCATGGCGTCAGCCAGACTGGTGATGGCGGCGTTGAAGTCGGTCTGCAGGCGGGCGTATTCGCTGGGGAAGTCGCCATCGATGCGCGCCATGAGGTCGCCGGCCGCGACAGCTGAGAGACCGGCCCCGATCGCGGCCATGGCCTGCTCCTGGCGGGCATGGGCCGCCTGCTGCTCCTGCAGCCGGCGCTTGCGGTCCATCTCGATCTCGGTCACGTCGGTGGCGAACTTGACCACCCGCACGGGCTTCCCGTCCGCATCGAGGATCGGATTGTAGGTCGCCTGAATCCAGACTTCGCGGCCACCCTTGGCGAGGCGGAGATACTTGCTGGACAGGAATTCGCCGCGGTTCAAGGTCGCCCAGAACGCCTTGTACTCTGAGCCGCCAGCCTCTTCAGGCTGAACAAATATGCGGTGATGACGGCCGACAATTTCTTCGGTCGTGTAGCCCATGGCGTCGAGGAAATTCTGGTTGGCCTTCAGAATTGTGCCGTCCAGAGCGAATTCGATGACCGCCTGCGATCGGTTGAACGCCGCGATCATTCCCTCAGCCTCAATCAGCTGCTGGCCCATAACGGCCCGCTTCGACTTTGAGTTCTTGAACATGCTTCCTCAATACCGCTTGATTTCGTCTGGCGTGGCCTCATCGACGCCGCCAAGCGAGACCATGGGTATTCCAAATCGACTTAACAGGTCTTTACCGATCTGTATTACCAAGGTTGATATATATGCTCTACGCCACCTTAGGGTGTTTTTCAGGCCGTTATTCATGATATCGCCCATCGTAACTGGCCAAATGGCTAGTAAATCTCAGGAGATTCTACTCATTTTGCGTAATTGAGTTCTGGCTCTGGCGGCGGCGGCCCTCTCGCGGGATAGCCCTCTGCGCTAACGGCCCCTTCACCCGCGCTCTGTCAGGCTGTCGGCCTGCATAGGAGTAGCGTTTGTGTCGGCCCTGGCCTGTTTGCGTGTGGTGGTGCGCTCCGATCAGAGCGCACATTCGGAGGAAGCCCTGGGCCTGCTCGTGGCCAAGTTCACCACCGCCTTCCTTGAGGTGCGCTGGTCGTGGCCGCGCAAGTTCTCGGCGATCAACCCCTACGCCTTTCTGCTGAACGATCCCCAGGCTGCTGAACTGGACATCGCCGAGCTGGGCCGGCTGTCGGCTGAGCTGCACGCCCATCTGTTCGGAGTGGGGGAGACCGGCGGCGCCGACGTGACCGTTCTGCTGTTCGAGGGCGACGATCCGGCGATGGCGCAGTTCGCCGAGCTGAGCGAGGCGCGTCTGACCCTGGCCATGACGGACGCGAGCGCCGCACCGGAAGGCGGTCGACTGAGCCGCATCACACCGGACGGGCGGCGGCTGAGGTTGCCCCCGATGGCGGTGCGCCCCGATGGGGACGAGGCCGAGGACCCGCCAAGCGGCAGGCCCCCATCCGCAGCCGAACGGAACCCCAATATCGAGGCCGTGCAGGGGGTCTATTACAGCGCCCGGCAGATCTTCATCGCCGATGTGGTGGCCAGCACGCCCGCCGAGGCCCGCACCCACTTCAGCCTTGTAGACGGGAATGACCACCTGCCGGCCAATCCTGCGGCCTTTGACGCCGACTGCGTCGTGGCAGCCTTCCAGTTTCTCGCCGATAGCCCCTCGGACGCCCCGCTGTATCTGCCGATCTCATTCTCCACCCTGCTGCGGCCGTCCCGGCGGGCGGCCTATCTGGACCTGCTGGCCATCCTGCCGGTGTCGGAGCGGAGGCGGCTGGCTGCGGCCGTCTATGACGTGCCCCGCGCGCCCTCCTTCCAGGCGTTGAAGCAGCTGCGCGACGCGCTCGACACCCACTTCAGCGCCATCGACCTGCGCACGCTTGATCCGGCCTTCGAGATCGAACAGCTGACCGCCGAGGCCGTGACCAGCGTGACCCTGGTCCTGCCCCAGGCCGAACCCGAGCGGCGGCTGATCGTGCTGCGGCGCTTCATCGCCCGGATCGAGGCCTATAAACGGCGCAGGATCTGGCCAGGCGTCACCAATATCCGCACCCGGCGGGAACTGGACATGGCCCTGGAGGCGAAGGTCCCTTTCCTGACCGGGCCTGGTATCTGTCGTCCCCAGATCAGACCCCTTGGAGGAAGGCCCTGGCCGATCGAACAGTTGCCGGTCCTCTCGACCCTGGTCAGCCCCCGGCCGCAGATCGCCTGAGGCTCAGGCCTTGGCCCGGACCTTGCGCAGACGGCCGCGGATGTCATCGGCGGTCTCGCGCACGCACTCATGGGGATCAGACCCTTCCAAGAGGGCGTGGGCCGCCTTGGGCAGGGCCTGGCGCAGAACCCCAAGGGCCCGGGGCGGCGCCATGATCACCAGACCCTGGAACAGGCCCCGGCGGGCCGGATCGGCCAGGCTCTCGGCGACCCGCTCCAGAAACCGGTCCTCAGCCTCCTCATGCGGCGCTCGCTCGCCGGCGCCATGCTGACCGTGGCCGGCGCGGTCATGGACAGTGGCTCCATGGGCGGCGGCCTTGGGGTAGTCTCCGCCGGTCCGGCCCATGTGGCGGTCCTCAATCTCTCGCACATCGCCGGCGCGCTGGCGTTCTTCGAAAAGTCGCGCCTGATCGCCATCGGCCACCAGGATCCAGGTGGTTCCCGTCACGTCCATGGTCATGTCCTCCAGTTTCGGCGGCATTCACTCCCGCCGCCGACCGCCGCGCCGTGACACAGATCAATAGAAGGCCCGGCCAGGGCGAGGATCACCTAAGGGATAACCCTGAGTGGGCGCGGCCGACGCGTGGGCCTATCCTTCGACCTGCCGGGCCAAACAGCGCCCGTCAGAGGTCGTTGAGGAAGCCGCCATGTCAGAGATTTCCGCCAACACCGCCGCCCTGGGCGGCGTCCTGGTTCATGTGGAGCCCGGCGAGGCGTCCCGTGATCGTGTCCAGGTGGCCGCCGCCCTGGCCAGGTCCATGGGCGGCCGGCTGATCGGCCTGGGCGCGGAGATGGCCCAACCCCTGGTGGCCAGCCCCTATGGCGGGGTGAACACCGCCGAATGGGTGGTGGCCATGAACAAGCAGATTGATGACGATCTGATCGCCGCTCAGGCGGCGTTCAACCTGGACAGTGCGGGGATCGACAGCGAGTGGCGCGCCATGCGCGAAATGCCGGCCCGGGCGCTGGCCGCAGCGGCCCGAGCCTGCGACGTGGTGGTGGTGAGCGCCCATCCGCAGACCAACTACTACCGGGCCGCCGACCCGGCGGAGGTTGTGATGCGGAGCGGCCGGCCGGTCCTGGTGACGCCCGCCAAGGCGAGCCCCCTCGACGGCCGCGCGGTGGTCCTGGCCTGGAAGGACACCCGCGAAGCCCGCCGCGCCCTGCAGGATGGTCTGCCCTTCCTGCAGCGGGCCGAGCAGGTGGTGGTCGTGGCGGTCTGCGCCCAGGACGAAGCCGGCGCTGTCCAGCGCCAGGTCGATGACGTCATCGCCTATCTGTCCCGGCGCGGCGTTCGCGCCACGGCGAAGGTGAGCATCGCCCCGGACGCCGGCGTGGTCGGCGAACTGAATGCGACCGCCCAGGCCATCGGCGCTGACCTGATCATCGCCGGAGCCTATGGGCAGAGCCGCCTGCGGGAGTGGGTGTTCGGCGGCGTGACCCGCACCCTGATGGACGAGCCGACCTGCCACCTTCTACTGAGTCACTGACGCCCTAGGGGCTCCGCCCACGGAGCACGGAGTGTTTCCGTGGGCTCACCCGTCCTGGCCGCCCGGCGCGCCCGGAAAGAGGCGTGTGACCGCCTCAGTGCGGTTTCGCGCCCCGGCTGCGCCCAGCACCGCCTGAACGTGCAGCTTCACCGTGGCGATGGAGATGCCCAACGTCTTGGCGATCTCCTTGTTCGTGCGGCCCAGACGCATCTCCTCCAGCACTTCACGCTGGCGTTTTGACAGGCGGTCGGTCGGCCCCTGCGCCGCCGAACCTAGCGGCGCCTCGGCCTCTTCAAAACATGGGAAGTACTCTCCGCCGGCCAGGACCAGCCGGATCGCCGCGAGCATCAGCGGCGCCTCGTCGGTCTTGGGCAGTATGCCGGAAAAGCCATGGACCCGGGCGCGGCGGGCCAGGGCCAGATCCCGCTCAGGCGCCATCAACAGGCGGCGAACGGCGGGCGCCGACATGGACTCCGTCAGCACCTCCGCCAGTTCCGCAGCCGACAGCGGATCGACCAAGAGCAGTGAAAAGGGAGGGCTCTCGGCAAGCTCGCCCAAAGTCGCCGCCTCGATCACTGCGCCCTCGCCCAACTCGCCGGACAGCAAAGTCGCCAGGGCCCGTCGGCAGACCGGCTGACGACTTACAATCGCAACTCTGGTTTCACTCACAGTAAATTACCCGCCATACGCGTGCGCCTGAAGGCTCAAGTGATCAAACCTCACTTTGAGTAGGGATATCCTTGATCTGCGTCACCTGGCCGCCCGGCCATGACCATTCGGCGCGGTTCAGGTCAACCGGTGATGGGCGTCGACGCGGCAGGGTCAAGGCATGGCCATTGGGTGGGATTTATCCGGGAAACGAACGGGGAGAGGCTCGCGAGAGGGGAGCTGAAGCCACTCATGAGCCAAATGGAGACCGGATCGATTGCGTCCTCGTCGGCGTCCGGGGCGCCTGACCTGCTGGTCAGCGAGTTCCTGCAGGCCGACTTCGCCTTCATGGTGCTGGACTTCGACGCCGAGCTGCGGTTCGTCGGCGGGGCTTGCGCCCTGCCCGGGGGCGCGGCAGGCAAGGCGCCCTGCACGGCCGGGGCGCGACTGGCCCACCTGTTTACGCCCAGCGACCTGGCGCAGCTGGAGCCGCTGATCTCAGGCGCGCTGGAGGCCCGTCCAGGCGCCATCAGGATCGTCTCGGGCTACGGCGCCGAAACCCGAACCCTGAAGCTTGGCGTCCTGCCTCGCTGCCAGGGAGATGGGGCGGGACCGGCGGGGCTCGTCCTGACCATCGAGGATGTCACCCAGCGCCTGGAGAGCCGGCTTCGCCTAGAGGCGCTTGAGGATCGGCTGCGGGCCATTCTCAGCCATGCGGCGGACGCTGTGATCGTCATCGACACCGACGGACGGATCGAACTGGCCAACGGGGCGGCCGAACAGCTGACCGGCTGGGCGGCCGACGACCTGGTCGGCGCCCCGATCACCGTGCTGATGGAAGAACCCTTCCGCAGCAGTCACCAGGGACAGATCGAACGCTATCTGGAGTTTGGCGAAAGCGGGATCCTGAACGTCGGCCCCAGACCCTTCCCGCTACTGCGTCGGGACGGCCGCAGGCTGCCTATAGAGCTTTCGGTGGGCGAGGCGTTCATCGCGGGCGAACGCAAGTTCATCGGCGTCTGCCGGGACATCAGCCAGAGGCTGGAGAAGGACGAGGCGCTGCGTTCGGCCAACGCCGCCCTGCGCCACAAGATCGGTGAGCTTCAGGCTGTGAGTCAGGGACTGGAGGCCCAGAAGCTCGCCCTGGAACGCCTGGCCGCCGACAACGCCGCGGCCCGGGCCGAGGCTGAACGGGCCAACCAGGCCAAGTCCCGTTTCCTGGCCACCATGAGCCACGAACTGCGCACGCCACTGAACGGCATACTGGCGGTGTCAGAGGCGCTGGGGCGACGTGGCCTGGCGCCGGCCGATCAGGACCTGGTGGAGATCATCTCCTCTTCGGGCCAGGGCCTGCTCTCCATTCTCAATGAGATCCTCGACCTGTCGCGGGTGGAGTCCGGCCAGCTGCAGATCGAACCCCAGGTCTTCAGTCCCCGAGAGGCGGTCAGGGCGGTGGCCGAGGTCTGGCGTTTCGCGGCCGAAGCCAAGGGGCTGGAGCTGCGGGTTCAGGAGAAGGGCCTGGCCGCCGCAAGGGTCGGGGACGCCCAGCGCCTGCGGCAGATCCTGTCCAACCTGGTGAACAATGCGATCAAGTTCACCGACCGCGGGGCGATCACCCTCAAGGCCCGCCCGGTGAGCCAGGACCAGCGGCTGCGGTTCGAGGTGATCGACAGTGGCCCAGGCGTCGCGCCCCAGGATCGGGAGCGGCTGTTCGAACCGTTTGTCCAGGCCGATTCCGAGCGAACCCGGCGCCATGGCGGCGCAGGACTGGGCCTGGCCATCTGCCGGGAGCTGGCCGGCCTGATGGGCGGACGGATCTGGGTGGAGCCCGCCGCGAACGGCGGGGCCCGTTTCGTGGTCGATCTGCCCATGCCCCTGGCCGAGGCGGCGAGGCCGGCCCGCGCGCCGGCGGAACCCGCGTCCGAGGGCGGCGCCCGGGGGCATGATCCCAGGATCCTGGTGGCCGAGGATCACCCGCTAAACCGGTTGGTGGCCTCCATCGTCCTGGAGGAGGCCGGGCTGAGTTTCGACTTCGCCGAGGACGGCGCGGCGGCCGTGGAGGCGGTGACCCGGGGCGGCTATGATCTGGTGTTGATGGACGTCAACATGCCTCGCATGGACGGACTTGAGGCCACCCGCCAAATTCGGGCCCTGGCCAGCCCTCTGGGCGATATCCCCATCGTCGCCGTAACCGCCAATGCAGCGCCCGACGAGGTTGAGGCCTGTATGCGCGCAGGCATGACCGCCTTTGTCGCCAAGCCCATCCGAGCGGCCGAACTGCTGGAGGTGCTGTCCGCGGCCCTGTCGGCCGCAGACGCCGTCAGACCTGGTTGACGATATTGCCCTTGACCACAGCCTGGCCGTCCGGGGCGAGGTCGAGGCGTGTCTGCGGCAGGGCGAGCGGCCCCCGCAGGGTCTGGTTCACCTCATCAATCCCCGCAGGCTCCCGC
>CAMTVS010000072.1:0-19439 GCA_947085235.1 uncultured Aquabacterium sp. | reverse complement strand
CGTGTGCTCTTCCGATCTGAACTCGCTCTTGGGGATGGGACCGATGATGCCGTAGTGGTTACGCGTGGGCGTCAGAAAAACGGGCACCGCACCGGTCATGATGATGCTGTGCAGGATGGATTTGTGGCAGTTGCGATCCACCACCACGATGTCGCCGGGCGCCACGGTGTGGTGCCACACCATCTTGTTGGACGTGGACGTGCCGTTGGTGACGAAGAAGCAATGATCGGCATTGAAGATGCGTGCCGCGTTCTTCTCGGACTCATGCACCGGGCCGGTGTGGTCCAGCAACTGACCGAGTTCTTCCACCGCATTGCACACGTCGGCGCGCAGCATGTTCTCGCCATAGAACTGGTGGAACATCTGGCCCACGGGGCTCTTCAAGAAGGCCACACCGCCCGAGTGCCCCGGGCAGTGCCACGAATACGAGCCGTCTTGCGCGTAGTCCATCAAGGCTTTGAAGAACGGCGGCGCCAGCCCATCCAGGTAGCTCTTGGCTTCGCGGATGATGTGGCGGGCCACGAACTCCGGCGTGTCCTCGAACATGTGGATGAAGCCGTGCAGCTCGCGCAGGATGTCGTTGGGGATGTGCTCCGAGGTGCGCGTCTCGCCATACAGGTAGATGGGGATGTTGGCGTTCTTGAAGCGGATTTCGCTCACGAAGGCCCGCAAGGCCTTCAGCGCCGAATCGACCTCGTCCTTGGAACCGGCACCAAACTCTTCGTCGTCGATGGACAAGATGAAGGCGCTGGCCCGGCTTTGTTGCTGCGCGAACTGCGACAAATCGCCATAGCTGGTCACGCCCAGCACTTCGAAGCCTTCCTTCTGGATGGCGTCGGCCAGGGCCCGGATGCCCAGACCCGAGGTGTTTTCGGAGCGGAAGTCCTCGTCAATGATGACGACGGGAAAGTGGAAACGCAGCATGGCCGAACCTTCAATCTCAGTGCGCAACGCGCAGGATCGCGAAGTGTAGGGTCAATGTGGACCATTTTTGTTGACAAGGCGCCAATGTCGGCACCCCCATGAGCAGGAACTGACCGTTGCGGCCGATCACGGTGCATGCCCTACACTGAAGTCGTCATTGAATTCAGGTTTTCGCCCCATGTCTGAAACGTTGTTCTGGTGGATTTTGGCGGGTGTGCTGGTGGCCCTGGAGCTGGTCTCAGGCTCGTTCTACCTGCTGATGCTGGCCCTGGGGGCCGCAGCGGCGGCGGTTGGGGCCTGGTTGGGCATTCCGCTGGCGGCTCAGATCGTCTTGGCCGCGGCGGTGGGCGGTGGTGCCGTGTGGCTGTGGCACCAAAAGAAAGGGCCTCGTGAGGCCCATGCCACCCCCTCCGAGGCCACAGATCCGAACCAGTTGGACGTGGGTGCCACCGTGCTCGTGGCCGAATGGCAGGCCGATGGACACACCCGGGTGCATTACCGCGGCAGCGACTGGACCGCCCGACTGGCCGATGGTGCCGCTGAGCAAACCGGCCCGCACCGCATCGTGGCTGTCGAGGCCAACCACCTGGTCATCACGCCTCGCTGAGGCCTTTGTTCAACCTCTCACCTACTGAAAAATCCATGGAAATCGCACTCGTCCTACTCGTCATTGCCGTTCTCTTTGTCGTCAAGTCGCTCAAGGTGGTGCCCCAGCAGAACGCTTGGGTGGTTGAGCGCCTGGGCAAGTACCACGCCACCCTGAAGCCGGGCCTGAACATCATCGTGCCCTTCGTGGATCGCCTGGCCTACCGACACTCGTTGAAGGAAATCCCGCTGGATGTGCCCAGCCAGGTCTGCATCACCAAGGACAACACGCAACTGCAGGTCGACGGCATCTTGTACTTCCAGGTGACGGACCCCATGCGCGCCAGCTACGGGTCGTCCGACTACATCACCGCCATCACCCAACTGGCCCAGACGACCCTTCGCAGCGTCATTGGCCGCATGGAGTTGGACAAGACCTTCGAGGAACGCGACCTGATCAACGCCTCGGTGGTGACCGCCCTGGATGAAGCCGCCATGAACTGGGGCGTGAAGGTGCTGCGCTATGAAATCAAAGACCTGACGCCGCCCGCCGAGATCCTGCGCTCGATGCAGGCCCAAATCACGGCAGAGCGTGAAAAGCGCGCCCTGATTGCCGCCTCGGAAGGTCGTCGCCAAGAACAGATCAACATCGCCACGGGTGAACGCGAGGCGTTCATCGCCCGCTCGGAAGGCGAAAAGCAGGCCGAGATCAACAAAGCCCAGGGCGAGGCGGCGGCCATCACCGCGTTGGCCGAGGCCACAGCCGATGCGCTGCGCAAGGTGGCTGCTGCCATCCAGGCCCCCGGTGGCCAGGAGGCCGTGAACCTGAAAGTGGCCGAACGCGCCGTGGATGCCTTCGCCCAATTGGCCCAGAAGAACAACACCCTCATCGTGCCGAGTAACATGAGCGATCTGTCGGGCCTGATTGGCACGGCCATGACCTTGATGAACAAGAGCACGCCCAAGGGCTGAGGCCCGAGGGCGCTTCCCTTCCTGCCCATGTCGATCAACCTGACTCCTGGCCGCAACGTTCTGGGCGGGCCCTTGCGGGCCTGCTCATATGCCCCTCTCACGGGCTACTTCCGTGATGGCTGCTGTCGCACGCGTCCGGACGACACGGGCAGGCACGTGGTCTGCGCGCGCATGACGGCAGACTTCCTGAGCTATTCGCTCAGCCGTGGCAATGACCTGATCACACCACGGCCCGAGTGGCGCTTCGTGGGGCTGAGGCCAGGCGATCGCTGGTGTCTGTGTGCCGAGCGTTGGCTGGAGGCCTATCGAGCCAATGTGGCCCCGCCGGTGGTGCTGGAGGCCACGCACGAGGCGGCGCTGGAATCGATTCCGCTGGAACTGCTGCAATCATTCGCGATCGACGGTGACGCCCCTGCGTCCGCCGGTTCGACCCAGGAGTGAGCCGATCAAGCGGCTGCCCCCATGTTGAAGTAGCGGCTGACGCCAGCCAGGATCATCTCGACGGCCACGGCGCTGAGGATCAGCCCCATCAGCTTTTCGATGGCCGACACCACCGAGTCGCCCAGCCAGCGATGCAAGCGGTCAGCCCCCACCAGCACGAGGGCCGAGACCGACATGGCCGCCACGAGGGCCAACACCCAACTGCCCAACTGCTCAGGCTGGCGAGACGCCAGCAGCATCACGGTGGCCATGGCCGACGGACCGGCCTGCAAGGGGATGGCCACGGGGAAGACCAGCGGCTCTTTGGGCGGCACATCGGACGCACCCGGATCTGCATCGAACAGTCGCTGACCCGAGCCAAAAATGATCTTGATGGCAATCAAGAGCAGGATGACGCCACCCGCCACTTCCAGGGAGCGCTCCGACAGTCGCATGAGCTGCAAGAAGCCCTGCCCCAACACCATGAACAGCAGGAGCACCACCAGGGCGATCAGGGATTCGCGCAAGGCCACCCACAGGCGCCGATGAGGGGCCACGCCCCGCATCACGGCCATGAAAATCGGCAGGTTGCCGGCCGGGTCCAGCACCAGCAGCAACAGCACGAACGCTGAGATGGCATCGTGTGTCATGGCCCCATTGTGGCCATGACGACACCGCGCTGCAACTCAGGGGGCCGGACCGCCCAGCAGAGCCTGCAGCCCCGCCTCGTCGAGCACCGTAACGCCCAGTTCCTGCGCTTTGTCCAGCTTGCTGCCGGCCTCGCTGCCCGCCACGACGTAGTGGGTCTTCTTGGACACCGAGCCCGCCACCTTGCCACCAGCGGCCTCGATCAGGGCCTTGGCCTCATCACGAGACAGTGTGGGCAAGGTGCCAGTGAGCACCAGGGTTTTGCCATGCAGGGGCAAGGCCGCCGTGTCTTGCAGGGCAGCGGGCTCGCTCTCGGGCCATTGCACCCCGCATGCGCGCAACTGCTCCACCACCTCGCGGTTATGCGCCTGGTCGAAGAAGGTGCGGATGCTGTGGGCCACCACCGGCCCCACGTCCTTGACCTCGAGCAGTTGTGCTTCGGTGGCCTCCATGATGCGGTCCATCTGGCCGAAGTGACGGGCCAGATCCTTGGCCGTGGCCTCGCCCACATGGCGAATACCCAGGCCGAACAGAAACCGTGGCAAGGTGGTTTGCTTGCTCTTGTCCAGTGCGGCCACCACGTTCATGGCGCTCTTGTCGGCCATGCGCTCCAGGGCGGCCAGACGGGCCACGCCCAGCTTGTACAGCTCGGGCAGGGTCTTGACCAGGCCGCCATCCACCAGCTGATCCACCAGCTTCTCGCCCAGGCCTTCGATGTCCATCGCCCGACGCTGCGCAAAATGCAGCAAGGCCTGCTTGCGCTGGGCCGCACAGAACAGCCCCCCGGTGCAACGGTGGTCCACCTCTCCGGGCTCGCGCAACACCGTGCTGCTGCAAATGGGGCATTGCAGTGGCATGCGGAAGTTGGGCACATAGGCCGGGCGCTCGCCGGGCACCACGCCCACCACCTCGGGGATGACATCTCCGGCCCGGCGCACGATGACGGTATCACCCACCCGCACACGCTTGCGGCGCAGCTCGAACAGGTTGTGCAAGGTGGCGTTGGTGACGGTGACGCCCCCCACGAACACCGGCTTGAGTCGGGCCACCGGGGTCAGCTTGCCAGTGCGGCCCACCTGCACGTCGATGCCTTCGACCTGGGTCAGCTGTTCTTGCGCGGGGTACTTGTGCGCCACGGCCCAGCGCGGCTCGCGGGTCACAAAGCCGAGCTGCTGCTGCAGATCGCGGCGGTTGACTTTGTAGACCACGCCATCGATGTCAAAAGGCAGGCGGTCACGCTGCGCGCCCATGGCCTGGTGAAACGCCACCAGCTCGGCCGCCCCCCGCGCCACGGTGCGGTGTTCGCACACCGGCAAGCCCAGGCCCAACAAAGCATCCAGCACCCCGGCATGGGTGTCAGGCACAGCCCAGCCCTGAACATCACCCAGGCCGTAGGCAAAAAACTTCAAGGGGCGCTGTGCTGCAATGGAGGGGTCATGCTGACGCACGGCACCAGCGGCGGCATTGCGCGGGTTCACGAACGTTTTGTCGCCGCGCTGCCGCTGGCGCTCGTTCAAGGCCTCGAAATCATCTCGGCGCATGTACACCTCGCCACGCACTTCCAGCACTGGCGGGGGCTGAGGGGTGTGCAGGCGCAAGGGAATCTGGCCCAGGGTACGGATGTTCTGCGTAACGTCTTCACCCACCTCGCCATCGCCCCGGGTGGCCGCCTGCACCAGCACGCCGGCTTCATAGCGCAGGTTGATGGCCAGGCCGTCAAACTTCAACTCAGCCGCGTAATCCACTGGCGGCTCGGCATCGCCCCACCCGAGTTCACGCCTCACCCGCGCATCAAAGGCCTCGGCACCGCTGGCCTCGGTGTTGGTTTCGGTGCGGATGGACAGCATGGGCACGGCATGGCGCACGGGCGTGAAGCCATCCAGTACCTGCCCCAGCACACGTTGCGTGGGCGAGTCGGGCGTGCGCAGATCCGGACGCTCAAGCTCGATCGCCTGCAGGCGTTGAAACAAACGGTCGTACTCGGCATCCGGGATGGTCGGGGCGTCCAGTACGTAATAGCGGTGAGCGTGCTCGTGCAGCTGCTCACGCAAGGCGGCCGCTTCCTGCGCCAGGTCATGCAGCGACGATGCCGGCAGAGCATTGGCCCCGAACAGGTCAGGCTGAGGATCGGCGGCACTCATGGAGGAGCGACTCAACTGAACAAACGACGCGTCGATGCACTGCCGGCCGCCAGATCGCGTGCGGCCAGGGCCTGGTACAGACGCTCCAGCTCGCCAGCGATCGAGGCAAAGGCTGCCGGCGTGAAGGGATGTCCCTGGTCGTCGGTCATGCTGGCGTCCAACACCATGGACAGGGCCTCACCAGCAGCACACCATGCGTTGAAAGGCTGCTGTTCCTGGGGGGTCTGCGGCACTTCAAAGGCCAGCACCAGTTCGCGCAAGGTGGCGTCTTCCGGGTCGTCCGAAAACGCCACTTGCGGGTCGTACTGCAGCGTCAGCACGGGAGGGGCACCTTCGTCTGTGGCAGGCAAGACCAATCGGCCCGGCAGTGCGCCTGGCACGAATCCATGACGCGCAGCCTGCTGGTGCACATAGCCCACCGACCAGGCACTGCCCCGGGCACGCAGCCGCAAGGCCAGCTGGGCATCGTGGGCGCCCGCAAAGGCGTCCAGCTCTTTGGCACGGGCCACGATGTCGAGCATGTCGGGAAACTCGACAGCGGCGCCCATCGCGTCGGCCATGGTCTGCACCTTCTGAACAAACTCGGAGTACTCGATCTCGTTGAGCCCGCCCGTGCGGTTGGCCATCAGCACACCGGCTTGCAACTCGCGGTACAAAGCCCCAGCCTGCGGTGCCTCCCATTCACCATCGTCGACCCGCAAGCCCTCGACCAGCATGGGCTTGCTGCCCGCCCGGCGGGAGGGCGGCAGGTGCAACATCACGTGGTCACCACTGACGGGCCCGTCCAGCGTGATGGTGGCGATGGCGTCCACCAGGGGGTCCAATCGAGGACCGAACTTCCGGGCTGGCGGGCTCGTTCCTGCCAGCGCTGCGCCCGGCCCGTCGGCCATGGGCTGGGTGGGCAAGCCATCCAGCGTGGCCCCCAAGGAGGAATCCACAGGCTCGACAGGAGCTCGTTTGGGTTGCCGCACCGACACCTTTCGTGACTGCCACCAGCCGTGCAGCAGCACGGCCAGCACCACCGCAGCGCCCAGGATGCCAAGGTACAAGGTCAGAGAGTCATTCATGCTTCAGAGATCCTCAAGCGGCATGCGACATGCCCAGGGCAGCTTCCATGTCCACGGCCACGATGCGTGACACGCCCTGCTCCTGCATGGTCACGCCCACGAGCTGATCGGCCATCTCCATGGCGATCTTGTTGTGCGAGATGAAGAGGAACTGGGTGTTGGCGGACATGCTGCGCACCAGGCGGGCGTAGCGTTCGGTGTTGGCGTCGTCCAGGGGGGCGTCCACCTCGTCCAGCAGGCAGAACGGTGCCGGGTTCAGCTGGAAGATGGCAAACACGAGGGCGATGGCCGTCAAGGCCTTCTCGCCACCCGACAACAAATGGATGGTGCTGTTCTTCTTGCCGGGCGGGTGGGCCATCACCTGCACGCCGGCATCCAGAATTTCGTCGCCCGTCATGACCAGCTTGGCGCTGCCCCCGCCAAACAGGCTGGGGAACATGCGCCCAAAATGCTCGTTGACGGTGTTGAAGGTGGCGCCCAGCAGATCGCGGGTTTCCAGGTCGATCTTGTGGATGGCGTCTTCCAGGGTCTGGATGGCATCCATCAGGTCGGCCATCTGCTAGTCGAGGAAGCCCTTGCGCTCACGCGCGGAGGTCAACTCTTCCAGCGCGGCCAGGTTCACCGCCCCCAGGGCGGCGATCTCACGCTGGATGCGGTCGATCTCGGTCTGCAGCCCATAGAGTTTCACGCCGTCACGCTCGATGGCCTCGGCCAGCGCGGCCAGGTCGACCTCAGCGGCCGTGAGCTGCTCCATGTACTGCGCCCCGCCCAGGGCGGCGGCCTGCTCTTCCAGTTGCAGGCGGGTGATCTCGTCGCGCAGGGGCTGCAGGCTGCGCTCAAAGGACATGCGCTGCTCGTCGGCCTGGCGCAACTGGGCCGACAACTCCTCATACCGCTGGCGTGTCAACGACAAGGCCTGCTCTTTGGCCACCCGCTGGGCCAGGGCCTCGTCCAGCCCGGTCTGGGCTGAGGCATCGGCCAGCTGGGCCTGCTCGGCCTGAAGCTGTTCGATCGAGGCTTGATTGGTCTGGATCTGTTGGGTGGCGGTTTCGATGCCGCGCTGCAACTCGCCCCGGCGGGCGACCAGGCTGCGAGCGCTGAACTGGGCTTCCTGAGCCTGGCGTTCCAGGGTGCGGGCCTGCTCGCGGGCCTGTTGCAGGCGGCGTTCGGCCTCGATCACGGTTTCTTCCAGCTGAGCGTGGCGTTCTTGCGTTTCGCCCAGGCTGATGTCCAACTCTTCAAAGCGAGCCTCACCCGTGGCGCGGCGCTCTTGCAATTCGTCCAGCAAGGCATCCAGCTCGGCCATTTCACCCTGGATCTGGCCACGTCGACCTTGGGCCTGCTCGGCCTGTTGCGTCAGGCGCAACACCTCGACTTGCAACTGGTGCACGCGCTGCTGGGCCTCGCTGGCTTCGCGTCGCGCATGGGCCAGGCGCTGCGCACCATCGGTGTAGGCCGCCTCGGCACGCACCACGGCCGAGCGGGCCTGGTCGGCGATCAGGGCCTGCGCCCTCACCTCTTTGTCCAGGTTCTCGATCTCTTGCGCGCGCGCCAGCATGCCGGCCTGCTCTGAATCGGGCGCGTAAAAACTCACCGCAAACTGGCTGACGCAGTGCCCCGCCGGCGTGATGATGACCTCGCCGTGGGTGAGCTTCTGGCGGTGCGACAAGGCCTCTTCCAGGTGGGCAGCCGTGTAGACGCCCTCCAGCCAGTCGCTCATCAGCGCCTTGAGCCCGGCGTCGTTCAGACGCAGCAGCTCGGACAGCCGGGGCAAGGTGGTGTGGCTGTGGGCTACGGCAGTAGACGGCAGGCTGTAGAACGCCAGCTTGGCCGGGGGCGCATCGTGCTCAAACGCACGCACGGTTTCCACGCGGCCCACCTCCAACGCCGCCAGGCGTTCCCTCAGGGCCGATTCCAGCGCGTTCTCCCATCCGGGTTCGATGTGCACACGCTGCCACAAGCCTTGCAGGCCATCCAGCCCGTGCTTGGCCAGCCAGGGCTTGAGCTTGCCCTCGGTCTGCACCTTGTCTTGCAAGGCCCGCAGGGCCTCCAGGCGGGCGCTCAACTCATGGTGACGAGCCTGTTGGGCCGTGGCCTCGGCTTGCGCCGATTGCCGCGCCTCGTCGAGGGCGGGCACGGTCTCGCTCAGTTCGCCCTGTTGGGCCTCGCGCAGCCCGTGTTCTTCTTCATGAACGGCCAACTGGCCTTTCAGGTCGGCCAGTCGCAGGTCATCTGGTGCGGCCAGGCCTTGCAGCTCGGTGTGCAGGCGCTCGCGACGCAGGGTCAGCTGGCGAGACTGCTCATCCACATTGCGCGACTCGGCCGCCAGCAACTGGATCTGCTGCTGCACCTGCGTGACCGACGCCCGTTGCTCGTTGGCGCGCTGGGTGGCCGCACGCACCGCATCTTCCAGCTGGTGGATGTTGCCCGCCAGCTCCTCCGCCTGAGCCGCCAGAATCTCGGCCTGCTCTTCAGCGGCAGCCATTTTCTCGGCCAGGGCTTCCAGCTCGTCTTCGGCCTGTCGGCGGCGGTCTGCCCATTGGGTGTTTTGCTGGCGCAGCTCATCCAGGCGCTGCGCCACGCGCTGGCGACCTTCCACCACATAACGGATGCGCTCTTCCAGGCGGCTCACTTCCAGCGCGGCCTGGGCCAGCTCACCTTGCGCGGCGTGCAAGGCGTCGCTGGCAGCATAGTGATCCTGGCGCACCTGCTCCAGTTGGGCCTCGACCGAGCGCAGCTCGGCCATGCGGGCCTCCAGGGCATTGGTGGCCTCCAGCACGGCCTGCTTCACGCGGGTGGCCTCGGACGAGGCATCGCGGTGCTTCAAAAACCACAACTGGTGCAGCTTGGTGGTGCCCTGCTCTTGCAGCGCGTGATAACGAGCAGCCACCTCGGCCTGCTTTTCCAGGCGCTCCAGGTTGTTGTTCAGCTCGCGGAGGATGTCTTCGACCCGCGTCAGGTTCTCGCGGGTGTCATTCAGGCGGTTCTCGGTCTCGCGGCGGCGCTCTTTGTACTTGGACACGCCTGCCGCTTCTTCCAGAAACAGACGCAGCTCTTCCGGCTTGGATTCGATGATGCGGCTGATGGTGCCCTGGCCGATGATGGCGTAGGCGCGAGGGCCCAGGCCCGTGCCCAGGAAAACATCCTGCACGTCGCGCCGACGCACCGGCTGGTTGTTGATGAAGTAACTGGAGGTGCCGTCGCGGGTCAGCACGCGCTTGACGGCGATCTCGCTGAACTGGTTCCACTGCCCGCCCGCGCGGCCCTCTTCGTTGGAGAACACCAGTTCCACGCTGGAGCGGCTGGCCGGTTTGCGACTGGTCGAGCCGTTGAAGATCACATCCTGCATGGATTCGCCACGCAGTTCGGACGCCTTGGACTCACCCAGCACCCAGCGCACGGCATCCATGATGTTGGACTTGCCGCAACCATTGGGGCCCACCACACCCACCAACTGGCCGGGCAGCTGGAAATGCGTGTGCTCGGCAAACGACTTGAAGCCGGAGAGCTTGATCGACGTCAGGCGCATGCTGGGGCGAGAAACGCGCTAAGTTGTTGATTATTCAAGGCAAAGTGTGATCACGCCCAAGCAACTTGAGCCCGGGGATGATAGCATTGCGGTTTTGCCCGAAGCCCACGCGCCCAGGGTGTTGCCTGCTGTTTCACCTGTTTGACCATGGCCAAGACCGCCCCCACCCCCTCCTCGACCGCCAAACCGAAGGCCTCCAAGCTTGCCAAGGCCCCCAAGGCTTCCAATAAGCAGGCCGACACGGCTGCGCTGGTGGTGGGCGAGCGAGTCAAGCCCGAGGTGGCCCCCTCGGTGCCCTCCCGGCATCTGGACGTGTTTCCCAACCCCGCGCCCGAGCGCGACTACGTGATCCAGTTCCAGGTGCCCGAGTTCACGTGCTTTTGCCCCCTGACCAAGCAGCCGGACTTCGCGCACTTCACCATCGACTGCATTGCTGACAAGCTCTGCGTTGAGCTCAAGAGCCTCAAGATGTACATGTGGAGCTACCGCAACGAGGGAGCCTTCCACGAAAAGGTCACCAACGACATCCTGAGCGACATCGTCAAGGCCATCCAGCCTCGTTACCTGCGTATCACGGCCAAGTGGTACGTGCGTGGCGGCATCTACACCAACGTGGTGGTAGAGCACCGCAAAAAGGGCTGGAAGCCTGCGCCGAAGGTGGATCTGCCCCAGCACCAGGCCGAAACAGGCCTGCTGGGTTGAACGGCCGGCTTCGGCCTGCCAGTCGCCGCTTGACGCCCCCACCCCACCGACCTGCCCTCGCCCATGAGCGCCCTGGCGTGGTTTGAGTTCGCGGTCTTTGGGGGCGTTTTGCTCCTCGCGGGGTTGTTCAAGCCCTGGTTGCCCCTGCGCCACGCTCCATTGCAACACCCCTGGTTGGCCGTGTTGCTGCTGTTGCCATTTGTCTGGTGGAGCCGGCAGTTGATGCCAGCCAGCCTGGGTCTGCACCTGTCGGGTGCCTGCTTGCTGGTGCTGATGTTTGGTTGGCCCCTGGCCATGTGGACCGTGGCCCTGGTGGGCCTGGGGGCTGCCGTCCTGCATCATGAAGGTTGGCCACCGATCACGCCTTGGGTGAGCCAGGTCGTCTGGATGGGGTTGTTACCTGGCACCGTGGCCTTGCTGCTGGGCCTGGGCATTCGGCGCTGGCTGCCTCACCATCTGTTCGTCTACATCCTGGGACGTGGATTTTTCACCACCGTGTTGTCCGTCAGCCTGGTGGGGGTGCTGGGATGGCTCATGGGCCGCAAGCCGGACACCTGGGCAGACGGCGAGTGGCTGCTGGCGCACTGGCTGTTGGGATGGGGCGAGGCCATCAGCACCGGCATGCTGACCGCCATCTTCGTGGCCTTCATGCCCCAGTGGATGCTCACGTACTCGGACGCCCGCTACCTGCACCCGCCGCCGCCCAGCGATCCAGGCGCCTGATCCCGTCAGTTGAAAATACGGGGAAGCATGGGCGACACGCTCGCTCAGGTTGGAATCCTGACTGCCGATAGAGCTCCAAAGAAGCTCTGGCACCATGACGATCCCCTCCTGGCTGAAACCTGCAAGCGACCTTCTGCTGGGCCGACCAGAGCGGCTGCGGCGGCACGTGCTCTTCACCCTGATCACCCTGCAGTTGTATGCCGTGTGCCTGGGAGTGATCTGGCACTCGAACTACCTGGGCCTGCTGGCGGATCGCCCGACACAACTTCTGACGGCCGCCTCGGTGTTGATGTTCTTGACCTTCTACGCCTTGGTGCGCAGCGGGTGGAGCCAACACATGGCCGACCCGGTGCTGACCCTGCCGCACGCCGGCTTGTCGGTCACCCTGTGCATCCTGGCTTACACCCAACTGGGCGACACCCGTGCGGATGTGGTGATCCTGGCCGTCCAGGCCATCGTGGCCTCGATGTTCCGCCTGCGGCCCGTCCAGATGTTCGGCCTGGGCCTGTACACCGTGGGCTTGTTCCTGGTCGCCGTGGTGGGCATGAGCGTCTACGACGTGGAGCGTTTCCCCTGGGAGCGCGGCTGGACCCACTTCGTGGTTGGCGGTGCCACCTTGCTGACCCTGTCGCTGATCGCCAAGTGGGTCAGTGACATCCGGGTGCGCATCGGTGAGCAGTCCCACGAGCTGACCGATACCCTCAAGACCTTGCAGCAAATGGCCACCCAGGACATGCTGACCGGGCTGATGAACCGACGGGTGATGATCGACACCCTGGAAGCCGAGTTGAAGCTGGCCGAACGCCACGGCTACCCGCTGAGTCTGGCCCTGATCGACCTGGATCACTTCAAGCACATCAACGACACCCACGGACACCAGGTGGGTGACGAGGTGCTCAAAACCTTTGCACGGCTGAGTGAAGTCAACCTCCGCGAGGTGGACCGCATGGCGCGCTGGGGCGGCGAAGAGTTCTTGTGTCTGCTGCCGCGCGTGCCGGCCGATGAGGCCCGCCTGGCGATTGATCGCCTGCGCGAAACCTTCCAGGAGGCCAAGATCACAGGGCACCCGAAGGTTCGCTTCAGCTTCTCGGCGGGCATCGCGCACGCGCGCCCTGGCGAAACGATTGACCAGTGGGTCGAACGAGCTGACCGCGCCCTGTACGCGGCCAAGCACCAGGGCCGCAACCAATGCGTCGTGTCGACTGAACGCGCTGGCGTGCCGATGACAGTGCAACTCAGCGGGAGCCCGGCATGACCTCGGGCCGCAACTGGCAACGACAAAGCTCGGATCCCATCGTGGACGCCATGGGGCGGTTCACCACCGTGCTGTTCGGTCCCGACCGGGCCACGCGTGCGCGCACCGCAGCCATCTTGCTGTGCGCCCTGATGTATGTGGTGTGCTGCACCGCAGCCTTTCAAGCCGCCGACGTGGGCTTGATGCGCCCGGAGGCCCCCTACGTGCTGGTGTGGACCACCTTGCCCGCTTACGCGGTGTTCTACGGTTTGGTGCGCTGCGGATGGAGCCGCCGCATGGCCGATCACACCCTGATGCTGCCGCAGAACATCTTTGCCTTGTTCGCGATTGCCTACGCCTACACGGCGGTGGGCCCTGCGGACCGTGGCATTGTGCTGGTGCTGCTGGCCTTGGTGATGGTCTTCGGGATGTACACCCACACCCCACGGCAATCCGTGATCATTGGTGTGATCGCCATGCTGCTGATCGGGGCGGCCATGGGCGTGCTGTCGCAGTGGGACCCGGCGTATTACCCTCCCAAGCTGGAATTGCTGCGGTTCGAGTTGATGATGGGCACCCTGCCGGCGCTGATTTACTCGGCATACCAGATCTCTGCCTGGCGCAACCGAATGGCCGAGCAGCGACGCGCCCTTCGCGAGGCGTTGGCCCAGGTGCAGCAACTGGCCACACGCGACAGCCTGACCGGGCTGCACAACCGGCGACACATGCAGGATCGGCTGGAACACTGCGCCAAGCGCTTCGAGCGCTATGGCGAAGGCTTTGCCGTGGTGCTGATCGACCTGGACCACTTCAAGCGCATCAACGACGTTCATGGCCACAAGGTGGGTGACCAGGCCTTGCAATCGTTCGCCTCAGCGGCCCAGATGGTGTTGCGCGAAACCGATTTCCTCAGCCGCTGGGGTGGCGAGGAGTTTCTGTTCTTGTTGCCCGCCACGGACGCGCAGAAAGCCCTGGTGGCGGTCGAGCGCCTGCGGGAATCCTTGAAGGTATGCACCATCAGCGCCAGCGTTCCGGAACTGAAGCTGACGTTCTCGGCCGGGGTGGCCGTGCATGACCTGCCCTTGCCGCTGCACCGCACGCTGGAACGTGCTGACCAGGCTTTGTACGCCGCCAAGCAGGGTGGCCGTGACCGCAGCGAGGTGGCCTTGCCCCCTCAAACCGACGCCATCAGCCTGGTGCAATCTGGCGCCTGAGCCCCAAGGGCTGGGCGACGCACCAGCGCTCAAGCAGCGATAATCCAGGCCATGAACCCCTTGTTGACGCTGCTGCAGCCCTACCCCTTCGAGCGGCTGAAAAAACTCACGGCGGACGTGAAGCCCAATGCGGCCTACCGTGCCATCAGCCTGGGCATTGGTGAGCCCAAGCACCCCACTCCCGCCTTCATCAAGCAAGCCCTGACCGATGCCCTGGACGGCCTGGCCAGTTACCCAGCCACCGCTGGCGAGCCGGCCTTGCGCGAGGCCTGTGCCGCCTGGGTGCAACGGCGCTATGGCCTGAGCCTGGACGCGCAGACGCAGGTGCTGCCCGTCAATGGCTCTCGAGAGGCCCTGTTTTCGCTGGCACAAACCGTCATCGACCCCACTCAGCACCGCGAGTCTGGTGGCCCCGCCGTGGTCAGCCCCAACCCCTTCTACCAAATCTACGAAGGGGCTGCCCTGCTGGCGGGCGCACGCATCGTGTTCGCCAACTCCGACCCGGCCCGTAACTTTGCCGCCGACTGGTCCAGCATTCCTGAATCGGTGTGGGCCACCACCCAACTGCTGTTCGTGTGCTCGCCCGGCAACCCCACGGGGGCCGTGATGCCCCTGAGCGAATGGCAACGTCTGTTCGAACTCAGCGACCGACACGGTTTTGTCATCGCCTCGGACGAGTGCTACAGCGAAATCTACTTCCGTGACGGCGCCGACGCCGCACCCTTGGGCGGGCTTCAAGCTGCGGCGCAACTGGGCCGGCATGACTTCCGCAACCTGGTGGCATTGACCAGCCTGTCCAAGCGCTCCAATGTGCCGGGCCTGCGCTCGGGTTTCGTCATGGGCGACGCGCGCATCCTCAAGAATTTCCTGCTCTACCGCACCTACCACGGCAGCGCCATGAGCCCGGCGGTGCAAAAAGCCAGTATCGCCGCCTGGAACGACGAAGCGCACGTGGTGGAGAACCGCCGCCTGTACCGCGAAAAGTTCGAACGCGTCACGCCCATCCTGTCGTCGGTCATGAACGTGGCCCTGCCTGACGCCAGCTTCTATTTGTGGGCACAGGTACCGGAAACCCTGGGGGGCGGCAGCGACGAATGGTTCGCCCGTGAGCTGCTGGCTCAATACAATGTGACCGTTTTGCCTGGCAGCTACCTCGCCCGCGAAGCCCAGGGGCTCAACCCCGGTGCGGGTCGTGTCCGCATGGCCTTGGTGGCCGGGGTGGACGAGTGCATCGAGGCCGCCGAACGCATCCGCCAATTCATCACCGAGCGCACCTGAGCCTTCAGGGCGCCCGACCGTTTCACCGATCAAGAGAACACCATGACCCAAGCTCTGCAAACCATCATCGACAACGCGTGGGAACAGCGCACTGAACTGTCCGCCGCCAGCGCCCCCGCCGAGATCCGTGACGCGGTCAACCACATCATCGACGCCCTGGACACCGGCAAGCTGCGCGTGGCCGAGAAGATCAACGGCGCCTGGGAAACCCATCAATGGGTGAAAAAGGCCGTGCTGCTGAGCTTCCGTCTGAACGACAACGTGCCCATGGGTGATGGCCCCCTGCAGTTCTACGACAAGGTGCCCACCAAGTACGCCGGCATGAGCGCCGAGCAGCTCAAGGCCACGGGCGTGCGAGTCGTGCCGCCAGCCGTGGCTCGCCGTGGTTCGTTCCAGGCCAAGAACGTCATCCTGATGCCCTCGTACGTCAACATCGGCGCCTACGTGGACGAAGGCACCATGGTGGACACCTGGGCGACCGTGGGTTCGTGCGCCCAGATCGGCAAGAACGTTCACCTGTCAGGCGGCGTGGGCATCGGCGGCGTGCTGGAGCCCCTGCAAGCCAACCCCACCATCATCGAAGACAACTGCTTCATCGGCGCCCGCTCCGAGGTGGTCGAGGGCGTGATCGTGGAAGAAAACTCGGTGATCTCGATGGGCGTGTACATCGGCCAGTCCACCAAGATCTACGACCGCGCCACCGGCGAGGTGTCGTATGGCCGCATCCCCGCGGGCTCGGTGGTGGTCTCGGGCAACCTGCCCTCGGCCGACGGCAAGTACTCGCTGTACTGCGCCGTGATCGTCAAGCGGGTGGACGCGCAGACCCGCTCCAAGACCAGCATCAACGACCTGCTGCGCGGCGCCTGAGCGCTGAGCACTGGCGCAAGCCAGCCATGTGTCCCCAACCCTGAACCGGGAGATTCTTGATGAGCGGTGGCGGTAACCTGGAGCGCATCCTGCGCCTCATGGCCGAGAAAAAGGCCTCGGACGTGTTCCTTTCGGCGCGCACGCCCATCCTCATCAAAATCAGCGGACAACTGCTGGCATTGACCGACCAGCCCCTGACACCGTCGCAGCCCCGTCAGTTGCTGTCGGAGATGGTGACCCCCACCCAGATGGAGGAGTTGGATGACACTGGCGAACTCAATCTGGGCATCACCATCCCCGGTGTGGGCATCTACCGTCTGAGCGCCTTCAAGCAACGGGGCTCGGTGGCCGCCGTGTTGCGCTACATCCCATCCGACATCCCGCCTCTGGAGAGCTTGAACGTACCGCCCGTGCTGGGCGACATGATTCTGCAAAAGCGCGGCCTGATTCTGGTGGTGGGCGCCACGGGTGCGGGCAAGAGCACCACGCTGGCCGCCATGCTGGAGCATCGCAACCAGCGCATGACGGGCCACATCCTCACCATTGAAGACCCGCTCGAGTTCTTGTTCAGCAACAAGAAGTCGATCGTCAACCAGCGTGAGGTGGGGCGCGATACCCAAAGCCTGCAAGTGGGCCTGAAGAACGCCCTGCGGCAGGCACCCGACTGCATCCTGATTGGCGAAATCCGCGACCGCGAGACCATGACGGCGGCGCTGTCGTACGCTTTGTCGGGTCACCTGGTGCTGTCCACCCTGCACGCCAACAACAGCTACCACGCCCTGGGTCGGATCCTGTCCTTCTACACCCCGGAAGCCCGTCCTGCTCTGTTGAGCGATCTGGCCTCGGGCTTGAAGGCCATCGTGTCCCAACGCCTGTTGAAGTCCGTCACCGGCGGACGGATTCCCGCCGTGGAAGTGCTGCTGAACACCCAACTGGTGTCCGAGCTGATCGAAAAGGGCGACTTCACGGGCATCAAGGAAGCCATGGAGAAATCCCTGGCTGAAGGCTCTCAGACTTACGAGGCGGATATCGCACGCCTGATCAGCGAGGGGCTGGTGTCGCGCGACGAAGGCCTGATCCACGCCGACTCGCCCACCAACCTGATGTGGCGCATGCAGAACGACAGCGGCACGCGCTCCAAGCTCACCGCCAAGCCCGAAGAGGTGGAAGAAGGCCCGTCCTTCACCGACATCACCCTGGACGTGCACCCCCAGGACCAAGGCAATTACGGCCGCTGAGACAACCCACGCACACTTGATGACCGATACCCTGCGCCTCACTGAGGCCCTGATCGCTCAGTCGTCTGTGACGCCCGCCGACGCGGGCTGCCAGCAGATGATGATGGACCGTCTGAAGCCCCTGGGCTTCGAATGCCACACCCTGGTGTTTGGCCCGGCCAACGCCCCGGTGACCAATCTCTGGGCCATCAAGCGCGGTCGCGACGACTCGGCGCCCGTGCTGGCTTTTGCAGGCCACACCGACGTGGTGCCCACGGGGCCGCTCGATCAATGGACCTCGCCGCCCTTCGTGCCCACCCACCGTGATGGCCTGCTGTACGGCCGTGGCGCCGCCGACATGAAGACGTCGCTGGCGGCCATGGTGGTGGCCACCGAGGCCTTCGTGAGCCGCCACCCTGATCACGCCGGCAGCATCGCCTTCCTCATCACCAGCGATGAAGAAGGCCCCTCCGTCGACGGCACCGTCAAGGTCTGCGAGTGGCTGCAGCAGCAAGGCCAGCGCCTGGACGCCTGCATCGTGGGCGAGCCCACCTCGGTCAAACAGGTGGGCGACATGATCAAGAACGGGCGCCGCGGCTCGCTGTCGGGCAAGCTGCGCGTCAAGGGCGTGCAGGGTCACATCGCCTACCCGCATCTCGCCAAGAACCCCATCCACCTGCTGGCCCCGGCCTTGGCCGAGCTGGTCACCATCGTCTGGGACCAGGGCAACGATCACTTCCCGCCCACCACCTGGCAGTGTTCCAACATCCATGCGGGCACCGGCGCCAACAACGTCATCCCGGGCGAGGTGGTGGTGGACTTCAACTTCCGCTTCTCCACGGAATCCACCCCTGAAGGGCTGCAGCAGCGCCTGGAAGATGTGCTCCGCCAGCACGGCCTGGACTTCCACATCGACTGGACGCTGGGCGGTCGCCCCTTCCTCACCCGCAAGGGCCCCCTGGTCGATGCCATCTCTGCGGCCATTCAACAGGTGACCGGCGTCACCACCGAGCTATCCACCACAGGCGGCACCTCCGACGGCCGTTTCATCGCCCAGATGTGCCCCCAGGTGGTCGAGTTCGGTCCCGTGAACGCGAGCATCCACAAGATCGATGAGCACGTGCGCGTGGCCGACATCGAGCCCCTGAAGGACATCTACCTCGGCACCCTGGAAAGGTTGCTGGCGTGACCCTCATCGAACTGATTGAACAAGCCGCTGCACGACTGGACGCCGCGCAGGTCGGCTACGGACACGGCACCACCAACGCCTTTGACGAAGCCGCCTGGCTGGTGATGTGGCGCCTGGGTTTGCCCATCGACACGCTCGATGAGCACGAGCAACGAACCGTGAGCGAAGACGAACAGGCTCACGCCCAGACCCTGATCGACGAGCGCATCACCACCCGGCAACCCGCCGCCTACCTCACCAAGCAAGCCTGGCTGCAGGGTGTGCCGTTTTATGTGGATGAGCGCGCCATCGTGCCCCGCTCCTTCATCGCCGAGGTGTTGGCCGACGGCAGCATCGACGCGTGGCTGAGTGATCAAACCCGCCGTGTGCTGGATTTGTGCACCGGCAATGGCAGCCTGGCCGTGCTGGCCGCCATGGCCTACCCGGACGTGACGGTCGATGGCGCCGACATCAGCCCCGACGCGCTGGCCGTGGCCCGCATCAACGTGGACCAGCATGGCTTGCAAGACCGCATCGCCCTGATACACAGCGATGGGCTGAGCAGCGTGAAGGGCCCGTACGACCTGATCCTGTGCAACCCGCCCTATGTCAATGCCGACTCGATGGCGAAGTTGCCCGCCGAATACCGTGCCGAGCCCGAACTGGCCCTGGCGTCGGGCCCCGACGGCATGGACTTCACCCGCGCCCTGGTGGCCGCCCTCCGCGCCGACCCCGATCGATTCATGAGCG
>CAMTVS010000071.1:0-45367 GCA_947085235.1 uncultured Aquabacterium sp. | reverse complement strand
GTAAGCCGATTCGGCGCGTGGTGCATCACCCAGGGCGTCGTATATCAGGGCCCGCATTTCGTGCGTGGCCGGCAGTCGAGGGTCAATGGACTCGGCCTGTTTGACTTCATCGAGGGCCGTGGTGAACTGCCCCTTGCCATAGTACGTGGCCGCCAGTTCCAGGCGGATGCGCGCTCGGCGGCGGGCATCCGAATCATCAGACGCGGTGGGGATGTCGCCGCGGGTCGCAAAAGGGCGGTCACCCGAGGATGAGCCGCTGCGACTGCCTTCCACAGGCACCTGAACGCAAGCAGACAGCCCCAGGGCCAACAGCAGCGCTCCGAAGAAGCTCAGCCTGCGTGAAAGCGACATCCTCATGCACGGTCTCCTGAAAAAGTGAACAGGGCGCTGCCAACGGCAACACCGGGCAGATTCAACGGACGCGATCGCCCTTGCTTCGACCTTGGATCGACGCCACGGGCACCGCCACAGGCTCACGACGCAAACGCGTGTGAACCTTGGTTCGATCCTGGACCTCACCAGCCAATTGCCCACAAGCGGCGTCGATGTCGTCGCCACGCGTTTTACGCACGGTGGTGACGATGCCCGAATCCTGAAGGATACGCGCGAAGGCTTGCACCCGAGCCGATGGCGAACGGTACAGGCCTGACTGCGGGAATGGGTTGAAGGGAATCAGGTTGAACTTGCAAGGGATGCGACCCTTGACCAAGGCGATCAGTTCCCGCGCGTGCTCGTCCGTGTCGTTGACACCATCGAGCATGCAATATTCGAAGGTGATGAAATCACGCGGGGCCGCCGTGAGGTAGGCCCGGCAAGCGTCCATCAGCTCGGCAATCGGGTACTTCTTGTTGATGGGGACCAGCATGTCGCGCAGGGGATCATTGGGCGCATGCAGTGACACGGCCAGGGCCACCGGGCAATCTTGTTGCAGGCGCTCGATCATGGGCACCACGCCAGAGGTGGAGACCGTGACGCGACGACGCGACAAACCATAGCCGTGGTCCTCCAGCATGGTGCGCAAGGCAGGCACCAACTGGCTGTAGTTTTGCAACGGCTCACCCATGCCCATCATCACAACGTTGCTGATGACACGCTCGGAGGTGTTGAGGCGCTGGCGCAAGGTGTGCTCGGCAAACCACAGTTGCGCCACGATCTCGCCCGTGCTGAGATTGCGACTGAAACCCTGATGGCCCGTCGAGCAAAACCGGCATCCCACAGCGCAACCGGCCTGGGATGAAATACAAAGCGTGGCCCGGTCGTCTTCCGGGATGTAGACAGACTCGACGGCATTGCCGCCGCCCACATCGAACAACCACTTGATGGTGCCGTCAGACGAGACATGCTCGCTGATGACCGACAAACCCTGGATCAGAGCCTTGCCCTGGAGCTTGGCTCTCAGGGACTTCGCCAGATCGGACATCTGATCGAAATCAGTGGCGCCCTTCTGGTGGATCCAGCGAAAAAGCTGGGTGGCGCGAAAGCGCTTTTCACCCAGCTGCTCGCAGAAGGCAGCCAGCCCGTCGAGATCAAAATCGAGCAGGTTGACCGCACTCATGGATACTGCAGCGTCAAACCGCCAATCAGCGGCTGTAGACGTTCATGCCGGGGAAGAAGAAGGCCACTTCCACGGCTGCGGTTTCAGGAGCGTCCGAGCCGTGCACGGCGTTGGCGTCGTTCGACTCGGCGAAGTCGGCGCGGATGGTGCCAGGAGCAGCCTTCTTGGGGTCGGTGGCACCCATCAGGTCGCGGTTCTTGGCGATGGCGCCTTCGCCTTCCAGGGCTTGCACGAACACAGGGCCAGAGACCATGAAGTCCACCAGATCCTTGAAGAAGGGACGCTCTTTGTGCACAGCGTAGAACTGCTCGGCTTCAGCGCGCGACAGTTGCACCAGCTTGGCGGCCACGACCTTCAGGCCAGCGCCTTCGAAGCGGGCAACGATTTGACCGATGACATTCTTGGCGACAGCGTCGGGCTTGATGATCGAGAGGGTACGTTCGATGGCCATTGTTGTTTCTCCGAAAAATTCAATAAGGTGCCGTCAGGCTTGACAAAACCCGGCATTGTACTGCGTCGAGATGACCCTGAGGCCGCCCCCGTTGGTCATCCCGACACGGTGAGATCAGGTCAGCGTCGACCTCGACGACCGCCGCCACCGCCACCACCGCCCTGCCCTCCTCGGCGACCACCGCCTCCGAAGTAAGCATCAGCACCGATGTAGCCCACCGAGGTCTGCATGGGGTCGGGCTGACGGGGGCCCTTCTCTTTTTGCTTGCCACCCGCCGGGCGCTGGGTGCCTTCATGATCCGGGCGACCAAAGCCTGACACGATGCGCTGAGAGCCCTTGACGAAACGACGGTCGAAGGTTTGCTCCAGCGGATTCGGGATGCGACCGATGTTGTCCAGATCGTCATCATCGAACTCATCGCGCCCCTGGGCGGGCCGGTCGCGCTCAACCGGCGGACGCGAGGGCTTGCCGCCTGGGCCTGCGCCGCCGCGTCCACCCTGTTGTCCGTGGGCGCCCTGCTGGGGACCACGACCTTGTAGCGGACGGTCTTGCGGACCACGGTCCTGAGGTCGACCACCCCTGCCCTGCTTGCCCTTGGCACCACGCCCCTGTTCCTGGCGATCCTGACGATCTTGCCGATCGAGACCCACCAGGGACTTGATGGCGCGAACGTCCGATTCACCCAACTCAACCCAGACACCGCGACGCAAACCACGGGGCAGCACGATGGCACCGTAGCGCACGCGGATCAGGCGACTGACCGTCAGGCCCACGGCATCAAACAGCTTGCGCACCTCGCGGTTGCGGCCTTCCATGATGACCACGCGGTACCACTGGTTCACGCCTTCGCCCAAGCCATTGGAAATGGACTTGAAGGCGGCTTGCTGACCGTCAATGTCGACGCCGCTCAACAGGCGCTCGCGGGCGGCGTCATCCAGGGTACCCAACACGCGAACCGCGTACTCGCGCTCCACGCCAAAACGGGGGTGCATGAGCTGGTTGGCCAGCTCACCCGAGGTGGTGAACAACAGCAGGCCTTCGGTGTTCAGGTCCAGCCGCCCCACGGACATCCACTTGCCATGCTGGAGGCGCGGCAGGCTGCGGAAGACGGTCGGGCGACCTTCAGGATCGTCGTGCGTGACCACCTCACCCACCGGCTTGTGGTAAGCCAGGATGCGCGCGGGGGGCGGGGTGATGCGGGCGCGAATGGGCTTGCCATCCAGCTTGATGCGATCACCAAAGGACACCCGCTGACCGATGTGGGCCACCTGGTCATTGACCTCGATGCGACCATCTTCGATCATTTTTTCGATGTCTCGGCGCGAGCCGACGCCGGACTGGGCCAGCACTTTCTGCAGCTTGGGCGCATCAGGCTCGGGGCGCAGGACACGCTTGTAGGCTTCCGCCTCTTGAGGAGCCTCGACGTCTTGCTCACGGTCAAAATCACCGGTCAACAAGCCTTGCACCACCTCTTCGGCCTGCTGGGCGGCCATGGCTGCACGGCGCGGTCCGACACCAGGCTCTTGGTCACCCGGGACACTGTCGGCTGCGGCACCCTCTCGCGGCTCGGCCGATGGGGAGGCCTCAGGCGCAATCGGAGCGGCCTCAGCCACCTCGGCCACCTCAGCAGACACAGGGGCCACAGGCTTGCGTCGGCCGCGACGCGGCGCGGGCGCCTCGCCGGCCTCCGACGCCGCCGGAGCGTCGGCGACGGTCTCGGCGATCGCGGGACTCAGCTCGGGCTGAACGGGCACGGCAGGCGCAGCCTGCAGATCAGCGGCCGGAGCGTCCATCGGCGCCTCGGCGGACTCGTCCACCTTGCGACGCCGAGCCGTCTTGCGCGCCGGCTTGGCAGGAACGTCAGCCACCTCTGCAGCGGGTGCAGCACCGTCCACGGGGGACGCGGCAGCCTCGACGGCGGCTTTGCTGCGACGAGGGGCGCGGGGCTTGGCAGGCGCGGGCGCTGCGGTTTCGCCAGCGGTATCAGCCTGAGAGTCAGGGTCTTGCATGGGCTCGTTGTTTGGGTTCATGGCGCGGTGGGCGCCGACTCGGCGCGGGAAAAATCAAGGGCGACGGACTCATCCGCCAAAGGTTCGGCAGGCTCGTCGCCGGCAGGTTCATTCAGAGCCGGCAGCACCTCATCTTCGAGGCCCGGCAGGCTGGCCTGCCCCAGGGGCAACCCATCCAGCGTGGGCAACTGAGACAGAGAGGCCAGACCCAGGTCATCCAAGAAGTGGCGTGTGGTGGCAAACAGCGCTGGCCGCCCAGGCGCCTCGCGGTGACCGATGACCTCGATCCAGCCGCGATCCTCCAGCTGCTTGATGATGTGGGAGCTGACGGTCACGCCCCGGATGTCTTCAATGTCACCCCGGGTCACGGGTTGCTTGTAGGCAATGATGGCCAGGGTTTCGAGCGTGGCCCGCGAATAGCGCGGCGGTTTTTCAGGGTGCAGACGATCCAGATGGGCCTGCACATCAGCGCAGGTCTGGAAACGCCAACCGGTGGCCACTTCCACCAACTGCACGCCGCGCCCCTCCCAGCCGGTCTGGATGGCCGCCAGCAAGGCCAGCAGTTGATCGCTGGACAACAGCCCATCGAACAACTGCTTCATGTCGCGCAGTGACATGGGCTGGTGCGCGCACAACAAGGCGGCCTCCAGAACGCGCTGCGCTTCCTGATTGCTGGGAAGATCCATCGTCGTCAATTGCGAGGGACGCGCCACAAACTGCGCGGGAACCCACTCCATCCAAGGTGTTGGGTGCACCAGCCCGCACCTGTGCGACGCTGTGCACCGATGTGTCCACGCCTGAGCGTGCACGCATGTCGTCTGATCAAACCGTATCCGGGGCCTGGGCACTGCGCATCACGCGCGTACCGGGCAACTCACCAGCGGTGCTGGCTCACACTGCAGTGTGAACCGTCAACACCGCTCTTTCGTGTGCTGGAATGAACTCGACCTTGGTCGCGGAATTCCTACACGTTGACCCATTATGCACCAGAAGTCACCCAGGAAGAAAAATCTGGCATGGCCCACCCCAGGCGCCCGTACAACGAGGCCACGTCGGCCGGGCATGGCGCCGTGAAACACAGCGGGTGCCCCGTGATGGGGTGCTGAAACGCCAGGCGGGCCGCGTGCAACGCCTGGCGTGTCAGGCCGTCCACCACCCGACCGCCGTACAGGGTGTCTGCCAACAGCGGATGCCCCAGGTGCGCCATGTGGACCCGGATTTGATGGGTGCGTCCGGTGTGGAGCACGCAGCGCACCGCCGACACCTCCATCGCATCTGGCAACAGGAGCCCTGCCCCCAGAGGAATCACATCCGTGCAGGCGGGCTTACCGTGAGGCCCGACGGCCATGCGCACCCGAGAGACCGGATCACGCCCAAGCGGCACGTCCACGCGGCGCGGGGTGGCGCACACCCCATGCACCAGGGCCAGGTACTGCCGGCTGACTGTCCGCGCGGCGATGGCCTGCGTGAGCGCGTGCATGGCCTCCCAGGACTTGGCCACCACCATCAAGCCGCTGGTGTCTTTGTCCAGCCGGTGCACGATGCCCGCACGGGGCAGTTGCATCGCGCTTGCGTGGTGCGCCAGCAACCCGTTCATGAGCGTGCCGCTCCAGTGGCCGGCAGCCGGGTGCACCACCAAGCCCGCGGGCTTGTTCAACACCAGCACATGATCGTCTTCAAACACCACATCCAGCGCCATGGCTTCGGGGCTGAAGGCCTGACTTTGCGCCGTCGGGCGCACCTCGATGCGCACCCGCTGCCCCGCCTGAACCTTGCGAGAAGCCGACAAGGCCACCTCACCATGAACGGTGACGGCGCCCTCCTCGATCAGGGTCTTGAGGTGGCTGCGCGAATGCTCAGGGATCCAGTCGGCCAGCAGCCGGTCCAGGCGCTTGCCATGGTCAGACGCCGTCACGGCGACCTCCCGCACCGTGACCACGGAGGAGGTCTGCCCGGGCATGGTGCCCGGCAACCCCGTGCTGAAGGGCGCGTCGGTCTCATCATCACCCTCGGCCCAGTCGTCCGGGCGCAGGCTGGCAGATGGGGTGCGAACTTCAGACGTTGCGGAAGGGATGCGGGGTGATCTCGCGGGCATGGGGCCTTGCTTCTATATACTGCGCTATCCAGCGCTCGTCGGCGAGCCGTCCTGAAGACCAGATCGCCCTACACAACGTGAACCTGTCCAAGAAAATGTTTTTCAGCCCACTGGTGGGGCGTCAGGCCCTGCGGCTGGCCGCCGCTGCCGTGTTTGTGAGCCTGGCAGCCTGTGGCACCACGCCTCGCGATGAGTTTGCCGGCATCCAGCCCGAAAAATTGTACGCGGATGCCCGCGACGAAATGAACGAGGGCAATTTCGAGACCGCCATCAAGCAACTGGAACGTGTCGAGGCCCGCGCCTCGGGCACCTTGTTGTCGCAACAGGCCCAGATCGATCTGGCCTACACCTACTTCAAGACGGGCGAGAAAGCCCAGGCCCTGGCCAAGCTGGAGCGCTTCATGCGCCTGCATCCCACCAGCCCAGCCATGGACTACGCGCTGTACCTGCAAGGCCTGATCAACTTCAACGAAGATCTGGGCTTGTTCGGTCGCCTGTCACGCCAGGATCTGTCCGAGCGCGATCAACAGGCCTCCAAGGACGCCTATGAGTCATTCCGACAACTGATCGAACGATTCCCGGAATCGAAGTACGCGGAAGATGCGCGGCTGCGCATGAACCACATCGTGAACTCTCTCGCCGCCGGCGAGGTGCATGTGGCCCGCTATTACTTCCGTCGGGGCGCTTACCTGGCCGCAGCCAACCGCGCGCAACAAGCCGTGATCGACTACCAGCAGTCGCCCGCGGTGGAAGAGGCGCTGTCCATCATGGCGCGCAGCTACCACGAACTGGGCCTGACCGAGCTGCGTGACAACGCCCTGCGCGTTCTGCGCCAGAGCTTCCCGCAGAGCCGCTTTCTGACACCAACTGGCGCTGCAGTGGCCTCATCCACCCCCGCAGAGCCGGCCTCCCCCACCCCCGAGGCCAAGAAGCCGTGGTGGCGACTGTGGTGAGCTGATACCGGCTTCACCACCGCCCCCTGGGGCTGGCATCAGTCAGCCCCAGCCCCCCCAGACGAGAACCCTGTGAGGGTGCCCTGATCGTGCACCTCGGCCCCCAAGGGGCGCACATCCACCGGCTCTTCTTCCGGCACCATGTCGGATGAGGGCTGCTCTGGATCCAGACCCATGTCGCGGATCTTGTGAATGAAGCGACGCGAGCGGTCATACGGGAACACGTCGTGCACGTAGCCCGCCAGGATGCGCTCTTTGTGCTGCTGCCAGAACTCGGGCTCCAGCAGGTCGGCGTGGTGCTTCATGAAGATGCTGCGCACGCGCGGATCCCCCAGCAGGAAGGGACCAAAGGTTTCAGGAAACACGTCTCGCGGCCCCACGGTGTACCAGATCTCGCCTGACATCTCCTCTTCCTCATTGCGCGGCTCGGGCACCTTGCGGAAGTTGCAGTCGGTGATGTACTCGATCTCGTCATAGTCGTAGAACACGACCTTGCCGTTGCGGGTGACCCCGAAGTTCTTCCACAGCATGTCGCCCGGGAAGATGTTAGCGGCCACCAGGTCCTTCAGAGCGTTGCCATACTCGATGACGGCGTGCTCCAGCGCCTCGCCTTCAGCCTCCTGGATGTAGATGTTCAGAGGCACCATCCGGCGCTCGATGTAGAGGTGCTTGAGGATCAGCACCGCGCCGTCTTCGTCTTCCTCCATCACGCTGGGCGCGAACTTCTGAAGCTCGGCGATGAGCTCATCGTCAAAGCGATCGCGTGGGAAAGCCACATTGGTGAACTCCAAAGAGTCGGCCATGCGCCCTACCCGGTCGTGCTGCTTCACGAGCTGGTATTTGCTCATGATGAGCTCCCGGGTGGTCTCCTTCTGAGGTGGGAAGTAGTCTTTGATGACCTTGAAGACGAAGGGATAGGACGGCAGGTCAAACACCAGCATCACCATGCCCTTGATACCCGGCGCGATGCGGAATTTGTCGGTGGAATGGCGCAGGTGGAAAAGGAAGTCACGGTAGAACAGGTTCTTGCCGTGCTTTTGTAAGCCGATGGCGCTGTAGAGCTCGCTGCGCGGGCGACGAGGCATCAGGCTGCGCAAGAACTGGACATAGGCCGAGGGCACCAGCATGTCCACCATGAAGTAGGCTCGCGCGAAGCTGAACAAAGCCAACAGGTCGTCTTCGCCGAACAAGGCCGCATCGATGTAGAGCCGGTTCTTGGCGTTGTGCAAGATGGGCAGGGCAAACGGCAGGCTGCGGAAGCCATTGACCAGCTTGCCCACGATGTAGGCGCCCTTGTTCCGATAGAACAGCGATGACAGCACCTGGATCTGGAAGTTGGTGCGCAGGCGCACATTGCCCACTTCTTCCAGCAAGGCCTCATACACCAGGCCAATATCGCGGTCCAAATCCACGAAGGGCACCTGCAGGTCGTAGCTCTGCACCACGGTCTTGATGGTTTCTCGCAGGTTGGCCCGGGTGGGGTAATACGCACGGAAGGTGCTGCCCCCCTTGCCGTCATCATCATCGATGTACTCGGTGGAGACCGCCGGGCGCACGAAAATGAAATCGTTGCGGTAGTACTTGCGATGCAGGATCTGGATGGTGACCGAGTTGAAGAAGGTCTCAGCCAACTCGGGCTGGCGATGCCCCGTCAACAAACCGATGTAGAAGAGCTTGACCTGGTGCCACACCTCCATGGGCAGCGTGCTGACGCCGTAGTCCTGCTCCAGCCGCTCGATGGCCTCGTCCACCCGGAGGTCGTAGAACTCGATGCGCACCCGCTGCGCGGTTTGCTGCCCCACCCAATCAGCCTGCTCGAAACGCCGCTTGGACTGCGCGGTGGTCTCGCTGAAGATGCGGTAGTGACGATCGAACCCATCCAGCAAGGCCCGAGCGATTTCGAACACCCGGGGGTCGGTGATTTGCTGCGGAAACATGGTGAGAAGAACCTAGGTCAGGGTTGAACGGTCTGCGATGCAATCGGTCAGTCAGGACAGGTGGCGGCGCTGCAGTTGCCCCAGGGCCGCCAGGTAGGCTGTTGTGACCTCATCCGACGAGGACACGGACATGCTCAAGTCCTTGATCAGCCCATTATGCAAGCCGTAGACCCAGCCGTGAATGCGCACTTCCTGGCCCCGGGCCCACGCGTCTTGCACCACGGTGGTGTGGCACACATTGCGGCATTGCTCCAGCACATTGAGTTCGCACAAGGCATCCAGTCGCTGACTACCCTCGGTGGGCAGGGTATCCAGCCACTCACGGTGCTGGTGGTGCACGTCCTGCACATGGCGCAACCAGTTGTCGGCGATGCCCACCCGCTTGTTGACCATGGCCGCGTGCACGCCACTGCAGCCGTAGTGCCCCACCACGATGATGTGCTTGACCTGGAGTGAATCGATCGCAAACTGCATGACCGACAGGCAATTGAGGTCGGAGTGCACCACCACGTTGGCCACATTGCGGTGCACGAACAACTCACCCGGGAGCAGGCCGACGATCTCGTTGGCCGGCACGCGGCTGTCGCTGCACCCAATCCACAGGTACTCGGGCGATTGCTGCTGCTGAAGACGGGTGAAAAAGCCTGGGCTACGCTGTTCGATGTCGTGCGCCCATGCTCGATTTTTGTCAAATAGTTGTTCGAGCTTCATCGCACCAGTGTAGACAAGGTCGTGACCGAAAAGACCGGGATGCATGAAATGAAGGGCCCAGGCACAATCGCTGCCACCATGCATGCACAGCCCTCGGCCACATTCGCTGGCGCCCAGACCGCCACCCCGCACTTCCCATGGGCAGACCATCGCCCAGCGCCGGGGCAGTCCACCACCTTGCTGCCTGGCCTGCGCTGGGTGCGCATGCCCCTGCCCTTCGCCTTGAACCACATCAACCTGTGGGTTCTGGACGACCAACTGGACGGGCAAGCGGGCTGGTGTGTGGTGGATGCGGGCGTGGCCACGGCCGAGATCCGCGGGCTGTGGGAGCACCTGTGGGCCCATGAGTTGGCCGGGCGGCCTCTGGTGCGGATGCTGGCGACGCACATGCACCCCGACCACGTGGGCAATGCCCAATGGCTGATCGAGCATCACGGCGCCCCAGCTGATGCCCTGTTGTGGATGAGCGCCACCGATCACCTGGCGGCCATCCTGGCGTGCAAGGAAACCACAGGCTACGGCGGCGACCGAGCCTCGCGCCACTTTGCCGCGCACGGGCTGCTGGATAACGATGCTTTGGCGAAGATTCGGGTGCGCGGCGACTACTACGCCACCATGGTGCCCGAGGTGCCCCGCAGCTACCACCGACTGATGGACGGGCGCATGCTGCAGATTGGTGATCGGACATGGCGATGCATGGCGGGCTATGGCCACAGCCCCGAGCACATCGCCTTGTACAACGAGCGAGACGGGGTGTTGATCGCGGGCGACATGCTGCTGCCGTCGATTTCCACCAACATCAGCGTCGTTGACATGGAACCCGACGCCGATCCGCTGGCCCAGTTCCTGTCGTCGCTGAACGACATGAAGGCCCTGCCGGCCGACACACTGGCCCTGCCGTCACACGGGCTGCCCTTCCAGGGCATCCATGCACGGATTGCGGCCCTGGAGGCCCATCACCGTGATCGCTTGAACGAGGTGCTGGCCTGTGCCGCCGAACGGCCCACCTGCGCGGCCGAGTTGCTACCCGTGCTGTTCAAACGGCCCCTGGATTTGCACCAGACCACGTTTGCCATGGGCGAGGCGGTGGCCCACCTCAATCACCTGTGGCACCAGGGTGCCTTGCGCCGGGACCGCGACGAGCAGGGCGTTTGGCGATTCAGCCTGGCACGCTGAGGCTGCGAAGGCTCTGGCGCGGCTCTTCGAAATCGGGCAACAGGGAGCGCACCACCTCCCAAAAGCGCGGGCTGTGGTTCATCTCACGCAGGTGGGCCAATTCATGGGCCACCACGTAGTCGACCACTTGAGGGCTGAAGTGCACCAGCCCCCAGTGCAGACGGATGGAGCCGTCGGCACTGGCGCTGCCCCAACGGGTGCGCGCCGAGGACAGGCTGACGCGCTTGACGCTCACGCCCAGGCGCGCCGCAAAGTGCGCTACACGCTCGGCAAACAGGGCACGGGCCTCGCGCTGCAGCCACGCATGAACCGTGTCGCGGATCTGAGCCGGCTCGGCCTCGGCAGACAGGCCCACCCGCAACAGGCCCGGGCTGGTGAGAGACCGCTGAACGCCAGCCACCGCGGGGTCAAGGCACAACACCAGCGACTGGCCCAGGAACGGCACGGTGGCTCCGTCACGCCAGTCAATGCGGGCGGCCGCCTGCCGATGACCACGCTCTTTTTGCTCGAGCAGCTTCTGGCAGATCCAGCGCTCTTTGGCCCGCAGGGCGCGTTCGACATCACCATGGCTGATCCAGCGCGGAGCGCGCACGCTCAGGCCCTCGGTGCCCACCACCATGCCGATGCTGCGCCGCTGTGCCCGCTTGAACTCATAGGCCACGATGGCCTTGCTGAAGTGGATCTCACGGTCAGCCCGCGGATGCCTGAAGCATGGGATGGCGCACACCGCTGCCTGAAGCCCCCCCTGCTCGGCCATCGTGCGATGGTCGGTGCGGGCGGATTCGGCAGTCGCCACCGCTGAAGGTGCGGCGATGACGCCCTCGTCGCCCCACAAGCTCAGTTGCTCGCAGGACGCAGCCCCCATCAAGTGAGGTCTCCCAGCTCGCCCATGTGGGTGGCCACAGGACTGTCCTCACCATGGATCTGACGCTCTCGAAGAACGAGAAAATCGGCGAACGATGACAGATCAGGGTGGATGGTGAGGTCTGGCACGCGTCGGCGCAAATCCTGCAACTCGGCCTCGCTCATGGTAGCTGCCTGCCCCGTGCGCACCAGATGGGGCTCACAGCCCACCGATTGCGCTGCCAGCACATCGCGAGGCAAATCACCCACCATGGGCACCCCTTGCAGCGATACGCCAAAGCGCTGGCCGATCATCTGGAAGAGGCCCGGTTGTGGCTTGCGACAGGTGCAGTGGTCTTCGGGGGTGTGCGGGCAGAAAAACACCGCATCCACACGCCCGCCCACCCGGGACAGCAACTGATTCATCTTGGCGTGCATGGTGTTGAGCGCCACCATGTCGAACAGGCCACGCCCGATGCCCGACTGGTTGGTGGCCACGACCACATGCCAGCCAGCGTGGTTCAGCCGCGCAATGGCTTCCAGTGCGCCCGGCAAGGGCACCCACTCGTCGGCGGACTTGATGTAGTCCTCACGCTCGTGGTTGATCGTGCCGTCGCGATCGAGGATGACCAGCTTCATGCCCTCTCCCGGGCTGGCACCACGCATCATGATCAGGCCGCCAGCCGTGCCAGATCAGCCACCCGGTTCATGGCCCCGTGCAAGGTGGCCAGCAGACCCAGGCGATTGGCCTTCAGGGCAGGCTCTTCGGCATTGACCATCACGCCATCGAAGAAGGCATCCACCGGCGCTTTCAGGGCCGCCAAAGCCTGCAATGACCCAGTGTAATCCGACTGTTCGAACGCTGCTTGGGCTTGCGGTGCCACCGATTGCAGCGCCTCGTACAGCGCGGCCTCGGCCGGTTCACGGAACAAGGCCGCATCCACCACCGGCTGAACGTCGGTGTCCGCTTTCTTGAGGATGTTGCCCACCCGCTTGTTGGCCGCCGCCAGGGAAGCGGCTTCCGGCAAGGCCACAAAAGCCCGCACGGCCGCCAGGCGGCGGGGCACTTCGGTCAGGCGCTCGGGCTGCAGCGCCAACACGGCATCGACCTCCTGGGCGCTGTAGCCCTGCTCACGCAGCGACACCGCCAGACGATCAGCCATGAAGCTCAGCAGCGCCTCGCTGGGATCGGTGATCAACTCGCCAAAGGTGGCGGCGGCATCACGAATCAGTGCCGGCAGGGCCAGCGGCAGGTCCTTTTCAAGCAGGATGCGGATCACGCCCAGGGCATGACGACGCAACGCAAACGGGTCTTTGTCGCCCGTGGGGAGCTGGCCAATGCCAAACAGACCCACCAGGGTTTCGAGCTTGTCTGCCAGGGCCACTACCGTGCCGGTGTGGTTACGCGGCAGGCTGTCGCCTGCAAAGCGGGGCTTGTAGTGGTCTTCGATGGCGATGGCCACGCCATCGCGCAGGCCTTCGTGGCGGGCGTAATAGCCGCCCATGATGCCCTGCAGCTCGGGAAACTCACCGACCATGTCGGTCAGCAGATCGGCCTTGGCCAGACGGGCGGCCTGTTGGGCCTTGCTGTCGAGCACATCGAAGTGGTCCTTGTCGTCCAGCGAATAGGGCACCGTGGCCATGCGCAACTGGTTGACGATGGCGTGTGCGATGGCCCGAACCCGCTCGGAACGCTCCCCCTGGGTGCCCAGCTTGTTGTGGTACACCACCTTGGCCAGCCCGGGCAGGCGCGATTCCAGTGTCTTCTTGCGATCTTGATCAAAGAAGAACTTGGCATCGGCCAGACGCGGACGCACCACGCGCTCGTTGCCGCCGATGATGGCGCTGGGGTCGTCCGGACGGATGTTGCTGACCACCAGGAACTGGTTGGTCAAGCGACCTGCGGTGTCCAGCAGCGGGAAGTACTTCTGGTTGGCCTTCATGGTCAGGATCAGACACTCTTGCGGCACCTCCAGGAAGGCCGCTTCGAACTGACCGATCAGCACATTGGGCCGCTCCACCAGGGCCGTGACCTCGTCGAGCAGAGCGTCATCCTCGATGGGCTTGAGATCCTTGCCGGCGCGTGCGGCAGCCTCGGTCAGCTGGCGCACGATCTCGGCACGGCGCTCGGCGAACGAGGCGATCACCGCACCGTCATGCGCCAGTTGCTCGGCATAGGTGTCGGCCGTGCGGATGACCACCGGATTCACGCTGGCCTCAAAACGGTGGCCCAGGGTGCTGCGACCGGCCTTCAGGCCCAGGGCGCGCACAGGCACCTCTTGCTCGCCATGCAAGGCCACCAAACCATGTGCCGGGCGCACAAAGTGAACGCTGGTCCAGCCCGGCTTGAAATCGGCGCCCTCGCCTTGCTCCAGCTGATAGGTCATGACCTTGGGAATGGGCAGCTTGGCGAGGGATTCGTCCAGTGCCTTTTGCAGGCCCTCGGCCAGCGTCACGCCAGGCTTGACGCTGTCCAGGAACAGGGCCTCGGCCTTGCCATCCGGCAGGCGCTTCAACTGGGGCACCACCTCGGCACCCACCCCCAGCGCAGCCAGCTTCTTCAGCAAGGCGGGGGTGGCCTGCCCTTGCGCGTCCAGAGCCACGGCCACGGGCATGAGCTTTTGCTGAATGGCCTGGTCAGCAGCCTTGGAGGCCACGGAAGCCACCTGCACCGCCAGGCGGCGCGGCGAGGCGTAGGCCGTCACAGTCGCATCGGCTGCGGCCAGGCCCTGGGCCTTGAGGCTGTCGGCCAGCACCGAGGCAAAGGCCTCGCCCAGCTTTTTCAGGGCCTTGGGGGGCAGTTCTTCAACAAACAGTTCGACCAGCAGGTTGGCGGTGTGTTGCGGGGACGTCATGCTCAGGCCGCCTTCTTGTTATTCAGTTGTTCGATCACTTCATCGGCCCAGGCCTTGGGCGCCATCGGGAAGCCCAGTCGGGCACGGCTGTCCAGGTAGCTGGCCGCCACACTGCGCGCCAGGTTGCGGATGCGACCGATGTAGCCGGCGCGCTCGGTCACCGAGATGGCGCCACGGGCATCCAGCAGGTTGAAGGTGTGAGCCGCCTTGAGCACCTGTTCGTAAGCCGGCAGGGCCAGTTGCTGCTCCATCAGGTACTTGGCCTGGGTTTCGTAATTGCTGAACGCGCCCAGCAAGAACTCGACGTTGCTGTGCTCGAAGTTGTAGGTGGACTGCTCCACCTCGTTTTGATGGAACACATCGCCGTACTTCACCCCGGGGGCATAGACCAGGTCATAGACGCTTTCCACGCCCTGCAGGTACATGGCCAGGCGCTCCAAGCCATAGGTGATTTCGCCCGTGATGGGCTTGCAATCGATGCCGCCCACCTGCTGGAAGTAGGTGAACTGGGTGACCTCCATGCCGTTCAGCCAGACTTCCCAGCCCAGGCCCCAGGCGCCCAGGGTGGGGTTCTCCCAGTCGTCTTCCACGAAACGGATGTCGTTTTTCTTCAGGTCGAAGCCCAGGGCCTCCAGCGACCCCAGGTACAGCTCGAGGATGTTGGCCGGCGCGGGCTTGAGTACCACCTGGTACTGGTAATAGTGCTGGAGGCGGTTGGGGTTCTCGCCGTAGCGACCATCCTTGGGGCGGCGGCTGGGCTGCACATAGGCGGCCTTCCAGGGCTCCGGGCCCAGGGCACGCAGGAAAGTGGCGGTGTGGCTGGTGCCTGCCCCCACTTCCATGTCGTAGGGTTGCAAGAGGGCGCAGCCCTGGGCATCCCAGTAGCTTTGAAGACGCAGAATCAGTTGCTGGAAGGTCAGCATGGTGAAGCCTTGGTCGCCAGCGGCGACGGCAATGAATGAATGAAGCGGCACAACACGTGAGTTCGGACGGGCCCACCAGGGCCTCTCGACCATGCCTGCGCCAAACCCTTGATTCTAGTGATGGTTGACAGCCTCCGCGCCCCTCAGCGCACGACAGCCGCGCCAAACACGTCGCGCCGGGGCCAGCAGACGGCCAGCGCCACCACCAGAGCGGCCAGCAGCACCAGGGGCCCCAGCCCCCAGCGGGCGGCCCACCAGGCGAATGGGGTCACACCCTGGTGTCCTTGAACACGGGCTTGCAACACCCCCCGGGTGTTGCCAGGCAGCGCAGCCTGCACCTGCCCGCGGTGATCGATGACCACCGTGGCACCCGTGTTGGTGGAGCGCACCGTCGGCAACTGGAATTCCAGCGAGCGCATGCGTGCAATGTGCAGGTGTTGATGGATGGCCACCGTCTCGCCGAACCAGGCCAGGTTGCTGACGTTGGCCAGGATGGTCGGCGCCTCCGCAGGGTCGATGAAGCGTGCTGCGACCTCTTCCCCGAACAAATCCTCGTAGCAGATGGTGGGCGCCACCCGCTGCCCCAGAACCGGGAATGACGGTGCTACCAGCGGACCCCGGGTGAAATCACCCAGGGGCATGTTCATCAGGTTGACGAACCAGCGAAAGCCCCAGGGGATGAACTCACCGAAGGGCACGAGGTGGTGCTTGTCATAACGATAGAACCCCTCGGGCTGGGTGCGGGCCGCAGCGGCCGACAAACCCGCGACCGAGTTGGTGTAGCCATGCTCAAAATCCCCCAGAGGTAGACCGATCAGCGCATGACGGTCATCCTGGAACGACGCCACCAAGGCACCCCAGTACCCCTCGGGTAACTGCTGCGGCAGCAGGGGTATGGCCGTCTCGGGCGCCACCACCAGATCGGCGCGGCTGGTGCGCAGCGCCTGGGCATGCCATTGCAGGGCCTCCCACTGGCGAGCGGGGTCAAACTTATGGTCTTGCGGCACATTGCTCTGAAGCAAATCCACCGACAACACCGACCCGTGAGGCTGGGTGTAGCGCACGGGCTCGGGCACCCCCCACCAGCCCGCCAGGCCGCTCAGGCCCAGCGCCATGAGCACGGCCCCCAGCACCGGCCGAACAGGCCGACCAAGCCGCCCCGGGCCCACCACCCACAACACAACTGCGGCCACGCCAGCAGCCCATACCGCCCCCAGGCCGTACACGCCCAACCATGGGGCCAGCGCGGCCAGGGCACTGTCCACCAGCCCGTATCCGCTGGCTCCCCATGGGAACCCCGTGAACAGCCAGGCCCGGGCCAACTCGGCCAACAGCCACAAAGCAGACCACAGCAGGGCATCGGCCCACCAGACATGGCGGCGCCAACGCACCCACGCTGCACCCGCCGCCGCCAGGTACAACGACAGCGCCACACACAACAGGTACACCGCCAAGGCCGACAACCAAGCCGGCAAGCCCCCGAAACGGTGCAGGCTCACGAACATCCAGCCGGTGGCGCCAATCAGCCACACAGAGCCATACAGCCAGGCCGTCAGCGCACCGTGGCTAACCGAGGCACTTCGGGCCAGTGCCCACAACAGGCCAGCCAGCGCCAAGGTCTGCAAGACGGCGGGCCAGGCGCCCCCCGGCCAGGCGGCCACCCACGGCGACAGCGACAGCGCATGCACGGCGCCCGCCAACACCGGCCAAACGTATCCCCAGCGCCCGAGCGGCTCGGGGCGATCGGCCATGCGTTTCATGCAGCGATCATGCGGTCATCAGGCCGAGGGTGCCTCACCATCGTCCAGGGCGCGGGTGACCTTGAACCAGCGCACGGCACCGCCTCGGGCCAGCATCACGGTGAAGCGCAGGCCGCCGATGTCGACGCGTTCGCCCCGGCGCGGCACACGGCCCAGTTCGTGAGCCACGAGCCCACCGATGGTGTCAAACTCGTCTTCAGGCAACTGGGTTTGAAAGACCTCGTTGACCGACTCGATGGCGGCGTCGCCGGCCACGCGCTGACTGCCGTCAGCCAGCGTGAAGATGCTGGATTCACCATCCTCATCATCGAATTCGTCCTCGATCTCGCCCACGATCTCTTCCAGCACGTCTTCGATCGTGATCAGACCGGCCGTCTTGCCGAACTCATCGATCACGATGGCCAAATGGCTGCGGTTGGAACGAAACTCTCGCAGCAACTCGTTGAGCCCCTTGGACTCCGGAACGTACAAAGGAGGCCGCAACAAGGTGCGCAGGTTCAATTCGGGCGCCCGCTGCAGCTTGAGCAAATCCTTGGCCATCAGGATGCCAATGATGTTGTCTCGGCTGCCCTCGTACACCGGGAAGCGCGAATGGGCCGTGTTGATGACCTCGGCGAGCAATTCCTCGTAAGGCGCGTCGATGTCCAGCACGTCCATGCGCTTGAACGCCACCATCACATCACCAGCGGTCATGCTGGCCATGCGGATGACGCCTTCCAGCATCACGCGCGATTCAGGCTCGATGAGGTCTCGTTGCTCGGCTTCAGCCAGCGTCTGGATGAGCTCCGCCGTCGAATCAGGCCCAGGGGACAGGAACTCGACCAGGCGAACAAACAGATTTCGGTTGTCACGAAGAGACTCGTGACGGTGGCCACCGGAGTGGCGGTCAGACCGGGGTGGTCGACTAGGGGGGTGGTCGGACACGGCAGGGGTGTCGTGGTTGCAATGCCCCAAGAATAACCCACTCGGCACACAAATCAGCACCCCACCCCCGACAGGGGCCCCGGCACAGGACTACACTTGACCCATGAGCCTCATTCCAGTCACCATCCTTACCGGTTTCCTGGGCAGCGGAAAGACCACCCTGCTCAAGCGCATCCTCACCGAATCGCACGGTCAACGCATTGCCGTGATCGAGAACGAATTCGGCGAGGAAAACATCGACAACGAGATCCTCGTGGCCGACACCAACGAGCAGATCATCCAGATGAGCAACGGCTGCGTCTGTTGCACCATCCGGGAAGACCTGCGCGCCACGCTGTCGGATCTGGCCAAGAAGCGCCGCGACGGCCAACTCCAGTTCGAGCGGGTGGTGATCGAAACCACCGGCCTGGCCGACCCGGGACCGGTGGCTCAGACCTTCTTCATGGATGACGAGATCGCCGAACTGTACCTGCTGGACGCCATCGTCACCCTGGTGGACGCCAAGCATGGTCAGCAGCAGCTGAACGACCGCCAGGAGGCCCAACGTCAGGTGGGGTTTGCCGATCAAATCTTCATGAGCAAGACCGACCTGGTCAGCCCGGAGGAAGCCGATGCCCTGGCTCACCGCATCAAGCACATGAACCCCCGTGCCCCTCAGAAGCGGGTGCACTTTGGCGAGGTGCCGCTGCAGGAATTCCTGGACATCCGGGGCTTCAACCTGAATGCCAAGCTGGACATCGACCCCGACTTCCTCAAGGAAGACGGCCATGGACACGGCCACCACCATCATCATGACCACGGCCATGATTGCGGACACGATCACTGCGATCACCCGCACCACCACGCTCACGATGACGACGTGAAATCGTTCGTCTACAAGACGAACCGCCCCTTCAATGCCACCAAGCTGGAAGATTTTCTGGGTTCGATGGTGCAGATCTACGGTCCCCGCATGCTGCGCTACAAAGGCGTGCTGCACGTGGCCGGCATGGACAAGAAGGTGGTCTTCCAGGGTGTGCACCAACTGATGGGCAGCGATGTCGGACCGAAATGGGCGGCAGGCGAGGCCAAAACCAGCAAGATGGTGTTCATCGGCATCGACCTGCCTCAGGATTTGTTCCAGGCCGGCCTGGATCAATGCCTCAATTGAGTGGTTCCAGCCACAACGAGGGATGTCCTGACGCCGGCGGCCGGTGAACCGTGGCTACAATCCGCGCGCCTGCCAAGTCAGCATCCCCCTCTACCCAGGGGTTTGAGGACGACACAGGCTGCGGGCAAGCAGTATCCGGCCCGATCTGTCACCTTGCGGCACCAGCCCAACGCACAGGAGGTTCATCGTGACGAAAAGCACCCCGTCGGCCAAGACCGCTGCCGCAGGCGCCAAGCCTGCGCGGCCCAGCACCAAATCGGCGGCTGCCAAGCAGGCCCCTCAAGCTGCGCCCGCACCGGCCGAAAAACCGTCATCGGCGTCTTCCACCAGTGGCCGTGCCAAAAGCACCACAGGCCGCGCCAACAACCATCCCACCGACACCATGTCCACAGCCACCAAGGTTGACACCAAACTCGCCAACGCCTGGAAGTCCAAAGCCGGCCGTGATCTGAGCGAGGCCGAACTCATGGCCATGCCTGAGGCCGAGTACATGAACGACAAGCAACTGGAGTTCTTCCGCGCCCGTCTGGAGGCCCAGAAGGACGACCTGCTGTCGAACGCTGGCGAGACCACCGAGCACCTGCGCGAAGACACCTCGATCGTGCCGGACCCGGCCGACCGGGCCACCATCGAAGAAGAGCACGCGCTGGAGTTGCGCACCCGCGACCGCGAGCGCAAGCTGCTCAAGAAGATCGCCCAGGCCATTGCCCGCATCGATGCGGGCGATTACGGCTTCTGTGATGAAACCGGCGAACCCATCGGCCTGGGCCGCCTGCTCGCTCGTCCTACTGCCACGCTGTCGCTGGAAGCCCAGCAACGACGTGAGCTCAAGCAAAAGATGTTCGGAGACTGAGCCCTGAGCTCAACCCCCATGCACCATACACACAGGGCTCAGTGACGTGACCAAGGAGTCGGGCGGCTTTTTGAAGAAGGTGGCACGCTTTGTGGCGAATCCGACCACCGAGTGGGCTGACCTGGACAAGCCTCGTTCGTCCTCCGGTGACAGCGAGTTCGCCAAGAGTGAAATCAAGGCGATGATCGAGCGCAAGCGCCGCAACGATTTCGTGCGCAAGCGCGAGCTCGACATGCTGCGCAAGATCCGGCGCGAAGGGCTGACCCCCGACGCGGCCCTGGCTCTGGGCAGCCCCTCCAACCTGGACCCCGAATCCAGCCCCCACGCGGGTGCTCGTTCTGACGTGGCCGTGAAGGCCAAGATCGATGCCATCGAGCAGCAGATGGTGGGCGTGAACGGTCGCTCGATGGAGTCGATCGCTCCGAGTCCGCCGCCTGTGCAGACCCCCATCAGGCTGACCGACGTGCCTCCCGCCGTCGACTCCAGCCCGATGACCCTGCCGTACGAAGAGCCTCCGCCGGAAATTTCTCAGGCGGTGCTGGACGCAGCGCGGCAGGGCTACTCGTCGTTTGGGCGCGAAGCGTCTCCGCTGGTGCCTACCCTCAACGCCCAACTCGATGTCATCGAGGTCGTTCACGACCCGGAGCTGGACGAAGCCGTCATCGCGTTTGCGAACGCCGATTTCGACCAGTGCGAACAATGTCTGCTGAATCTGGTGCACCCGGGTGCCCAACGCCAGGATCACGTCGAGACCTGGATGGTGCTGTTCGATTTGTACCGGGCCTTGAACTTGCCCCAGAAGTTCGAGCAACTGGCCGTGTCATTCGTGCAGAAGTTTGGTCTGTCGGCGCCCCAGTGGTACTCGCTGCCCGACAAGGTCAGCGGCTTCCTGGCGGCGTCGCAAGCCGCTCACGATGCGCACGAGGCTGCGCCGGCCGAGGCTCACCACCACGCTCACCATCGGGACACCCCGCTGGAAGGCTGGATTGCGCCGGCCGTGCTGGACACCGATGCCATGGCGGCCTTGCGCATTGCGTGCCTGCAACTGCCACGCCCCTGGACCATGTCCTGGCATCAGGTTCAGGACGTGACGTCTGAGGGCGCGGCCCTGCTGGCCCATGCCATGGGTCAGTGGGCTCAGGACGGACAGAATCTGGTGTGGCAAGGCACCGAGCATCTGCTGAGCCTGCTCGAAGAGCGGAGCGCCACGGGCTCACGTAACGAAGACCCGGCGTTCTGGATGCTGCGTCTGGCCATCCTACGGCTGTGCAACCGTCCCGATCGCTTCGATGAAGTGGCCATCGACTACTGCATCACTTACGAGTTGTCACCCCCCTCTTGGGAGCCTCCACGCGGGCTGGTGCGCCAGACGGAAGAAGGCGTCAGCCCCCCGACCCGCCCCCTGTCGCATGTGAGCGAGGTGTCCACCAGCTTCGTGGAGTCTCAGTTGCACGACGAGGTGGAGTTCGTGCAGGTGGCCACGCTGAATCTGTCGGGGCAGTTGCTGGGCGACATCGGCGAAACATTGCGCCACCTGGACGACCAACTGGGCGCCAGCGTGACGCTGGAGATCGATTGTCAGCATCTGCTGCGCGTGGATTTCATTGCCGCGGGCGACTTGCTCAACTGGGTGCTCTCGCGCCGGGCTGAGGGCCACCAGGTCATCTTCCTGCAGCCTCACCGGCTGGTGGCCTTGTTCTTTGGTGCCATGGGCATCAACGAACACGCCAAGGTCAAACTGCAGATGGTGTGAGCGTGGTGTGGGCTTGAAAAGCCCTGGTGTGGCACCATCTGCGCCATTCATTCACGCACACATCACCATGGATTCTTACCACGGCACGACCATCGTCAGCGTTCGGCGCCAGACCGAACAAGGCTGGCAAGTGGCCATGGGCGGCGATGGCCAGGTCACCCTGGGCCACATTGTCGTCAAGGCCAGCGCGCGCAAAGTGCGCAAGCTGTACCGCGACCAGGTGCTGGCTGGCTTTGCCGGCGCCACCGCCGACGCATTCACCCTGTTTGAACGCTTCGAGGCCAAGCTGGAAAAGCACCAGGGGCACCTGGCTCGCGCGGCCGTCGAGCTGACCCGCGACTGGCGAACCGACCGCGTACTGCGCCGCCTGGAGGCCATGTTGGCCGTGGCCGACCGCGAGACCTCGCTCATCATCACGGGCAACGGCGACGTTCTGGAGCCCGAGCACGGCATCATCGCCATCGGCTCGGGCGGGGCTTATGCCCAAGCGGCCGCCCGCGCTCTGGTGGACCACACTCCCCTGCTCGCCGCCGACGTCGTGAAGCGTTCGCTGGAAATTGCCGGCGACCTGTGCATCTACACCAACCAGCAGCACACCCTGCTGACCCTGGACTGACCCGGGCCCATGAAGGCCCCCGACACCATGAGCATGACACCCCAGGAAATCGTCAGCGAGCTGGATCGCCACATCATCGGCCAGCGAGACGCCAAGCGCGCCGTGGCCATCGCCCTGCGCAACCGCTGGCGCCGCCAACAGGTGGACGACAAGCTGCGCAGCGAGATCACGCCCAAGAACATCCTGATGATCGGCCCCACGGGCGTGGGTAAGACGGAAATCGCCCGCCGCCTGGCCAAGCTGGCCGATGCGCCCTTCATCAAGGTGGAAGCCACCAAATTCACCGAAGTGGGCTACGTGGGCAAGGACGTGGACACCATCATCCGCGACCTGATCGAGGCTGCCATCAAGGAGGAGCGTGCGCGCCAGATCCAGCAGCAGCGCATGCGCGCCGAAGACGCCGCCGAGGACCGCATCCTGGACGTGCTGGTGCCACCGCCCCGCCACGAGGTGGGGTTTGGCACCACCACGCCGAGCGACAACACCGCTCGCCAGGTGATGCGCAATCGCCTGCGCGAAGGCACGCTGGACGACAAAGAGATCGAGATCGAACTGGCCGATGCCAAGCCTGCCGCCCTGGAGATCATGGGGCCTGCCGGTATGGAAGACATGGCCGAGCAGATTCGGGGCATGTTCGCGCAATTGGGCCAAGGCAAGCGCAAGACGCGCAAGGTGACGGTGGCCGAGGCCCGTACCCAATTGATCGACGAAGAGGCGGCCAAGCTGGTCAACGAAGATGAGATCCGCGCCAAGGCGCTGGAACGGGCCGAACAAAACGGCATCGTCTTCATCGACGAAATCGATAAGGTGGCCTCTCGCTCAGAGGGTCAAAGCGCCGATGTGTCTCGCCAGGGCGTGCAGCGCGATCTGCTGCCCCTGGTGGAAGGCACCACCGTCAACACCAAGTACGGCATGGTCAAGACCGACCACATGCTGTTCATTGCCTCAGGGGCGTTTCACCTCAGCCGGCCCAGCGACCTGATCCCCGAGCTGCAAGGCCGGTTTCCCATCCGGGTAGAGCTCTCGGCCTTGTCGGTGGATGATTTCGAGGCCATCCTCACGCAGCCCTCGGCCAGTCTGATCAAGCAGTACCAGGCCCTGCTGGCCACCGAAGGCGTGACCTTGCGGTTCACGGAAGGCGCCGTGCGCCGCATTGCCGAGCTGGCCTGCCAGGTCAACGAGCGCACGGAAAACATCGGCGCACGACGGCTGTCCACGATGCTGGAGCGGCTGCTGGACGAGCTGTCTTTCAACGCGCCCAACCTGTCTGGTCAGGAGCACGTCATGGACCTGGACGAGGTGAACCGCCGCCTGGGCGAACTGGCCGGCAACGAAGACCTGTCGCGCTTCATCCTCTGAAGCGCCTGACCTTCAGAGCCTTGACGGCAGCGCCGTCGGGGCCAGGGCCAGCAGGCCTTCGAAAATCAGGTTCTCGACCACCGTGGCGCGCAGGCTCTCGATGTTGACAAGACGCACTGCCGCGCCACCTGAAATCAGCAGGCGCGGCTCACGGCCGGTGTGCTTCTTCAGGCGTTGCATGACACGCTCGATGGCGCCGGCAATGGCATCGGTGCCACCGCTCATCAAGGCATCGCTGGTGTTTCGCGGAAAGTCACGCACCTCGCCCGTGGGCACCTTGAGGCCTGCGGTGCCGCTCTCCAGAGCGCGGTACATCAAGCCAAAGCCCGGCAGGATGAGCCCCCCCAGGAACTGCCCCTGGGCATCAATCGCATCCACCGTGACGGCCGTGCCTACCATCACCGCCACCACCGGCGGTGGATCATCCGGCTGGTCATGCAGCACGTGCTGTCGCGCGCCCACGATGGCCGCCCAGCGGTCGGCCCCCAGCCGGTGGGGGTGCTCATAGCGGTTCACCACCCCTGCAGCCTGAGCCGAGGCTGACACCCAGCGGGGCGGCAGCTTCCAACCCTCATCCAGCTGCTCTTCCACGCGGCGCTTGATGGCCTCACCCGCGACCACACAGCCCAGCATGACCGTGGGCTTGGGCGTGAGGGCGCGCCAGCTGATCTCCCAGAGGTGATCGATGTCCTCCAGCACCACCGCGCCGTGCCCCAGCAGTCGGGCACCCGGTTGGGGCTGGTCGTACAAGCCCCATTTGAGCCGCGTGTTGCCGATGTCGATGAGCAGGAGAGACATGAAACATCGCCGTCTTCACGGCGCATCACCACAATCTCGTTATTGTCATCGAAGATGCCCTATCAGCATTAACCCTGATCAGACCTGATTCTGTGATGCAAAACTCCTCACGAATCAATTGTTTCAAGGTTTTTACGCGACACGAAGGAAGCCTGAACGGGTCAAGCTCAGATAATCTTCCCATCACTTGTGCACCGAGCAACGAAAGGAAGCGCTCTCATGAAACCCACCCTGCGTCTCTGGCTGTCCGGCCTGGCCCTGAGCCTGAGCACCTTTGCGGCGCAAGCTGCCGTGACCATTGACGGCATCACGTTCCAGGACACCGCCCAGGTGGCGGGTCAGACCCTGCAATTGAATGGCGCAGGCAAGCGCGTGCGCATCATCGTGGACGTGTACGCCATGGGCTTGTACGTGCCCAAGGTCGACAGCTCGGCATCTGCCCTGATCCCGGGGGCTGGCCCCCGCAGTGCTCGCATTGTGCTGATGCGTGACCTGACAGGCGCAGACTTTGCCGAGGCCATGGCCAAGGGCATCGAGCAGAACCACAGCTCGGCCGATCTGGCCAAGCTGCAGGCCCGCCTGGATGAATTGGGTACCGCCATGAAGGCCTTCGGCCAACTGCGCAAAGGCACCGTGGTTCAAATGAACCAGGTGCCGGGCACCGGCCTGCAGGTCATCGTGAATGGCGAAACCAAGATCAAGGGCATCCCGGGCGATGACTTCTACGCAGCGCTGATGCGCATTTGGCTGGGCGACAAGCCGGCCGATAAAGACCTGAAGAAAGCATTGCTGAGCAACCGCTGATCAGCGCTTGACATCCTGCAGGGGCTGCGCGTGTGAAACGACACGCGCAGCCCCTTCTTATTGGGCGTTTACCACAGGGCAGTTGGGTCCAGACTCAGTGCACAGTGAACCATCTGTCTGCCCCGCGCTGATCCATGATCGTCCAAGCCCTTCCTACCCTGGATGCCTGGGTACACGCCCTCAAGGCGGCACCGATTCCGGTGTTGCCTGGCTCGGTGGCGGAGCTTCGGCAGTTGGCTGACATTGAAGAGCAGCGCGGCACGGTCGATGCCCACACCCTGACCGAGGCCTTGGGACACGACCCCCTCATGACCCTCAGTGTGCTGGCGCACACCGCACGGCATTGCGAGCGCTCCGGGGCAGAGCCGCCCGAAACCCTGGTCGGGGCCATTGTGATGTTGGGCATCGGGCCGTTCTTCAAGGCCTACGCCCAACCCATCTCGGTGCTGGAGTGGTTGAGGGACCGACCTGAGGCGGTCAGCGGCTTGCTCAAGGTCATCACGCGGGCCCGCCGGGCAGCACGCTTTGCCGTCAATTTCGCCATGCAGCGACAGGATGAAGATGCTGCCGTGATTCAGGAAGCCGCCCTGTTGCACGATTTTGCCGAGATGCTGCTGTGGTGCCACGCCCCTGAACTGGCCCAGAAGATCGCGACCACGCTGGCCCAGGATCACACCCAGCGCTCAGCCCACGTGCAGCGCGACATCCTGGGGCAAGAACTGGGCGACATTTCCCAGAGGTTGATGCAAGACTGGAAGCTGCCGCCCCTGCTGATCGAATGCACGGATGACCGCATTGCCCACCATCCCCGTGTGCGCACCACCATGCTTGCCGTGAGGCTGGCACGCCATTCACAACACGGCTGGAACGATCCTCATGCCCAGGCAGCCTGGGCCGACGACATGACCGATGTCGCCGCCTTGCTCAACATTTCCCGGGAAGCCACCTGGCAACTGATCCAGGATCTGGATCAGTGATGCCGCCAGGGGCCAGGCCTCACTGCCACCCGGTCTGACGCTCAATCGACTGCACGGCACCGGCCCCCACGGCCGCGCCAAACCGCTTGGCCAGGCGCTCGGCAATGTCTTCATGCTGGGTGTAGTCCACGATGTCTTCGTGCTTGACCACCTCACGGGCCACCTGATCAAGGCTGCCCAGGCGATCCACCAAGCCCATGCTGACCGCCTGCTGACCATTCCAGAACAGACCGCTGAAGGTGGTCTCGTCTTCCTTCAGTCGCTTGCCACGGCCTTGGCGCACCACCGTGATGAACTGCTGGTGCACCTGCTCGAGCATCTGCTGGGCATAGCCTTCCTGGTCCAGGTCACGCGGCGAGAATGGGTCGAGCATGCCCTTGTTGCTGCCAGAGGTCATCAAACGCCGCTCGATGCCCAGCTTGTCCAACAGGCCCACGAAGCCGAACCCATTCATCAGCACGCCGACCGAGCCCACGATCGAGGCCTTGTCCACGTAGATCTGATCAGCCGCCACGGCGATGTAGTAGGCCGCTGAGGCGCACATCTCCTCGCACACCGCATACACAGGCTTCTTGTGCAGGGCCTTCAAACGCCGGATTTCGTCGTTGATGATGCCTGCCTGCACCGGGCTGCCACCAGGCGAGTTGATGCGCAACACCACGGCGCGGGCACTGGGCTGCTCAAACGCCTCGCGCAGCGACGCCATGATGCGATCTGCGTTCGCCTCATCGCTGACGCTGATGGGGCCGCGCACCTCCACCAAGGCCGTGTGGGGCTGCGGTTGTGCCGAGTGAGGCACCCCTTGCCAGATACCGGCCAAAGCGACAAGGGCCACCGTCAGCCAGACCGCACGCCAGAACCAGCGCCAGCGCTGCTCGCTTCGCTGCTGGGCCAGGTAATGCCGCGCAAACTGGGCCAGCAAGGCATCCTGGGCTGCCGGTGGGTTGGATGAGGTGTCGTTGAGGCTCATGGTGCAGAGGTGTGGATGGGGGCCGGCCTGAACTCAGGCACGCACAGGCTGAAACCGCTGGGAAGGATACCAATAGACGCGCCCCTCGTGCTCGCGCGCCTCCAGCGCCTGCAGACGCTTGCCAGGACAAGGGCCCGACACACACTGCCCCGACGAGGGGTGATAGTGGGCCCCATGCACGGCGCAGACCAGATAGGCCTTGTCGGCGTCCCAGAACCGTCCGGGCTGCCAGTCCATCTCGACCGGCACGTGGGCGCAACGGTTCAGGTAAGCATGGACCCGGCCATCCACCCGCACCGCGAAAGCAGGGACGCGCTGACCATGCTCCAGGACCTCAAACAAGACCGCGTCACCGCGCTCCACCAAGGCTGCGGCATCGCACAGCAGCTCGGGCGCCCCCGCCTGAGCGTCAGGCATGGTTCAGCAGCCAGTCGCGCAGTTCGGCCATCGAATGGGCCACGTGCCGCGTGGGGTACTGCGCAAAGGTCTCGGGCTCGTGCGCGCCGTAGCTCACCGCCAGGCTGTGTGTGCCCGCATTCAGGGCCAATTGCAGGTCGTGCGTGGTGTCGCCAATCATCAGGGTGCGCTCGGGCTCCACCCCGAACTCGGCCATCAACTCCTGCAGCATGAGGGGGTGGGGCTTGGACGCAGTTTCATCGGCCGTGCGGGTGCCATCAAAGACCCCCTGCAGTTCCACATGGGCCAGGGCCTCATTGAGTCCAACCCGGGACTTGCCCGTGGCCACGGCCAACCAGTGGTGGCGAAGCTTCAAGGCCTGCATGAGCTCCAGGGTGCCGTCAAACAGGCTGAGCTCATGCTGGCGCTTGAAGTAATGGTGCCGATAGCGCAAACCCAGCTCGGGCACGCGCTCGGCAGGCAGTCCGGGGGCCACATGGGCCAAGGCATCATGCAGCCCCAGGCCGATCACATAAGCCGCCTCCGAGGGCGGCGGCACGGGCAAGCCCAGATCGGCACAGGCCGACTGGATGCAACGCACGATCAGCGCCGTCGAGTCATACAGGGTGCCGTCCCAATCGAACACGATCAGGTCATAGGCCCGAGGGCGAAGGGCAGCATCACTCGAAACAGACACAGAAGCTCCTGAAACACGCATTCGTCACGAGCCCGACCTTACACCGGCCAGGCCCTGACATCCGACTCAAAAACAGCACAGACACCGACCAGCGGCCGATCATGGCGCCAAGGCCGACAAGAGTTGCTCACACTCGAGGGGCAAGGGGGCCTGCAAGGTCAGGTCCTGCCCGGTCACGGGGTGGGCCAGACGCAGATAGCGGGCGTGCAGGAACATGCGCTCGAACCGCCCTTGCGGCAGTTGGCCCCGATCCACCCCAGGGCAGGCGCCTTCAGCGCGACCCAGCGCCTTGTTCAGCGCGAAATCACCATACTTGTCGTCTCCCACGATGGGGTGACCCTCGTGCTGCAGGTGCACCCGGATCTGGTGAGTGCGGCCGGTTTTGATGGTCACATCCAGCAGCGTGAAACCGGCAAAGTGGCGCACCACGTGCACCAGCGAGATCGAGCGCCGACCTTCGTCCTCGTCCTTCACGGCCTTGACACGGCGCTCGCCGTCGGCCGTCAGGTACTTGTGCAAGGCCACGTCGATCACCTTCTTGCGTGCGGGCCAGGCCCCCACCACCAGGGCCGCATAGGTTTTCTGCGCCTGGCGCTGGCGAAACACATCCTGCAGCGCAGTCAGGGCGCTGCGCTTCTTGGCGATCAGCAAAATGCCCGAGGTTTCCTTGTCCAGGCGGTGCACCAGCTCCAGAAACCGGGCTTGTGGTCGCGCCCGACGCAATTGTTCGATCACGCCAAAACTGACCCCACTGCCTCCATGTACCGCCACGCCGGCCGGTTTGTTGATGGCGAGCATGACCTCGTCTTCAAACAGGATGGGAAACTCTCGGGCCGGCACGGCGGCCTGCTGGGATTCATCCTTCTCGGTGAGGCGCAAGGGCGGCACCCTCACCTCATCTCCCAGGGCCAGGCGGGTATCGGCCTGGGCCCTGCCCTTGTTCACGCGCACCTCACCCGAGCGGATGATGCGATAAACCAGGGTTTTGGGCGCGCCTTTGAGCTCCCGGATGAGGAAGTTATCCAGGCGCTGCCCGGCCGACCCCTCATCAATCACCAATCGTTGGACGCTGTGGGTGGCAGACCCGCGTGAGGCGGGTTTTCCGGTACCGTTTTCAGGGCGGTGAGGTGCGGATTTCACACCTATAATGGGTTGTGCCACGGGATGGATGATGTGTGTTGAATGGGCGTGGGCCTTTTCGGCAACGCATACCGACCCAACGGGATGGCATTTTAACGTTTCAGCCCATCCCCAAGGTTGCCAAAACGGGCACGGCAGGGAGTCCTGCCAAATGAAGATGGTGATGCAGCAGGTCTGCGCCGCCGGAGAAAACCGCCCAAGGTGCGGTTTTGCCGCTGGAGCAGGCATGTCAGAGCCAACGACGATTGAACCCAGATCCAAGGTTGAGGTTGGCAGCGTTCAGCGGTCTTGCATGCAAGACACATGGCGCTGTTGACCGTGTCGAACTAGAACCCCGTGTCCCGCCCTTTTTCGTCCGCTGTGCCCCACCAACACCGCCTTGTCGCCGCCAATGTCGCGCGCCACGGGCGGTTGTTTGCTGTGCGTGTGGCACACCCACTGACGACAAAGGGGCGCCTCCAGCCCTGCCCTGACGTCCCGATACCGCCCCCCCACCCTTGCGGGTGGCCTGCGGTGTCCGTGACCCCTCTGGCGCCAAGGCGGACAAGTCGTTCTCACCCGACACACGCGCCCCTGCTTTTTGAACACCCCCGGTGTTCCTGAAGTCCTCGGCAATTCCTTCACCGGTTCAGCAACGTTGCTCGTGCATTCTGGCGGCCAGAGGTGTCCTCACCTCCGGCCAAACGGGGCTTGACCGTTCACCATCCCGGTTCGGCTCCGCTGTGAATGTGGAGACCTCATGAAGCGCATGCTGATCAATGCCACGCAGCCGGAAGAACGGCGCCTGGCCATTGTTGACGGACAGAAACTGCTGGACTTCGAAACTGAAATCGAAGGCCGCGAACAACGCAAAGGCAATATCTACAAAGCCGTTGTCACCCGCGTTGAACCCTCTCTCGAAGCCTGTTTTGTGGATTACGGCGAAGACCGTCATGGTTTCCTGCCGTTCAAGGAAATCTCGCGCCAGTACTTCAAGGAAGGCGTGGAGGTTCGCTCAGCCCGCATTCAAGACGTGATCAAGGAAGGGCAGGAACTGCTCGTCCAGGTTGAAAAAGAAGAGCGTGGCAACAAGGGCGCTGCCCTGACCACCTTCGTGTCCCTGGCCGGTCGTTACCTGGTGCTGATGCCCAACAACCCTCGGGGCGGTGGCGTCAGCCGTCGCATCGAAGGTGAAGACCGAGAGGAGCTCAAGGAGGCCATGGACCAGCTTGAGTACCCCAAGGGCATGAGCCTGATTGCCCGCACCGCCGGCATCGGTCGCACCGCGGCCGAACTGCAGTGGGACCTGAACTACATGCTCAAGCTGTGGACCGCCATCGACGAGGCGGCCCAGGCAGGCAAAGGCGCTTACCTGATTTACCAGGAATCGTCCCTGGTGATCCGCGCCATCCGCGATTACTTCACCGCCGACATCGGCGAGATCCTGATCGACACGGACGACATCTACGAGCAGGCCAAGCAGTTCATGCTGCACGTCATGCCCGAGACGGCCAACCGTGTGAAGCGCTACCGCGATGACGCTCCGCTGTTCTCGCGCTTCCAGATCGAGCACCAGATCGAAACCGCCTTCAGCCGCACGGTCAACCTGCCCTCGGGCGGCGCCATCGTGATCGACCACACCGAAGCCCTGGTGGCCGTGGACGTCAACTCGGCGCGCGCCACGCGTGGGGGCGACATCGAAGAAACCGCCTTTCGCACGAACCTGGAAGCGGCTGATGAAATTGCTCGTCAGATGAGGCTGCGCGACCTGGGCGGCCTGATCGTGATGGACTTCATCGACATGGAGGACAGCAAGAACCGCCGCGAGGTCGAGCAGCGTCTGCGTGACGCCCTGCGCACCGACCGCGCCCGCGTGCAGTTCAGCTCGATCAGCAAGTTCGGCCTGCTGGAGATGTCGCGTCAACGCCTGCGCCCTGCCCTGAGCGAAGGCAGCCACATCACCTGCCCGCGCTGCAACGGCACCGGCCACATCCGCGACACCGAATCGTCGGCGTTGCAGATCCTGCGCATCATTCAAGAAGAGTCGATGAAGGACAACACCGCCGCCGTGCACGTGCAAGTGCCGGTGGAAGTGACCTCCTTCCTGCTCAACGAAAAGCGCACCGAGATCACCAAGATCGAACTCAAGCAGCGCGTGACCGTGCTGCTGGTGCCCAACAAGCACCTCGAGACACCCAACTACAAGCTGGAACGCCTGCGTCATGACGACCCGCGCCTGGAAAACATCCAGGCCAGCTACGCCATGATCGAGGAGCCGGATGACGAGGTGGGCTTCACCCGCCGCGAAAAGGCCAAGGCCAAGCAAGAGCCCGTGATCAAGGGCGTGCTGCCCGACCAACCCGCGCCCATCGCCCCGGTGGCGCAGCCCGAGCCTGAGCCCACGCCAGCCCCCGTGGCAGCCTCTGCACCTGTGGCCACGCCGGCCGCCGCCGCTGCCACCTCGGGTGGGTTCTTTGGCTGGCTGAAGCGCCTGTTCACGGGCGCACCGGCGCCGGAGCCTGTGGCCGCTCCCGCCCCGGTGGCAGCCCCTGCCGAAGAAGAAGCCAAGGATGCCGGCAAGTCTGGCGGCCGTGGCCGACGCGATGGTGGTCAACGCCGAGGCAACAACGAACGCCGTGATCGCCATGGTGAGCGCGGTGAACGTGGCGAACAGCGCGAGGGCCGTGGCGGTCGTCGCGATGGTCGCCCCGAAGGTGGCGAGGGTCGTGGCGAGGGCCGTGGAGACGACGGCGCCCGTGGCGACAACCGCCAGCGCGGTGGCCGTGGCTCACGCCAGGATCGCCAAGGTGGCGAACGCCCCGTGATCAACCGTGAAGAGATCGCCGCACAGGCCGCCGCACTGGGTGCAGCACCTGGCGCACCGGTCGTGGACGCCGCGTCAGGCAGCGCTGAAGGCGAGCGCGACGGACGTCGTCGCCGCCGTGGTGGTCGCGGTCGTGGTGAGCGCGATGACAGCGCCGCAGTGACTGGCAGCGACACCCCCGTGAACGGTGATCAGGGCCTGTCGACCGCTGAAGCGGAGTCGAACAACCTCGGCACCGCACAGGATGCTGGCCTGGAATCGTCCAGCACCGGTGGCGATACCGATGCCCGCGAAGGCGGACGTCGTGGTCGTGGCCGTGGCGGACGGGGTCGCCGCGAGCGCGTGGAAGGCCAGGATGACGTGGGCACGAACGCCGACGCCACCACGCTGAGTGACGCTCAGGGCGGCGCCGAGCCTGCGCCCAGCCTGAACGCTGACGTGGCTGCGGATGCCAGCGCCATGGGTTCGGACGTGAGCGACGCCACGCCCGTGGCTGCCTCGGTCGAGGTCGCACCGGCCCCGGTGGTGGCTGAAGCCCCACCCGTGGAACCGTACGTGCTGCCGCTGGCATCGCTTCACGCCTTGGCCGAGGAGGCTGGCTTGTCGTGGGTGAACTCGGATCCCGAGAAGATCCAGGCCGCTCAAGAGGCGATTGCCCGCGAACCCAAGCCGGTGCACGTGCCCCGCGAGCGCAAGCCAGCACCCGTGCTGGACGAAGGCCCGTTGGTGCTGGTGGAGACCCGCAAGGATCTGAACCACGTTCAATTGCCTTTCGACACGCAAGCCTGAACACCGTGTGATGTGCCCCTGCGCTGAAGCGCAGGCAGCAACCACGATCAGCCCAATCACCCACCGCGCGCTCGCTGCCCGGTGGGTTTTTTGCACTTGGCGCCAAAACACGCGAAATTTGGGGATGAAACGCTTGCAAACCCCAGGTTGACGTTAACGTCAGCTAGCCCTGTAATGCCATGAACTACAGGAGAGCTCATGGCCACACCTCAAGCGGTTTCCGTGTCCCCCCGCACCAGCAGCCATTCGACTGGTGCCCACACCACCGACACGGCCTCCCCACAGGCCGTGCAGCAGGCCATGGCGGGCTTTGTGCCCCCCACGGTGGCCTTGCTGCGCACGGCAGATCGCTTGGCCACGGCACCGGCTTACAACGTGCGCACCGACTCGGGCTGGCAAAGCACCTCGTGGCAAGCCTACGGCGCCGAGGTTCGGCTGGCCGCTCGGGCCCTGCTGGCGCTGAACGTGCGCCACGGACAGGCGGTGGCGGTGCTGAGCTTCAATTGCCCGCAATGGGCGGTGACCGGGTTTGCAGCCATGGCGATTGGCGCCATGCCGGCCGGGATTTACTGGACCAGTTCCACCGCCGACGTGGAACACATCCTGCGCCACAGTCAGGCGCCCGTGATGGTGATTGACGATGCGGAGCGCCTTCGTCGGCTCAGCCCGATGCTGTCTGAGATCCCCGGGCTGGAGCACATCGTGCTGCTCAAGGGTTCGGCCGATGGGCTGAGCTGCGACCAGAAGCGGGTGTGGGACTGGAGCGCCTTTCTCGATTTGGCCACCACCGTGCCCGAGTCGGCGCTGCAGTACCGGATGGGTCAACTGAAAGCCGAGGATCTGGGCACGCTGATCTACACCTCCGGGACCACCGGCCCCGCCAAGGCCGTGGCCTTGAGCCAGGGCAATCTGTGGTGGACGGCCACCACCATGCAAAGCACGTTTGCCGTGGACCACCGCGACCGCATGATCTCCTACCTACCCCTGGCCCACATCGCCGAACAGATGGGCAGCATGCACAACCAGGCCCACGCGGGCTTCCAGGTGTTTTACGCGCGCAGCCTGGAAGAGCTGGGCGATCACCTCAAAGAGGTGCACCCCACCGTGTTCTTTGGTGTGCCTCGGGTGTGGGAGAAGATGCAATCGGCCATCGAGACCAAGTTGAGCGAGGCCACAGGGGTCAAGGCCGTGATGGCCCGATGGGCCCTGCGGGTCGGACGGGCCTGGCATGCACAAGACCTGGCGGGCAAGCCCGTCGGGCCTTGGCTGTCGCTGCAGAAAGCGCTGGCACAGCGCTTGATCTACCAAAAGGTGCAGGCGGCCCTGGGTTTTGATCAGGCGCGATTGCTGACCTCCGGCGCCGCCCCCATCGCACCTGAAAGCCTGGCCTTCTTCACGGGCTTGAACCTCGTGATTCGCGAGCTGTACGGTCAATCCGAGGCCTGTGGCCCGTCCACCTTGAGCCTGCCCGGCTTGACCCGCATCGGCTCGGTCGGGCAAGCCCTGCCCGGCACCGACATCCGGGTGGCCGAGGATGGGGAGTTGATGGTGCGTGGTCCGCACATCTTCCAGGGTTATCTGGGGCAAACGGCCGCCACGGCTGAAGCGCTGGACGATGGCTGGCTGCGCACCGGTGACCTGGGGCACATCGACGAAGACGGCTTTGTGTACATCACCGGGCGCAAGAAAGACCTGATCATCACCTCGGGGGGCAAGAACATCTCGCCGGCCAACATCGAAGCCGCCTTGATGGACACCCACCTGATCGAGCACGCCGTGGTGGTGGGCGATCGCCGAAACTACCTCAGTGCCCTGGTGTCGCTGGACCAGGCCGCTGTGAGTGCCTATGCCCGCCAACACGGGCTGCAGGGTGACGCCATGACCCACCCTGAGGTGATGAAGGCCGTGCAGGCCGACATCGACCGCGTCAATGAGCGCCAGGCCCGCGTGGCCCAGATTCGCAAGTTTGCCCTGCTGCCGCAAGCACTCACCATCGAGGGCGGCGAGCTGACGCCCACGATGAAGGTCAAGCGCAAGGTCGTGATCGAACGCCACCAGGCCCTGGTGGACGCCCTGTACCAGGATTGAGCGCGACCGGCTCAGGGGCTGCCTGACAGGCAGCTCCAGGTGGGACACACCGGCCGGCTACGCCATCCGGGCGTGCCGCGTGGACTGAGTTCAGGCGGGCAGCCGCGCCAGCGCCTGCTGGTACAGCGGCTGGTGCATCAGCTCATCCCATGGCAGCGGGTGGCTGGCCGGCAGCAAGGCCAGGCGGCGCGCTTCGCTGTCGGGGCTGGCCTGCCACAGGCCCTGCGCCTGTGCTGTGGCCAGGCCATCCAGCAAGGCATCCACCGGGGCACCGCCGTTGAGCGACTGGTTGCACAAGAGCACCAGGTCACAACCGGCATTCAGTGCCGCCACCGCACCTTGCGTGTGGTTACCCGCGACGCTGGCGCCTTCCATGCTGAGGTCGTCGCTGAAGATGGCGCCGGTGAAGCCCATCTGCCCACGAAGAATCTCTTGCAGCCAGCGGCGCGAGAAGCCCGCAGGCGCACTGTCCACCTTCGGGTAGATCACGTGTGCGGGCATGACGCTGCCCAGCGACAAATCCAGCCATTCATAGGGCTTAGCATCATCGGCCAGGATGGCCTTGAGCGAGCGCTTGTCCACCGGCACATCCACGTGCGAATCGGCCTTGACGTAACCGTGCCCCGGGAAGTGCTTGCCGCAGTTGGACATGCCTGCCTGCTGCAGGCCCTGCATCACAGCGCGGGCCAGCATGCTGACCACGCGCGGGTCGCGGTGGAAGGCGCGATCGCCAATCACGCCGCTTTCGCCCCAGTCCAAGTCCAACACCGGCGTGAAGGTGAGGTCCACCCCGCAGGCCCGCAGCTCGCTGGCCAGCACATAACCGCACGCGGTGGCTGACGCCATGGCTCGCAGCGCGCCCGAGCCCTCCACCGGCTGAGCGCGCCCCTGGCGATCGTTCATCCACATCTCGCCCAGGCGGCGCATGGCCGGCACGTGGGTGAAGCCATCGGTCTTGAAGCGCTGCACGCGGCCGCCTTCGTGGTCCACGCAGATCAGCAGGTCGTCGCGCACCGATTTGATCTCGGCGCACAAGGCGGTCAATTGGGCACGGCTTTGCCAGTTGCGGGCAAAGAGGATGACGCCACCGGTCAGCGGGTGCTTCAGGCGGCGGCGGTCATCGGCGTCCAGACTCAAACCCGCCACATCCAGCACCACAGGCGCATGGGCATGCACGCCCGGGGCAGCAGCGGAAGTGGCCGCAGCCGATCGGGTCTGGCGGGAAGTGACAGTCTTGTTCATGTGGTCAAACTCAAGGTTGAAGTGGCGAGCGGCGTTCAACCACCACGAATGCCAGGGCGTGGTGGGCTTCGTCGCTCAAGGACAGATGGGCTTGCCAGCCCTGGGTCTGGAACCAGGCGGCCAGCTCACCGTGCAGTTGCACGGACGGCCGACCCAGCTCATCGGAGACGACTTCACAGGCCTGCCAGCCCATGGGGTGGCGCATGCCCAGACCGATGGCCTTGGCCAACGCCTCTTTCGCGGCGAAGCGGGTGGCCAGGTAACGATGCGCATGGGCTGACGAGGTGTGCAGTCGGCGCTCGAACACGGCCCACTCGGCCGGGCCCAGGATGCGGCGGGCGAAGCGCAGGCCGTGTCGCTGCAGCGCCGCGTCGATGCGGCGCACATCACACAGGTCGGTGCCGATGCCTGCGATCATGAAACTCAGGCGGCCTGGCGACGAGCCCGGATGGCTTCCGCCCGGAAGTCGGCGATGGCCTGCTTGATGCCCACGAACACCGCGTGACCCACCAGCGCGTGGCCGATGTGCAGCTCGGCCACCTCGGGCATGGCGGCCACGATGGCCGTGCTGCTGGGCTCGTCTGATGAGGGCGTCACGAAGGACGATCCGCCTGCATCGGCCCGACTGGCCGACAAGGCCAGACCATGACCTGCATGGGTGCGCAAGCCCAGGCTGCGGCCCAGGCGCAGACCGTTGATCAGCCGCTGCTGCTCATGCTGCAGAACCGTGGTATCTCGGTCCCACCAGGCATGTGCCAGAGGGCCAGTGTGCAGCTCGATGCAGGGCGCGCCGGCCCGAGCGGCCGCTTCGATCTGCGCGGGGTCGGCCCCAATGAACAATGACACGCGACAGCCCACCGCCGCCAGCCGGGCACAGGCGTCTTGAACCCGTGAGAACTGCCCCACCACATCCAGACCACCTTCGGTCGTGACCTCCTGACGGCGCTCGGGTACCAGGCACACGTGCTCGGGGGCCGTGCGTTCGATGATGGCGATCATCTCGTCGGTCACGGCGGCCTCGAAGTTCAGCGGCACCGCGATGGCGGCTTTCAAGCGAGCGACATCCTCGTCACGGATGTGACGACGGTCTTCACGCAGGTGGAAGGTGATGATGTCGGCCCCACCTTCGACTGCCCACTGGGCCGCCACCACCGGATCGGGGAAGACGCCGCCCCGGGCATTGCGCAGCGTGGCCACGTGGTCGATGTTGACGCCCAGCAAAGGCGCATCGTGCGCGGTCAGTTGCGCGGCGGGAGCGACAGAAAAACTCATGGTTGTTGCAGTTCCATCATCAGCTGGCGGGTGCGCAGCGTGCGGGTACCGAGATGATAGTGAATCAACTGACGGCCAATCGCCTTGAGCTCGCTTTGCACGGGCAAACAGGCCGCCATCAGTTCGGGCAGCCAATGCGCTGTGACCATGCCGGCACCACCGTCGTCACGGGCCACGCCCAGTCTCAATGCGGCTTCCAGGGCCAGCAGATGCTGGCCTGCCAAGGGCACGGGACCATGCCCTGTCTCCGCCATGCCCCGCAAGGGCATCACGCCCTGGTCGGGTGTCAGCTCGTAGGCCACATCGTCCTGCACGGGCTGGTTGTCCAGCGTCTGCACCGCCAGATCGGGCAAATGACCCACCTGACGCAGCAACACCAGCTCAAACGCGCGCAAGGCGGCTTGCAGCAACGCGGGGTCGGTCATGGCCACCAGGGTTTGGGCATAGGCCTCGAACAGCAGTACCTGCGGCTCGTGCCGTACCAGTAGGTGGGTCAGCAACTCATTGAGGTAAAAGCCCGGTAGCAAGGCCGCACCACCGGGCCAGGCGGGCCCACCAGCCCATTCGGCGTGGCGCAACAAAGCCACCTCAGCCTCTTCGCCGCGTTTGCCACCAAAGCCTACCAGCAGGCGCTGAAAGGGCAAGAGCACCGGGCGCAGCTGCGAATAGGGCCGCTTGGCCCCCTTGGCCACGGCCACCACCCTGCCCTGCTCGCGCGTGAACAGGTCCAAGATCAGGCTGGACTCACTCCAGTCGTGGCTGTGCAGCACATAAGCCGGGGTGAGTCGGGGCGCGGTGCGGGCCATGAACCATGGGGCGGGCAGCCCGGATCACTCGTAACCGTACGCGCGCAGGCGTGCTTCATCGTCGGCCCAACCCGAGCGCACCTTCACCCACAGCTCCAGAAACACCTTGATGCCCATCAGCCGCTCCAGCTCCGTACGGGCCTCGGTGCCAATGCGCTTGAGGCGCTCGCCCTTGTCACCGATCACCATGCCCTTGTGCTGATCGCGCTCGACGATGATGGTGGCGGCGATGCGGGTCAAGCCCTTGGCGCGGGGCTTGTCGGGCGGCGGCGGCTCTTCGGTGTAGGCGTCGATCACCACCGTCGAGGTGTACGGCAGTTCGTCGCCCGTCAGGCGAAAGAGCTTCTCGCGGATGATCTCGCTGGCCAGGAAGCGATCGGTGCGGTCGGTCAAGGCATCGGCGTCGTACCACCAGCCTTGCTGCGGCAGGTAGGGCCGAACAATGCCCAACAGGCGCTGCGTGTCAGCTGGCTTCTGGGCCGACAGGGGCACGAACTCGGCAAACGGGTGGTGCTGCTGCATGGACTGCATCCACGGCAGCAGGTCTTCGCGCCGGTGCACCAGGTCTTGCTTGTTGGCGACCAGAAACACCGGCTTGTCCTTGGGCAACAAGGCCACCACCTTGGCGTCATCCGGGCCAAAGCGCCCGGCCTCGACCAGGAACAGCACCACATCCACGTCCGACAGTGTGGCCTGCACGGTCTTGTTGAGGTTGCGGTTCAGCGCAGCCGTGCCCTTGACGGTGTGGCGCGTCTGAAAGCCGGGGGTGTCAACGAACACGAACTGGGTGTCGTCTTGCGTGCAAATTCCGGTGATGCGGTGACGCGTGGTCTGCGCCTTGCGCGAGGTGATGGACACCTTCTGCCCCACCATCGCGTTCATCAAGGTGGACTTGCCCACATTGGGCCGCCCCACGATGGCGATGAGGCCGCAGCGCTGCTGCGCAGGGTCAATGCCAGCGGCGCCGTCGGTGCCGGTCTGGCGCGCCATGCTGAGATTGGCCAGCATGGCGTCCAGATCGGGGTTGGCATCCGGGGTGGAGGCAGGGGCAGCCGTCTCAGGCTTCGGGGGGGTGCGTCTGGACATGCCAGCCCTTTCAATGGATCACGCCTGGCGAGGCCGGGCTTTCTTGACAACCACCACCGGAGCCGCACCTCGGGTGCGCTCGGCTGGCAGTGCCTTCAACTGTTGCAAAGCCTCGGCCGCGGCCGCTTGTTCGGCAGAGCGCCGGGCTGTGCCCTCGCCCTGGGCCTGAACGCCCAGATCGGGCACTTCACAGACCACCACAAACACCTGCTCGTGTGCCTTGCCACGCGTGGCTTCAATGCGGTACGTGGGCACAGGCAGTTTGCGCCCCTGCAACCATTCCTGCAAGGCGGTCTTGGCGTCTTTGGTCCAGCCCTCCAGGGTGGACTCGGCCAACAGGGGCTCAAACAAGCGCTCAACCACCTCGCGTGCGCGCTCGAAGCCCGCATCCAGGTACACGGCGCCAAACACGGCCTCCAGGGCATCGGCCAGGATCGACGGGCGCTGCGCCCCGCCACCTTTGGCCTCGCCCTCACTGAGGCGCAACAAGGCGGGCAACTCCAGCTGCACGGCCAGGCGGTGCAGCATGTCTTGGCGCACCAGGTGGGCACGTACCCGCGTGAGGTCGCCCTCGTCGCTGCGGTCAAAGTGGCGGTACAGCAAGGCCGACACGCACAGGCTCAGCACCGCATCGCCCAAAAACTCCAGCCGCTCGTAGTGATCGCTGCCGAAGCTCTTGTGCGTGAGCGCACGCGCCAGCAAGGACGGCTGGCTGAACTGATGCCCCAGGCGGCCTTGCAAGGCCTCGATGGCCGGCGACACGGCGGCAGCCCGGTGAGATGATGCGCGCGTCAGCGGGACTGCCCCTTGAACTTCAACAACAGGTAGACCGGATCAAAGAGCTCGATCTCGCGGTCATAGGCAAACGCCACGACCACGCGGCCGTCTTCGTCCTTGCTGATGTCCAGATCGGCCGAGCTGATGGACTCGACGCCGTACTGGACCTGCTTGTCGCGATCAAACGCAGCCCGGATCTCGGGAATGGTGCTGCCACCCGACTGGGCGGCCTTGTTGACCATGCTCAGCACCGTGCGGTACTCGGTGACGGCCGGCACGATCTTCATGATCAGGATGGCCGACATGCCCACCACCACGGCCCAGAACAGCAGGCCCATCATGGTGACGCCGCGAAGATGGCGAGCTTGGGCCAAGGATGTCGTCTTGTTCATGTCAGTCCCCTCTTGAGCATCAATGGAAGAAACCGATGCGCTTCATGTCCGAGAAGTTCATCCAGACCATGAAGGCCTTGCCCACGATGTGATCGTCGGGCACAAACCCCCAGAAACGCGAATCCAGCGAGTTGTCGCGGTTGTCGCCCAGCACAAAATAATGACCGGCCGGCACCTTGCACACCACCCCTTCGCCGCTGTAGCGGCACGCATCCTTGTGGGGGAAGTTTTCAATGGCAGGCGGCGGCACGAAGGGGGGGCGCTTGGCATCCACCAAAATCCGATGGGCCACATCGCCCACCTTCTCTTCGTACTGCGACAGGTAACTCAGGGTCTCGCGCTCATAGAACTCAGGCAAGGCGTTCTGAGGCGCCGGCACCCCGTTGATGGTGAGTTGCTTGTTGATGTAGGCCACCTCATCGCCCGGCACGGCCACCACACGCTTGATGTAGTCCATGCTGGGGTTGACCGGGAAGCGGAACACCATCACGTCGCCGCGCTGCGGATCGTTGTTCTCGATGATCTTCTTGTTGATCACCGGCAGGCGAATGCCGTAGTGGTACTTGTTGACCAGGATGAGGTCGCCCACCAGCAAGGTGGGGATCATCGAGCCAGAAGGAATCTTGAAGGGCTCGAACAGGAACGAGCGCATCAGGAACACGGCGCAGATCACCGGAAAGAGCCCAGCCGTCCAGTCCAGCCACCACGGCTGCATCAGCAGGCGCTCCTGGGCTTTGCTGACATCACCGTCCACCTGCGTGATGCCCTTGGCGGCCAGTTGAGCGCGGCGAGCATGGTCTTCTTCAGCCACGCGGGCGGCTGCCGCCTCACGGGCGGGCCGGAACTTGTAGCGCTCGGCCAGCCAGTACACCAGCGTGACCACGGTCATGACAAACAGCACGAGCGAAAAATTGCCCTGCCATTGGCCCACGTACCAGCCCCCCAGGTACACGGCAAGCACCGCGTACAACAGTCCTGTGATCAGACTCATTGATGTTGTTCCAGGTCAGTCGTCCACCTGCAAGATGGCGAGGAAGGCTTCCTGCGGCACCTCGACGGTACCGATCTGCTTCATTCGCTTCTTGCCGGCCTTTTGTTTTTCAAGCAGCTTGCGCTTGCGGGTGATGTCGCCGCCGTAGCATTTTGCCAGCACGTTCTTGCGCAAGGCCTTGATGTTTTCTCGGGCGATGATGTTGCCGCCAATGGCCGCCTGGATGGCCACGTCGTACATCTGGCGCGGGATCTGTTCGCGCATCTTGGCCGCCACCGCACGACCACGGTATTGGGCCTGCGTGCGGTGCACGATGATCGACAGGGCATCCACCCGGTCGCCGTTGATCAACAAATCGACCTTGACCACGTCTGACGCACGGTATTCCTTGAACTCGTAGTCCATCGAGGCATAACCGCGCGAGACGCTCTTGAGCTTGTCAAAGAAGTCCAGCACGATCTCGGCCAGCGGCATCTCGTAGGTCAGCATGACCTGGCGGCCGTGATAGGCCATGTTGAGCTGCACACCGCGCTTGAGGTTGGCCAGGGTCATCACCGGGCCCACGTACTCTTGCGGCATGTAGAGATGCACCGTGACGATGGGCTCGCGGATCTCATGAATCTTGGCCACTTCGGGCATCTTCGAGGGGTTTTCCACCTCGATGACTTCGCCGCCATTGAGCTCCACCTGGTAGACCACGCTGGGTGCGGTGGTCACCAGATCCTGATCGAACTCGCGCTCCAGGCGCTCTTGCACAATTTCCATGTGCAGCAGGCCCAGGAAGCCGCAGCGGAAGCCAAAGCCCAGCGCCTGCGACACCTCGGGCTCATAACGCAGCGAGCTGTCGTTGAGCTTGAGTTTCTCCAGGGCGTCGCGCAGCTGGTCGTACTCGCTGGACTCGCTGGGGTACAAGCCTGCGAACACCTGGGGCTGGATTTCCTTGAAACCTGGCAGCGGCTCGGTGGCTGGGCCCGCGTTGTTGGGCAGCTTCTTTTCAACCGTGATGGTGTCACCCACCTTGGCGGCAGCCAGTTCCTTGATGCCGCAGATGACAAAACCCACCTCGCCTGCCCGCAACTCAGGCCGGTCGACCGACTTGGGCGTGAACACGCCCAGATGGTCGATGGGGTACACCGAGTTGGTGGCCATCAGGCGGATGCGCTCGCCCTTTTTCAGCACGCCGTCCACCACACGCACCAGCATCACCACGCCCACGTAGTTGTCGAACCAGGCGTCGATGATCATGGCGCGCGGCGGGCCATCGGGATTGCCTTTGGGCGGGGGCATCTTGGCGACCACGGCCTCCAGGATGTCTTCGATGCCCATGCCGGTTTTGGCCGAGCACGGGATGCCGTCAGTGGCATCGATGCCGATCACGTCCTCGATCTCGGCCTTGGCACGCTCAGGGTCAGCCTGAGGCAGGTCCATCTTGTTGAGGACGGGAATCACCTCCACCCCCAGATCCAGCGCGGTGTAGCAGTTGGCCACCGTCTGGGCCTCTACGCCCTGGCTGGCATCAACCACCAGCAACGCGCCTTCGCAGGCCGACAGAGAGCGGCTGACCTCGTAAGAGAAGTCCACGTGGCCGGGGGTGTCGATCAGGTTGAGGTTGTAGACCTGGCCGTCGCGGGCCTTGTAGGTCAGGGCCGCCGTCTGGGCCTTGATGGTGATGCCCCGCTCTTTCTCGATGTCCATCGAGTCAAGCACCTGGGCTTCCATCTCACGATCACTCAAGCCACCACAGCGCTGGATGATGCGATCGGCCAGGGTGGATTTGCCGTGGTCGATGTGGGCAATGATCGAAAAATTACGGATGTGATTCATAAAAAAAAGGCACGTCCAAGATGCGTGACGCGCCTTCCAACAAAAACGTATGGCAACTGCTTGTTGGACCTCCATTGTACAGAAAAGGTCCGACACGCAAGCCCCAAGATCTCGATGGACAGGGGCTTCCAAGGCGATTCAGGGTTTTGCATCCACAGCTTATCCACAGGCTCGTGTGGATAAGAATGCCCGCTGAGCGAGAAGGCGTCAGGTCGCGCGGCGAGGCCGGATTGTACCGACAATCCACCCCCTGCCCGGCACTTATCAACAGCGGCACCACCCCCACATCGGCGTCATCTTTACCGCAGCGCAACAATCAAAAACCCCGCCACACACTCAGGTAAGGCGGGGTCTGGCCCTGAACCGGGCGAATCGCTGGCGCAGCGGCGCGCCAAGCACCGACCGAATCAGCGGTTGGGGCGGATGACCACGTACTGGGCCCAATCACCCCGGCGCACCAGCAGGCTCACCGGGCGGGTGCGGTCGACCTTGGCCACGACGCTTTCAAACTGCTTGGCGCCCGTGATCTGCACATTGGCCACCGCCAGTATTACGTCACCAGGACGCAACCCGGCACGGGCCGCCGGCCCGTCCACGGCATCGACCAGTACGCCGCCCGAGCGCAACTCGCGCCGCTGCTCCGCGCTCAGGTCGGTGACGGTCAGCCCGAAGGCAGACAGTGCCACCCCACCCTGCTTGGGTGCTGCCGGCTTGGGCTGGGCGGTGGTTTCAGCCGCTTCCAGCTCGGCCACGGTCAGGTTCAGGTCGCGGTAGGCGCCACGGCGGAACACCTGAACCACCACCTTGGTACCCGGACGGGTGGCCGCCACCTGGCGAGACAGATCGGCCGGGGAATCAATCGCCTGACCATTGAAACGGGTGACGATGTCGCCCGCCTCCAGTCCCGCCTTGTCGGCGGGCATGCCGGGCTCCACACCCTGCACCAGGGCACCCATGGCGCGCTTCAGCCCCAGCGACTCGGCCACCTCTTTGGTGACCGGGCCAATCTACACACCGATGCGGCCCCGGGTGACCTTGCCATCCGTGCGCAGTTGGTCGGCCACGCGCATGGCGTCGTCGATGGGAATCGACAGCGAAATGCCCATGAAGCCACCCGAGCGGCTCAGGATCTGGGAATTGATGCCCACCACCTCACCACGCATGTTGATCAGGGGGCCGCCCGAGTTGCCGGGGTTCACGGCCACATCGGTCTGGATGAAACGCACCTCTTCGCCGGTGTCTCGGGCCTTGGCGCTCACGATGCCGGCCGTGACGGTGTTCTCCAGACCGAAGGGTGTGCCGATGGCCATGACCCACTCACCCACCTTCAGGCGCCCCACATCACCGATGGTGACGGCGGGCAAGCCCTTGGCCTCGATCTTCACGACCGCCACATCGGTGCGCTTGTCCACCCCCACCACGCGGGCTTTGAACTCGCGCTTGTCGGTCAGGTTGACGTAGACCTCATCCGCGCCCTCGATCACGTGGGCGTTCGTCATCACAAAGCCATCGGGGGTGAGAACGAAACCGGAGCCCACCCCGCGAGGACGCTCTTCACCAGGGCCATCCTGTTGGGGGCCGACTATCAGCCG
>CAMTVS010000070.1:0-31551 GCA_947085235.1 uncultured Aquabacterium sp. | reverse complement strand
CGTGCACGACAGCGCCACCCAGCGGATCAAGCTGGGCGCCGTCCTGGCCCAGGTCGGCTATGAGGTGAGCGAGGCGCCGGATGCGACGACGGCCATGGCGGCCGCCAATGACCAGATCGACTGCATCGTCATGCCCGCCACAGGCGCAAGTCTGGACGGCCTGGATCTGTGCCGCAGACTGGATCGTCAGCGCGAGCGCATGTCCCTGCCCTTCCAGATTGTCGTCATCGGACCGGGCGCCGGCGATCCCCACGCCCTGGCTGCGGCCTTCGACGCCGGCGCCGACGATGTCACCGCCAGCACCGACGAGGACGAGGTCCTGCGCATGCGGGTGCGAGCCCTGGTGCGGCGCAGACTGCTGGCCGAGGAAACCCGGCGCTCCGAAGAGGCCGACGCCCGGGCCGCCGCGGCCGACGAGCTCTCCCGCGCCAACGCGGAGCTGGAGGCCGCCAACCAGCAACTGCGTCAGGCGCAGGCCCAGCTGGTCCAGTCCGCCAAGATGGCCTCCCTGGGGGAGCTGGTCGCCGGCATCGCCCATGAGATCAACAATCCACTGGCCTTCATTCTGGGCCACCAGAACACGGTCGAGCGGCTGGCGCGGCAATTGGCGGAGGCTCCGGACGACTCCAATCCCGCAGCCCTGGCCAAGATGACGGACCGGCTCGGCGCCATGCGGATGGGTCTGCAGCGCATCCAGAGCCTGGTGATGAACCTGCGGAAGTTCTCCCGCCTGGACGAAGCCGACAGCCAGCAGCTTGACGTCCCCGACGCTATTGAGACGGTCCTGGCTCTGCTTGGCCCCAAGATGGGCGCCATAGAGGTTCGCCGGGACCTAAGGGCCAGGCCACAGCTCACCGCCTCGCCGGCCCTATTGAACCAGGTGGTCATGAACATCCTGTCCAACGCGGCCGACGCCCTGGGCGGCGCCGGCGTCATTGAGGTCTCCACCGAGGAGCGCGATGGCGGCTACCGGATCGAGATCAATGATTCCGGCCCCGGCGTGCCAGAGGCGGTCCGCGACCGCATCTTCGAACCCTTCTTCACCACCAAGCCGGTGGGGGACGGCACGGGGCTGGGCCTGGCCATTGCCTATGCCGTCGTCCGCGCCCACAAAGGCGAGATCACGGTGGACAGCGGGCCCCTCGGCGGCGCGCGCTTCGTGATCGAGTTGCCCGTGGACCCCCAGGCATGAACGCCCTCTCTCCACCGCCTCTGATCCTCCTGGTCGATGACGAGCCCGATATCCTGGTGGCGCTCGCAGACCTGCTGGAGGACAGCTTCCAGGTCCTGGCCGCCAACGGCGGCGCCGAGGCGCTCGAGATCCTGTCGCGCGAGCCGGATGTGGCCGTGATCGTCTCCGACCAGCGCATGCCGGAAATGACCGGCGACGTCTTCCTGGGCCAGGCCAGACGCCTGTCGGAGGCTGAGGCCATCCTGCTGACCGGCTATGCCGATCTCAGTTCCGTCACCGCCGCCCTGAACAAGGGCGGGATCGTCGGCTACGCCGCCAAGCCCTGGGACCCCTAAGCCTTGCGGGCCATGGTCTCGTCGGCCGCCGAGCGCCACCAGCTTCGCCGGGCGCTGAACGAGGAACGTTCCCTGCTGCGCGGGCTCATGGCCCACCTGCCCGCCGCGGTTGCGGTCAAGGATCGCGAGGGCCGGTACGTGCGCATCAATGAACGCAAGGCCCTGGCGCTGGGTCTGGGCGCCAAGACAGGTGTCGGCAAGACCGAGTCCGAGCTCGGCGGCTCTGGCCGCGCCGACGCCGAGGCCCTGGCGCTGGCCCGGGGCGAGACCGTCGAGGTGCTGGACGAGCGGGAGACCGAGGTCGGGACCCAGTGGCTGGAGACGGCCATCGTGCCGGTGCATGACCCCGCCGGGGAGGTCCGCCACCTGGTGGTCGTCGAGCGGGACGTCACCGACGAGAAGCTGGCCGAAATGCAGCTTCGCCAATCCGACAAGCTGCGGGCCCTGGGCACCCTGGCGGGCGGCGTGGCGCACGACTTCAACAATCTGCTGACCGCCATCATCGGCAGTCTCGAACTGGCCACCCGCCGCATGGGTGATGAGGCGGCCCTGCGCCGCTACTTGGACAACGCCACCCTGGCCGCTCAGAAGGGCGCGACCCTGACCCAGCGCCTGCTGGGTTTCAGCCGGCAGACCGAGAGCCGCGGGGCCGAGGTGGTGGACCTGGCCGAAATCCTCTCCGAGACCAAGGACCTGGTCGAGCGCACCCTGGGCGGGGGCGCGCGGATCAGCTGGAACCTTGCTGACGGCCTGTGGCGGTCGGCCATTGAGCCTGACCAGTTGGAACTCGCCATTCTGAACCTCGCGGTCAACGCCCGCGACGCCATGCCTGATGGCGGGCGGATCACCATATCGGCCTGGAACCAGACCCTCGCCGCGCCGGAGCCGCAGCTCGACCTTGCGGCGGGCGACTATGCTGTGATCTCAGTCCATGACACCGGCGCCGGCATGACGCCGGAGGTGCTGGCTCGCGTCCTTGAACCCTTCTTCACCACCAAGCCCGTGGGCAAGGGCACCGGTCTTGGCCTGCCCATGGCCTACGGCTTCGCTCAGCGCTCTGGCGGCGCCCTGGAAATCTGCAGCGAGCCGGGCCAGGGCACTGAGGTGAAGATCTATCTGCCCCGGGCGGTGATCGCGGCCCTCGAGGTGACTCCGGCGCCGGAAAAGAGCGCGGCCGACCAGGAGCGGTCCGGACGGCGCATTCTGGTGGTCGACGACGAGCCCCCTGTGCGTGCGGTGACCGCGGGATTCCTGCGGGACTGCGGCCATGACGTCGTCGAGGCGGACGGCGCAGACGCCGCGCTGCGCCTGCTCCGGGAGGGCGGGCCGTTTGACCTCGCCCTGGTGGACTTCGCCATGCCCGGCGTAAACGGCGTCGAGTTCGCCCGACGTGCTCGGGCGGACGGGTCGGACCTGCCGATCATCCTCATCACCGGCTATTTCGACGTTGAGGTGCCCGGCGACATCGCCCTGGTCCACAAGCCGTTCAGCAACGCCACCCTGCAGGCCGCCCTCGCCCGGGCCTGGGCTCAGTAGATCCCCATCGCGAGGCCTGCCGCCAGGGCTGCGCCGAGTTCGCCGCACCTTGCCAGCTCGGCCGGCGCGATCTGCTTCTCCGCCAGGATCGCCTCAGGCGTCTGGGCGTGGGTGCAGACGATGATCGGTTCGGCCACGGCCTTCAGCCGCCAACCGGTGGCGATCCGCGCCATCTGACGAACCGCGTTTTCCCCATCGCTGCCGGCGCAGACCATCAGGGCGTAAGGCCGGCCCTCGATGCGCCCCAGCACGGGATAATAGGCGCGGTCGAAGAAGGCCTTCATCTCACCGGAGATCGCCGCCAGATTCTCCGGACAGACGAACAGGTAACCGTCGGCATGAAGAAGGTCATCTGGCCCGGCCTCGGTCGCCTCAAGGACCTGGACCCGCGCCTCCCCCGTCTCGCGGGCGGCGGCCTCGGCAGCTTGGGCGATCTGGCGCGAACCGCCGGTACGCGAGTGATAGACGATCAGCAGCAACTTCATAGGGGCAGCATAGGCGACATCGCCATGCTCACACAGGCCAGCAGGCCGCCGCCCTTCAAGCTGACCCAGCGTGGCCGCTGAATTTTCCACCGAGCCACGTCAGGGCCGGAACCCGGCGGGCGGTCTGAGACTTTCTCCCACCAACAGGAGATTTCCATGGCCATGATCCAGGGCTTGGGCCTGCAAAGCGCCCCCGCAGCCGGCTTTTCGGACCCCAACAGCCTCCATCGGGGGCTAGCGCGGTGGAACCGCAGCCGCCTTTCGCCCTCCACGCCGCGCAATGACTGGCGCCTGGAGCTGAACCGCGACCTGCGGATGCAGCAGAAGGAAGGCGAGTTCATCGAAGCCTTCCGCGCCCGGGTCCAGGGCGAGGTGGCGCAGGTCCCGACAGATCCCGCGGGCTTCATCGCCTGGTTCGAGGGCCTGAAGGACAACGGTCCCGGCCAGTGGGACCCGCTGTTCGACTGGCTCGCCACTGAAGCCGACCTGGAACAGATCTCCTGGTTCCTGACACAGGAAGCCGCCGGCGAGGCGGGGTTCGATGATCTGGTCGCCCTGACCCAGGTTAAGCTGCCGGCCCGACCCAAGCTTGAGCTGGCCCGCAACTACTGGGACGAGATGGGCCGCGGCAATATGGGCGGCATGCACGGGCCGATGCTCGACATGACCGTGCAGGGCCTGGAGCTCGCGCCGACCATCGAGGGCACGCTCTGGCAGTCCCTGGCGCTCGCCAACACCATGACCGCCTTCGCCGCCACCCGACGATACGCCTATCACTCCGTGGGCGCCCTGGGCGTCGTGGAACTGACCGCGCCGACCCGGGTGGCGTCGGTGGCCGCCGGCCTCAAGCGCCTGGGCGTGGCGCCAAAGCTGCGCAAGTATTTCGATCTGCACGCGGTTCTGGACGTCGAGCATTCCAAGGCCTGGAACGCCGAGGCGCTCATGCCCCTGGCCCAGGAGCACCCCGAGGTGCTGCCCGCCATCGCCGAAGGCGCGATCATGCGCCTGCGCTGTGGCGAGCAGTGCTTCGAGGCCTATCGCGCCTTCCTGTGGGCCGGCGCCCGCACCGCTCAGACCGTTCTCCTCAAGGAGTCGGCCTGACCCAGCCTGGCGAGGGGTCAATCCCCCTTGGAGGACTTGCGGTAATCGAGGGGCGGCGCCCGGTCGCCGACCATGGCCTCATAGGTGAAGTCCGCGCCGCGTCGCTCAAGCAGTTCGCCCTTGGCGGTCTCGATCAGGGCGGGCTCCCGCAGAAGCCGCGCGCCGGCCAGGGCCAGGGTCTTGGCTGCGACCTCGGCCCCCTTTGAACCAATGCTCGTTCCGCCGGCGGCGACAGCCTGCCAGCTGTGGGCGGCGGTCCCAGGCACCCAGGTCGCCGCGCCCATGCCCGCGGTCGGCGTCACCCAACTCACATCGGCCACGTCGGTAGATCCGCCGCCGCCGCCGCCAATGGAGTAGGGCCTGATTTCGCTGGCCGGGGTCGGCTTGCGACCGGCCGGCAGCTGCTTGCTCATGGCCTCGGCGAAGGCCTTTTCCTGGTCATTCCAGACCGGCGGGCCGACCTCGCGCAGGGCCTGGTCCATGACCTGGCCCAGGGTGTCGTTCACCAGCATGTTGTAGACGCCCCCGGTCTGCTCGAAGCTCACCGTGGTTTCGGTGGCGAGCGCCGCGCCTTCGGCGGCCTTCTGCATCCGGGCGAAGACGTCGCGGACGATCTGAGGATCGGTGTGGCGGACGTAGTAATAGACCTCGGCCTTGTCGGGAACGACGTTCGGGGCTGCGCCGCCGTCGGTGACGACATAGTGGATACGAGTCCCGTCCGGGATGTGCTCGCGCAGATAGTTGACCGCCACATTCATGATCTCGACCCCGTCCAGGGCCGAGCGGCCACGGAAGGGCGCCGCCGACGCGTGGGCCGAGGCGCCGGCGAAGCGGAACTTGCCGGAGATGTTGGCCAGCGAGACGCTCTGGGCGGCGCTGTTGCCGTCGCTGGGGTGCCAGTGGAGGGTCGCATCCACGTCGGAGAACAGACCCTCGCGGACCATATAGACCTTGCCCGAGCCCCCCTCCTCGGCCGGCGTGCCATAGACGCGGATCTCGCCAGCCACATTGTTGGCCTTCATCCAGGCCGCCAGGCTCTGGGCGGCGGCGACGGACGCCGCGCCGAACAGGTGGTGACCGCAGGCGTGGCCCGCGATCTGGCCGGCGATCGGGGCCGGCTCAGGCTTGGCCTCCTGGGCGAGGCCCGGCAGGGCGTCGTACTCAGCCAGGATAGCGATCACGGGGCCATCGCCGTTCTTGAAGCTGGCGACGAAGGCTGTGGGCATGCCGGCCACACCGGCCTGAACCGAGAAGCCGGACTTGCGCAGTTCAGACTGCAGCAGGGCCGAACTCTTGGTCTCCTGATAGCCGACCTCGGCGAACTCCCAGATCTGGTGGGCCACGTCGGCCATGCGCGGGGCGCCCTTTTCGACGCTGGCGATCAGGGCCTGCTAGTCCTGCGGAGTCACCTGGGCGCTGGCCGGCGATCCGGACAGGACCAGGGTCAGGCTGGCGGCGCCCATCAGGGCGATCTTGAAGGCGGCGCGGCGCATGGGCGAACTCCGGAAGACTGGGATACCAAGGGGCGGCAAGCCCCGCTGACCCGACATCCTCTGCCGATGGCGGGCCGATGCAAGTCGGCGCGGGCGCCCCGAAGGCCGCCCGCGCCCTCGACCTAGAAGGTCTTACGCACGCTCACATACCAATAGCGGCTGTAGGGCGTGTAGAGCTCGCCCAGGTAGCCGTCCGAGGCCAGTGGCGGCTTCTCGTCGGTCAGGTTGCGCACCCCAACGCGCAGGCGGGTATCGGCCGCCATGCCATCGGTGAACTCGTACTGACCATAGAGATTGGCGGTCAGCTGGCTGTCGATGATCCAGGGATCGCCGGCCGCGTCGATCAGGCCGAAGTCCTGAACATCGCCCACATACTGGGTGAAAGCGCCCAGGGTGAACTGCTCGTAGCGCCAGGTGGCCGAGGCCGACCATTTCCACTCCGGCCGACCTTCGTCGCGGATCAGGTCGCCACCGCCGGCGATGTTGACGCCGGGATTGATGGCGCCGGCCGCCTGGGCGTCCAGGAGCTCCTGAATGGCCGGGGACGGCTGGCGGTAGAACTTCATCAGATGGGCGGCGTTGAAACTGGCCGAGAAGTCGCCGAACCGCGTGCCATTCAGGCTCCAGGCCACGCCGATATCGAGGCCGCGAGCCTCCTGCGGCAGCAGGTTCTGGTACTGGTCGTTGACGAACAGCACCTGACCCACGGGGGTCAGGTTGGTGCCGGCGAAGGCGGCCACGTCATCGGCGGTGGGCGCCGCACGGATCACGTCGGGATTGCTGGTCCCCTGGGTGCGCAGCAGGTAGTCGAGGATCAGGGCGTTGCCCTCGCCGAACAGGCCGACGATGCCCTCCTGCTTCACCCGCCAGTAGTCGACGGTGAAGATGAAGTTCCCGACCTCCGGCGGCAGGAACTGGGGTTCGAAGACGACGCCCGCCCCCCAGGTCTCGGACTCTTCGGGCTTCAGGTCCTGGTTGCCAGCCCGCTGCGCGGTGGTGGCGCCCGACCGCGAGCAGGCCGCGAAGTTGGCGATGCGCCCGGCCCGCAGATCCGCCTCGCAGCGGATGAAGTCGGTCCGGGTGTTGGAACGGGTCACCAGGGTGGCGTTGACCTGTTCGAGGTTGGGCGCCTTGAAGCCCTGGGCCCAGGAGCCGCGGAAGCGCAGCCCATCGAACACATCCCAGGCCACCGCGACCTTGGGCTTGGCGACAGAGCCGGCGTCGCTGAAGTCCTCGAAGCGGCCGGCCAGCTGCATCTCCACGCTCTGGACCAGCGGGATGTTCATCTCCGACGAGATCACCGGCACGGCGAACTCGATGAAGCCGGAGGCGACGGTCCGCGAGCCGCTGGTATCCGGCGACGGGCTGGTGCCGATCAGGTCGCCTGCATAGGCCGTCCCGGTGACCGCGTCGGTGAAGTTGATGGTGCCGTCCACGCGGCCGTCGCGGTCGTCCTTCTGGGTCTCGCGACGGTATTCCAGGCCAACCGCCATGCCGACGTCACCGCCGGGCAGGGTGAAGATGTCCGGCCGCGAGACCTTGAAGTCCGCCAGGGCCAGCGAGCTGGTGTTGCGGCGGACCGTCTTGATCCGGATGGCGTCCAGGGCGGCCTGGCTGCTCCGGGCGGTATCAGCCAGGCTGGTGTTCTGCAGATTGGCCCCATTGAACGGGTTGTAGGCGTCCGGCGTCGACAGGGAGAGCTGACGTTGCAGCAGGGTGGCGCTGATGCCGTCCGAGACGTCCTCGACCTCAGCCTTCGAATAGAGGATCGCGCCTTCCCAGTTGAAGCCGAACCGCTCGCCCCGCAGGCCGGCCAGGGCCCGCCACTGAGAGTTCTCTACATCCACCGAGGTCGGCCCGGCGTCGGAGAAGTTGTAGGTGCGGATGGTCACATCACGGCCGCTCGCCGGGGCGTCGATGCCCGACAGGCGGTTCGGATTGACCGTCCCATTGGCGAAGGTCGTGGGGCCGAACGGGTTGTAATAGCTCGAGGCCGGCATGGTGATCGGCATCGAAGACAGGGTGCCGGTGGAGGTCTGCAGGCTCTTGGTGGTGGCGGTGTAGTAGCCGAGCTCACCAAAGCCCGTGATCTCGTCGGTCAGGTCGTAGTTGCCGGTGAGGAACAGGTTCACCCGCTCCACCTCGGGGATCACCGTGGTGTTGTAGGCTGCCGGCGAGTCAAAGCGCAGGTCGCGGTCGACGCCGGCCGTGGCGATGGCGCCGTCATCCAGGCAGAGCCCGCCGCTGGTGGGCGTCGCGCAGCCGGAGAAGGTGGTCGGCTGGACGTGGAAGAAGCCCGCGGTCGAGGTCACCAGGGCGCCGTTGCGCCGCACAGGACCGCTGGCCTGGAAATAGCCCCAAGGGGTGACGGTGCTGCGGGCGTCCAGGGAGGTGGCGCCGTCAAAACGCGTACCGGCGAACAGCGGCCGGCGGTCCAGGGAGGCGGTATAGTCCTGGTCCAGGGCGTCCAGGGCGGTGCGGTCGGTGTAGCTGGCGAACACCGTGACATTACCGCGGTCGAAATTGCGGCCGAACAGGGCCGACAGATCGGTCTGGCGCAGGCCCGTGCCCTCGGCGCCGCCGTACTGGGCGTCCAGGGTCAGACCATCATAGTCGGTGCGCAGCACCGTGTTGACGACGCCGGCCACCGCGTCCGAGCCGTAGAGCGCCGCCGCGCCGTCGCGCAGCACTTCCAGGCGCTGGAGACCGTTCACCGGGATGGCGTTGGTGTTGTAGGTCAGGACTGGAACGAGGTTCTCGTCGGCGCGGCTGGACGGGTGGGTCACCACCCGGCGGCCATTCAGAAGGACCAGGGTGTTGCCGATACCCAGATTGCGCAGATTGACCGAGCCCACATCGCCCCGGGCGCTGTTGCTGGAGTTGGGCAGGTAGCTGGAGTTGAAGCTCACATCGCCCATCTGCGGGATGGAGCGGAACAGCTCGTCGCCCGAGGCGGCGGCGACCGCCTGCAGTTCGTCCTGTCCGAGCACGGTGACGGGCACGGCGTCAGTAATCCGCGACCCCTGCACCTGCGACCCGACGACGATGATCTCGTCAACCATGGTTTCGGCCGTCTGGGCGAAGGCTCCGCCGGCGCCGAGCGCGCAGAGCATAGTCGTCCCGAGCAGACCGCGCCGCCCCCAGTTGGTGATGTTCATGTTGATCCCCTTTTGATCCCGACCCGAAGACCGACGTTTTCCCGGTTCTCCAGATCCTCTCGGCCGAATAGACGGCAGGGCCGGTGTAGCGTCGTTATACGGCGCTGGCCGACACACATTCGCCACACGGCCGCAAAAAGGGGCAATTCACGCCCAATTTCACAGCTTTTAGGTCGGTTCGGGACGGATTTCGCCGATCGGCGCTCAGTGATCAGTGATCAGTAGAACCTGACGTCGTCGACCTCGAGCCACAGGGTCTCACCGGCGTCCCGACCACCGCCGAACTGGACTTCCAGCAGATCACTGGCCGTCCAGGGCGTCTCAGCCCGCCGCCAGCCTGGCGCAGGCCGCAGATCCGAGAAGGGCACGGTGAAGCTGGCCCACTCGGGACCCGCCTCAACCTCGGTCTGCCACCAGCCGCCCACGGTGCGAATCATCACCCGGTAGAGCCCTCCGTCGCCCCTCAGGCCGAAAGCGAGCCCCTTGAAGGCGCGGGCGTCGACCGGCTGGACCGACCCGCGGCTGAGCGGGAGGATGACGCCGGTATGGGGGTCTTCCTTGACCGACATCCGTGCGGCCAGGCGCAGGGCGTTGTCGCCATCCGCCTCTGGCGCCACGAGGCTGATCAGCACGCTGCGGTCCATACCGCCGTCGGTGTCCTGCACCCGCAGGGCGCCTGTGGCCGTGCGGCCCGGCGCGCCTTCGAAGTCGTCAATCAGAGCCTGGGCGGGCGCGGGTGCCATGGTCATCTGGCTGTTGGCCGCCGGCAGGGCGACCCCGGGCCCCACCACCTGACGACCGTCGATGAAGACCCGCTCGGTCTTGCGGACGTCGGAGATGTGGGTCCAGGGCGCGCCGTCGATCAGCACCAGGTCGGCGCGCTTGCCGACTTCGATGGTGCCACGATCATCCAGGACGCCCATGGCGCGGGCGCTGTTGGCGGTGGCGACCATCAGGGCCTCCACCGGCGTGAAGCCGGCCTGAACCAGCAACTCCATCTCATGCAGGGTCGCGACCCCGTGCGGCGTGCCCGGCATGCCGGCGTCGGTGCCGAGCGCCACCAGAACCCCTGCGTCATGCAACGCCTTCACATTGCGCAGGGCGTACTGGAACTTGGCGTTGGACTGGACGAAGCGCGGATTGTTCAGGTCGTCCGGCGGGGTCTGGCCGGGCTTGACCGGCTCATAGACCGCGAGCGTCGGGGCGTAGGCCGTGCCCGACGCCTTCATCAGGTCGATGACCTCCTGGTCCACCGGCCCGTCCTGCAGGCTGTGGACGATGATATCCACCCCGGCCCGGGCGGCCACCTTGCCGCGCGCCACCGTTACGGTGTGTGTGACGACCTTCAGGTCATTCTTGTGCGCCTCGTCCACCAGGGCGCTCAGCGTGCCCACATCCATTGAGGTGTTGTCGGCCGAAAGGCCATAGCGCCAGCCGTCGGCGAAGGCCTTGATGAGGTCCGGCTCGTACGGAACCAGCCGGCGGACCTCGTGCCGGGCGCCGTCGGGGGTGTTGACCCACTTGGTGGTGGTTGTGTCGCCCCAGTCAGCCCCATGGCCGCCGGGCGTGCTCATCCGCGCCGTCAGGTTCACATGCGGCGAGGCCAGCTGCGACAGCCAGCGACGCCGGGGCTCGTAGGATTCCGGGGGCTGGTGAAAGTCGTTCACCGTGGTGACGCCAGCCTGCACATAGGCCGTGGCGATGGCCGGCGTCTGATAGGGCGCGCCGTTCGGCGTCCAGTGGGTGTGGACGTCGAAGAAGCCCGGGGTCAGGGCCTTGCCGCGGCCATCGATGGTCACCGCGCCAGCCGGCACGGTCAGACCGGCGCCGATGGCGGCGATCCGCCCATCCTGAATCAGCACGTCGGCCGTCCGCGGCGCCGCGCCCGTGGCGTCAAAGAGGGTGGCCCCGACGATGGCCACGGTCTCTGCCTTCGCCGGGGCGCTGGCCGCGCCGCTCGCCAGGGTGAAGCCGACGGCGGCTACAGCGAGAGACTTGAAGATGGGTTGGATGGTCACGAAACGCGCCCCGCACACTTGGTCGCCGCCTGTGATGCGGCGTCTGTCGCTTATCCCAGGGCCAGGATTGAATCCAGAAACCGCGACGTGAGGGCGCATTTCCCGCCCACACGCCGCCGAAAGCGGCACTTGTCAGTGGGCGAGCAGCACCGGGACCGGCGGCGACTCCAGCACGCTGCGGGTGGCGCCCCCCAGGACGAACTCCCTGGCCCGGGAGTGACCGAACGCCCCCATGACCAGGAGGTCGGCTTCGGTCCGCAAGGCGACATGGTCAAGGACCGAACCGATCTTCGCCCCGGCCGAATCGAACTCCATGGCCTCGGCGATGACCCCGTGGCGGGCGAGGTGGCGGAGCAGGTCCTGCGGGGCGCCCGGCCTGGCGGTCGCCTTTTCATTGAGCACGGTCAGGACGACCACCTTGCGGGCCGAGGTCAGGGCAGGCATCGCCGCGGCGACGGCGGCGGCGGCCGATCGGCTGGCGTCCCACGCGATCAATACGGTTCCGAGACCCGTCTGGGTGGGCCGGGCGTCGTTAGGCCGGAAGACCACGACGGGTCGGCCCGAGGCGAAGATCATCGCCTCCGCCACCCCCTGATGGGCCGTCGACTCACGGGCATACGGGATGACGCAGATATCCCGGGTCCGGGCGAGCTGGGCGGTGAGTTCCGGGATCTGGAACACTTCGGCCTCGGGCGACAGGCGGCCGCCGAACACCCCCAGCGCCGTGGCGCGATGCTCGAACTGTTCGAGCAGACGCGCGGCGTTCTGGCGACTGCGCCCCTCCTCCGCCCGAGCCATATCGCCGAGGTTCAGGGCGAAATCGGCCAGGCGATTGGTCTTCAGCGGAATCGAGACCTGGGGGACCAGGGCGGTGACCTGTTCGCCGAGCGCCGCGCACAGACTGACGCCCTGCTCCAGCGCCAGGTCGGACGTGGCATCGGGATAGGACTCAAGATGGAGAAGGATGTCTTTGTAAGGCATGGATAATCTCCATTGAAACAAGGCTTCGCCTGCCCTCGCGACCAGGGTCGTCGAGGGCAGGCGCGGTGTCGACGAGCCGATGGGGTCCCTGCTCGCTCAGGACTTCTTGCGGCGCTCGGCCACCAGCAGGCTGATCAGCAGGGCGGCGGCGGTCAGGGCGGCCCCGGCCGAGACAATGGGATGATCCTTCACCTCCTGAACAGCCTTGTCGGCCATGGCCTTGGCGGGTTTGGCCTTTTCCGAGAGGGCGTCGGCGGCCTTGCGCACCGCGACGGCGGCCTTGGCGATGGCTTCCTCGCTCTCCTCCGAGAGGCTTTCGGCGGCCGATCGCAGGGCGCGGGCGACATCCTCGAGGGTCTCGTCGATGTTCTCCCGCAGATCCTTGACGTCTTCGCGGAGGTCTTTGCTGATGGACTTCGACATGGGGCGGCTCCTTGGGGTTGCGCGCCTCATCTGGCGCCCTTCCCCCGGGCGACGCCTTGACCCGTATCAAATGCCTGGAAGCGCCCCTGCCGCTCAAGCTTGAGCCAGATCAAGGATGGCCTCAGCGCGCAGGCGCATCACGCGGCCACGGTCATACCGTCAATAAGGGGATAGTCATGAAAACCACCGCCGCCGTTCTCGCCGCGGGCCTCGCCCTCACCCTCGCCGGGGCCGCCCAGGCCCAGGAGTTCCAGCCCAAGAGCGCCGGGACCACGATGCTCAATGTCCGGGTGACCTCCGTTGATCCGGAAGCCGGCGACCCCATCACCACCCTGGCCGGCGCCGCGACGGGCCTGCGGGCCGAGGTGAACGCCGATGTGATGCCGACCATCGGCCTGAGCTACTTCTTCACCGACAATGTCGCTGTCGAAGTGATCGCCGGCACGACCAAGCACACGGTCACCGCCAAGGGTCCGGCCACCGACGTGAAGGTCAAGGAGACCTGGGTCCTCCCCCCGGTGGTCTCCCTGCAATATCACTTCGCCCCGGCCGCCAAGGTCAGCCCCTATGTGGGCGCGGGCGTGAACTACATGATCTTCTACAACGGCTGGGATAAGAACAACTTCGACCTCGACATCGACAACGGCTTCGGCTTCGCCCTGCAGGCGGGCGTGGACGTGGCCGTCAGCGGTCCCTGGAGCGCCAACCTCGATGTGAAGAAGGTGTTCTTCGAGACCGACGCCACCGACAACCGTAACGGCGTGAAGTCCAAGGTGAAGCTGGACCCGTGGGTCGTCTCGGCGGGCTTCGGCTACAAGTTCTAAGCTGCGCGACATACGCAGACTGAAGGAAAGGCCCCGGCTTCACCGCTGGGGCCTTTTTCGCATTCAGCCGTCCTGCAGCAGGACCCTGGCGGCGCGGGCGATGACGATCTGTTCGTCCGTGGGCAGGACGAGCCCCTGAAGGCGGCTGGCCGGGGTGGTGATGATCTCGGCGCCTGCCCGGTTCGCCTCGGCGTCGAGCTCGGCGCCCAGCCAGGCGCAGGCCCGCAGCACGCCCTCGCGGATCGCCGCGGCGTTTTCCCCGACGCCGGCGGTGAAGACGAGGCGATCCACCCCGCCCAGGGCGGCGGCCAGCCCGCCGATCTCCCGCGACAGCCTATAGACGAACAGGTCCAGAGCCTCCCGCGCCTCCGGACGGTCGCTGGCCAGCAGGACTCTGATGTCGCCGCTCTCCCCGGACACGCCGAGCAGGCCCGACCGGCGATAGAGCAGGTCGGTGAGATCAGCGGCCGACATGCCGCGATCTTCCATCAGGTAGAGCAGAACCCCAGGATCGAGACTGCCCGACCGGGTGGCCATGGGCGGGCCATCCAGGGCCGAGAAGCCCATGGTGGTGGCCAGACTCTCACCATCGGCCAGGGCGCAGAGGGACACGCCGCTCCCCAGGTGGGCGACGATCACCCGCCCGCCGCAGTTTGAGCCGAACCGCTCTCGAAGCTCGCCGGCGATGAAGTCGTACGACAGGCCATGGAAGCCATAGGCCAGCACGCCGCCCTCGGTGAGGTCCCGCGGCAGGGCGTAGAGCCGCGCAAGCCGTGGCTGACCCGCGTGGAAGGCGGTGTCGAAGCAGCCGACCTGGACCGCGCCTGGAAACTGATGTTGCGCGGCGCGCACCGCAGCCAGGTTGAAGGGCTGGTGCAAGGGCGCCAGGGGCGAGAGTCCCTCCAGGGTCTGCAATGTCTCGTCGTCCAGGCGCACGGGGGCGGCGAAGGCCAGGCCCCCATGGACGATGCGATGGCCGATGGCGTCGGGCGCGCTCACCCCACCCTCCCCGGCCAGCCACTCGAGCGTGCGCGCCAGGGCCTCATCCAGGACGCCGGCCGCCTTCGGCCAGTCGGTTTCAGCCAGGGTCTCGCCGTTGGCGTCGCGGACCCGGAACTGAGGTCGGTCCGGCAGGCCGGAGACGGCGCCGGTCATCCCCAGGGTCAGCTTGTCGCCGAGGCTGTCATAGACCGCGAACTTCAGGCTGGACGAACCTGCGTTCAGGACCAGGATCTGCATGCGCATTCCTAGTGGGCTGGCGGCTGGAGGCGGCCAGCCTTGGCCACCAGCAGGGCGACGGCGCAGGAGGCCAGGCGCGATAGGACCCCATCGGAGCGGCTGGTGAGCATGACCGGCACCCGCGCGCCCATGACGATCCCGGCCGACTGGGCCCGCGCCAGGTAGAAGAGCTGTTTGGCCAGCATGTTGCCCGACTCAATGTCCGGCACGAGCAGGATGTCGGCGTCGCCGGCCACCTCGGAGACAATGTGCTTCTGCGCGGCGGCTTCCTTGGAGATGGCGTTGTCGAAGGCCAGGGGGCCGTCCAGCAGGCCGCCGACAATCTGGCCCCGGTCGGCCATCTTGCAGAGCGCGGCGGCGTCCAGGGTGGCGATCATCTTCGGATTGACCGTCTCCACCGCCGCCAGGATGGCCACCTTGGGTCGGTCGACCCCCATGGCGCGGGCGCAGTCGATGGCGTTCTGGACGATGTCGCGCTTGGTGGCCAGGTCCGGGGCGATGTTGATCGCCGCATCAGTGACCAGCAGCGGCTTGGGATAGGTCGGCACATCAAGGATGAAGACATGGCTCATCCGCCGCTCGGTGCGAAGGCCGCAGTCCTTGGCCACCACCGCTTCGAGCAGTTCATCGGTATGGAGCGCGCCCTTCATCACCGCCTCGGCCTCGCCCCGGCCGGCGAGCTGACAGGCCAGGGCCGCGGCGGCGTGGCTGTGCGGGGCGTCGTGCAGCTCGTACCGGCTGATATCCAGTCCCGCCGCGTCAGCGGCCGCGCGAATCCGCGCGGCCGGCCCCACCAGGATGGGAATAATGAGCTTGCGCTCAGCGGCCTCCACCGCGCCGCTAATGGAGAGGTCGTCCACCGGATGGACAACCACGGTGCGCACCGGGTCGGGCCGGTCAGCCAAGGCCAGCAGGCGCTCCAGCTGCGAGCCGGGCGCGCTGTCGGTCGAGTCAGGCAGGGTCAAGGTCGAACTCCGTCAGGGGCGAGGATCTAGCCTGTCACGGTCGCGGGCCGCCGCCCACCCCGGGTCATCCCTTAGACGGGCCGACCTGATAGCCGAGGTCCTTCAGGTCGGCGTCGTTCAGCCGCTCGGATTCAAGTTCAGCCGCATCGGCGGCGGCCGTGTCCGGAGCCGCGGACATATCGCCAGCATCCAGCAGCGGGGCCTCATCCTCGCCGATGCCCGGGCCGCCGCCGTCCTGAGCCGCGTCAAACACCGGACGGTCGCCATCACGGGCCAGACCATCCTGCTCATCTCGGCCGAGCGCGACGATCTCGCCATCACTGAGGTCCTCGGCGAACTGCGCCTCGTCATCGTCGGCGTCGCCCAACGCGGAGGTCTCGTCGCGGACCTGGGCCATTCCCTCGAAGGTGCGCATTTCGGCCGGCGGAACGTCATCGCCAGCCCCGACCGTGTTGTCCTCGTCAAAGACCTCGGCCTGATCCTGCGGTTCGAAGTCGGGCTGCTCGGGTGCGGGGGGCATAGGCTCTCCAATGGCTGGTGCGTTCACCAAACAACACCTGGACGCCATCCCCGTTCGATCCAGCCGCACAATTTCTGCCGCCGCCGCGACCGCCGTTGGTCACGAACCGAACCGGCCCTGATGCGTTGGCTTTGCTCAACCCGATTCCGAAAGAGGTGTTGCATGGACAGGTCCGCCCTGCGCCGCGACTTCGTCACGCGGCCGATCTATCACATGGCCAAGGGCGTCCTGCCCGAGATGTCCGACACCGAGGCCGAGGCCATCGCCGCCGGCGACGTCTGGTGGGACGCCGACCTGTTTTCGGGGGATCCGGACTGGCAGGCCATGCTGGCTATTCCGCCCGCCAGGCTGACAGAGGCCGAGCGCGCCTTCATCGACGGTCCGGTCGATCAGCTTTGCGCCATGCTGGACGACTGGAAGATCAACTGGGAGGACCGTGACCTTCCGCCCGAGGCCTGGGACTTCATCAAGCGCGAGCGCTTCTTCGGGATGATCATTCCCGAGGAATATGGCGGCCTGGGCTTCAGCCCCTACGCCCATTCCGAGGTGGTGCGGAAGATCTCCACCCGCTCGGTGGCCGCCGCGGTCACCGTCATGGTGCCCAACTCGCTGGGCCCCGGCGAACTGCTGATGAAGTTCGGCACCGACGACCAGAAGTCCTTCTGGCTGCCCCGGCTGGCTGACGGCCGCGACATCCCCGCCTTTGGCCTGACCAGCGCCGAAGCGGGCTCCGACGCCACAGCCATGACCGACATCGGCGTGGTCTGCGAGGGCGAATACAAGGGCCAGAAGATGCTGGGCCTGAAGCTCAACTGGGCCAAGCGCTACATCACGCTTGGCCCCATCGCGACCGTTCTCGGGCTGGCCGTGAAGGTCAAGGATCCCGACGGCCTGCTGGGCGGCGAGGAAGACCTGGGCATTACCGTGATCCTGGCGCCCACCGACACCCCTGGCATCGAGATCGGCCGTAGGCACATCCCGGCCATGCAGGCTTTCCAGAACGGCCCTAATGCCGGCCACGACGTCTTCCTCCCGATGGATGCGATCCTTGGGGGCCAGGAGCAGATCGGCAAGGGCTGGATGATGCTGAACGCGGCGCTGGCCGCCGGACGCGGCATCTCCCTGCCCTCGCTCTCGGCGGCCGGCGCGGCCATGGCGGCGCGGACCACCGGCGCCTATTCCCGGGTCCGCACCCAGTTCCGCATTCCCATCGGCGAGTTCGAGGGCGTGCAGGAGCGTCTGGGTCGCATCGCCGCCAACGCCTATCTTCTGGACGCCGCCCGCCGCTTTACCTGCGCAGGCCTGGCGCTCGGCCACCATCCCTCGGTGGTCTCGGCGATCATGAAGAACAGCGCCACCGAGCGGATGCGCGTCAGCGCGAATGACGCCATGGATGTCCATGCCGGCAAGGCGGTGATCGATGGGCCGAAGAACTATCTCGGGACCTTCTATCGCTCCGTGCCCGTGGGCATCACGGTGGAGGGCGCCAACATCCTCACCCGCAGCCTGATCGTCTTCGGCCAGGGCGCGATCCGCGCCCACCCCTTCATCCTCAAGGAGATGGAGGCCCTGGCCGACGAGGACACCCAGCGGGGGCTGGCCGCGTTCGACGTCACCGTCTGGGCCCATGCCGGACATATCCTGCGGACGGCCAAGAACGCCTTCATCCGCTCCTGGAGCGACGGCCTGATCGGTCCGGCGCCTGAGACCGGCCCCACCAAGCGCTACTACCGCAAGCTCAGCCGCTATGCGGCGAGCTTCGCGCTCGCCTCCGACGCCGCCCTCCTGACCATGGGCGGCTCCCTGAAGCGCAAGGAGATGCTGTCGGCCCGGTTTGGCGACATCCTGGCTGAGCTCTATCTGCTCAGCGCCACCCTGAAGCGCTGGGAAGAGGATGGCCGCCAGGAGGCGGACCTGCCGCTGGTCGAATGGATCATGCAGGACGGCTTCCTGACGATCGAGCGCCGGCTGAAGGAAATCCTCGACAACTTCCCCAACCAGCCGGTCGCCTGGCTGCTGGGCCTGTTCGTCCTGCCCTTCGGGATCATCCGCCGGGGGCCCAGCGACCGGGTCACCCGCGCCTGCGCCCGGCTGATCCTGGAGCCGTCGGCCACTCGCGACCGCCTCACCGACGGCGTTTATCTGGGCGCCGGCGATGACGCCGTGGCCGAGTTGGAACATGCCCTGGATCTGGTGGTCTCCACCGAACCGATCCGCGACCGTATGAAGAAGCTGCGGGTCCGCGATCCGGACTCAGCCCTCGACCAGGGCCTGATCAGCCGTGAGGACCACGACAGGCTGGCTGAGACGGCCATCGCCGTCGCCAAGGTCGTCGCCGTGGACGACTTTTCGCCCGAAGAGATCACCGGCAAGGCGACACCGGCCCAGCAGGTGCGCGTCGAGGCCGCAGAATGAGCCGGCCGGTCTATATCGTCGACGGCGCCCGCACGCCCTTCATCAAGGCCCGCGGGCGGCCCGGACCCTTCACGCCGGTGGATCTGGCCGTCCAGTGCGGCCGCCCCCTGTTGCTCCGCCAGCCGTTTGCGCCGAGCGCGTTCGATCAGGTCATCCTGGGCTGCGTGAACGTGGTGGCCGACGAGATGAACCCGGCGCGGGTTGCGGCCCTGCGGCTGGGCATGGGCGAGGCCATGGTCGCCTTCACCGTGCAGATCAACTGCGGCTCGGGCATGCAGTCCATCGACACAGCCTTCCGCTACATCCAGCAGGGAACCGCCGACCTGATCCTGGCGGGCGGCGCGGAGTCGCTGAGCCACGCCCCCCTGGTCCTGAGCCACGACGCAACGGAGTGGTTCGCCGAGCTGAACAGCGCCCGCAGCCCCATGGCTCGGGCCGAGGCGGCCATGGGCTTTCGGCCGGACTTCCTCAGCCCTGTCATCGGCCTGGAGCGCGGCCTGACCGATCCGATCACCGACCTCAACATGGGTCAGACGGCCGAAATCCTGGCGCAGATGTTCGACATCTCCCGTCATGAGGCGGACGTCTACGCCTCCGAGAGCCAGCTCCGCTCAGCCCGCGCCCACACCGAGGGCTGGTTCAAGGGCGAGCTGGAGCCCGCTTTCGCACCGGATGGCGAACTCCATGACCGCGACGACGGGGTGCGGGCCGATTCCAGCCCCGACAAGCTGGCCAAACTTAAGCCGGCCTTCGAGCCGCCGTTCGGCAAGGTGACGGCGGGCAACAGTTCGCAGATCACCGATGGCGCGACCTGGGTGGTCCTGGCCTCGGAAGACGCGGTCAAGGAACACAGCCTGGAGCCCCTGGCCGAGATCGTCGACAGCCGCTGGGCGGCGCTCGACCCGAAGATCATGGGGCTTGGCCCGGTGATGTCGGTCACGCAGCTGCTACGCGCTCACGACATGACCCTGTCGGACGTGCCGATCTGGGAGATCAACGAGGCCTTCGCCGCTCAGGTCCTGGCCTGTCTGGCCGCCTGGCAGGACGACGGCTTCCGCCGCCAGGTGCTCGGCCTGGAGGGCGACTTTGGCCAGATCGACCGGGAGCGACTGAACGTCGATGGCGGCGCCATCGGCATGGGCCATCCGGTCGGCGCCAGCGGCGCGCGGATCGTGCTGCACCTGGCCAACGCCATGAAGCGCCTGTCCCAGCCCCGGGGCGTCGCCACCGAGTGCATCGGCGGCGGTCAGGGCGGCGCCATGCTGCTCCAAGCGGTCTGAAGGAGACATCGATGACGGACACCGCCTGGAAGACTCTCGAGCCGCGGCTGATGGAGCTTGGCCCCGATACGGGCGCGCCGGACCCGTGGAAGGCCTGGCGGCTGACCCGGGACGAGGACGGGATCGACTGGTTGATCGCCGACCAGCCGGGCGCCAGCGCCAACACCGTGTCCGAAGAGGTGCTCGAGGAGCTCGACCAGATCCTCGCCAAGGTGGAGCAGGACGCGCCCAAGGCCCTGGCGATCCGCTCGGCGAAGGCCGGCGGCTTCTTCGCCGGCGCTGATGTGAAGGCCTTTGTCGGCGCCCGCGACGCCCATGAGGTGGAGCAACGGATGACGCGCGCCCACGAGGTGGTCGATCGCCTGGCCAAACTCAGCACGCCGACGGTCGCGGTCATCCACGGCTACGCCCTCGGCGGCGGGCTTGAGATTGCGCTGGCCTGCGACCACCGCATCCTGGTGGGCGATGAGGCGCGCCTGGGCTTTCCGGAGGTTCAGCTTGGCCTGCATCCGGGCCTTGGCGGCACGGCTCGCCTTCTGGATCTGATCGATCCCCTGGACGCCATGCAGATGATGCTGACCGGCAAGGCCAAGCGCCCGGGCGAGGCCAAGGCCATCGGCCTGGCCGACGCGCTTACCGAAGAGCGCCACGTGAAGGCGGCCGTCTCCGCCGTGGCCCGAGGAGAGTTCAGCTCATCCAAGCCCGGCCGCCTGGGTCGGCTGCGCCACCAAGTCACCGAACGCATTCTGCACGCCGATCTTCCGCGCCGCGCCGCCGCTGATCGCATGCGCAGCCAAGCGGCCAAGCAGGCGCGGCCGCAGCACTATCCGGCGCCGGGCGCCCTGGTGGACCTGTGGGAGCGCCATGGGGACGATCTGAAAGCGATGCGCAAGGCGGAGATCGCCTCTTTCGCCCACCTGATGACGACGGACGCGGCCCAGAACCTGATCCGGATCTTCTTCCTGCGGGAGAAGATGAAGCGGCTGACCGAGGTGGAGGCCAAGGCGCCGCGCCACCTGCATGTCATCGGCGCCGGCGCCATGGGGGGCGACATCGCCGCCTGGGCGGCCTGGCATGGGATAAAGGTCACCCTGGCCGACCTGAAGCCGGAGATCATCGCCCAGGCCATCGGCCGGGCCGCGACCCTCTATCCGAAGCTGGGCCACGACAGCGCCAAGACCCGCGACGCCCTGGATCGGCTGATCCCCGACCCCGATGGCCAGGGGGTTCGCCATGCCGACCTGATCATTGAGGCGGCGCCTGAAAGGCTTGATCTCAAAAGGAAAATCTACGCCGATCTCGAGCCGCGCATGAAGTCCGGCGCGGTGCTGGCCACCAACACCTCATCGATCCGCCTGGAAGACCTGGCGCAGGGCCTCGCCCGGCCTGAGCGGCTGATCGGCATTCACTTCTTCAATCCGGTCTCGCGGATGCAGTTGGTGGAGATCGTCACCCATGAGGGCGTGGCCGACGACACCCTGAACCTGGCCAAGGCCTTCCTGGGCGCCATCGACCGCCTGCCGGCCCCTGTGCGCAGCACGCCGGGCTTCCTCGTCAACCGGTCGCTGACGCCCTACATGCTGGAAGCCATGGTGATGATGCAGGAGGGCGTCGCCCCCGAGACGATCGACGCCGCCGCCGAGGCCTTCGGCATGCCCGTGGGTCCGGCCGAGCTGGCCGACCAAGTCGGTCTCGACGTAGGCATCGCGGTGGCCGACAGCCTGAAGGCCGGCCTCGACAAGCCCCTGCCCGTCCCGCCGGACACCCTGCGCGCCAAGGTCACCGCTGGCGACCTGGGCCGCAAGACCGGCAAGGGAATCTACGCCTGGAAGGACGGCGAACCGCAGAAGGCCAAGTCCTTCGCCAAGCCGACCCAGGAGATGACCGACCGTCTGATTCTGCCGATGATCGACGCCTGCCTGGAATGCCTGCGCAAGGGCGTGGTCGAGGACGAGGACATCGTTGATGGGGCCATGGTCTTCGGCGCCGGCTTCGCCCCCTTCCGCTGCGGACCCATCCACTATGCACGCGAGGCCGGGGCGCAGACGCTCAAGGCCCGTATGGAGGAACTCGCCGTCCTCCATGGCGAACGCTTCCGTCCCGACCAGGGCTGGGAGCGACTGACGTGAGTGGGGCGATGCTGCGGATGATGCAAGCCGACGATGTCGCCAAGGCGATCATCGAACGGTTGGACGGCAAGGTGGTGCTGGGCCTGCCGCTCGGGCTGGGTAAGGCCAATCACATCGCCAACGCCCTTTATGCCCGGGCGGCGACCGACCGCTCAATCTCGCTACGGATCTTCACGGCGCTGACCCTGACGCCGCCGGAGCCCGGCAGCCTGTTGGAAAAGCGGTTCATGGGACCGATCCTGGAGCGCACCCTTGGGGGCTATCCCGAGCTCGCCTACGCCCAGGCGCAGCGCCGCGGCGGCCTGCCGCCCAATATCGAGGTGGACGAGTTCTTCCTGCAGGCCGGCATGTGGCTGAACGACCCCGAGGTGCAGCAGAACTACATCAGCGCCAACTACACCCATGCCAGCCGCTACATCCTGGAGCGGGGCTGCAACGTGGTCGCCCAGCTGGTGGCAAAGGGAGAGCGCGACGGCGCCGAGCGCTACAGCCTGTCCTGCAACACCGACCTGACCCTGGAACTGCTCAAGGCCAAGGCGGAGGGCCGCACCGACCTCATCCTGGTGGGCCAGGTCAATTCCGAGCTGCCCTATATGCCCGGCCCGGCCGAGCTGCCGCCAGAGGCCTTCGCCATGATGCTGGAGAGCCCAGAGGTGGAGTTTCCCCTGCCCGGCCCGCCCAAGCAGCCGGTCAGCCTGACCCACTACGCCATGGGCTTCCACGTCGCGAGCCTGATCCCCGACGGCGGCACCCTGGAGATCGGCATCGGCTCCATGGGCCACGCGGTGGCCCACGCTCTGATCCTGCGTCACCAAAAGCCGACACGCTTCGCCGCCATCCTCAAGGCCCTGACTCCGCCCGACGATCCTCTGGAGCGCCACACCGGACCCTTCGAAGAGGGGCTCTACGGAGCCACCGAGATGTTCGTGGACGCCTTTCTGGAGCTCTATCGCGCGGGCGTTCTAAAGCGCGAGGTGGACGGCGCGGTGCTGGACGCGGCCTTCTTCCTGGCGCCGCGGGACTTCTACGCCGCCCTGCGCGACATGCCGCTGGAGGAACGCGCGAAGTTCCGGATGACCGATGTGGGCTTCGTCAATGAACTGCACGGCGCGGACTTCGACAAGCGGGTGGCCGACCGCAAGGGCGCGCGCTTCGTCAACAACGCCATGATCGCCACCCTGCTGGGCGCCGTGACCTCCGACGCCCTCGAGGATGGCCGCGTGGTGAGCGGGGTCGGCGGCCAGTACAACTTCGTGGCCCAGGCCTTCGCCCTGCCCGACGCTCGCTCGATCATGACGCTTCCGGCCAGCCGGCAGGGAAGCGACGGGCGAGAGTCCAATATCCGCTGGTCCTATGGCCACACCACAATCCCCCGGCACCTGCGCGACATGGTGGTGACCGAGTATGGCGTCGCCGATCTGCGCGGCGCCCGGGACAGCGAAGTTATCGCCCGCATGCTGGCGGTCGCCGACGCCGCCTTCCACGAGGATCTGACGGGACAGGCCAAGGCGGCGGGAAAGCTGCCGGCCAGCCACCAGATCGCCAACTTCGCCGCCGATAATACGGCCACCGTCCTGGCTGAGCGACTGGCGCCCTTCCGCAAGGCCGGCGACCTGCCCCCCTTCCCGTTCGGCACGGAGATGACCGAGGTGGAACAGGCCCTGGCGCCGGCCCTGCAGAAGATCAAGTCTGCGGCGACCGCCAAGACCGAGATTGCGGCCCTGGCCCTGCGCGGGGTGACCGCTGGGCGACCTGACGATCGGGTGCGTCAGGCCCTGGCGCGGCTGGGCCTGGACCGGCCCAGAGGCGTGGCGGAGCGGCTCTATGCCCGGCTGGTGCGCGGGGCGATGGCGGAGCCCTAAGCTTCGCCGCGGCCCCAGCCTTGCAGCGCTCGGTTCAAATCGTACCGAGAAGGGACGCCGCCATGTTCGAAAAAGCCAACAAGACCCCCGCTCGGCCCCAGGCCGAAGAGACGCCCGCGATCCGCAACGCCGCCGCCTCACCGTCCGCCACGCCCAAGCCCAAGGCGCCGTCCCTGATCGGTCCGGGCCTTTGTATTCAAGGGAATATCGCCGGCGAGGCCGAGGTTCAGATCGATGGGCTGGTGCGCGGCGATGTTCGCGTCGGCAAGCTCAGCCTGGGACCCCAGGGCCGGATTGAAGGCACGGTTGTCGCCGTGGTGGCTGAAATCCGTGGCCAGATCAAAGGCCCGATGAAGGCGCGTCAGGTGCGCCTCTATGGCACAGCTCATGTGGAGGGCGACATCGCCCACGAGCAACTGGCCATGGAGACCGGCGCGGTCTTCGAAGGTCGCAGCGTGCGGCTGCCGAAGCCCGAAGCCGATGCGCCGGCCGCCGTCCCCGCAGCGCCCGCCGTCTCCAGCGCGGCCTGAGCCTTCAGGGCGCCGGTGACGGGGGAACGTCGGGGATGATCTCTGCGAACGCGGCGCCGGTCGCCCCGGCGGCACGTCCCGCCTCAAACAGCCTACGCATGGACTCCGCGTCAAACGCCAGGCTGTCGGCGCCGAGGGCCGTAGGGATCGCGGCGTAGCGCAGCCGCGCGTCATTTCGGTTGGCGAAGGCGACGGCGGCGATCAGATGGGCTCGAAGGTCAGATTTCGACAGGGTGTCGAAGCTGCGCATCAGGATGGGCAAGGTCGCCCCCTTGGTGAGCGCCCGCCGGGGCTCCACCTCGCCATTGATGATCACGTAGAGGTCGCGCGGGCGCATGACGCCTTCCGGCGTCCACAGGGTCAGGGTCGCGGGGGCCAGGACGAACGGCGTGCTGACGCCGCCGTCGACATGCATCTCAGCCAGGCCCGTCCCGGTCTCGTCTAGCTGCATCATCACCGGGGGGCAGACGCCGGGAATACTGGCTGACGCCACGAGGACGTTGCGAAACAGGGCCACTGCAGTGGCCTCCTGCCCCGGAGCCTGTCCGGCGGCCGCGATCGCGCCCATATCCCAAAGAACAGTGGCTTGCGCGTCCAGATTGGTGGTCGCCACCAGCAACCGCCGCCCTTTGCTGTGTTCAGCCGCGATGGCCCGCAATAGCGCCGGGTCCACATATTTTCCCACGAGAGCCCGCAGGGAGCGGTCGCTGTAGAGGCTTGGGCGAGACAGCGCCCCCCAGCCTCCCGAGGTCAGACGGGAGACATCCTCATCCCGATAGGCTGCAGTGAGGCTGTGGTCCCAGGTTGGTCCAAGGAAGGCGAAGGGCGAGATCAGGGCGCCCGTACTCACCCCCGTCACCAGATCAAACACCGGCCGGTCACCGGCTTCGGTCCAGCCGACCAGCACCCCTGCCCCGTAGGCGCCGTTGGCGCCGCCGCCCGAAACCGCAAGCGCTGTCAGCCCATCGGCGCCGAGGGCTTCGCGCTCGGTCCGCCAGGCGCTCAAAAACGCTTGGCCCGCCGCCTCGTCATTGCCCGCGAAACGGAAGGGGTCGAGCACGGTCCGCGCCGACGCCTGAACCTGCGCTGGCTCGATGTCGGGCCGCGAAATCGAGCCACAGCTGGCGAGCGCCAGAGACAGGGCGACCATCAGGACGGCGGTCAAACGGCCGTGAGGAACCTTGTGGCTCAGGCGCATACACATGAGACTCCAGTGGCTCAGCCGGCGGGTCCTGTCGAGGCCGCACCGCGCCCGGCGCACCGCGCCGACAGCCGTTCGACCAGAAACCGGGCGAGGACCTCCACGCGCGCCGGTCGGGGTCCCCCCGGCGGCATCACAAGATGCAGGGCCACAGGCGGCGGACTCCAGTCGGCGAGCACCGCCTCCAGACGGCCGGCCGCGAGGGCGTCGCCGACGATGAAGTCCGGTTGAAGCGCCAGGCCCAGGCCCGCCTCCAGAGCCGGCAGCAGGGCTTCGGCGTTATTGGCCCGCAAGGGTCCGGAGGGGCGCACCGACGCCTCCTCCCCTGCCGCATTGACGAACCGCCAGGTCTCGGGCGTGGGCAGATAGGCGTAGCCGAGGCAGGCATGTTCAGCCAGATGGGCTGGGTGGGTCGGTCGCCCCCTGGCGGCGAGATAGGCCGGCGACGCCACCACGTGTCGCGGGACGGGTCCGATCCGACGGGCCACGAGGGATGAGTCCGGCAAGGCCGCGATCCGGAGCGCCATGTCGAGCCCCATGCCGATGAGGTCGATGGCTTCATCACTCATATGCAGGTCCACCGACACGTCCGGATGGGCGGCGAGGAAGTCCGGCAGCAGGGGGGCCACCTCCAGCAGGCCAAAGGACATGGGCGAGGCCAGACGCACCAGTCCGCGGGGCTGGGCCGACTGCGCCAGGATGGCGTCCTCCGCCGCCTCGCCGTCATTCAGCAGCTGCGCGGCCGGCCCTGCCAACCGAAGGCCCGCCTCCGTCAGGGCCAGGCGCCTGGAGGTGCGGTTGAACAGCCGCGCCCCGAGCCTCGCCTCCAGCCGGGTCACCGCCTTGGAGACCGTCGCCTTGGACAGGGCCAGCTCATCGGCGGCGGCGGAGAAGGATTTGAGCTCCACCACCTTGGCGAAGATCGCCATGGCCTCCAGGTCCGGCAACTTGGTCATTTTAGAAACAGTGTCTTTCAGTAGTTTCTATTTATGTTGCGATCATCCGCCCTATCTTGGTCTCAGGCAAGAGCGCCCCGCTGGGCGCGGAGGTTTCGAGATGATCGAACGCAGAGGTTTTGACGGACTGGGCGGCGCCGACCACGGTTGGCTGAAGGCGCGCCACCACTTCTCCTTCGCCAACTACTACGACCCCAAGCGCATGGGCTGGGGGCCGATCCGGGTCTGGAACGACGACGAGATCGCGCCGAACTCGGGCTTCCCGCCCCATCCCCATGCCGACATGGAGATCATCACCTATGTCCGGGACGGCGCCATCACCCACCAGGACAGCCTGGGCAACAAGGGTCGCACCGAGGCAGGCGACGTCCAGGTGATGAGCGCGGGCTCCGGCATCCGCCATGCGGAGTACAATCTGGAGAGCGACACCACCCGCATCTTCCAGATCTGGATCGAGCCGGCCCGCACCGGCGGCGCGCCCGCCTGGGGCGCCAAGCCCTTTCCCAAGGGCGACCGGTCCGGACGCTTCGTGACCCTGGCCAGCGGTTTCGAGGACGACGCCGACGCCCTGCCGATCCGCACCCCGGCCCGGGTGCTGGGCGCGACCCTGAAGGCGGGTGAGACCACCGAGCACGTCCTGGACGCCGCCCGCCACGCCTATCTGGTGCCGGCCAAGGGCCGGGTGGAGGTCAATGGCGTGACCCTGGAGGCCCGGGATGGGGCGGCCATCACCGGCGAGACGTCCCTGACCATCACCGCCCTGGAAGATTCCGAACTCGTCCTGGTGGACGCGGCCTAAAGGCCGCCTCCCCTCCCCCAACACTCACGCTTCAGGAGTTCCTCATGACCAAGGTTCTGGTCCTCTACTATTCGGCCTATGGCCACATCGAAACCATGGCCCAGGCCGTGGCTGAAGGCGCCCGGGAGACCGGCGCCCAGGTCGACATCAAGCGGGTCCCTGACCTGGTGCCCGAAGAGGTCGCCAAGGCGGCTCACTACAAGCTGGATCAGGCCGCGCCCGTGGCCTCCATCCAGGACCTGGCCGAGTATGACGCCATCATCATCGGCGTCGGCACCCGCTTTGGCCGCATGGCCTCGCAGATGGCCAACTTCCTCGACCAGGCCGGCGGTCTGTGGGCCAGCGGCGCTCTGAACGGCAAGGTCGGCGGCGCCTTCACCGCCACGGCCACCCAGCATGGCGGCCAGGAGACGACCCTGTTCTCGCTGATCACCAACCTGATGCACTTTGGCCTCGTGGTGGTCGGCATGGACTATGGCTATCAGGCCCAGATGCGCCTGGACGAGGTGACCGGCGGCAGCCCCTACGGCGCCACCACCATCACCGGCGGCGACGGCTCGCGCCAGCCCAGCCAGACCGAGCTGGACGGCGCCCGCTATCAGGGCCGCCGCATCGCCGAGGTGGCCAAGAAGCTGCACGGCTAGGTTGGTCGGCGCACTTGTCCCCTCGGGATGGGTGCGCCGCACCGCCCTGTCTAACCAACAAGTCTCGGCCTCAACACCGAGACATCACCAAACCCACGAATGGATGACACTGGCCTAGCCTAGTGGAGGCCCCCGTCCGCTGATCACAGCAACAAGGGGGACGGACCATGTCATCCAACCATCTGCGCCATCCGGCGCGTCTCGCCGGCGCGCGTACGCGCCGCGCTCTGCTCGCCGTCTCGGCCTCTCTGCCCATTCTTGCCGCCGCCGCAGCGCCCGCGCTCGCCGAGGACGCCGAAGTCTCGGAGGTGGTGGTCACCGCCTCGCCGATCCGCGAGTCCATCGAAGCCTCTCTGGAAATCCAGAAGGCGTCGGACAACATCGTCAACGTCATCGCGTCCGACACCATCGGTCGCTTCCCCGACGCCACCGCGGCTGGCGCGCTGGCCCGCCTGCCCGGCGTCGGCGTTCAGCGCGACCAGGGCCAGGAGCGCTACATCCAGATCCGCGGCGCGCCCACCCGCTGGACCACCATGGCGCTGGACGGCGTCAACCTGATCGGGGCCGAAGACCGGATCTTTCGCTTCGACTCCGTGCCCGCCGCACAGATCAGCCAGGTGGTGCTGAACAAGACCCTGCTGCCGAACATGCCCGCCGAGGCCCTGGCCGGCCGGGTGAACATCGAGACCTTCTCGCCCCTGACCCTGCCGGGCTTCCATGGCTCGTTTGATGTGGGCGGCGGCTTCGTCGACATGGGCGACGGCCCGGTGAAGCAGTATTCCGGCCGCCTGTCCTGGTCCAACGGGACCTGGGGCGCCAGCCTGATCGGCTCGCACTACTCGTTCGAGCAGCACACCGACAACTCGGAGCCGCGGTTCGACACCGTGGGGCTCTCGTCGCAGCGCTTCACCAAGTATGTGATCGAGCGGGTCACCGAGTCCTTTTCCGGTAAGATCGAATACTCACCAAACGACGACCACTACATCTCCCTCACCCACCTGACGACCGAGTTCGAAGACTTCGAAGAGCGCAACTGGTACGTCTTCACCTATGCCAACGCCTTCTCAGGCACGCGGAACTTCGAGACCGCCGACCTGATCGGCGTGCCGATGACCGCCTCCTTCGCCTATGGCATCTACACCAACGGCGTGAACTTCAACGTTCTGCACGGCGACCATCGGGTCAAGGACTGGGACCTGAGCTGGGACCTGGCCTACGCCACCACCGAGTTCAACAACTTCTATCCCTCGGTCGGCCAGCAGACCTCCACCTCCACCTCGCGGCCGTCGATCGCCAACACCGCCTTCCTTCCGTCGATGACGGTGAAGGTTAACGCCACGGGCAGCGGCATCCCGCTGCACACGCTTTACGACACCGTGCTGATCAATGGTCAGCCCGCGCGGGGCGCGCAGCGCACCTCGCTGAACCAGCTGACCCTGCCGGAATCCTTCGCCACGGAGTCCACGGGCCGGCTTGAGACCGAAGCCGTCACCCTGAAGTTCGACGGCAGCCGCGACTGGGACAGCTTCGGCGCCCAGGCCACCTTCAGCGCCGGCTTCCAGTACGACGACCGGGCCCAGGAGAACGACGTCACCGCCCTGGTCCGTCGCGACGGCACGGTGGCCACCGGCAACCGCACGGGCTTCCCGCTGGAAACCAATGGCGCCCTCCTGGGTCTGCCGTGGGACATGAAGACCCTGTTCGGCTCGACCGTCTGGGATCAGGATATGGACCGCGGCTTCACCGCTGTTCACATCGACACCCGGCGCATGACCGAGGGCGTGCTCGCCCTCATGGCCGCCGCCCGCGCCGCCAATGCGGCCGGAACCGGCAATTTCGCCGTCTATGACATCGACAAGCGGGCCACCAACGCCGTCGATGAGAAGGTCGCGTCTGGCTATGTGATGAACCGCTGGAAGTGGGATCGCCACACCCTCACCGGCGGCGTCCGCATCGAGCGCACGGAGATCAATTCCGAGGGCCTGGCCAATGTGGCGGGCGCGCTCGTTCCGCTCAGCTTCTCTACGGAAGAGACCAACGTCTTCCCGAGCCTGCACTACGGCTTCGACTATTCCGACACGCTGAAACTGCGGGCGGCCTTCATCACCGGCTCGGCCCGTCCGAGCCTGGAGGACATGCGCGCCACAGTGACCGTGAACGACACCAGCGAGACCATCAGTGGCGGCAACCCCTTCGTGACGCCGGAGAAGGCCTATGGCGTCGATCTGTCGGCCGAATGGTATTTCGCCCCCGCAGCCCTGCTGGCGGCCAGCTTCTTCCACCGGGAAGTCGACAATGTCCTGTTCGACGCCTCGCGCATCGTCGGCGATGACAGCTACAACTTCGGCGGCGTCGATCGCAGCGCCTACACCATCTCGTCGATCCAGAACGGCCGCAGCGGCTACCTGACCGGCCTCGAGTTCGTCTACACCCAGCCCTGGACCTTCCTGCCGGGCTGGCTGTCGGGCTTCGGCTTCCAGGGCAGCGCGTCCTTCACCAAGGGCGAGTTCGAGACCCCCACCGGCGAGACCGTGGAATTCCCGGGCACCTCGGATCGCATCACCGGCGCCACCCTGTTCTATGAGAAGTACGGCCTGTCTTCACGCCTGTCCTGGCAGCACCGGACCGACTGGCTGGACGAAGTCTTCCCCTCAGGCTCTTCGGCCAACTCCAACCTCTACTGGGGCGACAGCCAGCGCCTGGACTTCTCCGCCCGCTACCAGGTCAACAAGACCTTCTCGGTCTTCCTGGACGCCAACAACCTCACCAATGAAGAAGGCGTCCGCTACCAGGGCCGCGAGGACCGTCCCTATGAGATCGAGGGCTTCGGCCGGAAATACCTCCTGGGCGTCCGCGCCTCCTTCTAGATCCCCGCTCCACCCTGACCTCGCCTCGCGGGGTCAGGGTATGGACACCACCTTGGGCGCCCCGGTCATCGCTGGCGCGCCCTTATTTTTCCGGAATGTGCTTTGGGCGGCTCAGCGCCGTTCGAGGTCGGCCACCACAGCGGCATGATCGCTGGGATGCCAGCCCTCGACATCTGGCGTGTCCAGGGCGCGGAACCGCCGCTTGATCGCCCAGCCGCCCTGATCGACGAGGGCCAGATGGTCGATCGCCTTGGGATAGGCGGGGTGGCCGTCGCGCTCCCCCTGCAAGGTCGGGGCGGCCGCCAGATCAAGGGCGGCGGTGATCTGAGCGAGGTCCGGCGCATCGGCCGGCGCATTGAGGTCACCGGCCACGATCAGCCCTGCCCCCGGTCGCCGGGCGGCGGCCAAGGCCCTAGCCAGCTGCGCTGCACGAAGACTGGAGGCCTGCGGCCCCCTCAGGTGCGTCAGATGCAGGTTTAGCACCCGCAGGCCCGGGGCCACATCGGCCCACTGGCCGATCCGCTCGCCGTCGGCCGGGTCGGACGGAAGGGCCAGCCGGCCTGAGGCGAGAGCCCCATTGCGGCGCAGGATGGCGAGG
>CAMTVS010000069.1:0-2409 GCA_947085235.1 uncultured Aquabacterium sp. | reverse complement strand
CGCCGCGCCATCCGTCACGGCTACAAGCTGGGCGCCCGCACCCCCTTCTTCCACAAGCTGGTGGCCGCGCTGGTCGTCGAGATGGGCGACGCCTACCCCGAGCTGCGCGCCAATGAAAAGCGCATCACCGAGGTGCTCAAGACCGAAGAAGAGCGTTTCTTCCAGACGATTGCCAACGGCATGGAGATCCTGGAAGGCGCCCTGGCCACGGGGGCCAAGGTCATCGACGGCGAAACCGCCTTCAAGCTGCATGACACCTACGGCTTCCCTGTGGACCTGACCGCTGACGTCTGCCGCGAGCGCGACGTGACCGTCGACCAGGCCGGCTTCGACGCCGCCATGGCCCGCCAGCGCGAACAGGCCCGCGCCGCCGGCAAGTTCAAGATGGCCGCTGGCCTCGAATACAGCGGCGTGGCCACCGACTTCCAGGGCTACGAGCACCTGGTGCAAGAGGGTGCCCAGGTCACTGCCGTGTACGTCGACGGTGCCAGCGTGCAGCAGGCCTCGGCCGGCGACGATGCCGTCATCGTGTTGAACAAGACCCCGTTCTACGCCGAGTCCGGCGGCCAGTGTGGCGACAGCGGTGACCTGCGCAACGCCACCAGCCGCTTCGTGGTCGAAGACACGCTCAAGATCCAGGCCGACGTGTTCGGCCACCACGGGCGCGTGGTCGAGGGTTCGATCAAGGTGGGTGACACCATCAACGCCAAGGTCGATGCCGAGTTGCGTGCCAAGACCGTGCGCAACCACAGCGCCACCCACCTGATGCACAAGGCTCTGCGCGAGGTGCTGGGCGAGCACGTGCAGCAAAAGGGCTCGCAGGTCACGCCCGACCGCACCCGTTTCGACTTCTCGCACGGCCAGCCGCTGACCGACGAAGAAATCCGCGAGATCGAGCAGATCGTCAACGCCGAGATCCTGGCCAACGCCGACGCGCAGGCCCAGGTGATGGCCCTTGACGATGCGCAAAAGAGCGGCGCCATGATGCTGTTCGGCGAGAAGTATGGTGAAACCGTGCGCGTGCTGAGCATCGGCTCCTCAAAGGAGTTGTGCGGTGGCACCCACGTCAAGCGCACGGGTGACATCGGTCTGTTCAAGATCGTGGCCGAAGGCGGTGTGGCCGCCGGGGTGCGTCGCGTCGAGGCCATCACGGGCGACAACGCGCTGGCGTACACCCAGAACCTGGAACGCACCGTCAATGGGCTGGCGGCCATGCTGAAAGCGACGCCGCACGACGTGCCGGCCCGCGTGGCTGCCGCACAGGACCAGATCCGCGCGCTGGAAAAGGAAATCGCCGCACTCAAGGGCAAGCTGGCGTCCGCCCAGGGTGACGAACTGGTGGCCCAGGCTGTCGACGTCAAGGGTGTGAAGGTGCTGGCCGCCAAGCTCGACGGCGCCGATGCCGCCACCCTGCGCAACACCATGGACCAGCTCAAGAACAAGCTCAAGACCGCGGCCATCGTGCTGGCGGCCGTGGATGGTGGCAAGGTGCAACTGGCAGCCGGCGTCACCGCCGACACGACCGCCAAGGTCAAGGCCGGTGAGCTGGTCAACTTTGTGGCTCAGCAAGTGGGCGGCAAGGGGGGCGGCAAGCCCGACATGGCCATGGCCGGTGGCACCGATGCCGCCGCGCTGCCCCAGGCCCTGGCCGGTGTGCAGGCCTGGGTGGCCGAGCGGGTCTGAGTTCGCTCAGAGGTTCAACCTGGGGTTTGCCCACCGGCTGTCCCGGTGTTGACGCGGATTTTTCACGGTCATCGTTCACAGGGTGTCGGCGGCACACCCTTCGTGTCATCCAGCATCCTGCCGATCGCCGGGGGTGTGCTTCAAACTTGTCTGCAAGCGTCGAAAACCACTGACGACCCTTGCCTTGTGAAGGAGCCGCCATGACCCATCCCGCACCCAAGCACCCCATCGTTCCGCGTCAGAGCCTGCAATTCGGGCTCGACCAGCAAGACATCCCGAAGTACTGGTTCGGCGGCGATCCGTTCAAGACCCGCTTTTGGGATGCTCTGTCCATCATCTTCCCGCCCGGCGAGAAGTTCTTCATGAACTGCGTGCGCGACTACCGCGACCAGATCAGCGACCCCAAGCTGCTGCAGGAAATCAAGGATTTCAACATCCAGGAAGCGCAGCACAGCATGGTGCACCGGCAGGACAATGACCGCCTGCGTCGGCAGGGCGTTGACGTCGATCGCCTCAGCGAGTTCGTCAACAACATGCTCAACACCCAGTACCGCAGCAAGTACAGCAAGGCCCACACGCTGTCGCTGACCTCGGCCCTGGAGCATTTCACGTCCATCATCGCGCACAGCCTGTTCGACAAGCGCGACGTGATGAAGGAAGCCGACCCCCGCGTGCGCGCCATGTACGCCTGGCACGCCATCGAAGAGGTGGAGCACAAAGGCGTGG
>CAMTVS010000068.1:0-4669 GCA_947085235.1 uncultured Aquabacterium sp. | reverse complement strand
TTTTGATCACCATCGGTGACCGCACCGTGGGCGGCCTCAACAGCCGAGACCAGATGGTCGGGCCCTGGCAGGTTCCCGTGGCCGACGTGGCCGTGACGCTGGCCGACTACCAGGGCTTTGCCGGCGAAGCCATGGCCATGGGCGAGCGCACGCCGCTGGCTTCGGTCAACGCACCGGCATCGGGCCGCATGGCCGTGGGCGAAGCGATCACCAACCTGCTGGCCGCCCCCATTGAGCTGCCACGCGTGAAGCTGTCGGCCAACTGGATGGCCGCCTGCGGCGAGAAGGGCGAAGACGCGGCGCTGTACGACACGGTCAAGGCCGTGGGCATGGAGCTGTGCCCGGCGCTGGGCATCTCCATCCCGGTGGGCAAGGATTCGCTGTCGATGCGCACCAAGTGGTCCGACAACGGCGTGACCAAGCAGGTGACCGCGCCGGTGTCCTTGATCGTCACGTCGTTCGCGTCGATCGCAGACGTGCGCGGCACGCTGACCCCGCAACTGGTCACCACCGAGAACGGCCAACCGCTGGACACCAGCCTGATCTTGATCGATCTGGGCCAGGGCCAAAAGCGCATGGGCGGCTCGATGCTGGCCCAGGTGCTCAACCAGTTTGGCAACGAGGTGCCCGATGTGGACTCGCCGGCCCTGCTCAAAGCCACGGTCGAGGCCGTGAACGCGCTGCGTGCCCAAGGCAAGCTGCTGGCCTACCACGATCGCGGTGATGGCGGCCTGTGGGCCACGGTGTGCGAAATGGCCTTTGCCGGGCACACGGGCGTGGCCATCAATGTGGACATGCTGGTGACCGAAGGCGCCGGCATCGACGACAGCCGTGCCGAGTACGGCGACTCGAAGAACTGGGCGGGTCAGGTCAGCGAACGCCGCAACGAGCTGACACTGCGCGCTCTGTTCAATGAAGAACTGGGCGTGGTGCTGCAGGTGCGTACGGCCGAGCGCAACGAGGTGATGCAGACCCTGCGCGAGCATGGCCTGAGCGCCCACAGCCACGTGATCGGCAAGCCCATCCTGACGGGGGCTGGCAAGCACGAAGTGCAGGTCTGGCGCGACGCCAAGGACATCTTCAAGGCCCCGCTGCAGCAGTTGCACCAGGCCTGGGACGAAGTGAGCTGGCGCATCGCCCAGCTGCGCGACAACCCTGCTTGTGCCGACAGCGAGCACGCCGTCATCGGCGACGTCGCCAACACGGGCCTGCACGTGTCGCTGAGCTTCGACCCGCTGGAGGACGTCGCTGCGCCCTTCATCAACAAATCTCGCCCCAAGGTTGCCATTCTGCGCGAGCAGGGCGTGAACTCGCACGTGGAAATGGCCTATGCCATGCACCTGGGCGGCTTCGACACGTTTGACGTGCACATGAGCGACCTGATCGCCGGTCGCGCCCGTCTGGACCAGTTCCAGGGCTTCGTGGCCTGCGGTGGCTTCAGCTATGGCGACACCCTGGGTGCCGGCGAAGGCTGGGCCCGGTCTGTGTTGTTCAACCCGCAGCTGGCCGAGCAGTTTGCGGCTTTCATGAACCGGGGCGACACCTTCGGTCTGGGCGTGTGCAACGGCTGCCAGATGCTGGCCGCGCTCAGCCCCATCATCCCGGGCGCCGAGCACTGGCCGAAGTTCACCACCAACCAGAGCACGCGCTTCGAAGCCCGCCTGAGCCAGGTCGAGGTGCTGGAGAGCCCCTCTATCTTCTTCCAGGGCATGGCCGGCAGCCGCATGCCGATCGCCGTGTCGCATGGTGAGGGCTTTGCCAACTTCTCGCAGCGTGGCGACGCCGCCAAGGTGCACCGCGCGGTGCGCTTTGTGGACCACACCGGCGCCCCCACCGAGGTCTATCCGTTCAACCCGAACGGCTCGCCCGAAGGCCTGACCGGCGTGACCACGCCAGACGGCCGCTTCACGGCCATGATGCCGCACCCGGAGCGCGTGTTCCGCAACATCCAGATGAGCTGGACCAGCGGCGACAAGAGCGCCCCCAGCCCCTGGCTGCGCATGTTCCGCAACGCGCGGAAGTGGGTGGGCTGATCCACCACCGCCTGGCTTTACCCCTTGGGTTCATGGGCCGAGAGGCCCGTACGCTTGGCGTCAACCCTGAGTCACGGCAAAATATCACTTTGATCGCCCCTGCGGGGGCGATTTTCATGTCCAACACTGAAACTGGAGTGCCATGTCACTGTCTGTTGTCTTGATGTTCGCTGGTGGCCTGGTCGGGCTGGTGCTCGGCGCCGGATGGCTGGTGCGTGGTGCCGCCAAGTTGGCGCTGTCGTTTGGCATTTCGCCGCTGGTGGTCGGCCTCACGGTGGTGGCGTTTGGCACCAGTGCGCCTGAGCTGGCCGTGTCGGCAGGGGCAGTGCTGGACGGCAAGGTCGACATCGCCATCGGCAACGTGGTGGGCAGCAACATCTTGAACGTGTTGTTCATCCTGGGGGCGTCAGCCTTGATCGCGCCATTGATCGTGAACGTGCAGCTCATTCGCCAGGAAGTGCCCATCATGATCGCCGTCACCCTGGTGTTGGTGCTGATGATGCTGGATGGCGTGCTCGCCTTCTGGGAATCGGCCCTCTTGCTGACGGCGATGGTGGTGTACACGGTGTTTCTGGTGGTGCAGTCGCGTCGCCAGGGGGCGTCCGCCGATGCCGAGTTCGACGACGAGGTGGACATGAGCAGCACCTGGGATCGCCACTGGTCGATGCAGCTCGCCCTGATCGCGGCGGGCCTGGTGGCCCTGGTGGTGGGAAGCCATTTTCTGGTCGAGGCTGCGGTCACGACCGCCAAGCAATTTGGCGTCAGCGATGTGGTCATCGCCTTGACCATCGTGGCTTTGGGTACCTCCTTGCCGGAAGTGGCCACGTCGATCACGGCCGCGATCAAGGGGCAGCGTGACATGGCGGTCGGCAATGTGGTGGGCAGCAACACCTTCAACATCCTGGGCTGCCTGGGCGTGTCCGGGGTCTTGTCCACGTCGGGTCTGGCCGTGGCCGCGTCCGTGATCAACTTTGACGCCTGGGTGATGCTGGCGGTAGCGCTGGCCTGCCTGCCCATCTTCATCACGGGACGTGAGATTGCCCGCTGGGAGGGGGCGGTGTTTCTGGGCTACTACGCCGCCTACACAGCGTACTTGATCATGGCCTCACAACACCACGACGCCTTGCCGGTCTTCAGCGCCGCCATGCTGTACTTCGTGGTTCCGCTGACGGTGATCACCTTGCTGGTGTCCGTGTTCCAGCACACGCGCTCGGCGCGACAGGGGTAAGCCCAGCGTGGGGAGGGGGCAGGCCTCAGGCCTGCGCCTGTCCCCAGTAGTGGTAGGACACCACCCGGGGCCCCGGGATGTAGGCTGATTGAAGCTGTGTGTGAAAACCGGCTTCTTGCAACAGCAGCGGGATGTCCCGGTTCAGGTGGCAGCCACCTGCCAGGGGCTTCCACAGGGGTTGCAGGCGGGCTTGCCAGCGTGCCACGTCAGCATCGGGTGCCACGCCGTGTTCCGAGAACAGCAAGCGCCCGCCAGGCACCAGCACCCGCTTCATCTCAGCCAGGGCGGCCAAGGGGTCAGGGATGGTGCACAACGTGTAGGTGCACACCACCGTGTCAAAACTGGCGTCTGCCACGGGCAGCTTCTCGGCCGACAGCCCGATCAATTCCACCGGCAAGCCCGTCTCGCGTATCCGTTTCTCGGCCAGGTGGTGCATGCGCAGGGCAGGGTCCACCCCCACAACCTGACTGACCCGGCTGCGGTCGTAATACGGGATGTTGCGGCCGGTGCCGATGCCGATTTCCAGCACCCGACCTCGTGCCTGAGGTACCACCTTTTCTCGCTGACGACCCACAGGGCCAATGCCGCAGGCCAGGTCGATCAGGTAGGGCAGGATGTGGCGGTCGTACCAGTTTTCGCTCATGTCGACCTCTGGGCACTCAGGCCCGGGTGGGTACGGGCTGCGCGCCCAGGAATCGTTGAACGCTGGCGGCGAGCAGCGGGGCCAGAGAGACGGCATTGCTGGCATGGGTCACGCTGTCCGTGCTCCAGACATGATCGACGCCGGCTGCCCTGACGGTGTCCAGGGCATCGTCGTTGAACAGGGCGTGCGTCACGACCACGTCCACCCGGCTGGCACCACGCTCTCGCAGTTGCCGTGCCGCCACCGCCAGGGTGCGCCCTGAGCTGGCCATGTCGTCCAGCAAGACCACATGCCGACCAGTCACGTCCAAGGGAGGCAGCTCAATCACCACCTCTCGGTCGCCAAGACGCTGTTTGCTGCACACGCCGTGCTCGCAGCCGATGTGTTGCGCGGCACTGCTGACCCACTGCGCGGACTCGCTGTCCGGGCCGATCAGCAAAGGGTTCTGGATGTGGGCGGCAATGTGCTCGGCCAGCAGGGGGGCGGCGGACAAGGTGTCTGTCCAGCCTGTGGGCACCGCCTCGGCCAGGGTGGCCACACGGTGCAGGTGGGGATCGACGGTGCACACCCCGTCAAACCAGGCGGCCAAGGCCGCGCCCACCTGGCGCTGGCTGATGATCTCGCCCGGGTGGAAGGACACGTCTTGCCGCATGTAGGCCAGGTAGGGCGCCACCAGCAAGAGCCCCTGCACACCCCAGGCGCGGGCCTGGAGGGCCAGCAGCATCAGCTCGACCAGTTTCTCGTTGGGTTGGTGCAGAGACCGGT
>CAMTVS010000067.1:0-4130 GCA_947085235.1 uncultured Aquabacterium sp. | reverse complement strand
GGCTGCGGCGCCCGCCGCCCCGGCGGAGACCGCCCAGGCCGATCCTCAGGTCCCTGCTTTGCAGGTCCCCGACGAGCCGGCCCCGGCCCCCCGCCCCCCCGCGCCCCCGGCGCCACCGGCCAAGGCCCCCGCGCCCAAGGCCCCGGCCACGCCCCAGAACGGGGACGCCATCGGCGATCTGGTCGACGGGCTGAGCGACCTGCCGCCCTTCTGACTTCCGACCCTCAAGGTCCTGGCGGCGTGTCCGCATCGAGCGGCGCAGGGATATCAGCCAGGGGCGGACGGCCTTTTTCCCGGTACTTGATCGCCTCAGGCGCGGTGACGCCGGCCGAGACGATGAACTGGATGGCTTCGTTCAGCGTCCAGTCCAGCCAGATCAGCCGGTCCACCGGCACGATCTCCACATAGCCGGAGGTCGGATTGGGCGTCGTGGGCACATAGACCGCCGCCAGCTCCTCGCCGGAATCTGCGGCCCGGAAGATCTGGGTGACCAGGCCGACCGTCTTCATCTCCTCGGACGGAAACTCGATCAGCACCACCTTCTGGGCCTTTTCCATCGGCGACTGGAAGCTGGCGATGAGCTTCTGGGCCGAGGAATAGATGGTGCGGCCGACAGGGATGCGCCCCACCAGATCATCCACCGCCTTGCCAAAGGCGCGCCCCGCTGCGCCCCGCGCCAGGACGCCGACGATCGTCAGGATCACAAGCGCCGTGAGGATCTCCAGGATAGTGATGAAGACCCCGCCCTCATCGCCATTGCCGCCCAGGCTGGTGAGCGGCCGGATGACCAGGGCGCCCAGCAGGGCCGCCAGCTTTGCCAGCAGCCACAGCGCCCAGACAGTCAGGGCGAGCGGCGCGAGCGTGATCGCGCCGACCGCCAGGGTCTGGGGCCACCGGATCAGGAACTGTCGAAGGGCGGGATCCATGGGCTGCGACTCTCGTATCAGATGCGTCTGGCTTACCTAAACGCAGCCGCAGCCCTGCGGAACCATAAGGGTTTTATGCCGCCTTGGGCGCGACGCCGTGAGCGGCGAAATGGGCGAGCATGCGAGCCCATCCATCCTTGGCTGCCGCAGCGTCATAGGCCGAGCGGTAGTCGGCATGGAAGCCGTGCTGGGACTCCGGGTAGACGACGATCTCGCTGTCGGTCTTGCCGGCCGCTGTCAGGGCCGCGCGCATCTGATCCACATGTTCCAGCGGAATGCCCTGATCCTTGCCGGCATAGAGGCCCAGCACCGGGGCCGAAAGATCGGCGGCCATGTCCACGGGCCACTGGCGTTCGTCAGCCGGGGCGTCGACGGGCCGGGCCAGGCGGCCGTACCAGGCCACGCCGGCCTTGAAGAGGTTCAGCCGCTGGCAGGCCTGCCACGTGATATTGCCCCCCCAGCAGAAGCCGGTGATGGCTGCCGCGTCGGCGTCGGCATAGGTCTGCGCCTTGAGGAAGGCCATGGCGGCCGAGAGGTCTCCCATGACCTGCGGATCGGTGGCCGTGGCGACGATCTTGCGGATCTCGGCATAGTCGCTCATGCCCGACGGATCTCCGGCCCGGGCGAAGAAGTCTGGCGCCATGGCCACATAGCCGAGCTGCGCCAGGCGGCGGCAGACATCGCGGATGTACTCGTGAATGCCGAAAATCTCGGAGACCACGATCACCACCGGATAGGTCCCGTCAGCCGCAGGCCTGGCGAGGTAGGCAGGGATCTGCGCGTCGGCTGGCGAAAGCTGAACCGTCTCGGTGATCAGGCCGGTCTCCGCCGTGCTGATGGGTTCGGCCTGGGCTGACAAGGCGAAAACCGCGTAACCGCCGAGGGCGGCGACCGCGAGGCCCCGGCGCGACAGGTTGAGGTCCGACGGCTTGGTGCCCTCGGGGCGGGTGAGCGTGGTCATGGACGTCCTCCACTATAGGTTTGCCGCGATCCTGCGGGTCTCCCTGCGGGGAGTCCAGGCTTCAGCCCGGCCCTGGCCCCGCCCGCCGCAGGGTGAGGTTGATACGCCCGCCGCCAGGAATCAGACGCGAGGAGCCGCTCAGCACCCGGTCGATCCCATGATGGGCCAGGCGCGCCGGGCCAGCCAGCACGCACACATCGCCTGAGGCCAGGCGCACCGAGGCGGTCGGATCTCGGCGGCTTGCGCCCCCCAGGCGGAAGACCGCGGTGTCGCCCAGGGAGACCGACAGCACCGGAAAGGCGAAGTCGGCCTCGTCCTTGTCCTGGTGCAGGCCCATGCGGGCGCCCTCGCCGTAGAGATTGACCAGACAGGCGTCGGGCGGCGCGCTGGCCCCTGTCACCTCCCCCCACAGGTCGAGAAGCGCCTGCGGGATGTCGGGCCAGGGTTCGCCCGTCTGCGGATGGGTCGGCTGATAGCGATAGCCCCTGGCGTCGGTGACCCAGCCCAGGGGACCGAAATTGGTCATCTCCACGCTCATGGGTTTTCCGCCCGGCGTGACCGGCCGGTAGAAGGGCGCCCGCACCGCCCGAGCCATCACCTCGGCCAGCAGGGCGGCCTGGGCCTCAGGCCCAAGGGCCGCGGGAAAAAGTCGAAATCCGGTTTGCGAGAGCGGCGCCATCAGGCCCCATATAGGGGATCATGATCCCGCCCGCCCGCATGAAGCCGCTCAGCCTGCGCCCCCTCACCGAGGGCGAGACCGCCCTTGGGCGCGAGGTGTTCGGCGAGCGCCTGGAGCCCCAGCGAATCCGGATTCTGTCCCAGCCCCTCTGGCCCCGGGCCTTCGCGGCCGGTTCGCGGCTGATGGTCTTTCCGCAGAAGGCTGCGGCCCTGGACTTTTCCCAGGCGGCGCTCGGCCTGCAGGGGCTCTTCGTCCACGAACTGACCCATGTGTGGCAGGCCCAGCAGGGCGTCGGCCTGTTGTGGGCCAAGCTGCGCTGCGGCGACGGGCCCGAGGCCTACGCCTATGACCTGCGGTCGGGCCACAGCTTCGGCGACCTCAATATCGAGCAACAGGCCATGGTTGTGCAGCACGCCTTCCTGGCGAGCCGCCGCGCCAGCGCCCCCTATCCGGCCCTCGCCTATGGCGCATTTCTGGCGGGATTCAGCACATTCGACGCCGATAAACCCCGGAAAGTTTAGGGGCATTGGACTTGTAGCGGCTATCAGGAGCCCCATATCGCGACTCGACGGCGGCGCCCTGTTTGGGCTAACCGCCCGAGACCCTTTTTCGACCGGGGGCGGTGACAAGAACCAGGGCGCTTCACTAGAAGGCCCACCACGCGCCGTCCGCCAACAAGGAGCGAGCAGGACTCGATATGAGCAAGATTATCGGCATCGACCTCGGCACCACCAATTCGTGCGTGGCCATCATGGACGGCAAGACGCCGAAAGTGATCGAGAACGCCGAAGGCGCCCGGACCACCCCGTCAGTGGTCGCCATCCTCGAGGACGGCGAACGCCTCGTCGGCCAGCCGGCCAAGCGCCAGGCGGTGACCAACCCCTCCAACACCCTCTTCGCCATCAAGCGCCTGATTGGCCGCCAGTACAGCGATCCGACGGTGGAGAAGGACAAGGGCATGGTGCCCTACGACATCGTCAAGGGTCCCAGCGGAGACGCCTGGGTCCGCGCCCACGATAAGGATTATTCCCCCCAGCAGATCTCGGCCTTCATCCTTCAGAAGATGAAGGAAGCCGCCGAGCAGCACCTGGGCGAGAAGGTCGAAAAGGCGGTCATCACCGTCCCGGCCTATTTCAATGACGCCCAGCGTCAGGCGACCAAGGACGCAGGCAAGATCGCCGGCCTGGAAGTGCTGCGCATCATCAACGAGCCGACCGCGGCGGCGCTCGCCTATGGCCTGGACAAGGACAACAACAAGACCATCGCGGTCTATGACCTGGGCGGCGGCACGTTCGACATCTCGATCCTGGAGATCGGTGACGGCGTGTTCGAGGTGAAGGCCACCAACGGCGACACCTTCCTGGGCGGCGAGGACTTCGACTCCAAGGTCGTGCAGTTCCTGGCGGACGAGTTCAAGAAGGCCGAGGGCATCGACCTCACCAAGGACAAGCTGGCGCTCCAGCGGCTGAAGGAGGCCGCCGAAAAGGCGAAGATCGAGCTGAGCTCGGCCGCGACGACCGAGGTCAACCTGCCCTTCATCACCGCCGACCAGAACGGGCCGAAG
>CAMTVS010000066.1:0-42730 GCA_947085235.1 uncultured Aquabacterium sp. | reverse complement strand
TGCGGTGTCGTGACACGGGCACGGCGGTGAACAGCAGCAGCATCACGGCCGGGTGTCGGTCCATGTAATCCAGGGTGACCCAGAAGGTCTTGCGCAACCGCTCGCGGGCATCGTCGATGCCTTGAAGGTGGTCCAGCATGCGCTCGGCCAGGCGGCCCAGCATCACGTCCAGCATGGCGTAGACCAGCACCTCCTTGCTGCCAAAGTACTTGTAGATGGTCTGTAGCGACACGTTGGCGGCCTTGGCCACCTCGGCCAGGCTCACCTCGTGGAAGTCGCGCTCGGAGAACAGCAGCAACACCGCCTTCTCGATGCGCTGCAGGGTGCCGGCACGCATGCCGCTGAGCGCAGCACGGCGCTCGTCAGGCGTCACGGGGGTGGTGGTGCGGGCGTCGGCAGCTGGCATGAAAAGACAAATTTCCAAAATGGAAATCTATCTTACCAAATGAACGATCGTGCGGAAATTTACCGTTCGGGGGCTTGCCGCCCGCTGACGTAAACGTCAATATCTGCGCCTGTGACGTGACCCGTGCTCATGGGTGATTCTGAGCGACAAGCGACTGTCGCCCCGAAGATCCTAGGGAAAACCATTGGCCTGCAGGTGGGTAATTCAAATTACCAAACGCGGATCAGGCGGGTTGCAGGACCTGATAACCGTACCGAGGAGACACCCCCCCCATGCCCATTCAAAACTTTGCCCCCGCCTGGATGACCGATGAACACAAGATGGTGTTCGAGTCGGCCAAACGCTTCATGATCGAACAATGGGTGCCGAAGGACGAAGGCTGGCGCGCTCAGGGCATGATGGACCGCCAGGCCTGGGAAGACGCTGGCGCCAATGGTTTCCTGTGCGCCTCGATGCCCGAAGAGTACGGCGGTGGTGGTGGTGACTTCGGTCACGAAGCCGCCCTGGTGCTGGCCCAGGGCGAGGCCGGTATCGGTGGCTTCGGTGGTTCGCTGCACTCGGGCATCGTGGCCCCCTACATCCTGCACTACGGCACCGAAGAGCAGAAGAAGCGCTGGCTGCCCAAGCTGGCCACCGGCGAGCTGATCAGCGCCATCGCCATGACCGAGCCCGGCACAGGCAGTGACCTGCAAGGCGTGCGCACCCTGGCCCAGAAGTCGGCCGACGGCCAGACCTACACCATCAACGGCAGCAAGACCTTCATCACCAACGGCCAACTGGCCAACCTGATCATTGTGGTCTGCAAGACCGACAAGGACGCGGGCGCCCAGGGCATCTCGCTGTTCGTGGTCGAGACCGACGAGGCGCCCGGCTTCCGCCGCGGCCGCAACCTCGACAAGATCGGCATGGAGGCGCAAGACACCTCCGAGCTGTTCTTCGACGACGTGGTGGTGAGCAAGCACAACCTGATCGGCGAGCAAGAAGGCATGGGCTTCTTCCAACTGATGCAGGAGCTGCCGCAAGAGCGCCTGCTGGTGGCCCTGGCTGGCATCGCCGCCATGGAGTACGCCATGAAGGTCACGCTCGAGTACACGAAGGAGCGCAAGGCCTTCGGCAAGCCCATCTTCAGCTTCCAGAACACCCGCTTCAAGCTGGCCGAGTGCCAGGCCCTGCTGCTGGCCTCGCGCGCCCTGGTGGACGCCGCCATGGTCTCGCACCTCAAGGGCGAGCTGGGCGTGGACCGCGCAGCACTCATCAAGTACTGGATCACCGACAACCAGTGCAAGCTGATCGACGAATGCCTGCAGCTCTTCGGTGGCTACGGCTACATGAAGGAATACCCGATCGCCCGCCTGTGGGCCGACTCGCGCGTGCAACGCATCTATGGCGGCACCAACGAGATCATGAAGGAACTGGCCAGCCGCTTCCTCTGAGGCGGGGAGCGCGCGCCAGCTGCGCGGGGCGATCCTGCGTTGGCGATGCTCGCCGTACGCCTGTACGGCTGCGCTTCTCAACGCAGGCTCATCCCCGCTCGCTCAGGCGCCCGCAACCCCGTGACACACCGAGCCAAATCAACCTGAACAGAAGGAGCTTCACATGATCGAAGCCTACATCTACGACGCCGTCCGCACCCCGCGCGGCAAGGGCAAGAAAGACGGCAGCCTGCACCAGGCCACGCCCGTGTGGCTGCTGCGCACCCTGCTGCAGGGCCTGCAACAGCGCCACAACCTCGACACCTCGCTGGTCGACGACGTCATCCTCGGCTGCGTGACGCCGGTGGGCGAGCAGGGCGCTGATATCGCCCGCACCGCCGTGCTGGACGCCGGCTGGGCCGAGTCGGTTGCGGGCGTGACGCTGTCGCGCTTCTGCGCCTCGGGCCTGGAAGCCATCAACATGGCCGCCGCCAAGATCCGCGCCGGCCTGGGCGACATGGTGGTCGCTGGTGGCGTCGAGAGCATGAGCCGCTGGCCCATGGGCTCCGACGGTGGCGCCTGGGTCATGGACCCGCGCATCAACAGTGGCACCGCTTTCGTGCCCCAGGGCATCTCGGCCGACCTGATCGCCACGCTGGAAGGCTTCTCGCGCGCCGACCTGGACGCCTACGCCGCCGAATCGCACCGCCGCGCCGCCCTGGCGCAGTCGGAAGGCCGCTTCGACCAATCGGTCATCCCCGTGCGTGACATCAACGGCATGCTGATGCTGGCCAAGGACGAGACCATCCGCCCCGGCACCTCGGTCGAGTCGCTGTCCAAGCTGATGCCCTCGTTCGAGATGATGGGCACCATGGGCTTCGACGCCACCGCGCTGGACAAGTACACGACCATCGAGAAGGTCATCCACGCCCACCACGCCGGCAACTCTTCGGGCATCGTCGACGGCGCCGCCCTGGTGCTGCTGGGCAGCAAGGAAGCCGGCCTCAAAGCGGGCCTCAAGCCCCGCGCCCGCGTGCTGATGACGGCCGAGTGCGGCTCCGAGCCCACCATCATGCTGACCGGCCCCACGCCGGCCTGCAAGAAGGCGCTCAACAAGCTGGGCATGACCCCGGGCGACATCGACCTGTGGGAAATCAACGAGGCGTTTGCCACCGTGCCGATGAAGACCGCCAAGGACCTGGGCGTGTCGATGGACCGCGTCAACGTCAACGGTGGCGCCATCGCCATGGGCCACCCGCTGGGCGCCACCGGCGCCATCATCCTGGGCACCGCCCTCGATGAACTCGAGCGTTCGGGCAAGTCCACCGCGCTCGCCACCCTGTGCATCGGTGCCGGCATGGGCATCGCCACCATCATCGAACGCGTCTGATCCGTGAGGCCCACACCATGACTCAATCTCAAGCCTTCACTTTCGAGATCGATGCCGACGGCATCGGCCTGGTCACCATCGACATGCCGGGTCGCGCGATGAACGTGCTCAACCCGACCCTGGTCGAGCCGTTTGCCGCGTTGGTCACCCAGCTGGAAACCGACGCCAACCTCAAGGGTCTGGTCATCACCTCGGCCAAGTCGACCTTCATCGTCGGCGCCGACATCGACCAGCTCACGCAGATCACCAGCGCGGAAGAAGCCTACAAGCTGTGTGAAGACCTCAAGGGCATGCTGCGCCGCATGGAAAAGAGCGGCAAGCCCGTGGTCGCTGCCATCAACGGCACGGCCCTGGGCGGCGGCCTGGAGCTCGCCCTGGCCTGCCACGCCCGCATCGCCATCGACGACCCCAAGACCAAGCTCGGCCTGCCCGAGGTCAAGCTGGGCTTGCTGCCTGGCGGCGGCGGCACGCAACGTGTGCCCCGCATGATCGGCATCCAGAAGAGCTTCGAGCTGATCACGCAAGGCAAGGAACTGACCGCGGCCAAGGCCAAGGACATGGGCCTGGTGACCGAGCTGGCTTCGTCGCGTGAAGACATGCTGGCCAAGGCCAAGGCCTGGTGCTTGGCCAATCCGAAGGCCTCGCAGCCCTGGGACAACAAGGGCTTCCGCATCCCCGGTGGCGACAGCAAGAGCCCGGCCGTGGTGCAGATGCTGGCCATCGCCCCGTCCATGGCCAATGCCAAGGCGCATGGCAACTACCCTGCCATCACGCACATCATGAGCTGCCTGTTCGAAGGCTGCCTGCTGGACTTCGACGCCGGCTCGCAGGTCGAGTCGCGCTACTTCGCCGCTTGCGTGGTCTCGCAGACCAGCAAGAACATGATCGGCACGCTGTGGCACCAGCTCAACGCCATCAAGAAGGGCCAGTCGCGTCCCAAGGGCTTTGCCGAATCCAAGGTCCGACGAGTCGGTATCCTGGGTGCCGGCATGATGGGCGCAGGCATCGCCTACGTGTCGGCCAAGGTCGGCATCGACGTCGTGCTGCTCGACACCACGATCGAAAACGCCGAGAAGGGCAAGGGCTACTCGCAAGGCCTGCTCGACAAGGCCATCTCGCGCGGCCGCAGCACGGCCGAGAAGCGCGACGCGCTGCTCGCCCGCATCAAGCCGACCACGTCTTATGAAGACCTGCAAGGCTGCGACCTCGTGATCGAAGCGGTGTTCGAAGACCGCGAGATCAAGGCCGTCTGCACGAAGAAGTCCGAAGCCATCATCGCCGCCGACGCCGTGTACGCCTCGAACACCTCGACGCTTCCCATCACCGGCCTGGCCACGGCGTCGAGCCGCCCGGCCAACTTCATCGGCCTGCACTTCTTCTCGCCGGTCGACAAGATGCCGCTGGTCGAGATCATCGTGGGCGAGAAGACGTCTGACGAGACCCTGGCGCGTGGCTTCGACTACGTGCTGCAGATCGGCAAGACCCCGATCGTGGTCAACGACGCCCGCGGCTTCTACACCTCGCGCGTGTTCGGCACCTACGTGATGGAAGGCCTGGCCATGCTGGGCGAAGGCGTGCACCCGCGCTCCGTCGAGGTGGCTGGCCTGAAGGCCGGCATGCCCATGCCGCCGCTGGCCCTGCAGGACGAGGTCTCGCTGAGCCTGGCCCTGCACATCGCCGAGCAGACCAAGAAGGACCTGCTGGCCGAAGGCAAGGAGCTGCCCCACCACCCCGGTCAGGCCGTGCTGCAGAACATCGGCGCCACGCAAGGCCGCATCGGCAAGAAGGCCGGCAAGGGCTTCTACGACTACAACGGCAAGGAAAAGTCGCTGTGGCCGGAGCTCACCAAGCTCTACCCGCCGGTGGCCCAACAGCCTTCGCAGCAAGAGCTGGTCGACCGCCTGCTGTACGTGCAGGCCAACGAAGCCGCCCGCTGCTATGAAGAGAAGGTGGTGCGTTCGGTGGCCGACACCAACATCGGCTCGATCTTCGGTTGGGGCTTCGCGCCCAACCAGGGTGGCGCGCTGCAGTACATCAACGCGGTGGGCCCCAAGCGGTTCGTCGAACGTGCGCGCGAGCTGGCCAAGGCCTACGGTCCGCGCTTCGAGCCGGCGGCCATCATCGTCAAGCTGGCCCAGGAAGGCGGCCGCTTCGAGGACGTGGTGTGAGCGCGAGCGCTGCCCACGCCACCATGGCTGGCCCGCTGAGCGGCCTGCTGGAGGGCCTGCGGGTCATCGACCTGTCGCGCAACTTGCCGGGGCCGTTCAGCACGCGCATGCTGGCCGACCTGGGCGCCGAGGTGATCAAGGTCGAGCCGCCCGAGGGTGACCCGGCGCGGCCTCTGACGGCCTTGTTCGAGGCGCTCAACCACGGCAAGCCCTGCCGCACGGTCGATTTCCGCAGCGAGGCCGATCTGGCCCAGTTGCGCGATTGGCTGGCGGCGGCCGATGTGATGGTCGACAGCTTCCGCCCTGGTGTGCTGCAAGGCATGGGGCTGGATGCCGAACGCCTGCATGCGCTGAACCCCAAGCTGGTGATGGTCTCCATCACCGGTTTTGGGCAGAGCGGGCCCTGGGCTGGCAAGGCGGGTCACGACCTGAACTTCCTGGCCATGTCAGGGGTGCTGGACCAGATGCGCGCGCCCACGGGCGAGCTGGCCTTGTCCAATGTGCAGTGGGGTGATCTGGCCGCAGGCAGCGCGATGGCGACCATCGCGGTGCTGGCCGCCGTCATCGAGGCGCGCCGCACGGGACTGGGGCGACATGTCGATGTGAGCATGACGCATGGGTTGCATGCCCATCTGGTGATGCCCAAGGCGACAGCGGCGCTGCTGGTCCCCATCCTGGGGCGGCGTCCGCAGGCCGGTGAAGACCTGCTCAACGGCGGTCTGCCTTGCTACAACCTGTACGCCACGGCCGATGGCCGTCACTTGGCGGTGGGGGCGCTGGAACACAAGTTCTGGAAGGTGGCCTGCGAGGTGTTCGAGCGGCCGGATTGGGTGAACCGCCACTGGCAGCGCGGCGCCTTCCCAGGCTCGCCTGATGCGGCGGCACTCAAGGCCGAGGTGGCCGCTCTGGTGGCCAGCCAGCCGCTGGCTTACTGGGCGCACAAGTTCGAAGCGGCCGATGCCTGTGTGACGCCGGTGCTCACGCTGGACGAGGCTCAAGCCCACCCGCTGTTCGCAGGTGGCCAGCCAGTTCAGCCCTGGGCGCTGGTCTGACGGTTCGGTCTTGGCCGGTTTGAACGGTTTTGTCTGATCGGGGGGTCAGACGGATGCAGGCTTGGCATCGTTGGGTGCCAATGCCTGCATTTTTTCGTTCATGCGCTGTTCCAGCGCGCGGGTCAGCTCTTTGCGGTAGCGGTTGAGGTCTTGCACCGAACCAAAACTGCGCTCCATCAGCGAACTCATGTTGGCCAGGATGCGCTCGACCACCTTGTTTTCCCACACGGTGTCGAACTGGATCTGCTTGTCCAGCCAGTGCTCCAGCCACTCGGGGTTGGGCAGGCGTGACTGGATGGTGTCACGTGGAAACAGCTTCTCATTGACGTGCAAGTTGGTGGGGTGCAGCGCCTGAGCCGTGCGGCGGGCGCTGGCCATCAGCACGCCCACCTTGGCAAAAGCGGCACGGGCCTCGTCGCCGAAGCGGTTCAAGGCCTTTTTCATGTAGCGCAGGTAAGCGCCGCCATGGCGGGCTTCGTCGCGTGCCAGCGTGTCGTAAATCGCCTTGATGACGGGCTCGGTGTGCCACTCGGACGCCCGGCGGTACCAGTGGTGCAGGCGGATCTCGCCGCAGAAGTGCAGCATCAGCGTTTCCAGCGCCGGGGCGGGGTCGAATTCGAAGCGCACTTCGTGCAGCTCTTCTTCGGTGGGAACCAGATCGGGCCGGAAGCGACGCAGATACTCCATCAGCACCAGCGAGTGCTTCTGCTCTTCAAAGAACCACACCGACATGAAGGCCGAGAAGTCGCTGTCGTCGCGGTTGTCGCGCAGGAACATCTCGGTGGCCGGCAGGGCGGCCCACTCGGTGATGGCGTTCATCTTGATGGTTTGCGCCTGCTCTTCAGACAGCTGGCTGGCGTCGAACCGATCCCAAGGGATGTCGGTTTCCATGTTCCAGCGCACGGATTCGAGTTGTTTGAACAGTTCAGGGTAGAGCATGCGGGACTCCAGGGTGATGCGCAGTGGCCCGCCCGGGGCGTCCACCGTGATGAGGGGCATGATAGCGGGCCAGGGCTTTTTGTGACGCCCACACCCACATCCCACCATACGGCAGGGTAACGATCCTGGATGACAGTTTGTGGTCGGGCGGCCAATCAGCCAGCCACTGACTCGGCTTTGAGCTGTTCTGGCTGACAGAGCAGCAGCCCTTGTCGGTGGCTGACCAGGCCATCGCGCTGCAGGGTCGCCATCGTGCGGCTCACCGTCTCCACGGTCAGCCCCATCAGCGAGGCCATGTCGCTTCGCGGCAAATCTGGGGTGCCGTGTGCGCCGCACAGCTCGTTCAGGTGCAGCAGCAGGCGCGCCACGCGCGCCCGGGCCGATCCGGTGGACAGCTCGGCGATCACGAAGTCAGCCCGTTGCAGGGCCGCCATCCACAGGACGTGCAGGGTCTGGCTCAGCCAGGCATCCTGCCGGGCGTGGTTCAGCAGAGCCTCCAGCGGGACGGAGCAGGTGTGCGTGGGCAACAGGGTGATGGCGTTGGATTGCGCTGACAGGCCCACCAGGCCCTCCAGCCCCATGACATCGCCAGGTTCGACCAGGCGAATGGTGCGTTCCTGCCCGTGTTCGGACAGGCGTTGCAGGGCGCCCAGCCCCGAACACACGGTGTGCAGTCGCAGGATGGGGCCTTGTTGGCGGTACACCAGCGCGTGGGCGGGCCAGTGATGGGTCTGGATCGCGGAGGCCAGGGGAGTTCCAGGGAAATGCTCGCGCAGATCGCAAGCCAGGCACGGTCGGTGAAGCGCGGGTGCGCGAGCCCCGTGCGCACTGGGTGGCACGGGCCTGACATGGTGATTCAAACCGACTCCCTGCGGGTTCTGCGAGTGTGGTGAAAGTGATCTGAGCAGAACCGTGTTCAGAAAATTTAACGCAGGGCGTGATGCTTGGCAAGCCGCCGGTGGCGGGTTATCCCCGGGTTCGGGGGGAGGGCGGTGGGCGAGTGCGAAAAGTCAATGACTCAGGTTTGACCAGGGCGAGACCATGGGCTCGGGTTCGTGAAATCGTTCACGAATTTCAACCTCAGGAGAGAGCTACATGAACATCAAGACCTTGGCCCTCGCGGCCGCATTGAGCCTGTCGGCGTTGTCTGCGTCGGCAGCCACGTTGTACGCCGGTGAGATCAACAAGACCCAGCAGACATTTGTTGAAGCGGGTGACTTCACGGACGTGTACCTGTTCAAGCTGGATTTCACGCCGCCTGCTGATGTGGGCTTCAGCTTCATCGAGATGAAGTTCAAGCAGTACACGGACATCGCATTCCCTCAGGAGGCGATCAAGTTCGGGTATGGGTTCGACGGTGATCAGGTCACCGACGTGTTCTTGTCGCTGACGCCCACACCGGGTGGGGTGGCTGACCAGACCAGCGCCGAGTTCGTCGTGGACAAGAAGCTGTTCTACATGAGCGTGGCAGGCACGACCGTGGGTACGGGTCTTCAGAACAAGGGCTCGTACTCGTTTGAAATCGTGGCCGCCCCGGTGCCTGAGCCCCAAACCTACGCCTTGGCGGTGTCCGGTCTGGCCCTGGTGGGCTGGGTGGCCTCGCGCCGCCGTCGCGACGAGCGCGTCTGAGCGTGGGTCTGAGAGGTCGCCCGGTATCGGTGGCGGCGGTGGTGTCCAAGACCTGTCGCGGTCACCGCGGCGCGCCTGACACCGCAGTCGCCCAGGTCTGGGCGGCCTCTCGCAGCGCCTGGCGCTCTTCAGCGATCAGGCGTTGCAGGTTCTTGACCATCAACGCGGTGCGCGGGCTGGCCGCCAGTTCGGCTTCGTGCCGGTCCAGAAACGCCCAGTACAAGGTGGTGTAAGGGCAGGCGCGTTCGCCCACGCGTTGTTTGGGGTCGTAGCGGCAGCCTTTGCAGTGGTTGCTCATGCGCTGGATGTAGGCGCCCGAGGCCGCGTAGGGCTTGCTGGTGAAACGCCCGCCGTTGGCGTACAAGGCCATGCCCGCCACATTGGGCAGCTCCACCCACTCCACCGCGTCTACATAAATGGCCAGGAACCAGTCGGCCATGGCCTGCGGCTTGACGCCGGCCAGCAGGCCATACAGGCCCAGCACCATCAGGCGCTGGATGTGGTGGGCGTAGCCGTGCTGGAGGGTTTGCTGCAGTGCGTCGCGCAGGCAGGCCATGTCGGTCTCGCCCGTCCAGAAGAAGTCGGGCAGGGGCTGATCGGCCTGCAGGTGGTTGGCCTCGGCCAGGTCAGGCATGTCCAGCCAGTACACGCCCCGGATGAACTCTCGCCAACCCAGCACCTGCCGGATGAAGCCCTCCACGCTGGCCAGGGGCGCGCGTCCCTCACGCCAGGCAGCTTCGGCCGCAGCGATCACTTCGCGCGGGTGCAGCAGGTGCAGGTTCATCGCCACCGACAGCAGGGAATGCCAGCCAAACGGGGTGCGATCCCACATCGCGTCCTGGTGGGGGCCGAAGCCGACCAGTCGGGTGCGGATGAAGGTGTCGAGCGCCTGCAGCGCCTGAGCCCGTGTCACGGGCCAGATGAAGTCGTCCAGCCGACCGGGGTGGTTGACGAAGCGTGTACGCACCAGGGTCAGCACCTCTTGGGTCAGGGCGTCGGGCTCGAAGCGCGCGGGCGGCGGGATGGCCCCTGGGCCGCTCTTGGGGTAGGGCTGTCGGTTGTCTTCGTCAAAGTTCCACTGCCCGCCCACCGGCTGGCCGTCGGTGTCCATCAGCACCTGGTGTTCTTGCCGCATCCAGCGGTAGAACCACTCCATGCGCAGTTCTTTCTTGCGCGCGGCCCAGCGGGCAAAGTCGCGTCGGCTACACAGGAAGTGCGTGTCGTCCATCCAGCTCAAGGGCGTGCCGTGGCCGACGGCGGTGTCTTCAATGGCCCGGAGCAGCCGCCACTCGCCGGGCTCGACCGCGCGCAGGCGGCCGGGGCGCACGGTGCTCAGCACGTGGCCCAGTCGGTCGGGCAGGGTGGGCAGGTGGGCCAGGGTGTCGTCATCCAGGCGCAGGTGCTGCACCGTCCAGCCTTGGGCGCGCAGCTCGGCGATGCGGTGGCGCATGGCGGCGAGGAACACGGCGATGCGCGCCTGGTGGCTCCACACATGGGTGGCCTCGCCGGGTGCTTCGATGAACAGCAGGACGTCCTGGGCCGGGTCGGCGTCGGCCAGGGCGGGGTGGTCCGGCCCGAGCTGGTCGCCCAGGATCAGGATGAGTTCACGCGGTGCCGCCACGGCGGGCCTCCTGACGGCAGCGGTCAGAGCAATAGCGCACCTCGTCCCAGGTGCGTTCCCACTTCTTGCGCCAGCTCATCAGACGTTGGCAATGGGCGCAGGGTTTGGTGGGCAGGTGGGCCTTGAAGCCTTTGAGCTTGGGCGCAGGCGTGTGGGCAGGCATGGTGGGCGCCGGGGGTGTGAGGGGGCAGGACAGGGATTCAGCCGCGCAGGCCCTGCGCCTGGCGCCAGCGTTGCACGGCCGGGCCGATGTCAGCGATGTCGGACAGCACGGTGATGTGGGCCGGGGGTTTGCTCTGCAGCAAGGGGTGTTGCCCGCCCACCCAGACCTCGATGTGTGGCGGCACCTTGCTGCGCAACTCGCTCAGCGTGTCCTGAACCAGGGGTGCGGGGGCGGCCGCGGTGAAGCCCAGCAGCAGCACCTCGGCGCGGTGTTGCTGGGCGCTTTGCACCAGGTCCCACAGCGGCGTTTGCGGGCCCAGGTTCAGGGGCTGGGCGCCCACCAGCGTCAGCCAGGCTTCGGCCGCCAACAGGCCCAGGCCGTGAGCTTCACCCGGCAAGGTGCTCAGCAGCACCCGGGGGCGGTCATCCGGATGGGGCAGGGGCATCTGGTGGATGGCCGCATGCAGCGTTTGCTGTACCGCCTGGCTGACGGCATGTTCTTGTTGCACCTGGAAGCGTCCTCGCAACCAGCCGTCGCCCATGGCGCGCAGCAAGGGTGAGACCACCTCGGTCACCAGGCGCGCCGCACCCTCCTGGGCCAGCGCCTGACGGAGCAGGCGTCGCACGCGCAGCAGATCATGCTGGTCGGCGGCCTCCAGGCAGGCATGAACCCAGTCGTGGGGCAGGCCGGTGGTGGCGCTCCGGAGGCCTTCGCCGTCGTGCACGGTGTGGGCCGGGCGCATGGCACTGCCAGCGGGCGTGATCGGCTCGGCCGCCAGCTGGCCACGACGCCGCACCTGTTGCGGGTGCAGGCCTTGGGCATCGGCGCTGCGCTCGGCCAGGGCCAGCAACGAGTCGGGCTCCAAGGCGACCACGCGCCCAGGCCGGTGTCCCACATCCAGCAGGCGTTTAATGACGCGCAGCCGCTCGACCTGGTCGAGCGGGTAGGCGCGCTCGCCCTGGCCGTCGCGCACGGGCACGGGAAAGCCATAACGCTTCTCCCAAATGCGCAGGGTGTCTTTGCTCAGGCCGGTGTCGCGCTCGACCGCGGCAATGGACAGCAGCAGGGCATTGTTCATGATGACGCCGATTTGACCTGGACAACGAATTGTCTAACTCGTGCTGAGACCCTAATATAGGTCAACAAAGAAATTCTGACCAAGACAAACATGATCAAGATGAAGACAAAGACCGTTCACGGCGGGGCCGGGTCGCTGGCGTCCTGCATCCGACAGGCCGCCGTGGCCGTAGGGGTGAGCATGGTGGCCTTGGTGGCCAGCGCCAACCCGGCCGTGCCGACGTCTCCAGCGGCTTGTCCCGCCTTGTTGCAGCATGTGGTGCCCCGTTTGCAGGATGAAAAGCCCCAAGACTTGTGTCAGTACCGTGGTCGGGTGCTGCTGGTGGTGAACACCGCCAGCCAGTGCGGCTTCACTTCGCAGTACGAGGGACTGGAGGCCTTGCATCAGCGCTACCGTGATCGGGGCCTGGTGGTGATGGGCTTCCCGTCGAACGACTTTGGGCGGCAAGAGCCCGGCAGCAACCGCCAGATTGCAGAGTTTTGCGACAACCAGTTCGGGGTGCGCTTTCCGATGTTCACCAAGGTGTCGGTCAAGGGGGCACAGGCTCACCCGCTTTACCAGGGCTTGATCAAGGCCAGTGGCACCAGCCCGGGCTGGAACTTCCACAAGTACCTGGTGGGGCGCGACGGCATGCAGGTGCGCTCGTTTGCCAGCCGGGTCGAGCCTGACGACGCGGGATTGGTGCGCGCGATCGAAGAGGCGCTGGCCAGGCCCGTTTCAGCAAAATAAACTGCTTGGTTACAATGTGACCATGCGGTATAGTGAGACAACACAGTGACACATCCAAAGGAGCCGTCATGAAACGCATCGCGGTCGTAGGCAGTGGGATTTCCGGTTTGGGCGCCGCCTGGCGGCTTGTTCAGGCGCGCTCGGATGTGTCCGTGACGGTGTTTGAGGCCGATGGTCGCGCGGGTGGGCATGCCTACACGGTGGACGTGAGCCTGCCGGGGCCCGAAGGGGGCATGATCACCCACGGGGTGGACACCGGGTTCCTGGTGTTCAACGAGCGCACCTACCCGCAACTCATCCGTCTCTTTGGCGAACTGCAGGTGCCCACGGCAGCGTCTGACATGTCGTTTTCGGTGCAGGTGCCCGATGACGCCGACGGTGTGGCAGGTTTGCGGCCTGGATTGGAGTGGTGTGGGTCGTCGTTGAACACGGTGTTTGCACAGCGGCGCAATCTGGTGTCGCCCCCCTTTTGGCGCATGCTGCGCGACATCCTGCGCTTCAACAGCCTGACCACGCAGATGGCGGTGGAGGGCAAGGACGCCGCTCTGAGCGAGCCCATCGGCGACTTCCTGCGTCGGCAGGGCTTCAGTGAGGCTTTCCAGCAAGGCTACCTGCTGCCCATGGTGGCCTGCATCTGGTCGTGCCCCGTGCAGCAGATGATGGCGTTTCCCATGGCCACGCTGGTGCGCTTCTGTCACAACCATGGTTTGCTGCAAGTGGCCAACCGGCCGCAATGGTTCACGGTCAAGGGTGGCTCTCGCGAGTACGTGCGCCGCATCCTGCGGGATCTGCCAGATGTGCGCCTGAACAACCCCGTGCATGGCGTGGCGCCGCTGGGGGCCGCTGGCGAGGCTGGTGTGATGGTGCACAGCCGCATGGGCTCGGATCGCTTCGATGCCGTGGTGCTGGCGTGCCACAGCGATCAGGCCCTGGCCATGCTGGGCGCGGGGGCGACCGTAGAGGAAACCTCGGTGCTGGGGGCCATCCGTTATCACGACAACGAAGCCATCCTTCACACCGACACCACCATGTTGCCCAAGCGACCTGCTGCCTGGGCCGCCTGGAACTACGAGCGCGCCGCCCGGCCGCGCGATGAAGACCAGCACGTGTGCCTGCACTACCTGATCAACAAGCTGCAGCCCCTGCCGTGGCAGCAACCGGTGATCGTGTCGCTCAACGCGCTGCGCCAGCCGCGCGACGAGCATGTCATCAAGCGCATCTCGTATGCCCATCCGGTGTTTGACCAGGCGGCAATCGAGGCCCAGCGCAAGTTGCCGCAACTGCAGGGGCAGCGCGGCCTGTGGTTTGCCGGCGCCTGGGCAGGCTATGGCTTCCATGAAGATGGCTTGAAGGCCGGTCTGGCTGCGGCCGATGGCTTGTTGGCGCAGTGGCAGATGGCCGCCCCGGTGGGGCGTACAGATGTCGCGAGCAACCCGACGGCGGGTGTCACGCCGATGGTGGCCTGATGAACCGTGCCCGCCCGCTCATCGGATTTGGCGAGGTGCTGCACCGCCGCCTGCGGCCGGTGGGGCACGCCTTTCGCTACGGCAACTACTTCTGGGTGCTGCCCTTGCGACAGCTGGCACGCCAGCCCGAGGCGGTGGTGCGCCGCAACCAGCGTGGCTGGTTGAGCTTTCATGACGCCGATCACGGCCAGGGCGGCCCCGATGCGCTGGCCTGGCTGGACGGCGTGCTGCGCGAGCATGGCGCCTGGCGAGATGACCTGCCGGCCGGCGAGGTCTGGCTGCACACCTACCCCCGCGTGCTGGGCTATGTGTTCAAGCCCGTGAGCTTTTGGTATGTGCACCGGCCCGATGGCGAGTTGCACGCGGTGGTGGCCGAGGTCAACAACACCTTTGGAGAGCGCCACCTCTACCTGCTGCACGGACACGAGCTGCAGTGGGGACATGAGCTGCGAGCCGAGAAGGTGTTTCATGTCTCGCCGTTTTGCCGCGTCGAAGGGCACTACCGCTTCCGGTTCATGCGCACGCCGCAGCGCCTGGTGGCCCGGGTGGATCACCACGATGAGCACGGCGCCTTGCTGCAAACCTCGATCAGTGGCCGGCTGGAGCCGCTCAGCCCCGCCAGCGTGCGCCGCGCCATCCTGGGGTGGCCCTGGATGACGTTGGGCGTGGTGGCGCGCATCCATTGGCAGGCCTTGCGCCTGTGGCTCAAGCGGGTGCCCTTCTTCACCAAGCCCGAGCCCCCCACTGACTTTGTCACGCCGGCGCAGATGGCATCTGTCGGCTCCCGCTCTGCATCATCTCTTGTCCGCACGGCCTCTGTGGCGGACTCATCAGCACCACCCCACGGCATCTCAGGACTGACGCCATGAAGCATTCCACCACCCTGAACTCCGCCCAGGACCCCTCGTTCACCTTGCCGGGTGACGCCCCAGCGGCCGCACGCGCCGTCTTGCGCCTGCTGCAGCGCTTGCACGTGGGCACCCTGGAGCTGCAACTGCCCGATGGCAGCACGGCCCGAATGGGCCAGGCCCGTGCAGTGGGCGATGCCGAGCCGCGCGCAGGTCTGATCCTGCACGATTGGGCGGTGTGCAGCCGCGTCCTGAAATCGGGCGACATCGGCCTGGCCGAAGGCTACATCGAGGGCGAGTGGAGCACGCCCGACCTCACGGCTTTGCTCAAGCTATGCATCGCCAACCGCGAGCACATCGAGTCGGCCATCTACGGACACTGGTGGGGGCGGCTGATCTACCGCATTCGCCACCTGCTCAATCACAACTCCAAGCGCAACAGCCGCAAGAACATCCAGGCCCACTACGACCTGGGCAATGACTTCTATCGCCTGTGGCTGGACCCGACCATGAGCTACTCCAGCGCCTGGTTCGAGGGCAACTTGCAAGGCGACCTGGTTCAGGCGCAGCGCGCCAAGGTCAAGCGCGCCCTCGAGGCCGCCGGTGTACAGGCCGGTGGTGCTCAGCGGGTGCTGGAGATTGGTTGCGGTTGGGGTGGCCTGGCCGAGATCGCGGCGGCCGATTACGGCGCGCACGTGACCGGGGTGACCCTCTCACACGAGCAGCTGGCCTGGGCCCGTGAGCGCATGGACAAGGCGGGCCTGGCCGAATTGGCCGATCTGCGCCTGCAGGACTACCGCGACATTGCCGATGGCCCCTTTGACAGCCTGGTGTCCATCGAGATGTTCGAGGCGGTGGGCCAGTCCTACTGGCCCGGCTACTTCAACTCGGTGGCCCGCAACCTCAAAGCCGGGGGGCGCGCCTGCATCCAGACCATCACCATCCATGACGATCTGTTCGAGCGCTACACCCGCTCGACCGACTTCATCCAGCAGTACATCTTCCCCGGCGGCATGTTGCCCAGCGACCGCGTGTTCCGCCAGATGGCCGAGCGCGCAGGCCTGGAGGTGGTCGATTCACTGGCCTTCGGCCCGGACTACGCCGAGACCCTGCGTCGCTGGCGCACAGGCTTCCATGCGCACCTGCAGCAGGTGCAAGGCTTGGGCTTTGACCTGCGCTTCCAGCGCATCTGGGAGTTCTACCTGGCCTACTGCGAGGCGGCCTTCGACATGGGCAACACCAACGTCGTGCAGTACACCCTGCGCAAGCCGGGTTGATCGCGCGCGGGCTCACCCCTCCATCCTACGGCACCCACCATGCTCAGCCACCCCGCCAGTGCTCGCTACGGCCTGATCGGCCTGCCCCTGGCGTTTGCGGCCATCCCGCTGTACGTGGTGCTGCCCTCGCACTATGGGCAGACACTGGGCGTGTCTTTGGGGCTGCTGGGCCTCGTCTTCTTGCTGACCCGATTGGCCGATGCCTTCATCGATCCGCTGGTGGGGCGCTGGGTGGACCGGCTGCTGTGCGAGGGCCGTCGCGCCCTGGGCTGGATGGCCCTGGCGGCCGTGGCGCTGGTGCTCGGCTTTGTGGCCGTGTTCTTCCCGCCCGTGCGGGGCGAGGCCGCCTTGCTGTGGTGGTGTGCCGGCACCATCATGTTCACTTTCCTGGCCTACAGCCTGGCCACCGTGATGCACCTGGCCTGGGGGACGCGCCTGGGCGGCGACCAAGCCCAGCGGGCCCGTTTGGTGGCTTGGCGTGAAGGCTTTGGGCTGGTGGGTGTGGTCACGGCCAATGTGCTCGCGACCCAGGCCGGGCCGGGCTGGACGGCGCTGACGCTGGCCCTCACCCTGGTGATGGGCTGGGTGTGCCTGGCCCGTGGGCCGGCACCCGCAGCGTCAGCCGCGCCTGTGTCCACCACCACCGTGGCCGCGTCTGATCTGCGCTTGCCCTGGCGGGGTGCCGGCTTCCGCCGGCTGATGGCGGTGTTCCTGCTCAACGGCATCGCCAGCGCCATCCCGGCCACGCTGGTGCTGTTCTTCATCCAGGATCGCCTGCAGGCCATGGCTTATGCGCCGGCCTTCCTCGGTAGCTACTTTCTGGTGGGGGCCTTGAGCGTGCCCTGGTGGGTGCGCTGCATCGCCCGCATCGGCCCCATGCGGGCCTGGGCGCTGGGCATGCTGATGAGCGTGGCCGCCTTTGTGGGCGTGCTGAGCCTGGGCGCTGGCGACGTGGCGGCCTTCGGCGTGGTGTGTCTGCTGACCGGCTGGGCCCTGGGCGCTGACCTGACCGCGCCTGGCACCTTGCTGACAGGGGTGGTGCAACGCGCCGGCCACCTGGGGCAATCCGAAGGGGCGTATGCCGGCTGGTGGCACTGGGCCACCAAGCTCAACCTGGCGCTGGCGGCTGGCGTGGCTTTGCCGGCCTTGCAGTGGATGGGCTACAGCCCGGGGGCGCAAAGCCCCGAGGCCTTGTGGGCCCTGACGCTGGCCTATGGCGCCTTGCCCTGCCTGTTCAAGCTGGTGGCGTTGGCCGCGTGCTGGCGGTGGCGTCATCACCAGGCTTTGGCCTGATCCAGATGCGTGTTCTCAAGGAGTGTTCATGACCCGATTGGCATCGCTTCAACGTTCTTCCGCCGGTGGATGGACCCGTTTGCGTTGGTGGATGGCCGTGCTGGCCCTGTGCACCCTGGCGGGTCTGTCGGGTTGCGCCAGCAAACCCGTGCCCTCTGACTACGCACAAGAAACACCGAAGCTGGATCTGCGCACCTACTTCAATGGGCCGTTGACCGCACATGGCGTGTTCATCGATCGCTCAGGCCGGGTGGTCAAGCGCTTCACCGTGAAGATGGTGGGCACCTGGCAGGGCGACACGGGCGTGCTGGAAGAGGATTTCTTCTACAGCGATGGCAGTACCGAGCGCCGCGTGTGGACCCTGAAAGACCTGGGCAATGGCCAATGGTCTGGCACCGCCGGCGATGTGGCGGGCGAGGCCCGTGGCGAGGTGGCGGGCAACGCGTTCAACTGGCAGTACACCCTGAAGCTGCCGGTGGATGGCCGCGTCTACGAAGTGCAGTTTGACGACTGGATGTACCTGATGGACGAGAAGATCATGCTCAATCGGGCCGTCATGAGCAAGTTTGGCATCACGCTGGGCCAGGTCATGTTGACCTTTGTGCGCCCGTGAAGCGTGTTGGTGTTGTGAGGAGTGAATCACCATGGCCTTGAACCCCCGTATCCAGGACTGGACCGACCGCACGGTGTGGATCGTCGGGGCGTCCACCGGCATTGGCCGGGCCACGGCCAGCCTGTTGCACGCTCGTGGCGCGCAGGTCATCGTGTCAGCACGCAGCGTGCCTGCCCTGCAATCGTTTGTGGATCAGCACCCGGGCAGCCTGGCCTTGCTGCTGGACGTCACCGATCGACAGGCGGTACAAGCCGCCCATGACCAGGCGCTGCGACAGGCCCGGGCTGGACGCTTGGATCTGGTGATGTACTGCGCCGGCCACTATGTGCCCATGCGGGCCGAGACCTTCGACCTTGACGAGGTGTTGCGTCACGAGCGCATCAACCTGGACGGCGCCTGGCACGTGCTGGCGGCCGCGCTGCCCACCGTGCGCCGCCAGCGCAGCGGGCACCTCAGCCTGGTGGCCAGTGTGGCCGGCTTCCGCGGGCTGCCCAAGGCCCTGGCGTATGGGCCCACCAAGGCGGCCCTGAACAACCTGGCCGAGACCCTGTATCTGGACCTGCAGCCCGAGGGCATTGGCGTGTCGGTGATCAACCCGGGCTTCGTGCAAACGCCCATGACGGCGCAAAACGACTTCGCCATGCCGGCCTTGCTCACGCCCGAGCAGGCCGCGCAAGCCATCGTGGCGGGCTGGGGCTCGGGACGTTTCGAGATTCATTTCCCCTGGCGTTTCACATTGTGGTTGAAGCTGCTGCGGCACCTGCCGCATCGCTGGTACTTCCCGGCCGTGCGACGCGCCACCGGCGGCTGAGCGCCGCTGGTGTGTCATGCCGTGTGCAATCCGCACGCCCCGTGGGTGTGGCACGACGCAGGCCCTCAAGTCGGGGAGTGACTCGTCCGATGCTTGAGTCATCATGGCCTTGAGATGGCTGCGATCTGCCCCCATCTGCGGTGCAGTTGCCCATCACGCCTGGAGACACAAGATGCACATGCTGTACAACTCGGATAGCTACGCGGTGGTCCAGATCGACCTGCCTTCCGAGAGCCCGACGTGGCAGGCCGAACACGCCCTGCCCAGCGCCCTGACCCGGGGCGGTTACGAGATCGTCGACAAGTTTGCCCGCAAGGAAATCTTCATCGAAGGGGCTCTGGCCGAGACCTTCAAGCAGGGCGTGGAAGAGCTGATCGAGAACTCGCCCAGTGTGGAAGAGTTCGACGCGTACCTCGAGAAGTACGCGGGCATGGCCAACCAGCCCGTGGTGATGCATTGAGCGTGTCGCTCACGTGCCGCCGTGGCGGGTTTCCATGAGCATCCTGGCTGACGACCTGCTGTACCAATGGTGGCTGCCCTTGGTGCTGTTGGGGCTGGCCGGCCTGATGGCCGTGTTGCGCAGCTGGTTGGCTGCACGCTCCCAACCCCCGGCGCCACCCCCCTTGCCAGCGCCTGGCAGATCGCCGCGCGTCGTGACAGCCACGAAGCCGTCCACGGCGGCGGCACGCCCTCCGGCTGCTGAGCCTCCAGCGCCCCTCCAGCCCGCGGCGCCGCCGCCTGCCGAGGCCGCCGCCTGGCTCACCACGCCCCATCCCGAGCCCCTCGACCCGATCACCGGGTTACCGGGGCGTCTGGCCCTGGAGGATCGCTTGTCGGTGGCGGCGGCCCGGGCCGAGCAGCGAGGCCGGCAGCTAGCCCTGTTGTGCATTGACCTGGATGGCTTCCGCGTCATCAATACCCAGCATGGTCAGACCACCGGCGATGCCGTGTTGCGCGAGGTGGCTCGCCGCCTGCTGGGCATTGGCCGCAGCACCGATGCGCTGGCTCGCCTGTCGGGCGATCAATTCCTGATGATGCTCGATGGCGATCCGGATGCCAGCGCCGCAGCCCTCGTGGCCGATCGCATTCGCCAAGCCGTTCAGCGTCCCTACCTGGTGGCCCGGCATGAGCTGCGCTTGACCTGTTCCATCGGCATCGTCATGCACCCGGAGCATGGTCCGCGCGCGCGTCTGCTGGCCCATGCCGATGCGGCTCTGATGTCAGCCAAGCGCGCCGGCGGCAACATCCACTGCTTTTTCGAGCAGCAACTGACGGGCGACCAGCAGGCCGAGCAGGACTTGAACGCCCAATTGCGTCGCGCGCTGGCGCATGACGGACAAGGCCTGGTCTTGCATTACCAACCCAAGGTGGACGCCCGGCGAGGCCAGGTCACGGGGGTGGAGGCCTTGCTGCGCTGGCAGCACCCCGTGCAAGGTTTGCTCCACCCCAAAGCCTTCATGCCCCTGGCGGAGCGCTACGGCCAGTTACCTGCCCTGAGCCGATGGGCCCTGCAGCATGCCTGCCGTCAGTTGCAGCAATGGCATCAGCAAGGCCTGCCCTTGAAGTTGTCGCTCAACCTGTCGCGGCAGCAACTGCGTCAAGCCGATCTGCTGGTGCAACTGCAAGAGACCTTCCGCGATCACCAGGTGGCGCCCGAGTGGTTCACCCTGGAGGTGTCCGAGGCCGATGCCATGGCCGACCCGCGCCTGACCGCCCGGGTGTTCGAGCGCCTGCATGCCCTGGGCGTTCGGCTGTCCATCGATGACTTTGGCTCGGCCCATGCCAGCCTGCCGCAGTTGCGCTACCTGCCGATTGCCGAGTTGAAGATCGATCGCTGTTTCGTGCAAGACGCCGAGAACGACGCCGATGCGCAAGCCATCGTCAAGGGCATGATCGGCCTGGCGCACGCGCTGGACTTGTCCGTGGTGGCCGAAGGGGTGGAGACCGAAGGGCAGCACACCTTGATGCGCCGACTGGGCTGCGACGAGCTGCAAGGCTTCCGCTTTGCTCGCCCCATGCCCGCCGAGGCGGTGGCGCCCTGGCACAGCGGGCAGGGGCAGTCCTGCTGAGGAGTCCCGGGGCGAAAGCCCTACAAAACCAAAGGGAATGGCCGATATACCGATGCAATCCTGCGTCAAACGGTCATCCATGCCATGGGACTGAATCGAATGCTGATGAAGCTGCTGTCACCCGGCTGCGCGGTGATGATGCGCCTGGGTCTGAAAGCCAAGATGGGTCTGCTGGCGGCCGGCTTGCTGCTGCCCTTGCTGGTGCCCGTGGTGCTGGTGGTGCAAGACCTGACGAGCCCAGGCAGCCCGGTCGCCCAAGGCCGGTGGGTGCTGACCCTGGGCGGGCTGTTGGTGAGCGGACTCATCCTCTTGTACTTCGCCACGGCCTTCGTCGTGGATTTCAAATCCCGCTTGCAGGTGTTGATCGACACCATGAACGCCTATGCCGAAGGCGATCTGGTGCCCCGCGCCCAGCTTCAGGGCCGTGATGAGCTGAGCGCGCTGGGGCACACCGCCGAGCGGGTGGCCGAGAAGCTGTCTGAGATCGCGCGGGGTGTTGGCAACCTGGACGCCTTGACCCGGCAGAACCAGCAGATGGTGGGGGACTCGACGCTGTCGGCCCTGGAACTGATGGACCGCGCCGGGCGCCTGGCCAATGATGTCTCGGCCATTCGCTTGCGACAAGGCTCGGCCGACGAGGCCCGCAACCTCGTGGACCGTGCGATGTCGCTCATCCAGCGCCAGGGGCTGGCGGCCGCCATCGCCCAGATGCGCCAGCCAGGCAGCGGGTTTGTCGACCGCGACCTGTACGTCTTCATCACCGATGCGCAGGGGGTCTACCGTTTGCACACGGGGAACCCCGTCATGGAGGGGCGTCGTGTGCACGAGGCCCCCGGCATCGATGGCGACCGCTTCGTGCGCGAGTCGCTGGCCGAGGCGCATGGCAGCCACTGGGTGGACTACACCATCACCAACCCTTTGAGCGGCTTGCCGCAGAGCAAGACCAGCTACGTGCTGCCGCTGGAGGGCGATTTGGTGCTGGGCTGTGGCTTCTATCGTCACCTGCTGCAGCAAGAGCAGTCGTCGCTGGGCGTGACCTTCATGTGATGGTGGCGCGCCCCCTGACCTAAAATCGAGGGTATGACCATCGCCGAAGCCCGTCCGCCCGTCGCCACGCAGCCCGTGGAGCGCCGCCCCTACACCCGCGCCGCGCAGCTGCCCGAGATCATGCGCCAGCGCATCGTGGTGCTCGATGGCGCCATGGGCACCATGATCCAGCGCTACAGGCTGACCGAGGCCGACTACCGGGGCACGCGCTTCGCCGATCACGGCAAGGACCTCAAGGGCAACAACGAGCTGCTGCAACTCACCAAGCCCGAGGTCATCCGCGAGATCCACGAGCAGTACTTGGCCGCGGGCGCCGACATCATTGAGACCAACACCTTCGGCGCCACCACCGTGGCCCAAGACGACTACGAACTGCCCGAGCTGGCCATCGAGATGAACCTGGTGGCCGCACGCATGGCCCGCGAAGCCTGCGACAAGTACAGTACCCCCGACAAGCCGCGATTTGCGGCCGGTGCCATTGGCCCCACGCCCAAGACGGCCAGCATCAGCCCCGACGTGAACGACCCGGGCGCGCGCAATGTCGACTTCGACACCCTGCGCCAGGCGTACTACGAGCAGGCCAAGGCCCTGATGGATGGCGGCTGCGATGTGTTCCTGGTGGAGACCATCTTCGACACACTCAACGCCAAGGCCGCCATCTTCGCCATCGACGAGCTGTTTGAGGACACCGGCGAGCGCCTGCCCATCATCATCTCCGGTACGGTGACGGATGCTTCAGGCCGCATCCTGTCAGGCCAGACGGTGAGCGCCTTCTGGCACTCGGTGCGCCACGCCCACCCGCTGGCCATCGGCCTGAACTGTGCACTGGGCGCCACGCTGATGCGCCCTTATGTGGAAGAGCTGGCCAAGATCGCCGGCGACACCTACATCAGCTGCTACCCCAACGCGGGTCTGCCCAACCCCATGAGCGACACGGGGTTCGACGAAACCCCCGAGATCACGGGCGCGCTGGTGGAAGAGTTCGCCAAGGCGGGCTTCCTGAACATCGCCGGGGGCTGTTGCGGCACCACGCCGGATCACATCGCCGAGATCGCCAAGCGGGTGGGTCAGTGGAAGCCGCGCTGCCTGCATGAGGGCGCGGCCACCGGGTTCTTCAGTGGCCTGAAGGGCTAACCAGCGACAGCTCACGCCCCCGCCAGGCTGAAACGCGCCACCAGTCCGGTCAGCTGATGGGCCTGCAGCTTCAGGCTCTCGGCCGCTGCGGCGGACTCCTCCACCAACGCGGCATTCTGCTGGGTCACCTGGTCCAACTGGGTGACGGCGTCATTGACCTGTCCGATGCCGGCGGTCTGCTCGTTGCTGGCCGAGCTGATCTCGCCAATCAGATCAGCCACGCGCTGCACCTGATCGACGATGTCGGCCATGGTGGTGCCGGCCTCGGCCACCAGGCGGTTGCCATCCTCCACCTTGCTGACGCTGGTGTGGATCAGCGATTTGATCTCGCGGGCGGCTTCGCCGCTGCGCTGCGCCAGATTGCGCACCTCACCCGCCACCACGGCGAAGCCCCGTCCCTGCTCACCCGCACGGGCCGCCTCGACCGCCGCATTCAGGGCCAAGATGTTCGTTTGAAACGCAATGCCATCGATCACGGCGATGATGTCGGTGATCTTCCGGGCGCTGCTGGCAATGTCGTCCATGGTGTGCACCACCTGGGTCACGACCGTGCCGCCATGGTGCGCGGCATGGCTGGCCACGGTGGCCAGTTGATTGGCGGCGCGTGCGGTGTCGGCGTTGTTTTTCACGGTGGCGTTGAGCTGCTCCATCGACGCTGCGGTTTGTTGCAGGTTGGAGGCCTGCTCTTCCGTGCGTTGCGACAGATCGGCATTGCCGTGGGCAATCTGACCCGAGCCTGTGGCGATGGACTCGGCGGCCTGCCGCACCTCCGACACGAGGTGGGCCAGCTTGGCCTGCATGTCCTGCAATGAGGCCACCACGCTGTAACGCGCATCGACCTCACGGAGTGCATGGAACAGTTGCTTCTCGTGTGGCGACACGACCGCCTGATCGTGCTCAAGCTGATCGCTCAGGGCCCTCATGCCCACTTTGACCGCTTCATGAGCCGCCTGTACCGCCTTGAGGTGTTGTTGAGCTGAGGCCTCGTCATCGCTGAGGACCAGGTTGCGAGCGGCAATGGCTCGGGTGTTGGCCTGGCCAATCACCTCGTTGACCAGGCCGATCCGTCGAGCGGTGTGGTCGGTGTATGCGGAGAATTCACCGTGGGTTTCCTGCAGCCACCAGCTGGCGCTGGCCGAGACGGTGATCAAAAGCGCGGCCATCAGGCCAAAGCTGCCCAGCAATCGGGCGCGCACGGTCCAAGAGTTCCAGAACATGTTCTTGCCTTTCGAGATGTTGCGACGACGGGCGATGCCGCTCGGAAAGGCTCGAGCGCTCACCCACGCCCGCATCTTCGGCAAGCTTTCATGTTCCGGAAAAGCAGATGTGGCGGTGCTTTCCCGCTCAGTTCTGCCGGACGGGTGCTCAGGCGACAGGACCGTCGGCGTACGGGTCGTCAAAGCCCAGGCTCGCCAGGATCTCGCGCTCACGCGCTTCCATGGCCTCGGCTTCTTTCTTCTTGAGGTGGTCCCAGCCCTGGGCGTGCAGGGTGCCATGCACCAGCATGTTGGCGTAGTGGGCCTCCAGGCTCTTGCCCTGTTCCTGGGCTTCACGCTCGATCACCGGGGCGCACAGCACCAGGTCGGCCATCACCATGGGTTCGGTGGCGTAGTCGAAGGTCAGCACGTTGGTGGCGTAGTCCTTCTGACGGAACTCTCGGTTCAGCGTCTGCCCCTCGTCGGCATCGACGATGCGCACCGTGATCTCACCGTCGGCCGCCAGGGCGGCGCGAATCCAGCGTGCGACCCGATGCCGGGGCAGGTGATCACGGTGGCGTTTGTCGGCGAACTGCAGGGACAGGCTCAGGGCGGGTTTCATGCGTCGGATACAGAGGAATCATGGGCTGCGCGTGGCCCGTGGGCACCACGACGCGGGGAAGGTTCAGGGGCCTGGGCCGCCTGGGCAGCGTCATAGGCCTCGACGATGCGGGCCACCAGCGGGTGGCGCACCACGTCGCCGCTGGTGAAGCGGGTGAAGGCCACGCCCTTGACGCGCTGCAAGATGCGCTCGGCCTCGACCAAGCCGCTGCGGGCGCCGCGCGGCAGGTCGATCTGGCTCACGTCGCCCGTGACCACGGCCTTGGTGCCAAAGCCGATGCGGGTGAGGAACATCTTCATTTGCTCAGGCGTGGTGTTCTGCGCCTCGTCCAGGATGACGAAGGCGTGATTCAGGGTGCGGCCCCGCATGAAGGCCAGTGGCGCAATCTCGATCAGGCCTTTCTCGAAGGCCTTGGTCACGCGGTCGAAGCCCATGAGGTCGTACAGCGCGTCGTACAGCGGGCGCAGATAAGGGTCCACCTTTTGGGTCAGGTCGCCGGGCAGGAAGCCCAGCCGCTCGCCCGCCTCGACCGCCGGCCGCGTCAGCACGATGCGCTGTACCGCGCTGCGTTCCAGCGCATCCACCGCGCAGGCCACGGCCAGGAAGGTTTTGCCGGTGCCGGCCGGGCCAATGCCAAAACTCAGGTCGTGGGCCATGATGTGGCGCAGGTAGGCCACCTGGTTGGGCGTGCGCCCTTGCAGGTCGGCGCGCCGGGTGTGCAGGGTGGGGCCTTCGGGCAGCGCGTCTTCGCCCAGATCCACCGCGTCAGGGGCGGCTTGGCCGCTGGGGCGCGTCAGGCTGCGCTGGTGGGTGGCGATGGTCAGCTGCACGGTCTCCAGGCTCAGCGGCCGCTCCGTGCGGGCGTACAGTTCATCCAGCGTGGCCGCCACCACGTGCACGACCGCCCGCTCACCTTCAATGCGAAAGCGTTCGCCGCGTCGCGCCAGGCTGACGTGAAAAGCCGCCTCCAGGGCGCGCAGGTGCTCGTCCAGCGGGCCGCAGAGGCGGGCCAGACGGGCGTTGTCGGCGGGGGCAAGGCTGTGGCGCAAAAGCATGGGGTGGGGCTCGCGGCGGCGCGCAGGGGCGAGCGCGCGACGCGGTGGCAAAGAAGACCCTTGAATTGTCGCCTGCCCGCACGTTCACCATGTGACAAGTCTTGCGACAATGGCCAAGATCTTTGCGTTGAACCATGCCTGACACCTTGCCTGAGCACCCCCTGCCGCCCTGGTTGACGCGGCTGCCACCACGCTTGCAGCGTTGGGTGGTTCTTGCCCATGGTCGTGTGGCCTGGGTGGCGTGGCTGGTGATCAGCCTGCTGCTGGCCACGGCTGCCGGTGGCGGGGTGTGGTGGCTCACGCAACACTCGCAAGGCCTGACCCAGCCCGCCGCGCAGGGGCATGGCGTTGCCGCGGTGCAAGAGCTGGACCGCGCTTGGGCCGTGGAGGGCGACCGCGCCAGCTTCCCGGTCGCGGGGGTGGGGCGTCTGGTGGCCTTGCCCGATGAGTGGTCGGACACCCACCCGGGCTACCAGGGGGCGGTCTGGTACCGCTTCTTGTTCGATGCGCCTCTGCCGGAGCGTGGCGCCGAGCTGATGGCCCTGCACATCGAGCGCGCCTGCTCGGCTGTCGAGGTGCACCTCAATGGCCAGGTGCTCTACCGCAGCGGGCAGTTGCGTGAGCCCGTGGCCCGCCAATGCCACCGCTCGCACCTGGTGCCCTTGCCGGCGGCCCTGATGAAGGCGCGAGACAACCAGCTCGACCTGAAGGTGGTGGGCTACCCCCTTGAGCGCGTCACCGCCCGCGAGCGCGCCGGCGGTTTGGCCGGGGTGCGCATCGGCCCCTTGCCGGCGCTGCGCAGCCTGCACGATACCCACGTCTTCTGGACGACCACCGTGTCTCAGGTGTTGGGCGGTGTCTTGCTGGTGCTGGGGATCTTTGCCCTGGGCCTGGCCTGGGTGCGACGCCTGCCGTACCTGGTGTACTTCGGGCTGTTGACGGTGGGCTGGGCCCTCATGAGCGGCCGCTTCATGGCCGATGACTGGCCCGTGCCCAATGCGGCGGTCGAGGTGCTGATCGCCATGGTGTTCGCGCCCATGACGGCGCTGGCCGTGCAGTTCCTGCTCGGCTACGCCGGCGACAGCCGCCTGGTGATCCGGGGGGTGGACTGGCGTGGCCGCATCCTTTGGTTGCTGTGGGCGCAGTGCCTCTTGTTTCCGCTGAGCCTGGCCGTGGTGGGCGAGGATTTGCTCTTCCTGGCCTCGCGGCTCTGGTTCGTGCTGTTCGCGCTGGAGTTGTTGCTGGCCATCGGCTATTTCTTGTGGACGGCAGGGCGCACCGGGCGTGTGGAGTTCTGGCTGATGAGCGTGGCCCTGGGGGCCGTGGCGGCGGTGGTGGGCATCGAGCTGGCCTTCCAGCTGGGGTGGTTGTCCCTGTGGGGCGTGCACATCACCCACTTGGTCATGCCTCTGTTGTATGCCGCTGTGGCCGTGCGCCTGATCCAGGTGTATGCCAAGGCCTTGCAGACGGCCGAAGGCGCACGGGCGCAGCTCGAAAAACGCGTGCAGGAAATCAGCATCGAGATCGAACGCAACTTCACCCAGATTGCCGAGTTGCGGGTAGAGCAGATTGCCGAGCGCGAGCGCAAGCGCATCGCGGCCGACCTGCATGACGACCTGGGCGCCAAGCTGTTGACCATCGTGCACACCAGCGACAACGACCGCATCTCGACCCTGGCCCGCGAGGCGCTGGAGGAAATGCGCCTGTCGGTGCGTGGCTTGACCGGGCGGCCCATGGTGCTGTCGGATGCCCTGGCCGACTGGCGCAGCGAGGTCGTCTCGCGCCTGGGGCAGGCCGGCATCGAGTGTGAATGGCGCAATCCGAACGACGTGGTGGAAGAGCCGCTGTCATCGCGCACCTACGTGCAGACCACCCGCATCGTGCGCGAGGCCGTCAGCAATGTGATCAAGCACAGCGCGGCCTCGCACGTCATCGTCTCGGCCGAGGTGGATCTGGACAACCACGTCTTCATGCTCGTCATCCAGGACAACGGCCGGGGCGTGCCCCTGGAGCTGGACGGTCGGCTGGACCGCGGGCATGGCATGACCACCATGAAACACCGCGCCAAGCAGCTCAATGGCCAGTGCCTGGTGGAGTCGGGCCCCGGCTTTGGCACGGTGATCCGCCTGACCCTGCCACTGGAGATGGCTGTTCCGCCCAAGGCCTGATAGCATGGTGATCTACAAGTATGCAAAGCGCGCCAGGCCCTGCCTCTGTGAGCCGGCGTTTGACATCGACAGTTCCCTGGAGAGGCCCTGACCCATGAAGCAAGTCCTGCTGCTCGAAGACCTGCCCGAGATCCGTGCGTGGCTCAAGACCCTGGCTCTGCAGGTGTTCCCTGGAGCGCAGATCAGCGAGTGCTCGCGCATCCACGACGCGCTGGAGCTGGTCAGCGCCATGCGCTTTGATGTGGCCATGGTCGATCTGGGGCTGCCTGATGGCTCCGGGGTCGAGGTGGTGCAGGCCCTGCGTGACAAGCAGCCGGATGTGCAATCGGTGGTCGTCACCATCCACGATGACGACGAACACCTGTTCCCGGCCCTGCAGGCGGGTGCCTTTGGTTACCTGCTGAAAGAACAGTCGCGCGAGCAACTGGCCGAACAGCTGCACCGCATCAGCCAGGGCGAGCCGCCGCTGTCGCCGTCCATCGCCCGCCGTGTGATCCAGTACTTCACGGCCCAGGCGCGCATGCAGCCGGCCCAGCAGCCCGACACCGTCACGCCCCACGTGCAGCTCACCGAACGCGAGAACGAGGTGCTGTTGCGCGTGGCCAAGGGCTTCACCCTGCCCGAGATCGGTCAGCAGCTCAACCTGTCGCGCCACACCATCGCCGACTACGTCAAGCAGATCTACCGCAAGCTCAATGTGTCGTCGCGGGCAGAAGCCGCGCTGGAGGCGCAACGGCTGGGACTCTTCCGCCGCTGACCGATGATTGCCCGTTTGACCGGGGTGCTGGCCGAGAAGGCCCCGCCCCATGTGCTCGTGGACGTGCAAGGCGTGGGCTACGAGGTGCAGGTGCCCATGAGCACCTTCTACAACCTGCCCGAGCTGGGCGGCAAGGTGACGCTGCTGACGCAGTTCATCGTGCGCGAGGACGCGCAACTGCTGTTCGGCTTCCTGACGGCGTCCGAGCGCGAATCCTTCCGCGAGCTGATCAAGATCAGCGGGGTGGGGCCGCGCATCGCGCTGGCGCTGCTGTCGGGCCTGAGCGCCAACGAACTGGCCCAGGCCGTGTCGGCCCAGGACACCAGCCGACTGGTCAAGGTGCCCGGTATTGGCAAGAAAACCGCCGAACGCCTGCTGCTGGAGCTCAAAGGCAAGCTGGCCCCGGCCCTGGTGCTGCCGGGCCAGGCCCCGGCCTCGGATGCGCAGACCGACATCCTGCAGGCGCTGATGGCGTTGGGCTACTCCGACAAGGAGGCCCAGGCGGCGCTCAAGGCCTTGCCGGCCGATGTGTCCGTCAGCGATGGCATCAAGCAGGCGCTGAAAGCCCTGGCCCGTTGATTCGTTCGCACGGGCGCGACTGGCTTTACAGACCGGCGCGATGTGGGGGCACCTGATGCCGCTATCATGCCCCGCCATGGATCGACTGTTTGCCGTAGGGCGCGCACTGGCCGGCCCCCACTCTTTGACGAATTCTTCGGTGTTCTGGCGGGCCGCTCGGGTCTTGGCGTGCGGCTGGGCGTTGGCCGGGCTGGGCGCGACCGTGCAGGCGCAATCCGCCGTGAAGGCAGCGGCGGCTGCGGCGCCCGCCCGTGCGGCAGAGGCCCAAGCCGCTCCGCTGTCGGCGGCCCAGTTCTGCCAGCGCGTCACGCGCAAGCTGCCCAACGTCTCGCCCGCCCTGTGTGCTGAGGCACAACTGGGCGCCGGGGCGGCGCGCTCCGTGCGCGGCGTGCCCTTGTTCCAGCGCGATGTGGTGTCGCCCCATCCCACCCTGCGTGTGCTGGTGGTGGGGGGCATCCACGGTGATGAGTTGTCGTCGACTGCGCTGGCCTTTCACTGGATTCGCGCAGCCAAGGAAACGCCCTCCAACATCCATTGGCGTTTCGTGCCCCTGATGAACCCGGATGGCATGTTGCAGCGCCGCCCCTGGCGGATGAACGCCAACGGGGTCGATCTGAACCGCAACTTCCCCACGCCCAACTGGGACAAGGAAGCCACGCACTACTGGCAGCAGCGCACCAAGCGTGACCCGCGTCGCTACCCGGGCCCCAAGCCGCTGTCCGAGCCCGAATCGCGCTGGTTGCATGACGAGATGGAGCGCTGGCAGCCTCACCTGATCGTCTCCATCCACGCGCCCTATGGCGTGCTGGACTTTGACGGCCCCACGGTGCCCCCACAACGCCTGGGACGCCTGTACCTGGATCAGGTGGGCATCTTCCCGGGCAGCCTGGGCAACTATGGTGGCGTGCACAAGAAGGTGCCGGTGGTGACGATCGAGTTACCCAGCGCCATCCGCACCCCGCAAGAGGCCGAGATCCGCCAGATGTGGCTGGACCTGCTGCGCTGGACGGCCGACCGCCTGGGCGCGGGTTGAGCGCGCTTCGGGTGCCTCGCCGGGGCTGGATCGCCCAGGGTGGAGGCCTCAGGCAGGCCGGGAGGCCAGGATGTCCAGCAGGCGCTGGATCTGCAGCGGTTTGACCAGGTAGTGGTGGAAGCCGGTTTGCAGGGCCCGGGCGATGTGCTCGGGCAGGGCATCGCCGCTCAAGGCAATCCATTGCACACGGGCATGGGCCGGTTGCTGGCTGAGGCGCCGGCACAGATCCAGCCCACTGCCGTCGGGTAGGCCGATGTCGATCAGGGCCACGTCGGGTTGCTCCCGCTCAATCAGCAAGGCCCCCTCGGCGGCGGTCTCTGCCGAGTACAGCCGCACCTGGGGATAGGGTGCGAACAGGGCTTCGACCAGGCTGCGGTTCAGTTCGTTGTCTTCCACGTAGACCACGCGCAGCGAGGGCAGGGTGACACGCAGGGCCTGACCGCGCGGGCCACCTGCGGTCTGGCCGGGGCTGGCGGCCATGGGCAGGTGCAGCGCGAAGACGCTGCCCCGCCCGAGGGTGCTGCTGACCGAGATGTGACCGTGCATCAGCTCGGCCAGGCGTTGCGAGATCGCCAGGCCCAGACCGTGGCCACTGAAACCCGGCACGCTGGCCACCGAGGAGGCCAGGCGCGTGAAGGGCTGGAACAGGCGGGGCAGGTCTTCGGCGGCGATGCCGGAGCCTTGATCGCGCACCTCGATCACGCCCTCTTGCGCATCGGCCGAGGCTTTGCCCACCAGCCACACGGTGCTGCCTGGCGTGCTGAACTGGATCGCGTTGCGCAACAAGTTGGTCAGGATGGAGCGGGTGTGCTGGGGGTCGGCCCAAACGGCGGGTGATTGGCAGTCCACCACCAGCGTGATCTGACGGCTTTCAGCCTCGGTCTTCAAGGCCGCACACACGTCCTTGATCAGCATGGACAGCTCGACCCGCTGGGTGCGTGGCCGCACGGGGGCCGCTTCCAGCTGCGTGTACTCCAGGGCCTGGTCCAGCAGGCTCAAGAGCTGGTGACCGGCGGCGTGCAGGTGCCCCAGATGACGGCGGGTGCCCTCATCGGCCTGGGGGCCGGCATTCATCTCCAGCAACTGGGTGAAGCCCAGGATGGCATTGAGCGGGGCCCGCATGCCGTGGCTGAGGTGCGAGAGGAACTCGGCGCGCGTGGCCAGGGCGATCTCGATTTCCAGCCGGCGGTCGTGCTCGGCATCGGCGCGGCGGCGGTCGCTCAGGTCGGTCAGCACCTCGATGTGCCGCTGCACCCGACCGTCGGCCCCCACCACCGGATGCACCGAGCGTGCCACCCACAGGGGGGTGCCGTCCTTGCGGTGGTGGCACACGGGCAGCTTGTCCACGCTCTGACCCTGGGCCAGTTGCTGGTTGATGCGGGTGATGGTGGCCGCGTCGGTTTGAGGGCCGCACAGCAGTTCTTCGGGCAGTTGGCCGTGGCATTCGGTCAGCGTGAAACCGGTCAGTCGCGTGAACGCCGGATTGACCCAGGTGATGCAGCGGCTGGCATCGCTGAGGATGATGGCGTCCGACACGCGGTCGGCGATCAGCGCCAGCTCCTGGTTGGTGGCCTGGGCGCGTTGCAGGGCGGATTGCAGTTGCAGGATTTGCTGCGCCTGGGCGTCGTGGCCAGGGTCGTGCATGGCAGGTGTTGTCTCGGTGGGGCGGGTGGACATGGGTCGGCTCCGGACCGTTGGAGGGTCAGTGTACGGGCATCTTTCACGAGTCGCCACCGGGTGTCTCCCGCGCGGTGGGGGCTCCACACCCCAATATCCCCAGCGCGCACAGGGTTTGCGCTCGCGCTACCCTTGCAGGCTGATTGCAATTTCAAACGGTTTGTCACATGCCCAGCATTCATGACTTTGAAGCCCAGTCCATCACCGGCGAGACCGTGTCGCTCTCGCAGTACAAGGGCCAGGTGCTGTTGATCGTCAACACCGCCAGCAAGTGCGGTTTCACGCCGCAGTTCGAAGGGCTGGAGGCCCTGTGGAAGAGCCATGGTCCTAAGGGCTTGGCCATCCTCGGCTTCCCGTGCAACCAGTTTGGCTCGCAAGACCCGGGCAGCAACGACGAGATCGCTGGCTTCTGTCAGCGCAACTACGGCGTCAGCTTCCCCATGATGGCCAAGGTCGACGTCAACGGGCCGCAGGCCCACCCGCTGTACCAGCACCTGGTGGAGGCGGCCCCGGGCATCCTGGGCACCAAGGCCATCAAGTGGAACTTCACCAAGTTCCTGGTGGGCCGCGATGGCAAGGTGCTGGGTCGCTACGCGCCCACCGACGCGCCCAAGAGCCTGATCAAGGACATCGAGGCCGCGCTGGCAGCCGCCTGATCGGCGCAGAAACCCCGCAGGGCGCTCAAGCATGCGGGGAGGTGCTTTAATGGGGGCCCTTTTCACTCACGCAGAGGACCCTCATGAAGCTGATGGATTACGGCATCCGCCCGATCGATTTCCAGAACCCTGAAGCCCACGCCGCATCGGCGGGTGCGGACGGTTTTTCTCGCCGTGGTTTCGTGATGACCGCGCTGGCCAGCGGCTTTGCGGTGGCCTCGCAGCCAGTGCTGGCTCAGGCCATCACCACGAGTGCCAAGGGCCTGAGGGCCGGTGAGGTGAAGATTCCGGTGGCCGATGGCCACATCCCGGCTTACCGCGCCGTGCCGGCCAAGCCCGGCAAGTACCCGGTGGTGCTGGTGGTGCAAGAAATCTTTGGCGTGCACGAGCACATCAAGGACATGTGTCGCCGCTACGCCCAGGCCGGCTACTACGCGATTGCGCCCGAGATGTTTGCCCGTCAGGGCGATGTCTCCAAGATGACCGACATCGGTCAGATTTTGTCCGAGGTGGTGTCGAAGGTGCCCGATGCCCAGGTGTGTGCTGATCTGGACGCGGCGGTGGCCTTCGCGGCGGCCAGTGGCCAGGCCGATGCCAAGCGTTTGGGCTTGGTGGGCTGGTGCTGGGGTGGTCGCACCGCCTGGATTTACGCGCACCACAACCCCAAGCTGAAGGCCGCCGTGTCGTACTACGGGCTGCTGGCGGGCATGAAGTCGCCGATCAAGCCGCATGATCCGCTGGACATTGCCGAGCAGATCAAGGTACCGGTGTTGGGCTTGTACTCGGGCAAAGATGCCTATGTGCCCATGGACCAGGTGGACCGCATGCGCGCCGGACTGGTCAAGTCGGGCAGCGGGTCAGAGATCGTGGTGTTCCCCAATGTGGACCACGGCTTCAATGCGGATTACCGCCCCACCTACGACAAGGGCGCAGCCACCTACGCGCAGCAGCTGGCCTTTGATTGGCTGAAGGATCGCGGCGTGTGATGCAGTGCGGGGCACAGCGTGGCGGGGTGCCCTGCGCAGCGAAGTTAAGGAGGAGGCATCGGCCCGCCGATGCCGGGGGACATGAGCGCAGCAGGGCAGCCCGCCACGCCGTCGCAGGCAGCGCTCACAGGCCGGCTTGCTTCAGCCGGTTGCTGTGCTGCACATAGAAGGCCACGGGGCTGGGGGCGAAGAAGCCCACCAGGCCCAGCACCTGGTTGATCTCATCCAGGTGGTTCCAGGGGTAGTTGTCGCGGATCACCTTGCCCCAGCGGCTGGAGCAGCGTGGCACGGCACCGTCGTTGTCCTCGCCGAGCATGGGCAGGCCCGTGGCCACCAGCAGCGCATCCGAGGGGTCGACGGGGTTGGTGATGCGGCCCACGCCCGAGTACGAGTACCAGCGGATCTCGTGGCCACCCACCAGGCTGCGCTCGGGGCCCTGTCCGCAGGGCGTGGTGGGCGCGCCGGCGGGGAAGCGCCGGTTGAAATCGGCCGCGCCCGGGGTGCTCAGTGAACTGACGGCCGCCACCACCGAGGCATCGCGCGGGTTGGGGCTGCCCGTCAGCCAGGCCAGCAGGCGCTGAATGGGCGTGATGGTGGTCTCGGACAGGCCCAGCGGCAGGTTCAGCAGGCCGCCCGGGTCCGCCACGGGCGTGCCCAGGTGGGCGCCGGCGATCGAGCTGGCGCTGGCCACCAGGTGCGGGGCCACGTTGGCGGCATAACGCACAGTGGGGCCGCCATGGCTGTGCCCCATCAGGTGGAACTTGCGCACGCCATCGCGGGCGGCCCATTGCTGCAGTTGCTGCAGCAGCTCTTCGCCCCGGTACTCGGTGGTTTGGGCCGGGTTGACGCGGGCGATGTAGACGGTGGCCCCTTCGCGACGCAAGGCCTCAGGGATGCGGAAGAAGTACTCGACCCCCAGGATGCGCTCAAACCCCGTGAAGCCATGCACCAGCACCAGGGGGTAGCGGGTGCGTGCGGCATCGCCGGCCCAGCTCAGGCTGGGCACCAGGGAAGACATCAAGAGCAGAAGGGCGGCAAGGTAGCGCATGACGGGCGTGGAACGATCAACGGAGGCGCCATGGTTTCTGACAACGACGGTGATCACCATCGGGATATCCCTGTTGAGCGGCGGTGGTGGATCAAATGGTCATGGTGATTACCGTTTTGGTCACGTGCGCTGTTGCTTCGCGATCGACTGCATCCCCGGGACAGCGGTGGGCGTGGCGCTTTGGACTGCGAGCCCGTGGGAGACTGAGCGTCACGATGGATGGGAAGACACGATGGCCGCGGTGAGCATGGTGGAGTTGAAAGACTGGGTGATCCAGGCAGACATCGGCACTTATGGTCCGAATGACACGGTGCCGGACGCGCACCTGCTGGATCTGACCTTGTGGATTCGCCCTGAGCGGGTGCTGATCCCCCAGGATGGGATGGCCCATGTCTACGACTACGATCCACTGATCGCCGGCATTGAGCGTTTGGCGGCCGATGGGCACTACGAAACCCAAGAACGGTTGATCACCCGCATGGTGGCGTTGTGCGCTCGGGATGAGGCTGTTGAGGCGCTGGAGGTGGCGTTACGCAAGACGCCCGTGCGTCGGGGCTCTGGCTCGCTGGGGGTGCGCATCCACCTGGATGGCGAGGCGTTGCAGCGGTGGCGTGCCGAGCAGCCCTGACATGCTCTGGGCCCGCATGGGCTCAGCGAGCCCGCGCGGCCTGGCGGGCCAGGGCCTGCAACCGGGGCCGCACCCGCAAGAAACCTCGATATGCCCACTCCAGAATCGGCAGCCCTCCAGGCAGGCGGGCCAGCCGCGCCAGCCAACGCCACCCAGGCAGGCGCGCCCACATGGCCACGAAGGCGGCCGCGCCATCCAGCCGGCTGCCGTCGGGGTGCTGCACATGAAAGCGTGCCAGCAAGGTGGCCCTCTCAGCGTCGGGCAGCGCCAGGCGTGCATCACTGACGTCGAGAAAACACAGGCCGCTGTCTGGACGTGACGCCGCCAAGCCTTGCACGTGGGCGATCTCGCGTTGGCACAGCGGGCAGGCGCCGTCGTACAACACGGTCAGCGTGTCGGGGCCGGCGGCTGGCTGGTCATCGATGCGAGGCATGGCCTGCAGTCTAGGGGCGGGCCGAAGACTGTGGTGGCGTCACTCTGGGGTCTGTCCCGGTGATCGATGGGCCCTTAGGCACAGCGCCACGCTGAGCACCACGCACACCAGTGCCACCACCTCCAGTGCATGAGGCCATCGAGACTCCCACACCAAGCCATAGAGCAGTGCAAACAAGGTCTCGAACAAGATCATCTGGCCGACCAGCGTCAGCGGCAGCAATTGGCTCATCCGGTTCCACAGGGCGTTGCCCAGCAACGATGCCAGCACCGCCACGCCCACCGACACGGCGCCGAAGCGCCACCACGCCTCGGCGCTGTGTTCGCCCGTGTTCAGCATCAGGGCCAGCGGCAGCAGGATCAGGCATTGCAGCCCGGTCATCACACCGATCAGCAGGTTCCAGTCGTGGGCTGAGGGGCTTTGCTCGCCTTGCAGCGCCCGTGCATTGCCCACCGCATAAGCCGTCCAGGCCACCAGGGCCCCCACGGCACACAGCAGGCCCCACAGGGCGGTGCCCCAATGGGTGGTGTGTGGCCCGGCCAGGGCCTGCCAGCCGATGCACAGGGCTCCGATCACGCAAAACAGCAGCGAAGGCAGCAGACGCCCCAAGGGCACGGCGCCGTGGTCGCGGCTGCCGATCAGGGTGACGGCCACGGGCATGAAGCCCACCACCAGCGAGGTCATGGCGATGCCCCCATGCTGGACGGCGCTCGACAGCAGCACGTAGTACAGCGTGTTGCCCGCCAGGGCCAGCCAGAAGAGCTGCACCAGGCGTGGCTGCGTCAGGCCGGTGGTGAGGGTCTGCCAGCGGGGCAAGGCCAGGGCCAACGCGATCAGGCCAAAGCACAGGTGCCGCCCCACCGCCAGCATCAGCGGGCTGAAATCATTGACCAGCGCGGGCGCCAGGAACACCAGACCCCACAGCGCGCCTGCGCCCATGCCGCAGGCCAGGCCGGTGAGTCGGCGGGTAGCGTCAGGGGTGGTGACCGTGGTGGTGGGTGAGGCGTGCGCAGCGGGCGGGCTCATGCGCTCACTGTAGCGGAGCGGGCGTCGCCTCTGGCCATTGAAGCGGCATCAGGACGCGTCAGCCAATCGGATCCGATTGCGCCCCTCCGCTTTGGCGCGGTAGAGCGCCTCGTCGGCCAGTGACAGCCAGGCCTCAGGGTTGTCCAGCTCGGGTCGCCATTCGCACACCCCGATACTGGCCGTAGCCTGTACCACACTGCCGCCGCTGCTGATGCGGGTTTTGGCCAGCTCTTGCCGGATGCGCTCCAGCGGGATGAGCGCCTCTGCGGCCGTGGTGGAGGGCATGAACACGGCGAACTCTTCACCCCCGATGCGCGCGGCCAGGTCGGTTTCGCGCAGACCTGCTTCCAGCAGGGGGCCGAAGGCGCGCAGCACGGCATCACCCGTGGCATGGCCAAACTGGTCGTTGATTTGTTTGAAGTGGTCCAGATCCACCAGGGCCACAGTGGCTGGCGGGCCATAGCGGCGGATCTGCGGCAGCATGTGCTCGACCACCTCGAAAAATCGCCGCCGGTTGGCCAGCCCGGTCAGGCTGTCGCTGGTGGCCTGGGCCAGCAGTTGCGCTTCGGTGCGTGAGCGCTCTTCGTCGGTGGTGCGGGCGTTGATCAGGGTGCCCAGGGTGGTCGTCAGGGGCTCCAGCATCTCGACCATGCCCAGGTGGTAGCCCTCGTTGCGGTTGGCCAGAGCGATCATGCCCACCACCGCGCCCTCGTGGTGCAGGGGGATGCCCAGGAAGCTGTGGATGGGAGGGTGTCCGCGCGGTGTGCCCCGACTGGCGGGGTGGCTGGCAGGCTGGTTGGTGCACACCACCTTGTCGTGCAGCACCACGTGGCCAAAGGGGTTGTCGAGCTGAAAGAAGATCAACTCACCATCCCCCAGCATCTGGCTTTCATACCACTGCCGAGTGGCCTCGTCCCAGGCGATGTTGCCCATCGAAGGCACACGCAGCACCATGCGCCCATCCGTGGAGCGCTGCACCACCCCGATGAAGCCCAGGTGGCTGTCGGTCAGATCAAGCAGTGGGTCGAACAAGGCCTCGCACACAGCCTTCAGATCGCCCGTTTGCAAGAAGCTGCGCTGGGTCAGGTTGACCAGATCGAGCATGCGCTGCCGTTGGGTGCGCAGCAGCTCTTGTGCTTTGGCCTGGGTGATGTCGGTCAGGGTGCCCACGGCCCGCAGGGGTTGCCCTTGAGCATCCCGCTCGACCAATTTGGCAAAGCTCTGCACCCAGATGTAGTGCCCGTCGCGGTGGCGCATGCGGTAGTCCACCGAGAACAGCGGCATGCGGGCCATCTCCTCATCCGACATGGACAGTCGCTGCTTGATCTTGTCGCGCACGCGGGTCACATCGAAGGGGTGGACCAGGCTCTTCCAGTGTTCTTGTCGGGGCGGCAGCTCGTCGGGCTGCCAGCCCAGCATCTCGGCCACGCGGTCGCTGTGCTGCCGCTCGCCCGTGTGCAGGTTCAAGTCCCAGGTGCCAATCTGGGCCGATTCCAGGGCCAGGTGCAGATGCTGCCGCGTGGCGTCGATGGAGGCTTCCAGCTGCTTCTGGCGGGTGATGTCGCTGAGGTAGCCACGCACCCTCAACAGGCGTCCGGTGTCGTCGTGATCACCGCACGACACCAGCTGAATCCACCGCCCGTCGGCTTTCATCCGGAAGACGGTTTCCAGCTGCGGGTAGGGCTTGAAGCTGTGGCTGAGCAAGGCCATGTGGAGCGCGTCGGCATCCAGGGGCTGCACTTGCGAGGCCAGCGGGGCCCCGGCCGACAGCGCGGCGGCCGCTGGCCCGCCAATCACCCGGGCCAGGTTGCCCGAGCGGTGGGTGAGGGTGGGTTGCGCCATGTCGCCTTCCCACACCAGGGCGGCCACGGGCCCATCGGCCAGCAGCTGGCGTTCGCGCTCGGAGGCCACTTTGAGCTGGCGGGCCCGGATGGCGTCCGTCGCCAGTTGCGCGAAGTCGTTGAGCAGGGTTTGCCGCTCGGCGCCGAAGTCAGGCCGCGGGCGGCTGTCCATCACGCACAGGGTGCCGATGACATGGGTGCCAAACCACACCGGGGCGCCGGCGTAAAACTGGATGGGCCCTTCTCCGCGCTGCACCAATTCGTGGTGACGGTAGCGGGGGTCTTGGGCCAGGGCATGACACACCATGGCCTGCTCGCCCAGCACCACCTGGCCGCAGAAGCTTTTTTCGCGGGGGTAGCCGGTCAGCTCGGTGCCCACCCGCGACTTGAACCAGATCCGGGATTCATCCACCAGCGAGATCAGGCAGATGGGGGCCGAGAGACTGCGTGCCGCCACGGCGGTCAGACGGTCCAGTTCGGGGTCGGGCAGCGAGTCCAGCAGGGACATCGAGCGCAGCACGCGCAGCCGTTCGGCTTCATGAGCGGGAGAGGTCAGCGACGGCTGGAACGACATGCAGGCAAGGGCCCGGGGGCGGGTGGTTGGGGGTGGCGCAGCTCACACGATAGAGCCTGACCGACCCCTTGGCGTGACACTCTGGGCGCCACGTGTGACAAATGTCCGCAGCGCTCACCGGATAATGCAACGTATCGCCCATCAGGAGCAAGTCCCCATGTTTCAACACGTCGACGCCTACCCTGGCGACCCCATCCTCACCCTGAACGAAGACTTCCAGAAAGACCCGCGCGCGGACAAGATCAACCTGTCCATCGGCATCTACTTCGACAACGAAGGCCGCCTGCCGGTGATGCGCGCCGTGCGCGAGGCGGAGTCGTCGCTGCTGGCCAAGGTCGGCCCCAAGCCCTACCTGCCCATGACGGGCCACCCTGGCTACCGTCAAGCCGTGCAGGAGCTGCTGTTTGGCGCCGATCACGAGGCGGTGAAAAGCGGCCGCATCGCCACCATCCAGACCCTGGGCGGCTCGGGAGGCCTGAAGGTGGGCGGTGACTTCTTGAAGCGCTACTTCCCCGACTCGCAGGTGTGGGTGAGCGACCCGACCTGGGACAACCACCGCGCGATGTTCGAAGGCGCGGGCTTCCAGGTCAACACCTACCCATACTACGACCCGGCCACGAAGGGCCTGAAGTTCGACGCCATGCTGGCCGCCATCGACGCGCTGCCCGCCCAAAGCATCGTGCTGCTGCACGCCTGCTGCCACAACCCCACGGGCGTCGACCTGAACAATGCGCAGTGGACGCAGCTCATCGAGGTGCTGAAGAAGCGCCAGCTGCTGCCCTACCTCGACATCGCCTACCAGGGCTTTGGTGACGGTATCGAGGAAGACGCCTTCGCGCTGCGCGCCCTGGCCGATGCTGGCGTGAGCTTCTTCGTGGCGAACTCGTTTTCCAAGAGCTTCTCCTTGTACGGCGAACGCGTGGGCGGCCTCAGCGTCGTCTGCCCGGACAAGGCGCAAGCCCAACTGGTGCTGGGGCAGTTGATGTCGGCGGTGCGCCGCAACTACTCGAGCCCGCCCACGCACGGCGCGCAGATCGTGGCCCAGGTGCTGCAATCGACCGAACTGCGCCAGCTGTGGGCCGACGAGCTGACCGAGATGCGCCAGCGTATCAAGGTGATGCGCCAGCGGCTGTACGACGGCGTGGTCGCCCAGCTGCCCGGGCGCGACGTGCGCTACTTCATCGATCAGCGCGGCATGTTCAGCTACACGGGCGTGTCGCCCGAGCAGGCCGATGCGCTGCGTACCGAGCACGGTGTGTACGTGCTGCGCTCGGGCCGCATGTGCGCGGCGGGGCTGAATGCCAACAACGTGGACGCCGTCGCCAAGGCGTTCGCGGCCGTGCTGGGCTGAGGCCGTCAGATGGCGCCAGCAGCACGCAGCCGGCGAACCTCTTCCAGTGGCGGATCGGTGGTGATGCCCTCGGGGGCCACGTCCATGGGCACGCTGTCCTGAAGGGGGCTCTGGGGGGCTCGGACGGTCATGGGTGCTGCCGGGGCGCGTCGCCCTCGGCCGCCCGCGCTGGCGTGGGCGTGGGCTGTCAACCAGGCGTCGGGGCCGGCATGGGTGTCCAGCCGGCGGCTGCCCCACCACAGAAAGCCGCACAGGCCGGCGGTGCTGCTCAGCAGCAGGGCGGCCTCACCCAGAAATCCGGGCGCCAGCGGGGCCGACGATCTGACAGCCGGGTTCAGCTGAGCCAGCCGGGCTTGGGCCTGGGCTCGGGCGGCTTGAACGTCCAGTCGGCCTGCTTCCACCTGATCATGCGCCCAGTGCAGGATGTGTTGCGCAGCCTGTACCGTCTGCTGCACCACCTGTCGTTGCGCCTCCATGTGTCGCTGATGGCTGTTCCACAGCACCGTTGCGGCCAGGGCGGGCAAGGCCAGACTGGTGCCGATGAGCAGGGTGCGCAGGCGGCGGGCGGCGCTGCCGTGCTTGATCCACATCCACATGGTGATACCTCGGTGTCAGCGGCAAGCGTTCAGACACTTGCCATCACGTGGATGATGAAACTGGCGTGGATGCGGCAAGCATCGGAACAAGGACTGTGCACAGGCCTTGTTCGGCCTCAAGGGATGACCCGCCGACACCGAGGCTGGGTCAGCGCTCCGCGGTCAGTCGCTGCGGCGTGATCTCGACGGTCTGGGTGCCGTCGTTGATCCACACAGTGCTGTCCTGCACCGTGACTTGCAGCTGCATGCTGCGCTGCGCCAGGGCGGCCAGGGCCTGGCTTTGCTCGGTGGGAATCTGCCAGACCGTGAGGTTGCTGGCGCGTGAGACCTTGTTGACCAGGCCATCCCACCAGATGGGCGTGCTGCTCTGGAAGGCATAGACACTGACCGAGCGGGCGCGGCCCGAGGCCTTCATCAGGCGTTTGTCATCGGGCTGCCCCACGTCCACCCAGTGCAGGATCTCGTCCGAGAAGTTCTTGTGCCACAGGGCGGGTTCGTCGGGATCCCACATGTCCTTGGCCAACTCCAGCGAGCCTTCGTTCGTGTCAGCCGGCCAGCCCAGGGCCAGCGCCAGCACGCGCACCATCATGCGCTCGTCCGTTTCCGACGGGTGACGAGCGATGGTGAGGGCCGGGTCGGCATACACATGCCGGTCCATGTCGGCCAGCTGCAACTGGGCCTTGTAGATGGTGGCTTTGAGGGCCATGGTGCGTGTCCTTCAGCAAACCCTCGATCATCCGCCAAAAATGGGCTGTGCCGATCAGGGGGCGAGCGTGCGCTTCAGCCAATCGGTCATCACGGCCAGCACCTCCGCCTGTTCGCGTTCGTTGAAGATCTCGTGCGACAGGCGCGGCCAGGGGTGTGATTGCACCCGGGCGGTGGGGGCCCGCTGGGCGAACTCGGCCGAGCCCGCCGGGTCCACGCAACGGTCTTCCCCGCCCCACATGATGAGGGTGGGCACCGTCCACTGGGCGGCCCGCGCGCGGGTGAACTCGCCGGCCGTCTTCATCCAGCGGGTCAGTCGGCCGGTGATGCGGTCATGCACCAGGGGGTCGGCCTGGTAGGCCCGCACGGTATCGGGGTTGTGGCACACCCACTCAGGCTGGAGTCCGTTGGAGACGGCCACGTCGGGGGTGAGTTGGCCCACGGTGGCCAGCAGCGCCTTTTGCAGGGCGTTCAGGGGCAGGGCCAGTGCGGGAGAGGACAGCACCAGCCCGTCCACCGGGCGGGCCCAGGGGGCTTCGGCAGGGCTTTCGGCCGGTTGGGCGAGGGCCGCCACGAAGCGCGCGGCGATGATGCCGCCCATGCTGTGTCCCACCAGCAGCAGGCGCTGACCGGGGTAGGCCCGGCGGGTGGCGT
>CAMTVS010000065.1:0-94194 GCA_947085235.1 uncultured Aquabacterium sp. | reverse complement strand
GGGTCAGGGCTCGGTGTTCACGCTCAGCGTGCCCATGCCGCTGAGTGCACCCGACGCCTCGCCCCAGGGCCGCACGACCGGGCCGTTGCGCACCAGTGCGACCCAGGCCAGCCGAGCACCGGCGACAGGCACCCCCCATGCCAACGGGCGGCCACCGCTGGACGAGGTCGACAACGACCACAGCAGCGTGGCCGGCCACCCCACCCTGCCCCCCAGCTGGCAGGCGCGGGTGCTGCTGGCCGAGGACAACCCGGTGAATGCGCTGGTGGCCGAGGCCACGCTGACCAACCTGGGCCTGAGCGTGACCCGCGTGGAAGACGGCCGCCAGGCGCTGGAAGCGCTGATGCACAGCCCCCCACCGTTCGATCTGGTGCTGATGGACCTGCAGATGCCCGGCATGGACGGGCTGGAGGCCACCCGGCAACTGCGCCGCTGGGAGCGCGAGCGCGGCATGGAGCCCACGCCGGTGGTGGCCCTGACGGCCAACGCCCAGCCCAGCGACCGGGATCGTTGCCTGGCCGCCGGGATGAACGGCCACCTGCCCAAACCATTCAAGCAGGAAGACTTGGCGGATGTGCTGCAGCGCTTTCTGCTGCAGCCCACCGCGCCTCAGTGAACGCGCACCTTACTGGCGCACGCCTTCCACCTGGATTTCCAGCTTGATGTTGTCCGGGATCACAGGCAGGCCGTAGGTCATGCCAAAGTCGCTGCGCTTGATGGTGGTTTCGAAATCACCACCGCACACCTGGCGCTTCAGGCGGGGGTGATCGAAGCAGCCGTAGTGCTCGGCATCCAGCTTCACCGGCACAGTCTTGCCCAACATGGTCAGCGTGCCTTCGACCTCGTCGATCTTGTCACCGTCGAACTTGATCTTGGTGCTCTTGAAGGTGGCGGTCGGGAAGGCCTCGGCGTTGAAGAAATCCTTGCTCTTCAAGTGACCATCGAACGACGGGGTGCCCGTGCTGATCGACGCCATGTCGATGTTGATCTCGATCTGACCGGTCTTGGCCACGGGGTCGATCACGATGGTGCCGCTCTTCTTGTCGAAACGGCCCCGGTTGGTGGAGGTGCCAAAGTGCTTGGCCTCAAAGTTGACGAAGGTGTGGGTGGGGTCGAGCGCGAAGGTGATGGGCTCGGCCTGCACGGCGGTCACGGACAGGACGGTGGTGGCGGCAGCGGCCAGGGCGATGCGGAGGCTCATGGACAGGTTCCTTGCAAAGTCAGGGGTTGAACACACAGGGACGGAGAAACTATTCACAGGGGCGGCAGGTTGCGCAGCACGAACTTGAAGCGCACCTCCACCTCGTCGGCCACGACGCTGGTGTCACGCCAGCCGCCATCGCCCACCTTGAAGTCCAGGCGCTTGAGCTTGAACTGGCCACTGGCCGTGCTCAGCCCCTGAGCCTGGGTGATCTGCACGGGCACCACCACGGGCCGCACCTGGCCCTTGATGTTGAGCTGACCGGTGGCCTCAAAACGGCCCGGCCCGGTGGCGCGGATGCTGGTGGACTGGAAGCTGGCTTTCGGAAACTTGGCCGCGTGGAACCACTCGGGCTTGGGCAGCTCCGCATCCGCATCGGGGTTCATGCTGGCGCTGCCCAGTTCGATATCGATGCCCACCTGGCTGCGCTGCGGCGCCTTGGGGTCGAACTGGCTGCGCACGGCAAATCGCTGAAAGCGCCCCTGGATGGGCACGCCGAGCTGGCGGGCCACGAACGTCACCTCACTCTGGGCGGGCACCAGGGTCTGGGCCGCCACCGGGGCGGCCTGTGCGGCCTGGGCCGCAGCAGGGGCCGGGGGCTGGGCCCAGGCCATCGCCATGCCTGCGAGGGCCGGCAGGCACACCACCGCCCAGGCCACCAGCCTGGCACGGTGATGCCCCACCACGTCCCGCTCGGGGTGCCACCTCATCGAGTCACTCATGCCAGATCTCCTGAACAGGTCAGCGGCCGGGCCGCATGCGGTGGATCAGGCCATCCCGATCCACCAGGTGATGTTTGAGTGCGGCCCCCACGTGCAGCACCACCAGGGCCATCAGCGCCCAGGCCGCCAGGCTGTGCAGATCCTGCAAGACCTTGCCAAGTTCCTGGTCCACGGCCACCCAATCAGGCAGGGGCAGCACACCGAACCACACGATGGGATAGCCCTTGGCCGAGCTGGCCGCCCAGCCCAGCAGCGGCACGGCGAAGAACAACACGTACATCAGCACATGGGTGCCATGGTGGGCCACCCGCTGCCACAGAGGCATGGCGGCCTGGATGGCCTCGGGCAAGGCAGGAGGACGGTGGGTCAAGCGCCAGACCAGGCGCAGCACGCTCAAGGCCAGGATGGTGACCCCGGCCCACTTGTGCCAGTTGATCAGTTTGAGCTTGCCGATGGAAAACGGCTGCTCGCTCAGGTACCAGCCCATGGCAAAGGCGCCCACGATGCCCAGCGCCAGCACCCAGTGCAAGGCGATGGCGGGCAGGCTGTAACGAGAGACTGGGGGCGTTTGTCCGTGCTTCATCAGCGATGTCCCTGCGGCGTTGGCTGCGATGATGGTGTAGCGTAACGTTCATCTGATGAAAACGGTTGCACCCGCTTGATGCCATCGTTCAAAAAATTTGAGTCTTCTGATCCGGTCGAGACCTGGATCTGGGGGCGGACTCAAGGATGCGCGTGAAACACCGATAGACCGTTGACTCTGTCTTCTACAGCCCCATGTCCACGACCACCTTGTCCAGACTGGCCGATCTGCTCTTGAGCCGCGACCCCAAGCAGCGACTGCGCATCACACGCTCGCTGATGGCGGCCAATGTGTTCATCGCCTGCTGCGCGCTGCAGTTGTATGCGGCGTGGATCGGTTTCATGGACTACGCCGACGTCTACCGACTCAGCGGCGTGATCGTGGTCAATTGCCTGGTCTGGTACGGGATGCTGCGCTCGGGCTACAACCTGCGCTTTGAAGACCCGGCCATGACGCTGCCGCAGATCCTGTCGGCACTGACCATCATCGTCGGGGCCTACGCCGTGACCGGCCCGGTGCATGGCTCGACCCTGATGCTGCTGGCCCTGGTGCTGGTGTTCGGCATCTTCAACATGAAACCACGGGGGGCCCGCATCGCCGGCGCCTACACCGTGGCCCTGATGGGCGTGGTCATCGTCTATAAAACCCAGTCCGACCCGGTGCACTACCCCTGGAAGCTGGAGATTGCCCACTTCGTGCTGACCGCCGCCATCGTGCCGACGATCTCGTCGCTGGCCGCGCAGCTCAGCAGCCTGCGCGCCAAGCTGCAAAAGCAGAAGGACGAGCTGGCCGTGGCGCTGACGCGCATCCAGATCCTCGCCACGCGTGACGAACTGACGGGGCTGATCAACCGCCGCCACATGATGGAGGTGCTTGGACAGCACCAGAAGCGCCTGCTGCGCTCCGGCCACCACCGTTTCTGCCTGGCGCTGGTGGACATCGACCACTTCAAGCGCATCAACGACACCCACGGCCATGGCGTGGGCGACGAGGTGCTGCGCGGCTTCGCTGCTGCCCTGCAACGGGGCTTGCGCGAAACCGATGTGGTGGCGCGCTGGGGCGGCGAAGAGTTTCTGCTGCTGCTCAACGACACGGCGCCTGAACTGGCCAACATCGGTCTGGAGCGGGCCCGCGCGCTGTTGACCGAATCGGTGCTGGTGCCCACCATGCCCCAGCTCAAGGTGACCTTCTCTGCCGGCCTGACCGCCTATGACCCGGGCGAAGGCTTGGATGCCTGCATCGAGCGGGCCGACAAGGCGCTCTATCGCGCCAAACGCGACGGTCGCAACCGCACCGTCATCGACAACACCGGCAGCAGCGCCCCCGTGACCGAGCCTGCGGCCTTGCCACGGTCGCACGACGCGACCCAAACCATGCCGTGAGGTCACTGCTGCAACGCACCGCCCGCGCGGTGATGAACCTGGTGCTGGGTGCCGACCGCAAGGTGCGGGCCCGCGTGCAACTGACGATGATCGCCGTCTACGGCTACACCGTCAGCGCGTTGCTGCTCGTCTATGGCATGGACATCGGACTGGTGGAGCGCGGCCCGGGCGAATGGCTGCTGGCCTACATCCTGGTCGGGGTCACCGGTTTTTACCTGCTGGTGCGCACCGACCTGTCCACCCGCCTGGGCAACCCGGGCATGGACCTGCCGCAATGCCTGTACGCCATCGTGGCCATCCTGTTTGCCTATGTGATCACCGGGCCCGTGCGCTCGTCGGTGCTGATGCTGGTGGCCCTGGTGCTGGTGTTCGGCATGTTCACCCTGACCGCCCGCCAGGTGGTGATCATGGGGGTGTTCACCGTGCTCAGCCTGGGCGTGGTCATGACGACCATGGTGCTGACCGAGCCCGGGCTGTTCGACGCCCGGCTGGAGTTCATCAAGTTCGTGTTGACGGCCTCCACCCTGCCGGCCTTGTCGGCCGTGGCCTTCTATGTGGCGCAAGTGCGCGCCCGACTGCTGCAACGCAAGGCCGCCCTGCGCGAGGCACTGGCCAAGCTGGAGCAGGTGGCCATGCGCGACGAGCTGACGGGCCTGTACAACCGCCGACACATGCAGGCCGTGCTGGAGCAGCAGATGCTGCGACAACAGCGCAGCGGCGAAGGCTTTTGCCTGGCCATCATCGACCTGGACCACTTCAAGCAGATCAACGACCGCCTGGGGCACCAGGCCGGCGACGAGGTGCTGAGCACCTTCGCCCGCGTGGCCAGCGAGGTCATGCGCCAGACCGACTTCCTGGCCCGCTGGGGTGGCGAAGAGTTTTTGCTGATGTTCACCGCGCCCGATCCGGGCACCCCCGGGGTGGAAATCGCCCTGGGCCGCCTGAAGCAGGCCCTGGCGCGCACCCGCTGGCCGCAGGACATCACCGTGACCTTCTCGGCCGGCGTGACACAGCACCCGCTCGACGAGCCCCTGCACGCCACCCTGGAGCGGGCCGACCGCGCCCTGTATGACGCCAAGGCCGCCGGGCGAAACCGATGGGTGACCCTGGAGGCAACCCCGGTGGCTGAAACCGCCCAAGTGTGAGAAAGTCATGGCAGGGTCGGGGTGCGCCACCTCCCGGCCCCCAGGGAGGCTGGCCAGGACAGATCCACAAGACCTGATCCCGGGCCGACAAGGTGGCGTGGCGTACCCAGCCTGATCGAGCATGCACAGCCCGTCGCACGACGCGCCCTACCGGCACATCTTTGAACACGCCGGCTCGGGCATCGCCCGCCTCTCCCTGAAGGGGCGCTTCCTGGAGGTCAACCCCCGTCTGGCTACCTTGCTGGGCAGGCCCGCCGACAGCCTGGTGGGGCTGCACGTGCAAGACCTCACCCATCCGGACGATTGGCCCGTCAGCCAGGCACAGATCCAGGCGGCCTTGCAGGGCCACGCCGAACGCTACACCCTGGAAAAACGCTATCTGCACGCCAGCCAGGCCCCCGTGTGGGTGGCCGTGACCGTCAGCCTGTGGCGCGATGAGCAGGGCGAGCCCCGCGAGTTCCTGACCATCGTGGAGGACATCGGCGAACGACGGCGCGCCCAGGAGGCCCTGGCCTCGGCCCAGGCGGCCGAGCGGGCCAGCAAGGCCAAGACCGAGTTCCTCTCGCGCATGAGCCACGAGTTGCGCACGCCGCTGAACGCCATGCTGGGCTTCGCCCAACTGCTGCGCGTGGATGCCCGACACCCCCTGAGCGAACCCCAGAGACAGAAGGTCGACCACATCGAGAAAGCCGGGGCTCACCTGCTGGCCATGCTGACCGACGTGCTGGATCTGTCGCGCATCGAGGCGGGCAGCCTGCCCATGCAGTGCCAGGCTCTGCCAGTCGCGCCTGTGATGGATGAGGCCGCCGACCTGGTGGCCCACCAGGTGCGCGAGGCTCAGCTGCGTTTGCACATCACCCCGGCCCCAGCCGACTGGCGGCTGCTGGGCGACCCCGTACGCGTGCGCCAGGTGCTGGTCAACCTGCTGAGCAACGCCATCAAGTACAACCGGCCCGGCGGCTGGGTGCAACTGGAGGCCCAGGTGGTGAATGGGCGCGTGGCCTTGTCCGTCAGCGACAACGGCCCCGGCCTCTCGCCCGCACAACAGGCTCACCTGTTCGAGCCCTTCAACCGCCTGGGGGCCGAGCGCAGCGGCGTGGAAGGCACGGGCATCGGCCTGGTGATCGTCAAGCGCCTGGTCGAGCTGATGGGCGGCGAGGTGCAGGTCAGCAGCACGCCCGAGGTGGGGACCACCGTGCGCGTCTGGCTGCCCCAGGCCGAAGCGCCTGCGGCCGATCACACCGACGCCCCCCGCAGCACGCGCTCAGGCTTCGGCGCGCTGGACGACGACGGCGCGCGCACCCTGCACGTGCTCTATGCCGAAGACAACCCGGTGAATGTGGAGCTGGTGCGCCAGGTGATGCTGATGCGCCCCCAATGGGCCCTGACGGTGGCCACCTGTGGGGCTGATGCCATCGCCATGGCCATCAGCCGGCCTCCTGATCTGCTGCTGCTGGACATGCACCTGGGCGACATGAGCGGGCTGGACGTGTCCGATGCCCTGCACGCCCACCCGGCCACCAGCGACATCCCTCGGGCGGCCTTGTCGGCCGATGTGATGCCCGACCAGATCGAGGCCGCGCGTCAGCGCGGGTTCGTGGAGTACTTGAGCAAACCGCTGGATGTGGGGGGCTTGCTCAAGCTGCTGGACCGCTGCGCCCAGGGCGAACTGCCCCGGCCCGAGTGAGGCCTCCGTCCAGCCTCAGATGGGCAGGTCGGTGAAGAAGCGACCGCCGTGGAACACCAGCGGCGCGGCACCCAGCCGACGCCGGCAGTGCTCAACCTGGCCCACAAAGATGAGGTGATCGCCCTCGTCGTGCTGACTGCGGTGGCTGCACTCGAACACCGCCACGGCGCCCTCGATGACAGGCGCGCCGGTCAGCCCGGGCCGCCAGGGCGTGCCCTCAAAACGATCGATGCCCTTGCGCGCGAACCGTTCGGCCAGCAAGCGTTGATCAGCCGCCAGCACGTTGATCGCGTAGTGCGAAGCCGCGAGAAAGCCCGGCATCGACGACGACTGGCGCGCCAGACTCCACAACACCAGGGGTGGCGACAAAGACACCGAGTTGAAGGAGTTGGCCGTCAGGCCAATGAGCCGTCCGTCCGGGTCACGTGCGGTGACGATCGTCACCCCGGTGGTGAACTGGCCCAGCGCGGCACGGAAGTCTTCGGGGCTGAAGGGCGCGGCGGCCGGGGAAGCATCGGACGAAGTGGGCATGAAAAACTCGACAGACAGGGGGACAGTGTAGACGGGTCTGTGGACCCACGGGGGGCTGCGCGCCGCTCCCCCGAGCCACAGCAGGGTCAAGACAGCCGATACACCCACACGGGCCGCCCCGAGGCATCACCCGACGGCAGGCGCAGCACGGCGTGGGCCGGCCAGGGCTGGCCTTGGGCATCTCGCGCTTCAAATTCCAGGCTCACCAGCCAGCTGCCTGGCCGCATCTCGCGGCGAGCCTTGTCCAAGGCCCGGGGCATGGTCTCGGGCCGCTGGAACAGGTAGACGACCTCAAAGGCGGACCAGTCCACCGCCCACATGTCGCCGCGCTGCACGCGGGCCCAGGGGCAACGCAGGCGGGCCACGGCCCACCACAGCCAGCTCCATTCGATGCCGCTGAGCTGGGCGTGGGGATAGGCCTCACGCAGGGCCATCAAGCCATCGCCCAGGCCACACCCCGCATCATGGATGCTAACGCCGTCAGGCAGGGGCATGTGGGATGGCAACTCGCGCAACGCCCCCGATGGCGTGGGAAACACCGGCGCATCGCGCCAGGCCTGACGCGGGTAGGCCAGCAGCAGCACCGCCAGTGGCACCAGCCACACCCACGCAGGCAGGCCGCCTGAGGGCGCGAGGGCCAGGGCGCTGGCCGGAAAGCCGGCCGCCACGAACACCTGTCGCCAAGGGGTGGAGGCCACCCGGGGCCAGCAGGCCAGGGCCGCCCCCAGCAGTGCGGGCAGCAGCCACACCGCCCACACCGGGGCCGCGGCCCGCTGCAGGGCCAGGCACAAGCCCCAGGCGGCCAGCCAGCTCAGGACGGCAGGCAGGGGCCAGATCATGGGCGATCAGGACGCGCCAGGGCCCTCAGGCCTCGGCGGCGCCACCGCGCAGCTTGTCGATCAGGCCGTTGAGTTCGTCCAGGCTGCCAAAGGCGATGGTGACCTCACCCTGCTCGCCCCGCTTGGTGCGCTTGCGGATGTGGATGTTCACCGTCGCCGTCAGCAGGTCGGACAGCTCTTCTTCCAGGCGCTGCACATCGCGCGACTTCTCGCTCTTCACGCGCAGCAGCGGGGCCTGTCGACCCTGGCCTTGCACCTTGGACACGAGCTTTTCGGTCTCGCGCACGTTCAGCTTCTTGCTGGCCACTTCGTGGGCGGTGGTGATCTGCTGGGCCTTGTCCAGCGCCAGCAGGGCCCGAGCGTGGCCCATGTCCAGGTCGCCGGCCATCAGCATGCCCTGCACGGGCTCGGCCAAGTTCAGCAGGCGCAGCAGGTTGCTGGCGGCGCTGCGTGAGCGGCCCACGGCCTGAGCGGCCTGCTCGTGGGTCAGGCCGAACTCGCTGGTCAGGCGCTGCAGGCCCTGGGCCTCTTCCAGCGGGTTCAGGTCTTCGCGCTGGATGTTCTCGATCAGGGCCATGACGGCGGCGGCCTCATCCGGCACGTCCTTCACCAGCACCGGCACCTCGCTCAGGCCCGCCAGCTTGGCCGCCCGTGAGCGGCGCTCGCCCGCGATGATTTCGTATCGGCCCCCGCCCACCGGACGAACCAGGATGGGCTGCATGATGCCTTGCGAGCGGATGCTCTCGGCCAACTCGTACAGCGAGCCCTCGTCCATGCGGGTACGCGGCTGGTACTTGCCCGCCTGCAGCAGATCCAGCCGCAGGGTGCTCGGGGCCCCCTCCGTCGCCGTCTGCGGGAGATCACTGATCTTCGGGCCCAGGAGGGCCTCCAGGCCCATGCCCAATCCTTTGGATTTTTTCGTCGCCATGGGCTGCATTGTCGCCGCAAGCGCTTACCTTGCGCGGCCCCCGCGCCGATAATCACGGTTGATGGAAACGCCCTCTGCCCCCGCCCCCGCCCCCTCCGCCGAGGCCCTGGCCGCCGAGGTGGCACGCCTGCGTGCCGAACTGGCTGCGCGCGATGCCGAGGTGCTGTCCCTGCAAGCCGCGCTGAACCAGCGCGACAGCATCATCTCCGGCTTCAACGACCACGTGCCCGGCGGCCTGCTGATGCTGGACCGCGCCCCCGATGGCCGACGCGTCATCCCGGTGGCCAGCCAGGGCCTGGCCACGCTGTTTGACCTGGACCCGGCCCTGCTGCGCCAGCCCGAGCCGCTGTTCCACGCCATCATCGAACGCCTGCACCCCGAAGACCGGCCCAAGATCGCGGCGCTGGAGGCCGAAGCCAACGCCGGGCGCTCGCAGCTGATGGGCGAGTTCCGCGTACAACGCCGCGATGGCGCCCCCTGCTGGGTGTGGCTGCAACTCGGCTTGCAGCGCACCGAGCAGGGCCACCGCATCTGGTACGGGGTCATCCAGGACATCACCGAGCGCAAGCAGCTGGCACGCCGCCTCGAAGCGCGCGACGCCATGCTCAAAAGCCTGAGCCGCAACCTGCCCGGCGTGTTGTTCAAGCTGCTGGTGTCCCCTCAGGGGGACACGGACCTGGCCTACATCAGTGAAGGCGCCCGCCGCCTGTACGAGCTGGAAGACATCCCGCCCCAGCAGCTCACCTGGGCCTCGCACTACCAGCGCATCCACCCGGACGACCTGCCCGAGGTGCAGCGCCTGAGCCAGCTCGTGTGCGAGCAGCCGGGCGAGCTGCACCGCTACGAGTACCGCGTCATCCTGCCCCAGAAGGGCCTGCGCTGGATGGCGGGCCAGTCCATTGGTCAACCCGAGGGCCCCGAGGGCACCACCGCCTGGTACGGCTACGTGCAGGATGTGACCGAGCAGAAGCTCTATGCCGACGCCGTGATCTCGGCCGAAGCGGCTCAGCGGGCCAACGCGGCCAAGAGCGAGTTCCTCTCGCGCATGAGCCACGAGTTGCGCACGCCGCTGAACGCCGTCATCGGCTTCGCGCAGTTGCTGCAGATGGACCGCAGCGGCCTGTTCGGCGCGGAGCAACGCAGGCGCGTGCAGCTCATCGAGAAGGCCGGCAAACACCTGCTGGCCATGCTGGGCGACGTGCTGGACCTGTCGCGCATCGAGGCGGGCGATCTGCCCCTGTCCATCGAGCCCGTGGACGTGACCGCGGTGGTGGATGAAACCTTGAACCTGGTGGCACCCCAGGCCCAGCAGGCCCGCGTGCGGCTGGATGCCAGCGCCCTGCCCCCGCACCTGCACGTGCAGGCCGACCGCGTGCGCCTGCGCCAGGTGCTGGTCAACCTGCTGAGCAATGCCATCAAGTACAACCGCCCTGGCGGTGAAGTGCGGCTGAGCGGCGGCCTGGAGGCCGATCAGGTGCGCTTGCAGGTGCAGGACACCGGCATCGGCATGCGGCCCGAGCAACTGGCGCAACTGTTTGTGCCCTTCAACCGCCTGGGGGCCGAACGCACCGCCGTGGAGGGCACGGGCATCGGCCTGGTCATCGTGCAGCGCTTGCTGACGCTGATGCAGGGCCACCTGCACGTGCACAGCGAGCCTGGCCAGGGCAGCACCTTCGGCGTGCACCTGCCCCAGGCCGACGACCTGCCCGAGCCCAGCGACCACCAGCCCCTGCAGGCGCTGGAGTCGTCATCACCCAGCAGCGCCACCATCCTCTATGCCGAAGACAACGAGGTGAACGTGATGCTGGTGCACGAGGTGCTGAAACTGCGCCCCCACTGGCGTCTGGTGGTGGCCACCAGCGGCGAGCGCGCCCTGACCCTGGCGCAGCGCCAACGCCCTGACCTGTTGCTGATCGACATGCACCTGGGCGACATGAGCGGCCTGGACCTGGCCGACGCCCTGGACCGTGTGGAGACCCTGCGCGACGTGCCCCGCGTGGCCCTGTCGGCCGACGCCATGCCCGACCGCATCCACACCGCCAAGGCCCGCGGCTTCAAGGCCTACCTGACCAAGCCGCTGGACGTGCTGGCCTTGCTGAGATGCCTGGACGAGACCTTGAGCTCGTCTCGTTGACGCCCACTTGACGGGTCGACCTCAGGCCGCGCCGTGCGCCACCCGCTGCACCAACTCACGCGCGAAGCTCACAAACGCCTGGGCCCCTTTGCTGGCCGGGTCGAACACCACACCGGGCAGGCCATAACTGGGGGCCTCGGCCAGTCGCACATTGCGGGGGATGACGGTGTCGAACACCTTGTCGCCAAAGTGGCCCTTGAGCTGATCACTGACCTGCTGCTGCAGGGTGATGCGGGGGTCGAACATCACGCGCAGCAGGCCAATGAGCTGCAACTCGCGGTTGAGGTTGGCATGCACCTGCTTGACGGTGTTGACCAGGTCCGTGAGGCCTTCCAGCGCGAAGTACTCGCACTGCATGGGCACGATCACGCCGTGAGCGCAGGTCAGGCCATTGAGGGTGAGCAGGCTCAAACTGGGCGGACAGTCGATGAGCACGAAGTCGTAGTCGGCCGCCGCCGCTTCGATCGCGGCTTTCAGGCGGCGGTCGCGGCGCTCGAGGTTGACGAGCTCGACCTCGGCACCCGCCAGTTCGCGGTTGGCACCCAGCACGTCATAACCTGCCTTGTCGCTGTGCACGCGGGCCTCAGCGATGCTGGCGTCTTCGAGCAGCACATCGTAGACGCTGTGGGTCAGGGTGCGCTTGTCCACACCCGAACCCATGGTGGCGTTACCTTGGGGGTCCAGGTCGATGATGAGCACGCGCTGGCCGATCTGGGCCAGGCCTGCGGCCAGGTTCACGGTGGTGGTGGTCTTGCCCACCCCACCCTTTTGGTTGGCAATGCAGAAGATGTGCGGCATGGTTGGATTATCCATGCCCACACACCCGCTGCAGCCTGTCGTCGTGCCATGCAGGCACCGGGAGATGCCCCCGGTGCTCAGGCGCGACGGCGGCGCGCGGCAGCAGCCACCACGCCCAGGCCGGCCAGCATCAGCGCGTAGGTCTCGGGCTCAGGCACCGGAGCGGTCACGGCGGCCAGGCGGTACACCGAGGTCGTGCCCGACTCCTCATTGGCCACGGCCAAGTGGTAGAAGCCGTCCATCTCGAAGGCGCTCAAGCCCTCGGGCGACACATCACCGCTCTCGCTGATCAGGTAGTCGATGAATTTCGGGGTACGTGGGTCAGTCACCTCAAACACCGCAGTCGACGACTTCGTCGTGCGCTCCAGGCCAATGAAGGCCAGGGTGCGGTCGCCCACTTGCAGCAGGGTCAGGCCCTCAGGCTCGACGCCCTTGTCATCACTGCGGCCGTCGGCGTAGATCTTGGCGGCGATGGCCAGCGCGTCCAGCATGCTGCCGCTGTCGAACACCTGCTCCATGTTCTCGTTCCAGATCGAGAACGACCGAGCACCGAACGAGTACAGGTCATCCTTGGTCGAGTCCAGCTTGGAGATGTTGGTGCGGCCCAGTTCACCGGTCACGCCCAGGGTGCTGGCGCGGGCGAGGTCGGCGTTGTCAAAGTTGGCATCGCCTTCGTTGGCCGTGACGATGTAGGTCTGGCCATCGGCACCGCGGTAGCTGGCGATGGCATCGGGCTGATACAAGCCCTTCAGGGGCACGTTGCGCAGCTCGACGCGGGTGGGGCCGCTGTTGCCGCTGACAAAGTCGCGATCCGTCGGGTCCACCGCGTTGCCCGGCAGGCGGTAGTCCTTGGCGCCCAGGCCCTTGACCGAGGTGAACTGACCGGTGGCGAGGTCCAGCGTGGCGATGGCGTTGGCCTCTTGCAAGGCCACAAACGCCTTGGTGTTGTCGGGCGAGATGGCGATGTACTCGGGCTCGAAGTCCTGCACGGTGGTGCCGTTGCGACCATCAAAAATGCGCACGTTCGGGCCGGACACGGGCACCCCCGCGAAGCCGGCGGTGGCCGTCACAGTGCGGGTACTCATGTTGATGATGCTGACGCTGCCAGGCGCGTCGGCCGCGTCCAGGCGCTCGGCCTCGTTGGCCACCAGCAGGGTGCGGCCATCGCGGCTGAAGGTGAGCATGTCGGGCAAGGTGCCGACGCCGACCGAGCCGGTGTTCAGGCGGGAACCCGTGTCATAGAACTGCACGGTACCAGCCGCCAGCTTGTTGGTGCCATTGGCCATGGCCACGGCCGCGACGCCATTGAAGATGCTGACGCTGTTGGCTTCGCCAAACACCGAGGTATCGATGTGCTGCACCAGGCCGCCGGTGCGGGCGTTCAACACGTCGATCCCCTTCAGACCGACCACCCACAGGGTGTTGGTAGCGGCGTCGAACGCCGGAATTTCTGAGGTCTGACCCGCCACACCGGTCAGCGAATGCTGGTAGTTCCACAGTGGGCTCCAACCCGCGATGGGGTTGGCCAGTGCGGTGTAGCTGAAGCTGGCGCCGGCCAGGCTGAGGGCGGCCAGGGTGATACGAGACAAACGCATGGGGGCACTCCGTGAATACTGCACAAGTGCCGGCAGCGTAGTCCGCAGGGATGACGCATGCGTGTCAAGCGCATGACAGCGGCGTGACGCCCCGCCCCGTGACTACCCCCTTGCTGCCCCCCGTATCGTCAATGGCTGTTGGGGCCTGTTCAGCGGGGCCGCATCCACACCAGGCAGCGCTCGGCCTCCAGACCGGGCACCTGCAATGGTTCCACGTGAAACACGTTCACATCGGCAGGCAATTGGGCCTGCTCCTCGTCCACCGTGCGGGCCTTCATGGCCATCCACACGCCGCCCGGAGCCAGCCGCTCACGCGTCAAGGCCACGAAGTCTGCCAGCGAGGCAAAGGCCCGCGAGGTGACGATGTCATGCTGCGTGCGCAGGTCTTCCACGCGAGCGTGCTCAGCGCGTAGGTTGGGCAGGCGCAACTCGGCCGCCACCTGGCGGATGAAAGCCGCCTTCTTGCCCACGGTATCGACACACGTCACCTGCACATCCGGCCGGGCGATGGCCAGCAGCACACCCGGCAGGCCGCCGCCGCTGCCCACATCCAACAGGCGCACACCATCCACCCGGGCGCTGGCACCTCCTGCCGTGCGCTCGGCCAGGTACCGCGCCAAGGGGGGCAGCACGGCCAGACAGTCGCTCAGGTGGTGGGTGAACATCTCGGGCGCATCGCGCACCGCCGTGAGGTTGTAGGTGGTGTTCCAGTGGGCCAGCATGCCCATGTAGGCGGCGCAACGCTGTTGCTGCGCCTCGTCCAACGGCACACCCAGCGTGGCCAGCACAGGCGGCAACGCAGCCAACCACTCAGTTTCAGACCAGGCCACCAGGCGCGATTGCATGGGTTTGGGCCCTTGTCGGGGCTGCGGACGAGCACCCGATGAGGTCTTGCCCGTGAGCGGGAAGCTGCTGTGACCCAGCGGGCGTTTGTAACCCTTCATGCCGGCTCTCCCGACGTGCGCGCCACCTCATCCGGCTGCCCAGCAAAGCCTTTGAAGCGCCCCTTCTTCAGGTGGATCAGCAACAGCGAGATGGCCGCCGGGGTGATGCCCGACATGCGCGAGGCCTGGCCCAAGGTTTCGGGTCGGTGTTTGCTCAGGCGCTGGCGCACCTCATGGCTGAGGGCACTCACCGCCATGTAATCCAGGTCATCAGGCAGGCGCAGGTTCTCGTAATAGGCTGCACGCTCGACCTCATCGTTCTGTTTGTCGATGTAGCCCGCGTACTTGATGCTGATCTCCACCTGCTCGATCACGGCCTCGGCCAGCGAGCCACCCAGCTCTGCCGACAAAGTTTCACGTGAAACAAGCACAGGGGGCTCTGCGCCCTTCCCCGCCTCGGCACGCAACCGGGCCTGCTCAGCAGCGGCCAGATTGCCGGCCTCGGCGGCCTGGTCGTACGTCACCCCGGGTCGGCGCAGCAGATCGGCCAGGTTGTACTCGCGCTCCAGCGCCTTGCCCAGCAGGCGCTCGGCCTCGGCGGTGGGCAAGGTGGCTGGTCGTACCCAGGTGTTGCGCAGCCGCTCGGTTTCACGTGAAACAGCGTCGCGCTTGCGGTTGAAAGCGTCCCAGCGAATATCGTCCACCAAGCCCACCTGGCGGCCCAACTCGGTCAGGCGCATGTCGGCATTGTCTTCACGCAACTGCAGGCGGAACTCCGCCCGGCTGGTGAACATGCGGTAGGGCTCGGTCACACCCTTGGTGATCAGGTCATCCACCAGCACACCCAGGTAGGCCTGATCGCGGCGCAACACCAAGGCCTCTTGGCCTTGCGCTTGCAAAGCCGCATTCGCCCCGGCGTACAGCCCCTGGGCCGCGGCCTCTTCGTAGCCCGTTGTGCCGTTGATCTGCCCGGCAAAGAACAGCCCCCGGATGGCCTTGGTCTCGAAGGTGGACTTCAGCTCGCGCGGGTCGAAGTAGTCGTACTCGATGGCGTAGCCCGGGCGCAGGATGTAGGCATTCTGCAAACCGGGCATGGTGCGCAGCGCCGCCAACTGGATGTCAAACGGCAGCGAGGTGCTGATGCCGTTGGGGTAGAACTCGTTCGTCGTCAGGCCCTCGGGCTCCAGAAAGATCTGGTGCGAATCCTTGTCGGCGAACCGGTTGATCTTGTCTTCGATGCTGGGACAGTAACGCGGCCCCACACCTTCGATCACGCCGGTGAACATGGGGCTGCGGTCAAAACCCGAGCGGATGATGTCGTGCGTCTGCTGATTGGTGTGCGTGATCCAGCACGGCAGTTGGCGCGGGTGCATCTGGGGCGCGCCCAAAAAGCTGAACACCGGCACCTCGGGCCCCGTGGGCGCAGACCGGGGCGCACCGGGCTCACCCCAACCGCCCACCAGCCCCACGCCGTCGCCGGGCTGCTCGGTCAACTGGCTGAAGTCGATGCTGCGACCGTCGATGCGCGGCGGTGTGCCCGTCTTCAGCCGGCCTTGCGGCAACTTCAACTCTTTCAGACGGCCCGATAAGGACACGGCCGGCGGATCGCCTGCGCGCCCCGCGCTGTAGTTGTTCAGCCCCACGTGGATCTTGCCGTCCAGGAAGGTGCCGGCGGTCAGCACCACCGCGCTGGCGCGAAAGCGCACCCCCACCTGCGTGACAGCGCCCACCACCCGGGCACCGTCACCATCGCCCTCGACGATCAGGTCGTCCACCGCCTGCTGGAACAGCCACAGGTTGGGCTGGTTCTCCAGGCGGTGGCGGATGGCGGCCTTGTAGAGGATGCGGTCGGCCTGGGCGCGCGTGGCACGCACGGCCGGGCCCTTGCTGGAGTTGAGGATGCGGAACTGGATGCCGCCCTGGTCGGTGGCCAGACCCATGGCCCCGCCCAGCGCGTCCACCTCTTTCACCAGGTGCCCCTTGCCGATGCCGCCAATCGACGGGTTGCAGCTCATCTGGCCCAGGGTCTCGATGTTGTGGGTCAGCAGCAGCGTGGCGCAGCCCATGCGCGCCGACGCCAAGGCGGCCTCGGTGCCGGCATGGCCACCGCCCACCACGATCACGTCAAATTCCTGGGGATACCACATGCACACACCTCACGACACTAACCGGGCACCCGCACAAGCCGCACACCGCAGACCCGCCGGGATTGCCTATTTTTAGAGCAACCTTCCATTGTACCGAGGCCCTGCCCGCCTGTGGAAAACCTTGGTCGAGGTCTGGACGAAGCGCCGCACTCGCCGTCACCAGTCCTGCTCGCGGAACGGCAACGAGGGCTTCCATGCCCAGCGTGTCACGCAGCGCGTGAAGCAAACACTTGGCAAAGCCCGCCGGGCCCGATATATTGAGTGCCTCGCTGTCATCACCGAGCATTCAAGCAGGGCCCTTTTTCTCGCGGTGCGCTGCGCATTCACCGCCCATGCAGTGCCGTCCGGGTTGCGCCGCCTGTTGCATCGCACCCTCCATCACCTCGCCCATGCCCGGCTTGCCACACGGCAAGCCCGCCGGGGTGCCCTGCCCTCATCTCGATGCCGACCTGCGCTGTCGCCTGTTCGGGCGTCCGGAGCGGCCGGCCGTGTGCGCCTCACTGGCCCCCAGCCTGGAGATGTGCGGCCATGACCGCGAACACGCGATGATCTGGCTGACAGCCCTGGAATCAGCCACCGCCCCCAGCCTGCAGCGCTGAGACATACAACCACCGGCCGTCCACCCGCCGAAACAGGCTGTGCTCCTCCAGCCGGAACGCCCGCCCACCCATCTTGTAGCGGGCCACGAAGTGCACCTGGCCTTCGTCCCCGCCATCCCAGCGCGCCGCCTTCACCGTCAGCCCGAGCCACTTCAGGCCCGGCTCGGGTGCGTCGATCATCGCCGGGCGGGTGTCGGGATGCCAGGAGGCCAGCAGATACGGCCGCCGGTCTTGCACAAACGCGGTGTAGCGCGAGCGCATGAGGGATTCCGGGTCCGGTGCCCCGGGGCCCGTGCCCGACGCGACCTGGGCGTGGAACACGCCGCAACAGTCCTCATACGCAGCCGGACGGCCGCACGGGCAGGTCGCCGCCTGGGTGGACACCGCGTTCATGCGGACGCCCCGGCGGACGATGGGGCCTGGCCAGCGCCGGGTTGAGAGGAGGCCTGCAGCGCCAGGTGGATCTCGCACACCCCGCGCAGGTAAACGAGGGTGGGCAGCACCAGCGCAATGGCGAACACCACCCCACCCCCGATGGTGGCCGACCCGATGTACTGCAACGACTCGGCAGGCACGGCCGACGGGTTGTTGACCCAGACCCCGCGACCGAACAAGCCGGCCATCAGGGCCTCGGGCGGCACGTCCACCCCCATGATCCACACCGAGGCCTCGGCCATCACCCGGCCGCCCAGCATCACGATCAGGCTGGTGGCCGCGGCCACCAGACCCGTGGCCACGCTGAGGGCGGCATTCAGCACCACGGCCTGCAGCAGGCGGGTGCGCATCAAGGCCCACACGCGGCCCAGCGCCGCCAATGCGCCCAGACCCGACCACACCGTGGGCGCAGTCAGCGGTGCCAGCACGGCCGCGCCCGCCAGGAGCATCCAGCCAATCACCACCACCGTGGCGGGCGCCACCACGGCGAACAACCAGGGGCCCAACTGTGCGGGGCCACTGAGCCAGTACAAGCCCCCCAGCGAGGCCGCCAGCAGCGCCGCACCCACCAACATCGCCACCAGCACCACCAGCACCCGGTGGGCCATGCCCAGCGCGTCGAGCACGGCATCGGCCACCTCCCGGGGGGTGTGGCCCAGGGCGCGATCCATCATGATCAACCCGGCCGCATTGACGCCGTAGAAGGCCAGGAACAGGGCCCCCGCTCCCTGGGCGATGGCCCAGCCCAACTCATCCCTGCCCACCGAGGCCTGGGCACTGGCCGCCGCCAGTCCCGCACAACAAAACGTGGCCAGCAGCACATACAGCGCCCGCCCTTCTCGCAAGGCCTCGATGCTGGACAGCACACGCACCAGGGCCTGCCACCAGTCGAATCGATGGCCAGGCCAGGCAGGCTGGGCGGCGCCAGTCACGGCAGGGGTGTCATCAGTCTGTGTCATGGGCGGCAATCATCCAACGCGGTCCGATCATAGGGGCTAGCCCGCATCCGGGGCTGAGGGTCAGACACAACAGGCGTCAGCGTGACTTGACATGCAACGAAAAATTCCGCTTGACAGACTGGCCGAACGTGCCAACGTCCACCATAATGACCCGGTCTGTGTCTGGAAGCGACACCGTCTGATGGAATGGGTCCTGATGGGTTGAAGCTCCGCATGGTTCATTGGAAAGGAGCTCTCTCATGGGCAACAAGCTGTATGTGGGCAATCTGGCCTACAGCGTGCGCGATCAGGATCTGAACGACGCTTTCTCTCAATATGGCTCGGTCAACTCGGCCAAGGTCATGATGGACCGCGAAACCGGCCGCTCCAAAGGCTTCGGTTTCGTTGAAATGGCGTCGGATGACGAAGCTCAGGCCGCCATCAACGGTCTGAACGGTCAGCCTGTGGCCGGCCGTGCCGTGGTCGTGAACGTGGCGCGTCCCCGTGAAGAGCGTCCTGCCGGTTTCCGCAGCCCCTACGGCGGCGGCGCTGGTGGTGGCGGCGGTGGCCGTCGTGAAGGCGGCGGCGGTGGCTACGGCGGTGGCCGTGGTGACGGCGGCGGCTACGGCGGCGGTCGTCGCGAAGGCGGCGGTGGCGGCTACGGCGGTGGCCGTGGCGGCAATGGCGGCGGCTACGGCGGCGGCTACTGATCCCTCAGGGGGCCGATGCGGTCCCCAGGCATCACACCCAACGGCTCCTTCGGGGGCCGTTGTGCTTTCTGGTGACGCCGTTGTCGGCGCGTCTGGCAGCGCTCAGTGCGTGCCCGGGGCTTCATAGCGCCCAGTGACCCGCCCGCCCAGCTCGGTGATGCCGGTGCGTTCGTCGTGGCGCAGGTTCTGGCCACGCACAACGTGACCCGCCTGCAGCAGCACCACAGGCGTGTCCGAGCTCAGCACCCGGTGGCGGGCGTCCATCTTCAGGCCCTCACCCAGCAACATGCCGGGGCGCTCGGTCTGGCCTGCCGCCACGGGTGGCTTCAACAAGGCCTGCACATCGCCCTTGAGCCACAGCACCTCGCTGCGCTGGTCTGCCTCGGCCTGGAGGGCCTCTGCACGCACGCTGCGGCCAGAGTCATCCAGCGCATGCAGGCGAACGCGCTCCACCGTCATGCGCTCCACCGCGGGGAAGTGCCGAATCCGCTCTCCTTGCAGCACCCGCTGCAAACGGCCATCCGGCCCGGCCTGCAGCACTTCCGCGCGCTGCAACTCCACATCCGGCGTGTCATCGCTCAGCACCACGGCCGCACGCGGCTCGCTCACCGCCGACGAACGCACCAGCCACCAGCTGAAACCGGCCACCCCCGCCAGGGCGAGCATGGGCAAGGCCGCCTGGGCACGCTCCAGCCAGGTCCAGGGGCTCTTCACGTCCGGGGCCCCTCGGCGGTGGTGTCCAGGGTCTGCGCATGGCCCTGCAGCAAGCGCCGGTAATGCCCCGTGGCCAGCAAGATCAGGTCACAGCATTCGCGGGCGGCGCCCTGCCCGCCTCGGGCGGCGCACACATGGTGGGCCAGCGCGCGCACGTCGGCATGACCATTGGCCGGCGCCACCGCCAGGCCAGCACGCACCAGCAGGGGCAGGTCGGGCCAGTCGTCGCCGATCACGGCCACCTCATGCCAGGCCACGCCCAAGCGAGCCAGCACAGGCTCGGCCACGGCCAGCTTGTCATGGGCGCCGAACACGGCCTCGGTCACGCCCAGATCTTTCAGGCGGCGGCGTACCGACGGCGAATCTCGCCCGGTGATGACGATGGGCGTGATGCCCACCGTGGCCAGCAACTTGAGGCCATGACCATCCAGCGCATGGAAGGCCTTGAGCGTCTCACCGGCCTCACTGATGTAGAGGGTGCCGTCGGTCAGCACACCATCCACATCAAAAATCGCCGCTTTCAGGCCGGCTGCACGGCTCATGATAGCCGCGGGAAACACCAGGGTGGGCTCCGGAGTGCGTGGTGAGGTCGTCATCTCAGATCACCTTGGCGCGCATCAAGTCGTTGGTGTTCACCGCACCCACCAGCACGCCCTGGGTGTCCACCACCAGCAGGGTGTTGATGCGGTGGGCCTCCATCAGGGCCACGGCCTCCGCCGCCAGCACCTCGTCGTTCACGGTGCGCGGTGACGGGGTCATCAGTTCGCCAGCGTTCAGGGTGCGCAGGTCGGCCCCGGCCTCGATGCGGCGGCGCAGGTCACCATCGGTGAACACGCCCAGCACCCGCCCAGCGGCATCCACCACGGCGGCGGCGCCCAGGCCCTTGGCGCTCATCTCGCGCATCAGCTCGCCAAAGGGTGCTTCGGGGGCCACGCGGGGCACGGCCTCGCCACTGCGCATCACGTCACGCAGGTGCGTCAGCAAGCGTCGGCCCAGCGAGCCACCGGGGTGCGAGCGGGCAAAGTCTTCGGCCTTGAAGCCTCGGGCATCCAGCAAGGCCACCGCCAGGGCGTCGCCCAGGGCCATCTGGGCCGTGGTGCTGGCCGTGGGCGCCAGGTTCAAGGGGCAGGCCTCCTGGTCCACCGCGCTGTCCAGCACCACATCCGCATGGCGACCCAGCGACGAGCCAGGCTTGCCCGTCATCGCCAGCAAGGCAATGCCCTGGCGCTTGATCACGGGCAGCAAGGCAGTGAGTTCTTCGCTTTCGCCCGAATTGGAGATGGCCAGGACCACATCGCCAGGGCGCACCATGCCCAGGTCACCGTGGTGCGCCTCGGCCGGGTGCACGAACATGGCCGGCGTGCCGGTGGAGGCCAGGGTGGCGGCGATCTTGCGGCCCACATGGCCGCTCTTGCCCATGCCCATCACCACCAGGCGACCCTGGCAGGCCAGCACCGTGCGCACGGCGCGAACAAAGGCCTCGCCGGCGGGGCCCTGCAGACGGGCACGCAGGGCCTCCAGGGCCTGGGCCTCGATGGCCAGTGCGCGGGTGGCCTGGGCCAGCACGGCCTCCGGCGTCATCGGTGGGGGGGGCAGCGACATGGGGGTTCAATCACTTTCAGATCAGTTTCAGGATTCTAGGTTGTGTGCACTCTGTTGTTGCTCTGAGCACCACGCTGGGGCTGACCCCCCTAGGCTGAAGTCGGGCAAACGTGCACACTCGAACGCATGCGCTGGTCGGGCCCGTGGCCTGTGGCTGAGCGCCACCCCGGTCTGGAGCCCTCTTGATGCCCATGGCGAACCCACCCACCGACACCACGACGCCCGCAGCCACGCCGCGCTGGCGTGCCCTGGCCCGCCGCGTCACGATGGTGGCGGTGCTGTGGACGGTGGTGGTGATCGGGGCAGGGGCCTGGGCCGTGCAGTGGGCCCTGGAAGAACAGCGGCAAAGCGCCCTCGAGGCCGCTCGTCATCGGCTGGACAGCGCCCAGCGCACCCTGGAGGCCAGCTTCCAGCAACTGGCGGTGCTGCCACGTGCCCTGGCTCGCCAGGAGGGCATCCGCCGCTACCTGACCGAGCACCGCTTGGCCAACAGCGACCGGCTGAGCGACGCACAACGCGACCAGGTGCAAAGCCTGGCGCAGTCTCAGCGCAGCATTCAGGCGCAGAGCCAACAGCTGCACGAGACCGCACAAGACTTCAAACTCGGCGCCCTGTTCATCACCGACTCCTACGGCACCACACTGGCCGACAGCAACCACGCACAGGCTGACAACGCGCTGGGGCGCAGCTTCCGTGGACGGCAGTACTACGTCGATGCGCTGGACAACCCCAGCGGCCTGGGCTACCAGTTTGCGGTCTCTCAGGTGCAGAGCGGCCCGGCGTTCTTTTTCTCGTCTCGGGTGGGCGATCAAGACTCGCCGCTGGGCGTCGTGGTGGTGATGCAGTACGCCCGGGACTTCGCGCCCCTGCTGCAAGACCCCAATCGACGACTGTTCGTGACCGACGAACACGGCGTGATCGTGATGGCCCCCGCGCTGAAAATGCCCCTGCAGCGCACGCCGCTGATGGGCCGCAGCGACATCCGTGCCGAAACCGCCGAGAAGCGCTACAAAACCGCACCACAGACCTTGGACTAGGCGCTGGAGCGTCTGCGCGTGGGCGACGAGCACGTCTTGCTCGTGCGTGAGGGCGACGTGCGCTACATGGCCCTGTCTCAGAGCCTGCGTCAGCGAGAGCTGACGGTCTGGACCCTGGTGCCCCTGCAGGGCGAAGCCACGCTGATCACCGCCGTGATCGGCCTGAGCACCCTGGTGTTGCTGGCGGGGCACGGTGCGCTGGCCCTGATGGCCCAACGCATCCGGCGTCAGGCGGCCTTGAGCCGGGCCCAGCGCGACCTCGAACACATGGCCCACGCCCTGCCCCTGAGCGTGTTCTGCTGGCGCCAGCCACCCCGCGAACCCGGCGAGTTCAGCTTCGTCGCCCACGGTGCGCAGCAACTGCTGGGCCTGGACGACACCGACTTCCAGCAGCAGCCCCACAAGGTGTGGGCCTTGATGGGCGACTCTCAGGCCGGCCCTCCCTTGACCCCCACCGACTTCCAGGTGCGCACGGCCGCCGGCACCCGCTGGGTGCGCTGCGAAAGCCGGTGCGTGCACCACAGCGACGGCACCCAGGTCTTCAACGGCTATTGGGCCGACATCACCGAGCGCAAACAGGTCGAGGCCCGAACGCAGGCCGTGTTCGTGAGCTCGCCGGTGGCCTTCCTGTTCTTTGACACCGACCACGGCATCACGCGCTGCAACCCCAGCGCCGCTCGCCTCTTCGGCGCCGAGACCGACACGGCGCTGCTGGGGCTCGACCCCACCCGGCCCCCCCTGTCGCCGGCCGGGCCGCTCAATCCGGAAGCCGGCAGCCTGATGGCCCGCGCCGTCGAAACGCGCCAACCGGTCACCTTCGAATGGCGTCACAGCCGCCTGGACGGCGAGGTCTTCGACACCGAGATCGTGCTGGTGCCCTTCGAGTTCGAGCAACGCCTGCAGTACTGCGCCATCATCCAAGACATCAGCGCCCGCAAGCGCGCCGAGATGGCACAGCAGGCTGCCCAGCGCGCCGCCGAAGCCGCCACCCAGGCCAAGACCAACTTCCTGGCCAACATGTCGCACGAGATCCGCACGCCCATGAACGCCATCATGGGCATGACCCACTTGGCCCTCATGGACGAGCTGCCCGGCAAAGCCCGCGGCTACGTGGACAAGGCCCACCGCGCCGCCACCACCTTGCTGCAGATCCTCAACGACCTGCTGGATGTCTCCAAGATCGAATCGGGTCGGCTGGAGCTCGAAGCCGTGCCCTTCCAGCTGGAAGATGTGGTGCGCCACATGGCCGAAGTGCTGGGCGTGCGCGCCGAAGAAAAAGGTCTGGAGCTGCTCTTCACCGCCCCGCCGGACATCCCCACCGGCCTCATTGGCGACCCCATCCGCCTGGGCCAGATCCTCATCAACCTGGGCACCAACGCCATCAAGTTCACCGAACGGGGTGACATCCTCATCGGTTGCGAAGTACAACGGCAAGACAGCCATGATGTGCTGCTGCACTTCTGGGTGCGCGACAGCGGCATCGGCATGCAGCAGGAACAGATCGAGCACCTGTTCGAGCCCTTCACGCAGGCCGACACCTCCAACACCCGGGCCTACGGTGGCACGGGCCTGGGCCTGACCATCTCGCGCCAGCTCGTCGAGCTGATGAAAGGCCGCATCTGGGCCAACAGCCAGCCCGGGCGTGGCTCCACCTTCCATTTCACGGCCCGGTTTGGCGTGCAATCCAAGCAAACGCGACGGGCCCTGCTCGCCAGCGAACTGCAAGGCCGCCGCGCCCTGCTGGTGGACGACAACGCCACTGCTCGCGAAGTGCTCAGCGACATGGTGCGCCGCCTGGGCCTGATCGTGGACGTGGCCGACAGCGGCGACGCCGCCCTACAGCGCATGCACCAGGCAGCGGCCGCCGGACAACCCCACGACCTGCTGCTGACCGACTGGCGCATGCCCGGCATGGACGGCATCGCTTTTGCGCGCGAAGCCCTGGCCCTTCCCCCAGAGCAGCGCCCTTGTGTGCTGCTCGTCACCGCGTTCGGCCGTGAAGAGGCCCTGGCCGCCGCCCAGGACCACGGCGTGGCGCTGGCAGGGGTGTTGAACAAGCCCGTCACCCCGTCCACGCTGTTCGACACGCTCAGCCGCGTGCTGGGCCAGGAAGACACGCCGCCCTCGGCCGTGCCGGAAAGCACCCGCATCCTCACCCAGGCCCGCGAACGTCTGGCCGGGGCCCGCGTGCTCCTGGTCGAAGACCAGCCCATGAACCAGGAACTGGCCCGCGACCTGCTCGAGCGCGCCGGCATGACCGTCGTGACGGCCAACAACGGACAGGAAGCCCTCGACAGGCTGGAACACGACGGTGCGTTCGACGGCGTGCTGATGGACTGCCAGATGCCCGTGCTGGATGGCTACCAGGCCACCGAGCGCATCCGCGAGCACGCCCGCTGGCAGCACCTGCCGGTGATCGCGATGACCGCCTCGGCCATGGCCACCGACCGTGACCGCGTGCTGCGCTGTGGCATGAACGACCACATCACCAAGCCGCTGGATCTGGCCCGCATGTTCGACATCATGGCGCGCTGGATCACGCCCGGCACGACGGCTTCGCACCATGGCGCCGCCACCGGCACGAGTGAGCCCCACTCGATCGACGCCCCCGCACGCACCAGCAGCCCCCTGCCCGACATCGACAGCCACGATGGCCTGGCGCGCTGCATGGGCAACCTCGACCTCTATGGCCGACTGCTGAAAGGCTTCGCCCGCACCCAGCGCGACTTCGGTGGGCTCTACGACCAGGCCAGCCACCGTGAACAGGCCCTGCTGCTGACCCACACGCTCAAAGGCCTGGCCGGCAACATCGGCGCCAAACACCTGGCCGAGGTCTGTCAAACCCTGGAGCAGGCGCTGACCGACAGCCCCGATGATGATCACCCCCAGACCGGCTGGCGATCACGCTGTCAACCCGCGCGAGACACCACCGTGGCCGCCTTGATGGCCGTGGTGCACGACATCGACGCCATGCAACAAGCCCCGGCCGAGCGCCTGGATGCCGCCCAGGCGGCTGTGCGGGCCGTCCATGAACACACCGATGAGCACAACTGGCATGCGCTGGGCAGGCTGATCCACGACCACGACGCCCAGGCCCGCGACGAGTTGCAGCACCTGCTGGACACCTGGCCTGCCCTGCTGGACGAGCCCCGCATGCCGGCGCTTCGTCAGGCACTGGAGCAGTACGACTTCACGGCGGCCGAACAGGCTCTGAGCCAGTTGCTGCAGACCCTGGCCGACCCCCGCTGAGGCCGTTGACGCTCGGTGGCCGACAGGCCACCGGCTTCACATCACCGAGTCGGCGAAGGCGTTGCCACGCTCGTCGGCGTACAGCTCCATGATGCGCAGGATCTCGTACTGCTGCTGCATGAAGGCATCGACCAGCACCGGATCGAACCCCCGCCCCCGCTCCTCGGCCACCACGGCCAGCGCCTGCTGAGCGCTCATGGCGGGACGATAAGGCCGGTCATTCATCAAGGCGTCGAACACATCGGCCATGCCGACAATGCGCCCAAACAGCGGGATCTGCTCACCCTGCAAGCCCTGGGGATAGCCGGTGCCGTCCCAACGCTCATGGTGCGTCAGCGCGATGGTGCGCGCCGTGGCCAGCAACTCGTGCTCGTGCCGCCCAATGATGTCGGCACCGATCTGAGGATGCTGTCGCACCAAGGTGCGCTCGTCGTCATCCAGCGGGCCCGGTTTGCCCAGCACGTGATCCGGGATGCCGATCTTGCCCACATCGTGCAGGGCCGCCGTCTGAAACAAGAGCTGCAAGGCCTCGGGGCCCAGCCCGATCTGCTGCCCCAGCAAGCGCGCGATGTGACTGATGCGCACCACGTGATGGCCGCCCTGTTGGTCCTTGAACCCGGCCGCGCGCCCCAGGCGCCGGATGATCTGCTGCCGCGTGGCCACCAGTTCGCTGGTGCGCTGCGCCACCATGCGCTCCAGCTCGCGCGACTGGTCGTAGAGGGCCAGGTGCGTGCGCACGCGGGCCTGCACCAGTGGTGGGCTGATCGGCTTGGTGATGTAGTCCACGGCACCCAGACTCAGGCCCAGGCTCTCGTCATCGACCGTGCTCATCGCCGTCACGAAGATCACAGGAATGCGACGCCGGTCGGGGTTGGCCTTGATGCGCCGACACACCTCATGCCCGCTCAGGTCGGGCATCATGATGTCCAGCAAGATCAGGTCGGGCGGCTCATCCGAGTAGGCCAGCTGCAGGGCCTTCTCGCCCGACGTGGCCACCTTGATGCGGTAGTCCTGACCCAACACCCGGGTCAGCAGCTCGATGTTCTGCGGTGAATCGTCGGCCACCAGGATGGTGGGCCGGCGCAGGCCAGCGCTTGCACTCATCTCGAATGCTCCCTCAGGCCAACGGCACCTGGCGCGTCACGTTGGCGCGCATGCGCACGGCCATCACGGCCCCGGCCGCACGCACCACTTCCACCGCCACCGCCGGCACCCGGGCCACCAGCTCTTCAAAGCGAGGCAAGCGCAAGGCGTAGACCACGCACGGCGTCATGGCCTCGACGTTGGCCATGCGGGGCGCATCCGAAAACAGCCCAGGCTCGCCACAGATGGCACCCGGGCGCAAGATGGCAATGCGAGAAGCTCCTGGCGCGCCGCCGGTGACGAACACCTGCAACGAACCCTGCCCCAGAAAGTACACCGTGCGGTCATGGTCGGCCTGCTTCACCAGCAGATCGCCCGAGCGCAGTTCGTGCCGCGTCAGGTACTGGCAAAACGTCCGCCATTGCTGCGCGTCCAGACGGGCGCGAAACGCGTCTTCCGTGTTGAGCGTCTGTATGGCCTGAATCAGTTCTGTCGAATCCATCCTCGCCTCACCTGTACCGCATCCGACAACAGCTGCTTCTTGAAGAAGCAAAGCGAAGACTGTAATCCAAGGCGTCCCGGTTTGGGAACGATTTCACGACTTTTCAGGCTCAGAAGGACGACGAAGGCGTCCGGATCACTTGCCAATGCAGAAACGCGTGAATATTTCACCTAAAAGGTCATCGGCCGAGAACGCCCCGGTGATGGTGCCCAGGGCCTGATGCGCCAGGCGCAGCTCCTCGGCAAGCAAGTCCAGCGCACCGTCGTTCAGTGCGGCATGGGCCTGGGCCAGGCCCAGATGCTCACGCGCCTCGCGCAGCGCCTGCACATGGCGCTGACGCGCAATGAACAGCCCCTCGGGCACCGCCTGCCAGCCCGCCAGCGTCAGCAAGGTCTGCCGCAAGGCCTGCAAGCCGTCACCCGTGCGGGCCGACAGGCTCAAAGCCGGCCCCGCAGGCCGCAGCACATCCGCCCCGATGGAGGGGGTCTGCGCAGCCACATCCGCCTTGTTGAACACGTGCACCACCGGCACCCCGGCCGGCAAGCGCTGGGCAATGCCGGCATCGGCCTCGGCATACACCGGCTCGGTCCACCGGGTCAGATCGTGCAAAAACAGCACGGCATCGGCCCCGGCGATCGCCTCCCAGCTGCGCGCCATGCCGATGCGCTCCACCTCGTCCGTCGCCTCGTGATCGGCCCGCAAGCCTGCGGTGTCGATGACGTGCAGCGGCACGCCCTCGATCTGGATGGTTTCGCTCACCTTGTCGCGGGTGGTGCCCGCAATGGGCGTCACGATGGCCAGCTCGGCCCCCGCCAGGGCATTGAGCAGCGAGCTCTTGCCCGCATTGGGTTGCCCCGCCAGCACCACCTGCAGGCCCTCGCGCAGCAAGGCGCCCTGACGGGCCTGACGCAGCACACCGTCCAGCGCCTCGGCCAGCCGGTCCAGCTTGCCTCGGGCATCGGCCTTCTCCAGGAAGTCGATCTCTTCTTCCGGAAAATCCAGCGTGGCCTCCACCAGCATGCGCAGCTGCACCATCTGCTCGCGCAAGGCGTCGATCTCTCGACTGAAGGCCCCGCCCAGAGAGCGGCTGGCCGACCGCGCGGCCGCCTCGGTGCTGGCATCGATCAGGTCGGCAATGGCCTCGGCCTGCGCCAGATCGATCTTGTCGTTCAGAAACGCCCGCTGCGTGAACTCGCCGGGTTCGGCCAGTCGCAAACCGGGTAAACGGGCGCGGCCGGTGGCCGGGTCGGGCTCGGCGGCCGCTTCCAGGCAGCGGGCCAGCAGCAACTGCATCACCACCGGGCCGCCGTGGCCCTGCAACTCCAGCACGTCTTCGCCGGTGTAGCTGTGGGGCCCGGGAAAGTACAGCGCGAGACCGTGGTCCAGTGCCTCACCCCGGGCATCCTTGAACGGCCCATAGGTGGCCACGCGAGGTGCCAACTCGCGCCCGCACAAGGCCTGAGCCAAGGGCATCAGGCCTCGGCCCGACACCCGCACGATGCCGACCGCACCCCGCCCCGGGGCCGTGGCCACCGCCACGATGGGCTCGGTGCGACCCAGCATCGTCATGCCCTGCAGCTCAGTGCACCACGCCCAGACTGCGGTTGATGTACCACTGCTGCGCGATCGACAGGATGTTGTTCGTCAGCCAGTACAGCACCAGGCCGGCCGGGAAGAAGAAGAACAGCACCGAGAACATCAGCGGCATGATCCACATCAGCTTGGCCTGGAGGGGATCCGGCGGCGTCGGGTTCAGCCAGGTCTGCAACAGCGTCGAGGCCGTCATCAGCAGCGGCAGCACATAGTAAGGATCTTTGATCGACAGGTCGGTGATCCAGCCAATCCAGGGCGCATTGCGCATCTCGACCGACGACAGCAGCACCCAGTACAGCGCGATGAACACCGGGATCTGGATCAGGATGGGCAGACAGCCGCCAATCGGGTTGACCTTCTCCTCGCGGTAGATCTTCAGCATCTCCTGCTGCATCTGCTGCGGGTTGTCCTTCAGCGACTCGCGCAGGGCCTGGATGCGCGGGTTCAGCGCCTTCATCTTGGCCATCGAGCGATAAGCGCTGGCGTTCAGCGTGTAGAAGGCCGCCTTCAGCAGCACCACCAGCAACACGATGGCCCAGCCCCAGTTACCCACCAGGTTGTGGATGTGGAACAGCAGCCAGAACAGCGGCTTGGCCAGCAGGTGGGTCCAGCCATAGTCCTTCACCAGCTCCAGGCCTTCTGCCATCTCCTTGAGCTTCATCTCTTCCTGGGGGCCCATGTAGAGCTGCGTCTCCAGGCTGCGCGAGGCGCCCGGGGCGACCTCGCCCACCGGGAAGAGCATGCCCACGGCATACAGATTGCCGGTTTGCGAACGGGCAAAGAACTCACGGGCCGTGGCCTCAGGCTTCAACCACACCGAGGTGAAGTAATGCTGCACCATGGCCACCCAGCCTGCCTGGGAGGTCTTCTGGAACTCGGCATCGTTCTTCTGGATGTCTTCGAACGCCACCTTCTGGAACTTGGCCTCGGGCGTGTAGAACGCCGGGCCGGTATACGACTGCGGCGCACCCCAGACGTCCGGGCCCTCATGGATGAGCGAGCCGTCACGCACCAGCTGCACATACAGCTGAGGGTTGATCGCCGCCGCACCCTGGTTGACCACCTCCTGGCGCACCTGCACCAGGTAGCCGCCACGCGGGAAGGTGTACGTGCGACGCAGCACCACACCACCCACCGGATCTGATTCCAGCGTCACCACCAGCGCCGACTGGCCTTTGGCCAGTTCACGTTCGCTGGTCACCACCTTGAACGGTGTCAGGTGAGTGGGCACATCGCCACTGGCCTGACCAATCAGGCCCGACTGGGCCACATACGTCTTGGCGGCCGAGCGATCGAACAGCACCATGTTGCCACTGCCTTCGCCCGAGGCACGGTGCTGCAGCATCTCGGCCCGCACGACGCTGGCGCCCAGGGTGTCGATCGACACCTTCAGCACGTCGGTGCTCACGGTCAGCACCTCGCTGGGGGTGGCCGCTGGGGCGGTGCCCGCAGGGGCCGCAGCCGTTGTACCGGGGGTGCCACCCAGGCTGGTGGCCGCCGAGGGCACGGATGCCACCGCGCCTGCCACACCGCTGGCGGCTTGCGACGCCGGAGCGGCCGCTGGCGCAGCCGGTTCGAACAGCGAAGGATGCCCGGTGTGACGCAGCCAGCCGTCCCACAGCATCAGCAGTGACACGGCAAACACCGACCACAGCAGCACACGGCGTATATCGTTGTTGATCATGGGCGAGAAGAATCCGACGTAGGTTGACAGAAACGAGAGAAGAGTCGCGAACGGCCCCAGGGGGCAGACTCTGGCACAGGATCGTGCCCACCGTCACACAAAGGGTGACAGCGCAAAATCCGACGGGCCGCCAGGTACGACCCGGCCGCCGGCCCGTGCCGCTCCAAAGCAGCCAGGGCGTATTGTGAACAGGTTGGCGTGAACCGGCAGGCTGAACCCAGCCATGGGCTTAATAAAAGACGGTAACCCTGAACCAGACCCATGAGCAGGCGGTTGACGCCGCGACCCAGCGCGCGCCACAGCCGACAGGCCTGAACGCGCATCATGAGGAGGCCGGGCGCACACGCGCCCACAGGTCGTCCAGCTCAGCCCGCACGGCGGCCTTGAGCGCCTCAGAGGCTGCACTGGGGTACTCCTGCCGGTCGAAACCACGCGTCAGGCGCACCACCCAGGCCTGGACAGAGCGCGCTGGCGCCGAAGAAACGACCAACGGGCCCAGGCGCTCACGCGCGTGGACCCCATGACGACGCACAGATTCGCGCGCCTGGTGACGGATCAAGGACCGGGTCACCGAACGACGTGCCTGCTTCTTGGGCAGCACCAGACCCAGCCGATCGGCCGAGTCATCCACAAGCACCTCCCCGGGAGCCGGGTCGGCTGTTGACAACTCGGAGGTCGCCGGCACATTCCACAGCACATGCAGCGCAAAATGCGCCGTGCGAGACACGGGGCGGGTGCCCAGTGCCTTCTGGAAATCCGACGATTTCAGACTGGCGGGTTTCACGGCACAGCAGCCCAGGCGGGCACGCATCCAGACGACAGCCAGATCATGACAAAGCCGGGCAGAGCCCGGCCTTGTTCACGACAGGCGATGGGGCTGCACGAGCCCAAAGCACCGGGCCAGCCGGCCCAGGCCATCGCTCTGTATTGACCGATCAGACGGCCAGACGCTTGCGGCCCTTGGCGCGGCGGGCGTTCAGCACCTTGCGACCACCCTTGGTCTTCATGCGAACGAGGAAGCCGTGGGTGCGGGCGCGGCGGGTTTTGGAGGGTTGGTAGGTACGCTTCATGATGGTCTTTCACTAGGCCTGACCCACAACCTCAGGGCCGGCAGAACCCGCGATTACAACAGCTTTCCCATCCGTGGTCAACACCAACCCGCGTCAACGCTGTGCAAAGACCGCGTGATCCTGGGCAAAGAAACTGTGGATAACCCTGTCCGCACCCGCCTGAAGAGGCTTAGAATTCGCCTCCCAAGGAAGGACTTGTCCACAACATGAGTGCCGCCGAATTGCCCGCACCGAACGCCCCTGAGCTGCACGACCTCTGGTCACGCTGCTGTGAGCGTCTGGCCACCGAGCTGCCCGAACAGCAGTTCAACACCTGGATCCGGCCCTTGCCGGAAGCCCAGAGCAGCCAGCAAGACGGCGTGACCGTGCTGTCCGTGCGTGTGCCCAACCGTTTCATGCTCGACTGGGTGCGCACCCAGTACAGCCAACGCCTGGAAGCCATCCTGGGCGAATTGGTGAACGGGCCTGTGCGCCTGGATGTGGCCCTCGCACCGCGCATGGCGACACCCATGGCTCCGTCCATGCCGGCAGGCACCCCGAGCGGCCCTGGTGGTCTGATGCGCCCTGCCTTGATGCCCGCGCGAGCCCTGCCCCCGAATGCGCAGGTGGCTCAGATCACCCCAGGCGGTTCGTTCAACGGGCACCCGGGGTCGGGTCATGGCGATGGGAACGCATCATCCTCATCCGAACGTCGTCAGACGCAACGCACCCCACAGGTGATGGGCCTGAACACGGCACTCACCTTCGACAACCTGGTGCCCGGCCGCGCCAACCAGATGGCGCGCACGGCGGCCCTGCACGTGGCTGGCGCCCCGGGCCAGATGTACAACCCCTTGTTCATCTACGGTGGCGTGGGCCTCGGTAAAACACACTTGATGAACGCCGTGGGCAACGCTCTGCTGGCCGACAAGCACGACGCACGGATCCTGTACCTGCACGCCGAGCAGTTCATCTCGGACGTGGTCAAGAACTACCAGCGCAAGACCTTTGACGAGCTCAAGGCCAAGTACCACAACCTCGATCTGCTGCTGATCGACGACGTGCAGTTCTTCGCCGGCAAAGACCGCACACAGGAAGAATTCTTCAACGCCTTCGAAGCGCTGCTGGCCAAGAAGGCCCACATCATCATGACGTCCGACACCTATCCCAAGGGGTTGGCCAACATCGATGAACGCCTGACCTCGCGCTTCGACGCGGGCCTGACCGTGGCCATCGAGCCGCCCGAGCTGGAAATGCGCGTGGCCATCCTGATCAAGAAAGCGGCGCAAGAAGGCATCGACATGCCCGAAGACGTGGCCTTCTTCGTGGCCAAGAACGTGCGCGCCAACGTGCGTGAGCTCGAAGGCGCCCTGCGCAAGGTGCTGGCCTTTGCCAAGTTCAGCCACAAAGAAATCACCATCCACCTGGCGCGTGAGGCTCTCAAAGACCTGCTGTCCATCCAGAACCGGCAGATCTCGGTCGAGAACATCCAGAAGACCGTGGCGGACTTCTACAAGATCAAGGTGGCGGACATGTACTCCAAGAAGCGCCCCGCCTCGATCGCCAAGCCCCGCCAGATCGCGATGTACCTGGCCAAGGAACTGACCCAGAAGAGCCTGCCCGAGATCGGTGAGCTGTTTGGCGGCCGCGACCACACCACGGTGCTGCACGCCTGCCGCAAGATCGCAGGTGACCGCGCCAAAGACAGCGAACTCAACCAGCAACTGCACGTGCTGGAGCAGACGCTGAAGGGCTGATCCAGGGGTTCAATCACGACATCCCCAAGGCGCTACGCCGCCAGGCCACAGCCGCCTGAGATCCCATGAGACCCTGACGGGTCTCTTTTTTTTCTCCTTGTCAAGGCACAAACTTGTGGACAAGACAAGAACAAGCACCCGCTTGTCCACAGGCTGAGGCCAACACGCCAAGTTGTTGTCTGTTGTCCCCATCACGAAGCCGGGTACGATCCACAGACTTGTCCGGGGCTTAAATCCTTGATGGATCAGGACAAAATAGCGTTGTACACAGAAAAAGTCGCCCTCTACTACGACGACCAATTTGAAAGATTAAGATGATTGTGTTGAAAGCAGCCCAGGAAAAAATCCTCGCCGCCCTGCAGTCTGTGGGCGGCATCGTGGAGCGGCGCCACACACTGCCCATCCTGGCCAACGTCCTGATCCGCAAGAACGGCCCCGAGCTGGAACTGATCACCAGCGATCTGGAGATCCAGATTCGCACCACGGCCCAGCTCGATGGTGATGACGGCAGCTACGCCACCACCGTGGGCGCCAAGAAGCTGGGCGACATCCTCAAGAGCCTGCCCAGCGACCAGACCGTGTCCCTCACGGCCAACCAGAACAAGCTGACCCTGCAAGGCGGCAAAAGCCGCTTCACGCTGCAAACGCTGCCGGCTGAAGACTTCCCCTTGGTGCAAGAGGCCTCCGACTTCGGCCCCGCTTTCAGCGTGCCGCAAAAGACGCTGAAGATGCTGATCGGTCAGGTGCACTTCGCCATGGCCGTGCACGACATCCGGTACTACCTCAACGGCATCCTCTTCGTGGCCGAAGGCAACACCCTGACCTTGGTGGCCACCGATGGGCACCGCCTGGCCCTGTCACAGGCCACCCTGGAGGTCGAAATGCCCAAGCAGGAGGTCATCCTGCCCCGCAAGACCGTGCTGGAACTCATGCGCCTGCTGAAGGACGACGGCAAGAGCGAGCAGGAACAGCTCATCGAAATGCGTTTTGCCGGCAACCAGGCCAAGTTCAGCTTTGGCGGCCTCGAATTCGTGACCAAGCTCGTCGAGGGCAAGTTCCCCGACTACAACCGCGTCATCCCCAAGAACCACAAGCACCACATCACCCTGGGCCGCACCACCCTGCTGGCCAGCCTGCAGCGCGCCGCCATCCTCACCTCCGACAAATTCAAGGGCGTGCGTCTGAACATCGCCCCGGGGCTCATGAGCATCGCCTCGAGCAACGCCGAGCAGGAAGAGGCCAAGGAAGAGATCGAAATCGACTACGGTGGCGACAGCTTCGAAATTGGCTTCAACGTCAGCTACCTGATGGACGTGCTGTCCAACATGGGCCAGGACATGGTGACCGTGTCCCTGCAAGACGCCAACAGCTCGGCCCTGATCACCAACCCCGAGTACGAAGGGTTCAAGTACGTGGTGATGCCGATGCGGATTTGAGCTTAACCCAGCAACACCACGGCCACGCCGCCCAGGGAAGACATCATTTCCCAAGCTAAAATCCCAGAGCCCTGACGAGTCTGTCGGGGCTCTTTTTCATTCCCCAGGGCCATTCCATGAGCGACGTGACGCCTTCTCCCGACCAGCAACCTGACGTGCCTGCCGTCCCGGCTGGATCACCCGACCAAGGCGGCTACGGCGAAGGCTCCATCCAGATCCTCGAAGGCCTGGAGGCCGTGCGCAAGCGCCCGGGCATGTACATCGGCGACACGTCCGACGGCACCGGCCTGCACCACCTGGTGTTCGAGGTGGTCGATAACTCCATCGACGAGGCCTTGGCCGGTCATTGCGACGACATCGTCGTGACCATCCACACCGACAACTCCATCAGCGTGGTCGACAACGGCCGTGGCATCCCCACCGGGGTAAAGATGGACGACAAGCACGAGCCCAAGCGCTCGGCGGCCGAAATCGCCCTGACCGAGCTGCACGCCGGCGGCAAGTTCAACCAGAACAGCTACAAGGTGTCGGGTGGCCTGCACGGCGTGGGCGTGAGCTGCGTGAACGGCCTGTCCAAGTGGCTGCGCCTCACGGTGCGCCGCGATGGCCTGGTGCATTACATCGAGTTCAAACAGGGTGTGCCGCAAGACCGCCTGATCGAAGTGCGTGATGGTGTCGAAGTCAGCCCGCTGAAGATCATCGGCGAGACCGACAAGCGCGGTACCGAGGTGCACTTCCTGCCCGACACCGAGATCTTCAAAGAAAACAACGAGTACCACTACGACATCCTGGCCAAGCGCCTGCGTGAGCTCTCCTTCTTGAACAACGGCGTCAAGATCCGCCTGATCGACGAGCGCAACAACAAGGAAGACAACTTCGCCTATGCGGGTGGCGTCAAGGGCTTCGTGGAGTTCATCAACAAGGGCAAGAACATCCTCAACCCCAACATCTTCCATGCGCAAGGCGACAAGGTCTCCGAGAACGGCACCAACGTCGGCGTGGAAGTGGCCATGCAGTGGAACGAGAGCTACAACGAGAACGTGCTCTGTTTCACCAACAACATCCCGCAACGCGATGGCGGTACCCACCTGACCGGCCTGCGCGCCGCGATGACCCGCGTCATCAACAAGTACATCGAAGACAACGAGTTGGCCAAGAAGGCCAAGGTCGATGTGGGTGGCGATGACATGCGCGAAGGCCTGGCCTGCGTGGTGTCGGTCAAGGTGCCCGAGCCCAAGTTCTCCAGCCAGACCAAAGACAAGCTGGTGTCCAGCGAAGTGCGCGCGCCGGTGGAAGACATCGTCAGCCGCCTGCTGACCGACTGGCTGCTCGAGAACCCCATCGACGCCAAGATCATCTGCAACAAGATCGTCGAAGCCGCGCGTGCGCGCGAAGCCGCCCGCAAGGCCCGCGAAATGACGCGCCGCAAAGGCGTGCTGGACGGCCTGGGCCTGCCCGGCAAGCTGGCCGACTGCCAGGAAAAAGACCCGGCGCTGTGCGAAATCTACATCGTGGAGGGTGACTCCGCAGGCGGCTCGGCCAAGCAAGGTCGCGACCGGAAGTTCCAGGCCATCCTGCCCCTGCGCGGCAAGATCCTGAACGTCGAGAAGGCCCGCTATGAAAAGCTCTTGACCAGCAACGAAATCCTCACGTTGATCACGGCCCTGGGCACGGGCATTGGGCGCGGTGCGGGCACCGACGACTTCAACCCCGACAAGCTGCGCTACCACCGCATCATCATCATGACCGATGCGGACGTGGACGGCGCCCACATCCGCACCCTGCTGCTGACCTTCTTCTTCCGTCAGATGCCGGAACTGGTCGAGCGCGGCCACATCTACATCGCGCAGCCGCCGCTGTACAAGGTCAAGCATGGCAAGCAGGAGCAGTACCTGAAAGACGCCGGTGCGCTGGACGAGTACCTGACCCGTGTGGCGCTGGATGGCGCGGTGGTCGAACCCGGCCAGGGCAAGCCCGCCATCACCGGCGAGCAGCTGAGTGACCTGGCCGCAGCCTATGTCAAGGCCAACGCCGTGGTGGAGCGACTGGGCAATTGGATGGACATCGAAGCCCTGCGCGCCATTGCCAACGGCCTGACGCTGAACCTGGACACGCTGGAAGAGGCCGAAAAGAGCGCCGCAGCGCTGAAGGCCGCGCTGCACAACGCTGAAGTGACGGCCGAGTTCGATGCCCGCAGCGACAAGCACATCCTGCGCATCAGCCGCATCTTCCACGGTAACACCAAGTACAGCATCATCAATGCCGACTTCGTGCATGGCGCTGACTACGAGGCCCTGGCCAAGGCTGGTACCACCTTCAATGGCTTGCTGACGCCCGAGGCCATCGTGCGCCGCGGTGAAGGCGAGAAGGCCAAAGAAGCCAAGGTGGCAGACTTCCGCGCCGCCATGGCCTGGCTCATCACGCAGGCTGAAAACAGCGTGGGTCGCCAGCGCTACAAGGGCCTGGGCGAGATGAACCCCGAGCAGCTGTGGGAAACCACCATGGACCCGAACGTCCGTCGCCTGCTGCGCGTGCAGATTGAAGATGCCATCGAGGCGGATCGGGTGTTCACCATGCTGATGGGCGATGAGGTGGAGCCGCGTCGGGATTTCATCGAGAGCAATGCTTTGCGCGCGACGAACATCGACGCTTAATAGTCCAGCACCGAAGACACCGCCTCTGGGTACAGATTCGGCAGCAGCACCCCCAACGCATCCAGCGGCAGTCCCATCCTTACCGGGCCTTTGGGGGTGTCACTGATCAGCAGGCCATCGACTAGCAACTGCGCCAGCACTTTGCGGGCAGTGCGCTCGCCCAGCCCGGTGAGTTGCACGAACTCACCCCGTGTGATGGGGCCCAGCGCCATCACGTGCTGCAGCGGCAAGATGGCTTCGGGTCGGTAGTCCGGGGTTTGACGCTGGTGAGCTCGGATGGTGATCAGCGCCCCGATGCGGTCTTTCAACGCATCGAGGTCGAGCATGCGGGTCATGAATTCGACCTGATCGCGGCAGGTGTCGATGAAGAACTCGCACCATGCGATCAGCATGCGCTCACTCAGATTGCCCCTGCCGTCAAGATCACCTTGTCGCGCCATGTCGGCTTCGGAGAGGTGTCGGTAGTAGTCGTCGCGTCGCCGGGCGAGACCTCGGTTGACCGACCACAGTCCTGCGGTGAGAGGCCTCAGCACCATGTGGGTGTGCAGGCGACAAGCGCGACCATTGCCATCCAGGAAGGGATGCACCCAGGCCAGCCGGTGGTGGGCGCAGGCGGCGGTGACGAGCAGCTGTTCCAGCCCCCAGGGTTTGGCATAACGCTCGTCAGCCCGAGCCAGGAACAGCGGCAGCGCGGTGTGCGTGGGCGGTTGGTGGCGCGATACCACCACGTCTTGCGTGCGCAACTGGCCCGGCAGCAAGTCCAAGCCTTCGTTGGTCCGGCGGTCTTCGGGCTGCAGTTGTTCGTACAGCAGACGATGGGCCAACAGCAGGCTGCGGCTGTGCAGGGTTTCCAGCTCGCTCAACTCAAGCGCCTCTAGGGCCTGTTCGGCCTGGATGTGGGCCACAGCCAGACGTTGGCGTCGAGCGATGTCGGGTTGATCGGAAAAATCCGCCTTCAACGCACGGGCGATGTGCACAGGATGTGTGCTATGCCCTTCGATGCGGTTGGAGTAGTAGGAATTCATGGCCCGCACCAGGCCACGCAACTCGACCAGGGTGGCGGGGTGGACCGCCGCCTGAAGGCGCAGGGCGGCTTCGATGACCGGCCTGGCTTGTCGACTCAGCTCGTCCATGCGACGGCTGGGCAGCAGGGGCTCGAACTGGTGGGGCTGGTCGTAAGCCGCGATGGGGGTGGCTGGAACTGACATGAATTTCCGATCTGATTGCAAATCATGATCTAGAAAATATCATTTAATGTCAACAACTTGAGTGAACTACAGATTCAAGAATGAGAAATAGATTGCCGATCTACTCACCGATCTTTGTGCTGATGGATGGGTGGTCTGCTGCAAAGGTGAGCGGAGATAGGGCCTTCTGTGTGCGTGCGCGTTGAGACGCGGTCTTATCCGTGTCAGCGGGGCATCAAATTGCGGTTGCAACAACTTTGGCGCCGTGTAGGGTAGTCGCGTCAACTCTGACGCAACGTCTGTGGTGCTGTGGCGCAGCCACTTGCAAGTGCTTGATTTGCCGTGCTGCTGGTCGCATCGACTGTGGCGCCCTACGACCGACGTGCACGCCATCGCGCTGTGCAACGCCGCCGAACTGGTGGGTGGCACGATGACCGATGTGTCCGTGCCTGCTGGCGCTCGCTGGATTCCCAAGGGCATGACGGTGGCGTACCTGGCCAAGGCCAAGACCGACCTGACGGCGGTGGCCGATGGCTCGGGCATCGACTGGACCACGGCGGGAGACAAGATCGTTCCCATCGAGGTGTTCGACACCGATGGCAAGAAGGTCTTCAGCGCCGAGATCACGATGAACGTGAAGTTGGCTGCTTGATGCCAAACCGGCTGGGCGCCACCCCATGGTGGCGCCTGAACGCGCGTGAGAAGTTGGCCGAGTCGCCATAGCCCAGGGCATGGGCCACATCGATGACGGATCGACCCTGTCTCAACCACATCTGGGCCCTGGACATCCGCGCCGCGTTCAGCAGGGCCCTGAATGAGGTGCCCTCTGAGGCCAGGCGTCGGTGCAGGGTGCGTGTGGACACGGCCATACGCTCAGCCAGCTGGTCGAGCGTGGGAAAGCCTTCGTGCTGCTGAAGCATCTTCAACAGCAGCTTGTTGGCCCACGATTGGCGCCCTGTCAACGCCGTCAGCTCGTCCTCGCAGCGTGTCAGTGCTGTTTGATGCGCCGTGGCGTTGGCCAGCGCAAACCGCAGGTCAAGCAAGGCCTGAGGCAGCACGATGCGGTGGCACGGCGCGCCAAAGCGCATGCTGCCGCCCAGCTCGGGCAGCGCCCGACGCAGGGCGTCATCGTTGGGGCCAGGGCACTCCAGCACCAGCCCGTCTGCCTGGGGCCCCAACAGAAAGCCCGCCATCAAGGACAGGCTGCTGAACAGGGTGTGCACCACGAACTGTTCGCTCAGCATCTGCTGCACGCCTGCCAGGTAGCGGCTGGCCGTGAGTGCGTCTCCAATCATGCCGCCACGCTACCTGAAAAGTCTGTCTGAAAATGACATGTCACTGGCAGGCAGGCACCTGCTGTCTTGCAGGCAGATGGGCACAGTGCTCCCCATGATGGATCCCTGTTTTGGAGCTTGCCCATGTTTTCACGCCTGTCTCCGGGCCTGATGATCGCCCTGAAGTACGTGATGTACATGCTGGTGTACCTGGTGGCCTCGTTTCCGTACCTGGCCTGGTACGGCATGCAGGAAACCGGGCAACACCAGTGGTTCGTCTGGCTGCCGCTGTTCATGATCTTTGTGGTGCTGCCGGTGGCCGATCACATGGTGGGCGCAGATCCTGCCAACCCCACGGATGAGCAGGTCAAGACCTTGTCGTCGCAGCGCTGGTATGCGTGGCTGACCATCCTGGTGGTGCCCACCCAACTGGTCACGCTGGCGTTTGGTGCCTGGGTGTTTGTCGAGCACCGCGATCAGTTCAGTCTGCTGAGCCAGGTGGGGTGGATCCTGTCTTGTGGCATCGTCAGTGCCACCTTGGCCATCAACGTGGGCCATGAACTCATCCACCGTCGCAGCCGTCTGGAAAACTGGGGCGGTGGCTTGTTGTACGCGTCGGTGTGCTATCCGGGGTTCAAGGTGGAGCATGTGCGTGGGCACCATGTGACGGTCTCCACCCCTGAGGATGCGTCGTCTGCCCGATATGGTCAAAGCCTCTATGCGTTCTTGCCCCACGCCTACAAGCACAACTTCTTGAATGCCTGGACGCTGGAGGCCAAGCACCTTCGCAGCAAGGGGCTGCCGGCCCTGCACTGGCGCAATGAACTGATCTGGTGGCATCTGGTCAGCCTGGCCCTGGTGATGGGCTTTGGGCTGGTGTTCGGCTGGGCTGGCTTGGTGTTCTACCTGGGCGTGTGCTGGATGAGCTTCACCACGCTGGAGATCATCAACTACGTGGAGCACTATGGCCTGCACCGCCGCTTGCTGCCCAATGGCAAGTACGAGCGCACGACCCCGGCGCATTCATGGAACAGCAACCAGCTGCTGACCAACATGGGCCTGTTCCACCTGCAACGGCACTCGGATCACCACGCGTTTCCTGACCGCCGATACCAGGTGCTGCGTCACTATGACCAGGCACCGCAGCTGCCCACGGGCTATGCCGGCATGTACCTGCTGGCCCTGGTGCCCCCGCTGTGGTTCAAGGTGATGAACCCCCGGGTGGAGGCCTACTACCGTGGCGAAGAGTGGCAGCTGTCGGCCAGGCAGTTTGAAGAGGCGGCGAGGGTGCACAGCCACTGACAGGCTGTTCAGGCAGGCGGATAATCAGGCCCATGGAGCACAAACCTGAGGCGGACACCGGACTCAAATCAGCCTGCCTGCGCGCCGCGCGCGAGACCATCGCCGAGCGTGGGTTGGAACAGCTCAGCCTGCGAGAGGTGGCGCGGCGCTTGGGCGTATCGCACCAGGCGCCCTACCGGCACTTCCCGTCGCGTGATCACCTGCTGGCCGAGGTCATCCGCGAGTGCTTTCAAGACTTTGCCCGCTTTTTGGACGACCGTCAGAAGCAGGAGGGGCCCGAGCAAGACCTGAACTGCCTGGGCACGCGTTACCTGCAGTTTGCGCTGGAGCGCCCGCTGGAGTACCGCCTGATGTTCAACACCCCCTGGCCTGAACCTGCTGAAGAGGTGGGCCTGGTGGGCGATGCGCTGCATGCCTTCAACATCCTGCGCGATGACCTGCGCGGCATCCACGGCAGGGACGCCGAAGCGCAGCGACAGGTGGATCAGGACGCGATGCTGATCTGGTCAGCCATGCATGGCCTGTCCAGCATCCTGCAGTCCAGCGCCATGGCCCACCTGGACCTGGCCGAGGGGGTGCGCGAGCAGGTGCCCGCATACATCATGGAGCGTGTGCGGGGGATGCTGCAAACCAAGGCTTGAATTGTTGAGCATTGCTGGCCAATCCTCATGACTCGCTCGCCATCCGTCCCAGCACCTTGACCGCCTCCAGGACCCGTGCATCATGTGGGTGCCCCCCATTAAGCCGCAGTGCTGAGCGAAAACGCTGGTCGGCCGAAAACAATGAGCCCGGTGCTGTGCTGATGCCCTGGACAAGGGCCCGGCGGTGCAGGCTCAGGGTGTCCACCCCTTCCGGTAGTTGTAACCACAAGAAGTAGCCGCCGACCGGCCGTGACACGCGCGTACCTTTGGGGAAGTACTCCAGTACAGCACTCCGCAATTGGTGCAGGCTGTCGGCCAAGGTCTTGCGCAGTTGGCGCAGGTGACGGTCGTAGCCTCCCTCTTCCAAGTATTCAGCCAGCGCCAGCTGCGATGGCACCGAGGTTGCCAACGAGCTCATCATCTTCAACTTCTGTACCGTGTGGCTGTACTTGCCGGGCAGCGTCCAACCCACGCGGTACCCGGGCGCCAGGCACTTCGAGAATGAACTGCAGTAAAGCACCTGTCCTTCGGTGTCGAAGGCCTTGAGTGGCAAGGGCCGCTCACTCCCATGGTGCAACTCGCCGTACACATCGTCTTCTACCACTGGGGTACCCACCCGCTGCAGTATGCGCATCACGGCCTGCTTGCGTTCGTGAGGCATCAAGGCACCCAGCGGGTTCTGAAAGTTCGGCATCAGCCAGCAGGCAGCCACCTGATGGCGCTGCAGCACCTCTGCCAGCCCATCAGGGTCGATGCCCCGTTGGGGGTCGGTAGGCACTTCCACAGCCTGCAGGTGCAGGCGTTCCAGTGCCTGCAGTGCGGCGTAGAACGTAGGGGCCTCCACAGCGACCACATCACCTGGCTGGGTCACGGCCTGCAGGCACAAGTTCAGAGCTTCCATGGCGCCATTGGTGATCACGGGTTCATGGCTGCCCACGCGCAGGCCTTGGCGGACACACCGTGCTCGTACAGCCTCGCGCAGCCGCGCGTTGCCCGTGGTCAGTTCGGTGGTCAGCGCCAGAGGCGCCAGTTGGCGCATGGCGCGTGCGCCGTCACGGGCCAGGCGCTCTAGTGGGAAAAGTGCTGGCGAAGGGAAGGCAGAGCCAAGAGGCACCACTTCCTTGTCGCGAGTGCTGCTCAGCACGTCGAACACCAGCTCGCTGATCGCCACCGGGGTGCTGTCCAGACGAGTGGTGACAGGCAGTGCTCGGTTCTGCAAGTGTTGCAGCGTGCGCCGCACGTAGAACCCAGAGCGTGGCCGTGCTTCGATCAAGCCGCGTGTCTCCAGCAGGTCGTACGCCTGGAACACCGTGGCGGGACTGACGTGGGCTTGAGCACAGGCTTGCCGCACTGATGGCAATCGCTCGCCGGGTTGAAGGCTGCCGTCGTTGATGCGTTGGGCCAGGGCATCGGCCAACTGTTCGTACAGGGTGCTCATGGGGTCAACTGATATGGTCAGTTTCGCAGAAATCTGAGTCTGGTGAATCAGATGTCGATCGCGCACCATGTGGACATGGCCTCATCCACACCCCATGATCCCGAGTATCTGCTGGCACTGGTCGCCGAGACTGGATGGTTACACGGGCTGCTGCCCACCGAGCAGGGTGGACGGGGATGGAGTGCATTGCAAGCTGCTGACGCGCTCGCTTTGCTGGCAGACCAACATCCAACCGCCGCCTGGACAGCTTGGTCACAGGGACTGGTGGTTCACGCTTTGCTCCAGTCACCTAATGTGGCAGTCAGAGAAACCGTGCTGCCTGAACTGCTGGCCGGTCACCGCGGCGGGGCTGTGTCATGGGCTCCGGACTTTGGCCTCGGGCCATGGCCACGACCTGTCCAGGCCGAAGCGCTGGCGCGTGGCTGGCACTTGAGCGGGCGCCTGGAGCAGGTTGTCAACCTGCAATGGGCGGGCTATGTGGTCCTATGCCCAGTGTGGTTCATGGACGAATCTGAGGCGCCTGCCCGGCTGGCTTGGACACTCCTGCGCTCTGAAGAAGACGGACTGCACCACACATTGGATCGTTCAGGGCAGCGTGCCCGACAAGCCGCTTGTGGGGCGGTGGAACTGCAGCATGTGTACTTCCGTGAGGACGAACTGCTGCACGACCATGCGGACGCCCTGAGTACCCCTTTACGACTGATGGACCAGGCCCTCAGGCAAGCCATCCTGAAGACGCAGTTGCGTCGCTGACGGCGTCTACCAAACACAAACTCTTTGAAGTTCCCATGAGCGAATCCAGACGCGTCATTCCCATCCTGCCTCGCGAGTTACTGGGGGGTGTCGAGGCGGCTCAAAAGGTGCAGGCCCGAGCGACACAGGGGCGCTTCACTCGCTGGCGGACGGCTACGCTGTGGGCCACTCAACTGTTCTTTCTGGTGCTGCCCTGGCTGAACTGGAACGGCCGCCAGATGGTTTTGTTCGACATTGGCGCGCAGCGCTTTTACCTGGGCGGGTGGGTACTCCTGCCCCAAGACTTGGTCTTTCTGACGGGGCTGCTGATATTCAGCGCCATGCTGTTGTTTGTCACGACCACGCTGTACGGACGATTGTGGTGTGGGTTCAGTTGCCCACAGACGGTGTACACCGAGATGTTCATGTGGGTGGAGCGCCGCATGGAAGGCGACCGTCACCGCCGCCTGCAGCTGGACCGTGCAGGCTGGACCTTCGACAAGCTTTGGCGCCGAGGCGGCAAGCAGCTGGGCTGGGTGCTGATCAGTCTGGCCACGGGCCTGACCTTTGTGGGCTGGTTCACGCCCATGCGTGAGCTGGCGGCCAGCGTGTGGCAGGGGCAGCTGGGTTTCTGGGACGGCTTCTGGGCCTTGTTCTACGGTGGATTCTGCTACCTCAATGCTGGGGTGCTGCGCGAGAAGGTGTGCCTGCACATGTGCCCGTATGGGCGCTTCCAGAGCGCTTTGATGGACGCCGACACCCGTATCGTGGCTTACGACAGTGCCCGAGGCGAGCCGCGGGGCAGCAAGCAGAGTGGCGCGTGCATCGATTGCACGATCTGCGTGCAGGTTTGCCCCACGGGCATCGACATCCGCGATGGCTTGCAGCCAGCATGCATCGGGTGTGGCGTCTGCATAGACGCCTGCGATGCGGTGATGGACAAGATTGGTCAGCCACGTGGTCTGGTTCGCATGGCCACCCAGAGATCTTTAGGGACGATCGCTGAGGCGTCGTCCGTCGGGGAAGCACCCTCCTGGCAGCAGTGGCGAGCACGCGTTTATCTGGGGGTCATGGGAATACTGCTTGCCGCCCTGGTCTGGAGTTTGAACACTCGCCCTGATGTGCGCGTTAACGTCATGCGTGACCGCAACGTCATCTACCGTGTTCTCGAAGATGGCGCGGTGGAAAACCTGTACCGGGTGAGGCTGATGAGTCAGACCGAGCAGCCCATGAACGCCGACCTTCAGTTCAGTGGTCCTGAGGGGGCAGTGCTACAGGCATCGCCTGTGGCGTTGACTCCGCTGGAAGACCGGTGGGTACAGGTGTCAGTGCGCTTACCTGCGCCTGTGGCCAGCAGGTTGGCAGGCAAGACGCTGCCGGTGCTGTTCGCGCTGGCAACACGCCATTCAGACGGCACCAGTCGGGTTACCGAAGTCAGCACCTTCAAGGTACCGCGGTGATGCACTGAACGTCCAGCTCACATCACTGACGCATGAACCTGCTCCGGGTGGTGAAGCACATCAGCCACCACCCGCAGGCTTTGTTCGCATTGTTCAAGTGTCGCCGCGCCACCAAGACACAGCCGAACAGCTCGTGGTGGCGCAGTGTTGGTGGCAAATGCGGTGCTGGCCACTGCTGCCACCCCGCGTGAGCGCCAAAACGAGGCCGCCTCGTTCGGGCTGAGTGTGTCTGGTAGCTTGAGCCAGGCATGGAAGCACTCTGGCTGGCTCCATACATTCCAGCCCTCAAGGTGCTTGAGCAACAAGGCATGCCGCATGTTGGTTTCTCTTCGCACTGCGTGGACCACGGCGCTCGCTGTCCCATCATTGACCCACTGAGTGGCCAGTGACACCATGGGCGGCGCCGCCATCACCGTCAGGGCTCGCAAGGCGCCTGCCACTCGCTGTGCTGCCTGGATGGTGGGCGTGTGCACGTAGGCCACGCGCAGCCCGGCGCCCAGGCATTTGGCAAACCCGGTAACGTGGTAAGTGAGCTCGGGCGCCAGTTCGGCCAGTGTGATGGGCCGCTTGGATGGCAGTGCGCCATATGCATCGTCTTCAATGATCGGAATGGCATAGCGGAGCGCTATGTCGGCCAATGCCTCACGCCGTGCGGCACTCATCGTGATCGATGTCGGGTTCAGCATCGTGGGGTTGCAGTACAGCGCCTTCGGGTGCACATGTTTGCAAGCTTCCTCAAAGTGCTGTGGGCAGGGACCTTCTTCATCTACCGGCAGGGCATATAGTTTGATGCCCAGCTGTGTGGCCAGAGCCTTGATGCCGGGGTAGCTCACCGACTCAACACACACGGTGTCACCGGGGCGGGCGAGCAGACTGAGCAAACCACTCAACACCCCATGGATACCTGGCCCTACCAGTACACGGTCGGCCTCAGTGTGGCCCATGATGCCTTGCAGCCAGCGTGCGCCCGCATCTCGGTCGGCATGGCTGCCACCAAAATCCTGGTAGCGCAGATGGGCGCGCAAGCGCTGCGGATCCGCCCACATCTGCGCAAAGCTCTCGGCCATGCGTTGCAGCAGTGCGGCATCGTCGGGCTCGGGGGGGAGATTCATGGTCATCTCAGCCGCTGTACCCCCACGCAGCGGTACCGCTGGCGCGGCACTGCGCACGAAGCTGCCGCGCCCTGGGCGCGCATCAATCTGCCCACGCTTCTGGGCCTCTGCCAGGCCGCGAGCCACGGTGGTGTAGTTGAGGCCCAAGGTCTTGGCTAACTCACGCAAGGGTGGCAGGCGATCGCCTGGTGTCAGCCGGCCGCTGGCCAGATCTTCGGCCAGCAGGTCAGGAATGAGCAGGTAAGCGGGTTTGTGGCTGTCTCGTAGCCTTTGGGCCCAGTGGCGTGTGAACGTGGTCATGCCCCATTGATTGCATTCTTTGTGCCAATTGATTGCGTGTGTTGTTGCACGCAATGAGTGCGTCACTCGGCCATTGATTCGATTTGGGTCATCAGCAACGTTGGCGTGATCGCTTCTGGTGCGTGTGCGTCATGACGGTCCCATCGGCAGCCTGTTCTGCCTGCGAGACGGGCGTCCTTGACTTGATGGAATTTCATGCGATCAATTGGATGGCTGTCCAGCAGGACCGCAGGACAGCCATGTTTGATCGCGCATTGATCGGATCCTGGGTGCTGGCATCGGCACACCGGATGCACGAGGGATGGCAGTGCGCACATCAGTGCAACGCACGAAGTTCCACCACCCACCATCTGGAGAGATTCCATGCCTGCAGTGACCAAAGCCCCCAATGCCATCGGCGATTTCCTGGTCGACTACGAAGAGAAAGTGTTTGAAGACGTGAAGGCTTCGCCGGGCGAAAAGGCTCTTGTGACCTTTCACACCGTGGCGTTTGAAGGCTCGATTGGCTTTGTGAACCTGCTGCAGGCCACGCGTCTGCAGCGCAAGGGTTACGAGACCTCTGTATTGCTGTACGGACCGGGCGTGACCCTCGGTGTGAAGCGCGGCTTTCCCAAGTTGGGTGACGAGGCCTTCCCGGGCCACCAGAACTTCAACAAGCAGATCACCAAGTTCATGGAAGAAGGCGGCAAGGTGTACGCCTGCCGTTTCGCCCTGCAGGCGCTGTACGGCCACGGTGAAGGGTCGCTGATCGAAGGCATCCGCCCGATCAACCCGCTCGACGTGCTGGACATCGTGCTGCTGCACAAGAAGGCCAACGCCGTCGTGATCGACACCTGGACCCTGTGACCCACCCTTGAGTCAGAACGGGCACCTCACCATGAGCCAGACACGCATCATCAAGGCCGCAGCGGCGCAGATCTCGCCGGTGCTGAACGAAGCCGAAGGCACGCTGCACAAGGTCCTGGACACCATCGATCAGGCCGCCCGCAAGGGCGTGCAGATCATCGTGTTTCCCGAGACTTTCGTGCCGTACTACCCGTACTTCTCGTTCATCCGGCCGCCCATGGCTTCCGGGGCCGAGCACATGGCGCTGTACGAGCACGCGGTGGTGGTGCCCGGTCCCGTCACCGACGCGGTGGCGCAGCGCGCACGTCAGCACGGCATGGTCGTCGTGCTGGGCGTCAACGAGCGCGACCACGGCACGATCTACAACACGCAACTCATCTTTGATGAGACCGGTTCCTTGCGCCTCAAGCGCCGCAAGATCACGCCCACCTTCCATGAACGCATGGTGTGGGGGCAGGGCGATGGCAGCGGCCTGAAGGTGGTCGACACCGGCGTGGGCCGCGTGGGCGCTCTGGCCTGCTGGGAGCACTACAACCCGCTGGCCCGCTACGCACTGATGGCGCAGCATGAAGAAATCCACTGCGCGCAGTTCCCCGGTTCGCTGGTGGGGCCCATTTTCGCCGACCAGATGGAGGTCACCATCCGCCACCATGCGCTGGAGGCGGGCTGCTTCGTCATCAACAGCACCGGCTGGCTGACCGATGAGCAGATCACCTCCATCACGCCCGAGCCCAACCTGCAGCGCGCACTGCGCGGCGGCTGTTGCACGGCCATCGTCTCGCCCGAAGGCGTGCACCTGGCGCCGCCCATCAAAGAAGGCGAGGGCCTGCTGATCGCTGACCTGGACATGAGCCTCGTCACCAAGCGCAAACGCATGATGGATTCGGTGGGTCACTACGCCCGCCCCGAGTTGTTGAGCCTGAACCTCGACGACCGGCCCACTGCGCCCGTGCACTTCCTGAGCCAGAACCAAGGGCCTGCGACAGCGGTGGCGGCATTCGCCGAGCCATCGCTGAACACGCCCGATATCCCGCCCATCAGCCGCGTCGCCTGACGCGCCACCCGACCAGGAGACCGCCATGTCCGCCGTGCTCACGCCCCAGGCCCCCCCTCCATCTGCGCACACCGCCGAGCTCATCGCCGAGTTGCAGTCGCGCGGCCTGCGATTGATCGACCCCTCTGCAGGCTTGCCCAGCCGACGTGGTGGTGCTGGCCCCTCTGACCACAAGGCCGTGACCATCGACGGTCACACGGTGATGGTGCCCGTGCACACCGCCCCGGCCTTCGACTCGCCCTTCGTGGCCGAAGCGCCCGACGAGCACGGCCGCAGTACGCTCAAGCACAGCCGCATCCCGATCGCGCAGATCAGCTTCCCCGCAGCGCCGCGCTTCTATGCGCGCCACACGGCCGATGGTGTGCCCTACTCGCACATCGCCACGCTGCATGGCCGCGACGTGCTGGCCACCACGGTGCTGCAAACCTGCATCCGCTACGAGAGCCGGAAGAAGACCTGTCAGTTCTGCTCCATCGGCCAGTCGCTGGCGGCAGGCCGCACCATCGCCCACAAGACGCCCGAACAACTGGCCGAAGTGGCCCGCGCGGCGGTCGAGCTTGATGGCGTCCAGCACATGGTGCTGACCACCGGTACCCCGGCCACGCCCGACCGTGGTGCGGCCGTGCTGACCGACAGTGCCCGTGCCATCAAGGCCGCCGTGCCGCACCTGCCCATTCAGGCGCAATGCGAGCCACCCGATGACGACGCCTGGTTCCAGCGCATGAAGGACGCGGGGGTGGACACCCTGGGCATGCACCTGGAAGCCGTGACCCCCGAGGTGCGCGCTCGCATCATGCCGGGCAAGGCCAGCGTGCCGCTGGAGCGCTACTTCAGCGCCTTCGAGGCTGCAGTGCAGGTCTTCGGGCGTGGCCAGGTCAGCACCTACATCCTGGCCGGCCTGGGCGACAGCGCCGACGACATCCTGGCCATGAGCCAGCGTTTGCTCGACATGGGCGTCTACCCCTTCGTCGTGCCCTTCGTGCCCATCAGCGGCACCCCGCTGGAGGGGCGCCCCGCACCTGAACCGGCCTTCATGCGTGCCGTGCTCGAGCCTCTGGGCCGCATGGTGGTGCAGGCCGGTATGCGCGCCAGCGACATCAAGGCCGGCTGTGGCAAGTGCGGTGCGTGCTCGTCGCTGTCCGTTTACGAGACGGCCGCCCTGGCCTGACCCCCTGCTCAGTCGTTCCACCCCTTCATCGCCTTCGCCAAGGAGCCGCCATGAGTCTGGATGTGTTGTGTGACCTGCCCCTGGCCTTCCAGCCCGTGGCCTTTCGCATCAAGCGCGCCAGCGAGGCCTGGGAGCGCCGTGACGCCCATGCCCTGCGGCGCGCCGTATTCTGCGTGGAGCAGGGCATCTTTGTGGGCGACGATCGCGACGCCATCGACGACAACGCGCAGCTGCTGGTGGCCTGCACCAGCCTGGCTGGCGAGTGCGACCAGGTGGTGGGCACCGTGCGCATTCATGAGGCCGAGCCCGGGGTGTGGTGGGGCTCGCGCCTGGCGGTTCACCCGTCGTTCAGGCACGTGGGCCGCATCGGTGCCACCTTGATCAAGCTGGCGGTGTGTTCTGCCCGTGCGCAGGGCGCGCACACCTTTTGGGCTCATGTGCAGCAGGCCAACGTGCCCTTGTTCGAGCGCCTGCACTGGCACTGCCTGTCCGAGGTCGGCCTGCACGGGCGGCCCCATGCCTGGATGCAGGCCGACCTCGACCAGCACCCTCCCTGTCATGCCCCCGACTGGGGCTTCCTCACTCAAGTGAGGTCGGCATGAGCGCCATCGCCAGCCCGGCGCTGACCACCGGCGAGGTCGTTTGCGCCTTGCGCCAAAGCCGTGGCTTCGCTCACAAGCGCGACATCGCTGGCGTGGCCGACACGCTGGCGCGCTGCCTGCCCGGTGGCCACAGCGATCTGACGCTGGCCGAGGGCAGCGGTGTGATGCTGGGCGACGACTGCGCTGTCATTCCCGACGCCAGCGGGCACCTGCTGTTCGCCATCGAAGGCCTGGTTGAGGACTTTGTTTCAGCCATGCCCTGGTTTGCCGGCTACAGCGCGGTCATGGTCAACCTCAGCGACATCGCCGCCATGGGCGGGCGCCCCATCGCCGTGGTCGACGCCATTTGGAGCGCCGGGGCTGAACAGGCCGAGCCCATCCTGCAAGGCATGGCGGCGGCCTCGGCGGCGTATGGTGTGCCCATCGTCGGCGGCCACAGCAACCAGCGTGCGGCGCGACCCCAGTTGGCCGTGGCGGTGCTGGGCCGTGCGCAGGCGCTGCTCAGCAGCTTTGCTGCGCAACCGGGCCACACCCTGCTGATGGCGGTCGACCTGCGTGGCCAGTGGGAGGCCGATCAACCGTTCTGGAACGCCTCGACCCGCGCCCCCGCGGATCGCCTGCGCGACGACCTGGCGCTGCTACCCGAGGTGTCCGAAGCCGGCCTGTGCGGCGCCGCCAAGGACATCAGCATGGCCGGCGTAGTGGGTACCGCGCTGATGCTGGCCGAATGCTCCCGCGTGGGCCTGCGCGTCGATCTGAGCGCCTTGCCGCATCCGCCCGGCCACGGCCACGACGACGCGCCTGAGGCCTTTCTGCGCTGGTTGCAGGCCTTCCCGAGCTATGGCTACCTGTTAAGCGTGGCGCCGGCCAATATGGCCGCCGTGCAGGCGCGCTTCATCAGCCGTGGCCTGGCCTGTGCCGCCGTCGGCACGGTGGAGGCGGGCAGCGAGGTGTGGCTGCAGCGCGGTGGCATGCAAGGCCAGGCCCCTCAAGACCTGGCCTTGCTGTGGGACTGGCGGCGTGAGTCCTTCATCGCGGGCGCGAAGGCCACCGGCACCGAAGGAGCGCAGGCATGAACGCACGCCTGCTGAGCACGCGGCCCCTGCGCATCGCCTTGCTGATGCACTCGCTCAACCCGCGTGGTGGCGTGGTGCACACGCTGGAGCTGGCCGATGCGCTGGTGCAGGCAGGCCACGCCGTGACCGTGATCGCCGCAGGCCGTCAGGGCCAGACGCTGTTCAGGCCCACGCTGGCGCAACTGTCCGTGGCACCGCTGGGTGCGTTGCCTCAGGCCCTGGTGCCCATGGTGGGGGCGCGCATGCAGGCCGTGGCCAAGCACCTGCGCGGTCTGGACCTGAATGACTTCGACGTGCTGCATTCGCAAGACAGCATCACCGCCAACGCCCTGGCCGACCTGCAGGCCGAAGGCCGCATCGACAGCTTCGTGCGTACCGTGCACCACCTCGACACCTTTGACGAACCCCAGCTCACCGCGTGGCAAGCGCGCGGTGTGCACGCAGCGCGGCAACTGCTGTGCGTGAGCGCGCTGTGGCAAAGCGTTCTGGCGCGCGATTGGGGCCGCAGTGCCCACCGCGTGGGCAACGGCGTTAACCTGAGTCGCTTCACCGCGCACACCAGCGGCGCTCAAGCGGCGCAAGACGCCGAGGTTCTGGGCCGCATTGGCTTGCAACCTGGCACGCCGTACTGGCTGGCGGTGGGCGGCGTCGAAGGCCGCAAGAACACCGCGCGCCTGCTGCAGGCCTTTGCACAGGTGCGTGCATCGGTTCCCCCAGCGAGCCAGGCCCGTCTGGTCATCGTCGGGGGCGCGAGCCTGTTGGAGCACGCCCAGGCCCAGGCCGAGTTCGACGCCGTGCGCCGTGCCCATGGCATGGCACCGGGCCAGCTGCATGCCGACAGCGTCTTGCTCACTGGCCCGGTGCCCGAGGGTGTGCTGCCCGCGCTCTACCGCCAGGCCATCGCCCTGGCCATGCCCTCGGTGAAAGAAGGCTTTGGCCTGGTCGCCATGGAGGCCATGGCCTGCGGTACGCCCGCCATTGTGTCGCGCATCGCGCCTTTCACTGAACACCTGCAGCCCGATGAAGCCTTCTGGGCCGATCCGCTGGATGTGGATGACATCGCTGCTGCGCTGCGCGCCACCTGGCGGCTCAGCCAGCACCCCGATCAACGCGCCGAACGCAGCCGCCACGCCACACAAGCCCGCCAGGTCGCGGCCCGCTTCGACTGGCATGCCAGCGCGTGCCAGCACGGGGCTGTTTACGAATCCTTCATTGCCGCCAACAAGGCGCCCTGTCATGCCTGAAATGCACTTCACCGTCCGTTGGCCCGATGGCTGCGAACACACCTGCTATTCGCCTTCGCTCGTCGTCCAGGACTTCCTAGTGCCTGGGCAATGCTACTCGTTGCCCGACTTCCTGAGTCGTACCCACAAGGCGCTGTCGATTGCGAGCGACCGTGTCGCCGCCAAGTATGGCTTTGCCTGCTCACGCGCCATGGACCAGTGGTCCGAGATTTCAATTCACGCCCAGACATTTCTGGCGCAGCCCGATGCGCAGGTTGAAGTACTTCGCTTTGACATCTGAACCACGGGGCTGAGTGCCTGCGTAACAACCCATACCAAACCCCTCTTGAGGACACCATGCACACCACATCAGCAGTACACCATGACGTCATCATCGTTGGCGCTGGACAGGCCGGCCTGTCGCTGAGCCACTATCTGCAGCAACGCGGTATTGATCACCTGTTGCTCGAGAAGCACACGCCCATGCATGCTTGGCGCCATCAGCGGTGGGATGCTTTCTGTCTCGTCACTCCAAACTGGCAGTGCAAGCTGCCCGGGCATGACTATGCGGGCCCAGAGCCACATGGCTTCATGAAGAAGGAAGAGATCATTGCCTATCTTGAAGCCTTCCAAGTCAAGGTGAATCCACCCTTGATGACGGGCGTCACAGTGCGTCACGTCAAGCCGACGTCTGCTGGATACGCCATCCAGACGACAGCAGGTGATTTCACGGCACGGCAGGTTGTGGTCTGTTCAGGCGGATATCACGAGCCTATAGTCCCGCGTCTGGCGGAGCGGTTGCCGACCAGCATTGTTCAGTTGCATTCTGAGCAATACCGCAATCCTCAATCACTGCCAGAGGGTGCTGTGTTGGTGGTGGGCTCAGGTCAGTCGGGAGCGCAGATTGCAGAAGACCTTCACTTGGCTGGTAAGCAGGTTCACCTGGCCGTTGGGGATGCTCCCCGTTGCGCGCGCTTCTACCGGGGCAGAGACGTGGTGGATTGGTTGGCCGACATGGGCTACTACGACATGCCGGTGGACCAGCATCCCTTGCGTGAGGGTGTTCGCGACAACACTAACCATTATGTGACTGGCCGCGATGGTGGGCGAGACATCGACCTGCGCAACTTTGCGCTCCAGGGCATGAAGCTCTATGGTCTGCTTGATGGACTGCACGAGGGGATCCTGACGTTCCAGGACAGCTTAAAGGATGCCTTGGACCAGGCAGACAAAACCTATAACGGGATCAACGCAGCCATCGACAAGCACATCGCCCAACTTGGTTTGGACGCTCCGCCACCCTCCGTTTATGTGCCCGTTTGGCAGCCCGCCGGTGGCACAGCACACACCCGTCTTGATCTCTCTGCTGCGGGTATCACATCAGTGATCTGGTGCATTGGCTTCAAGCCCGACTTCGGATGGCTGGACGCCCCCGTGTTCAACGGGCGTGGTCAGCCGATTCATTATCGAGGGGTGACTCAGCAACCGGGCCTGTACTTTCTGGGGCTGCCGTGGTTGCACACCTGGGGCTCAGGGCGCTTCTCGGGCGTTGCCCGAGATGCCCTGTACCTGGCGGAACGGATCGATGCACGCCAAGCTCGCGTGGCCGAGGACGGTGAAACGATCCCCCATGCCAGTGGTGTGTTGTTGAGCTGATTGACTTGCTGAGAGGGTGTGCGTTCCAGCAGTGGGGTGATCTGGTGTCCCCTGCAGCGAATGGCGACGCCATGCTGAGCCTGGCGCACAGCATGTGCCTGGATATCCGGGTGGACATCACACCAGCAGTCATTCCAGCGCATGGTCAGTGGCTCAGGGGTGAAGTTCCTGGCTACTCTACCTCGCTGGGCGAGGCGCACTCGGCGTTCTCAGGCACGACCGAGCAGCGCACCTTTTTGAGGGTATTGAGCGTTCGCTTACTGTAGAGGCCTTGTTGAGCCCCGGCGATGCGGCCTTGTCGCAGTGCTTCGACGTAGGTCGGCAGCACCTCGGGGCTGATCTCCAGCCACACCCGGGCCGGGATGCTGGCTTCAGAGCGCTGGATGGTCTGCATCTGCCGGTCAAACTGCGACAGCCAGAACTGACGCGACGCCTCGCCAAAGCCCTTGGGTAGCCGATCGGCATAGAACACCAGTTGCACGGTGGGGAACATGGCCGGCACCCGCACCACGGCGCCCTGTGTGGCCATGCCCTTGGCCAGCTCGAAAGGCTTGTAGGTGATGGCGGGCAGGTGAATGACGTCCACCATGCCGTTGTTGAACTTGCTGCCCACGTTGGCGATGTCCACCGACACGGCCTGCGCGCCCAACTGCTGGATGAGCAGGGCCTGAGGTCGATCCTGATCAAATACGCCGATGCGCTTGCCCGCGAGCTGGTCCAGGCGCACGGCGCTGCGGTCGCGCAGCATGGGGTACGCGGCGCCCACGGGCAGCATGCCGCCGATCTCGTGGGGGCCTTGCTGGGGGCGTTCTGGGCCTCCGGGCTGGATGCGGCGACCATTGACGAGATGTCATGGCAAGGCGGGCCGCTGACCCTGTTTGACCCTTCACCGTTCGCAGACCGCGGGTGGATTCATGGACGCCGTCTGCAGGCCTATGTGAACGACCGTCTGGCACACGCCACCATCGAGCAACTGCCCACACGCCTGGTGATCGCGGCTACTCGACGGCACGACAAGGCGCCGGTGTACTTTGACCGTGGCGACATCGGTGTGGCGGTCCGGGCGTCCAGTGCCATGCCGGGCATCGTGTCGCCGGTCGGGGTGATGGGGGTGGAGTACGAAGATGCGGATGCGTCCGTCCCCGTCCTGGTGTCCGTGGCGAGGCGCTTGGGTGCACGCTTCGTGATCGCGGTGGACGTTTCTGCCCGGCGCGGAACCACGCCCGTCCAAGCCCCCGCCTGGAAGAAGGCGCGAGACGAAGCCCGCTGGCAGCGCATCGAACCCGAAGTGCGGCATGCCGACTTCCTGTTCCACCCCGATCTGGACTACGACGCCGGGCCCTGGCCCAGCTACTTCCGCATGGCGCGCGTGCGTGGCGAACTGCATGCCAGTGACCGGCTGCCTGCGTTGCTGAGGGCCTTGAGCAAAGCCTGACGGAACCAGGCTCTGTCCTTGGCGGCTAGATGCCGATGGCCTGTGTCAGATCAGAGTTGCACGGGCCCACCACCATCGGTGTCGCCATCATCCACCGGGCCTGCCGGCGGGGGTGGGATGCTGGCCGCATCGTCGTCGGAGCGGCGGGTATTGGCCGCGCCTGCTCCAACCTGCCACTGCTTGTTCAGCCAGTCGTAGCCAACCGTGACTGCGGCGTTGCGCAGGTTGTATCCCACCCCCACATCGGCACCCCATGGGCGACCCTCTGCCTTGGGGAAGTAGGTGATGCCGGCGGCCACCGCCGCCTTGTGCTCTCGGTTGGTGGACAGCACCTTCAGGGTCAGGCCTGTCGAGCCGCCGAAGTTGTGCGAGATGCCCAGCATCAGCATGGGCCCGGCCATGGCTGCTGAGCCAGTGGCCAGCAGGCAGGTGGCGGTGATGAGTTTCTTCATGGGTCTCTCCTGGTTGATGATCACGATCCCAAACCAGTGTAGGAACCACCACCAGGCCTGAACATTCACCCCAAGGCGTAGTGAACTGCGCTGTCTACGCACTGTTGCGTAGAACGGGGCCCCGCGCAGCCCCTCTGTCCGAGGGGGGCGCAGAATCTCAGCCCCCCGTGCCGGCCTGAACACGGATGGCGTAAGCGGCCATCTCGGCGCTGTTGCGCATGCCCAGCTTGCGTCGGATGTTCTCTCGGTGCTTGCGCACTGTGGCCTCGGCCACCTCCAGCTGTAGCCCGATCTCGCGGCTGGTGAGGCCCTCGCCCACCAGGCGAAGCACCACCTGTTCACTGGGTGTGAGGGTCGGGGCCTGGCAACCCTTGGTCTGCGCCGACACAGCAAGTGCATCCGGCACAAACAACTCGGCAATGTGCGTGCTGATGTAGCGCCGCCCTTGGGCCACCCGGCGCAGCGCCAGCAGCAACTCATCGCTGTTCTCGTCCTTGGGCAGATAGCCCAGGGCGCCCAGACCCAACGCTGCACGCACCGAAGGCGCGTCCAGCCGCGCGGTCACCACCAGCACCTTGGTGTCGGCACCTGCCTGGCGCAAGGCACCCACCACGGCCAGCCCATCCAGGCGGGGCAGGCCCAGGTCCAGCAACAGCACGTCGGGCTTCAGTGCCAAGGTCTGGGCCAGCGCCTGCTCGCCATCGTGCACCGCACCCACGCAGCGCAGATCGGCCTGGGTGCTCAGCAGCATCTGCAAGGCATCGGCCAGCAGCGCGTGGTCTTCGGCAATGAGCACGGTGATGGGGTTCATGGTGCTGATTATCGGCGGCCGCGATCAGCACTCAGCGCGGTAACCTGGTCATGCTCACCTCGGCTTGTGCCACGCGGCTGAAATGGGCTTGAATCTCTTCAAACGAGCCCAGGCGGATCTCTTCAAAATCGCCCCATCGCAACGGGGCTGGCAGATCGCCATACACCTCGGTGGGTGCATGCAGGCACGCCATCTGGCTGGCCGGGTTCATCACGAATCGGGCTCGACCTGGCAGCTGGATGGGCTTGCCCCCGTCGATGCGTGGGTCCGTGCTGAAGCGGTTGGGAAAGATACGCACGATTCTCTGGGTGACGGGATCCTGGCTGTAGCAGTACACATAGCCAGCGCGGCTGGCGCGCACCGACAATTGAAGTGCGCCCGTCTTGCCCGTGCGGGTTGCTGTCATCGACAAGGGCGCAGCACCTGCTGAAACAGGCTGTGCCGTGATGGGTGCCTTTGCCACAGGTGTCGTCACCAACTGACGGAAGAAGCCCAGATCGTTGGGCCCCACCGCAGGCAGCCCCAAGGACACGCGGTAACGGGTCAGGGCTCGCTGGAACGCGGCGCTGCGCACGCCGTCGATGGCCCCGTCAAAAAAGCGCCGGTCTCGCAAACGTTCTTGCTGAAAGCGAACCAGCTCCTGCTCGTCCATGGACACAAACCAGTCTTCCAGCTCGCGCAGCACTTCAGGGTCATCGTCAGCCACATTCAGGCATTGCCAGTAGGGCAGGCGCGTCAGCTTGCCGACCAGCTCGATGGCCGCCAGCTCCACCATGTTCCGCGCGGCCTGTGACGGCCCTTCTGACCGGTTGGCCGAAAACGAGAACACCACGTCCAGCCCCGGATTGGTCAGTCGGGCTTCGCCTTCGCCCGCATTGGCATCGCGGCTGGCCAGCACGGTGAGGTTCTTTGATGACACGCCGGGTAGCAAGGTCATGCTCTCGTTGTCCACCAGCGCGGCATCAAAACCCAACACTGAAAAGCGGGTGTCTGCGCCAAAGCGAACACCGAACAGACGTTCGGGCAGGCTCAGCCCCACCGAGCCACCACGTCGCTCCACGCTGTCGTCCATCTGGCTGATGGTGCCGCGCAGGCTGTATCGAGGCACCACGGCAAAAGCTGACTGCTTCTGTGCCTGCTGCAGCAGCTGCATCAGGTTTTGCTGATCGCTGCCAAACACCGACAGCCGCACCGCGCGAGAGCGCCGCGTCATGTCCGAAATGGCCGACGTCATCATGTCTCGCGCAGACACCGGCACCTTCTGCGTGGCATCGCGCAGCTCTTCCATCATGAGACTCACGTCACGCACGCCCTGCTGGAACAGCATGTCGTCCATACAGCGCAGCGCGGGGGTGAAGTTGGTCACCGCCCGCCCGCCTCGGTCCACGGGGTTGAGCTGTGACCGCACCTGAGCCTGCTGGGTCGGTTGGCTGCCGCAAGCGGCCAGCAACAGCAGGCAGGCCATGACGAGCAGGGGCTGGGCATTCATGGCGGTCTCCGTCGATGGGTGGTGTCAGTGGCTCATTCGTTGCGAACGGAAATGTCACCCCTCACTTCACGCCGCACGGTTTTCACGCAGCGGTCCTGTCCATTGCGGACAAGCTTGTTGCGTGCATCCAGGCCATAGCTGAGCTTGCAGTCCAGGGCCGGGCCCACCAGCATCGAGTTCAACGGTGTGGCCGTGCCCTGGCACATGTCGCCACCATCGCTGGCTTCGGTCGACGTCCGCCGTCCGTCGGCGGCGCACTTGCGGGCTCCGATGTCGTCGTCCACGTTCTGCGTTTTGACGCAGGCCGCTTTGTTGCCCGCCAGGGTCTTGATGGCAAAGCCTGTTTCGCAAACGGCCACGGGCCCCTCTGCGTGTGCTGCGCTGGCGAGCAGCAAGGTGGTGAGGGCGGCGATGAGGTGTGAGCGCATGAGCGGTTCCTGACTGAAGTTGATCAAGGGGTTGCAAGCACGACCGTGCTTCCGTTGAATCGTAGGAATCCCCATGTCTCTTGACCATTCGCCCCCATGCGTACAGGCGGTGATCGCCTACGCATCAGGGCGTAGAGCCAGCACCCCTGGATGGGTGGCATAGTGCAATTCTTCAAGCCTGATGCCCCGCCATGGATGCTGCTGAACCGGATCTGACCACCTACGAGCAGCGTGCGTTTGCTCGGCACTTTGCGTTCGATCTGCACTTTCCGTTGGCTGGGGTGGCCGTGCTGACCCTGGTGTGTGCGTGGCTCATGCATGGTCGTGTGGCCAACGCACTGATCCTGGCCTGGCTCGCCTTCAGTGTGCTGGCCAACCTGGCGCGGGAAGGCTTCATGTGGCACACCCGTCCTCGGCTGGAGAGCCATCAGCGCCATGCCGCGGTGCTGAGGGCGTACACGTGGTCGTCGCTGGCCTCAGGCCTCACATGGGGGGGCTTCGTGTGGCTCTATGTCGATCCCGCCCAGCCCCTGACGCAACTGGTGGCAGGGTCCATCGTGGCGGGTTTGATTGGTGTGTCGGTCACACCGCTGTCCATCCACTTGCCTGCTTTCTACACCTTTGTGCTGCCGCTGTTGGCTCCCTACCTGGTGGTGATGGTGCTGGCAGGGGGTGCCGAGCGCTTGACCCTGGCCGCCATGGCGGCGCTCTACCTGGGGGCCATGGCCAACTATGCCCACGCCACCCACCGGGTACACCGGGAGAACATTCGCTTGCGCTTCGAGAAGCAGCAGCTCATCGATGACCTCACCGTGCGCAAGGCCGAGGCCGAGAACGCGGCGCGCATCAAGGGCCTGTTTCTGGCGGGTGTCAGTCATGACCTCAAGCAGCCGGTGCGCGCCATCAGCCTGTACACCGGCTTCCTCAAGCGCACCGAGCTGCTGACGCTGGGCGAAGATCGCCTGCGCGACACCGTGCACAGAATTGAAACGGCCGCTGGCGACATCCACAGCCAGATCACCCGCCTGCTGGAGTTGTCGCGGCTTGAGTCGGGTACGGCCCCTGTGCACCTCAGTGAGGTGAACCTGAGCGAGCGTCTGTGTCGCATGGTCGAGTTGGCGAGCCCTGATGCCCATGCCCGCGGCATTGAGCTGTGCCTACGAGCTGGCACGCCCGTGAAGCTGACCACCGACGTGCGCATGCTCGACTCGATCATTCAGAACCTGCTGGGCAATGCGTTGAAGCATGCCCAGGCCACCCGCGTGCTGGTGGCCGTACGCCATCAGCACACCGGTGTGCGTGTTGAGATTCGAGACAACGGACAGGGTATTGCTCCTGACCGCCTGCCTCAACTGTTCGAGGCCTATCGCAGCTTTGACGACCGGCAGGCCAGCGACAGCCATGGCCTGGGGCTGGCCATCGTGCGCGCCCAGGCGGGTTACCTGGGCGCGCAGATCACGGTGCGCAGCGCGGTTGGCCAGGGCAGTGTGTTTGCGCTGGAAGGCCTGGGCTGAGCACTAAGTCACTGATGGCGGCAGGGCTGGTGCCCCATCTGCACCCACCGCTGCCATACTGGCTTCAGGAAGGAGGGTTGTGCCATGACACGCGCCCATCCATGGTTCCTGAGCGTGGCCGACGTGGCTGGGCTCGTCAGCCAGCAAGGCCTGCCTGACACGCTGGCTGGACTCGTGCGCTGTCTCGACGAAGACTTTCAGCGCTGGCCCGACTTTGACAAGTGCCCCCGCGTGGCCAGCCACTCACCCACCGGGGTGATCGAGCTGATGCCCATCTCGGATGGCCACCTCTACAGCTTCAAGTACGTCAACGGGCATCCGGGCAATGTGCGCCTGGGGCTATCCACCGTCATGGCCTTTGGTGCGCTCGCCGAGGTGCGCACGGGCCTGCCCCTGCTCATCAGCGATCTCACCCTGGGCACAGCCCTGCGCACCGCCGCCACCTCGGTGCTGGCCGCCCGCGTGCTGGCGCGGCCTGGCAGCCGCGTCATGGCCTTGATTGGCAACGGCGCCCAAAGCGAGTTTCAGGCCCTGGCGTTTCACCACCTCATGGGCATCCACACGGTGCGCCTGTTTGACGTGGATGCCAGTGCCACCCAGCGCCTGGTGCGGCACCTGGCCGGCACGGCTTTGCGCGTGCAGGTGTGTGCCAGCGTGGCTGAGGCCATGGCCGGCGCCGACATCGTCACCACCGCCACGGCCGACAAGCGCCTGGCCACCATCGTGCAGGCTGAGTGGCTGCGGCCGGGCATGCACCTCAATGCCATTGGCGGCGACTGCCCCGGCAAGACCGAGTTGGCCCCGGCAGTGCTGCAGGCCTCGACCGTGTTCGTGGAGTTTGAGCCGCAGAGCCGCATCGAAGGCGAGCTGCAGCACATGCCGACTGACTTTCCGTGTGTGGAGCTGTGGCGCGTGCTGGGTGGGCAGCACCCCGGTCGCCAGCACGATGACGAGATCACGGTGTTCGATTCGGTGGGTTTTGCGCTGGAAGACTTCAGCACCCTGCGCTACCTCCACGCGGCTGCGCAGGCGCACCAGCTCGGGCGCCCGTGGGCCTTCATGCCGCAGCTGGATGACCCGCGTGATCTGTACGGGCTCATGGCTCAGCCACCGGGGATGTAATCCTCTGCCCAGCCCCAGCATTGCACGCTGCGGTCGTTGCGCAGCACGCAGCTGGCGTAGTCCCGCAAGCCCAGATCGATGATGGTGCCGGTGGCCTCGGTGGCGCGCACGGGGACAGCGCTGGATGTGGTGCTGCCGTTGCCCAGACGACCGAAGTCGTTGAAACCCCAGCAGTAGACCTCGTTGGTGCTGGTCAGGGCGCAGCTGTGGTCCCTGCCGGTGCTGACGGTGACATAGCCACTGCTGGCGCCGGTCACCATGACGGCGCTGCGGCTGTCGGTGGTGCTGCCGTTGCCCAGCTGTCCGGCGCTGTTGGCGCCCCAGCAGTACACCGCGCCTGCGGTCGTCACGGCGCAGCCATGACCGCGGCCCACGCTGATGGCGCTCAGCGCTGCGCTCAAGCCTTCCACCTGCACGGGCGTGCTGCTGTTGCTGCCGTCGCTGGCGGTGTTGGCACCCCAGCATTGCACGCCCGCGCCGCTGGTGGCGGCGCAGGTGTTCAGGTAGCCCGCGCTGATGGCCACCACGCCCGAACTCAGGCCCACCACGGGCACCGGCGTGCCGCTGGCGGTGGTGTTGCCCGTGCCCAGTTGCCCGATGAAGTTGTTGCCCCAGCACAGCACGCCACCCGCGCTGGTCAAGGCGCAGGCGTAGTTCGCACCGGCGGTGATGCCCACCACCCCGCTGCCCAGGCCGCTCACGGTCAGCGGAGTGCTGCTGGAGGCCGGGCTGTAGGGCGCGCTGCCACCCTGCCCCAATGCCCCATCGCTGTTGTTGCCCCAGCAGCTCACAGTGCCGCCACTGCTCAGTGCGCAGGCAAAGTCCAGGCCCATGGCCACCTCCACGATGCCACTGCTCAGCCCGGGCACGGGGGTGGGCTCGCCGTTGGCCGTGGCGCACAGCACACCACCATCGCCATCCACCCAGCAGCTTTGAAGCTCGTTGCCGCTGATCTGCCGCCGGGCCAGGGCCGGTGTGCTGCTGCCTTCGGTGGCGATCACGGGCGTGCTGGTGGTGGCTTGCTGGCCCAGCGCGTCCGTCACGGTCAGGGTCACGGTGTAGCTGCCTGATGTGGCATAGCGGTGGCTGGTGCTCAAGCCGGTGGCGCTGTTGCCGTCGCCCAGCAGCCACTGGGCTGAGACGATGGCGCCGTCGGGGCTGCTGGAGTTGCTGGCGTCCAGGCTGCGATCCAGGCCGGTGCCGCTGGCGGCGATCACCGCCGTGGGTCCTTCGGGCAGTGCCAGGCAACTGCCCGGGCTCACGGGGGCACTGCCCACCACCAGTTCGGTGCGGCGCTCGGCCAAGGTGGCGTCGTCGGGCGTCAACACCAGGGTCAGGGTGCTGTTCAGCGGGGCATCGGGCACCGCAAAGTTCGGGCTGCTGGCGCTCACGGTTTGCGCGGCGCCCAGGGGCTCGGTGCCTTTGAATGCCCTGACCTGAGCGCGGGTCTGGCGGTAGCCGCTCCAGCCGTCCACACAGCCATTCAGCGTGAAGCGCGTGTCGGTCACCACCAGGTCGGGCAGCACCACATCTGTGGTGCCCACCACGCCGCTCACCGAGGTGTCGGGCGTGCCCCGCTGCACCGACGACACCAAACGCGCCTGAACAGCGCCCAGCCCCGCATAGGTGCTCAGCTCATAGCGGCCATCAGGCTCCAGACCCACCGCCACGGTCTGCACTTGTGGGCCGCTCAGCGCCACCCAGTAGCCCTCCAGCGAGCCACTGCTCACCGTCACGCGGCCGCTGATGCGCACGCGCTCGGGCACCTGAAGGCAGCGCGGCAAGGGGCTGACGGCCCCGGCCAGGCCGGTGGTCAAGGTCACCGTGTCCAGCACGCGGCCTGAGCGGTCCAGCAGGCGCACCTGCGCTTGCGACTCGGCCCGTGCGAACACCTGGCCGTTCAGGGCAGACACCACGCCGTTGTAGTTCACGCCCACGCTCACCACCGAGGTGTCGGTCGGCAGGCTGCACACGGCGCCACCCACGGCCTGCCCCAGGTTCACCGTGGTGCGGCTGATCATCAGGTCGGCGTTCCACCAGCTGAAGTGGCTCACCGTGCCTTCGTAAAACCGCTCACCGGTGACGGGGTCGGTGCCCAGGGTGGCGCTGCCTTCCAGCGTCCACAGGCCGGTGGTTTCGTTCAGGTGATACAGCGGGTAGCTGGCGGGCAGCGTGCCTGGGTCCACGCCCTCTGCGGGCGTGGCAGGAATGCGGATCACCGCAGTCTGACCGTCGGCCAGATTCACCGCAGCGCCGCTCGCATCGGTGAACTCGACGCCCAGGGCGCCCAGCGATTCGATGGGTACACCGGTATCACCGTCCACCATCAGGCCTGGCATTTGCCAGGGGTCGACGCTGGGGTCTACCGGGGTCAGGGTGGCGGTCACGGCGCCCACGATGGGCTGGCCATCCTCACGCACCAGGCTGGCGGCGGCCAGGCTCACCCGGGCCGTGCTCCCCGGTACCCGCAGCACCGTGGCCTGGCTGGCGTCAAAGCTGATGGTGGCCGCCACGGGCAGCAAGATCACACGCAGCGCCACCGACTCGTTCTGGGCGGCATCACTCACCGCGCGCAGGCTGCTGGCATGCCCGGCCTTGATGATGCGCAACACAGCCGGGGTGGCCGCGTCCAGGGTCAGAGAAAAGCGCCCCTCGGCGTCGGTGCTGGCTTGGTGGTCGGTGCCGGCCACGCCGCTGGATGACACCACCTGCACCGTGGCATCGGGCAAGGGCACACCCTGGTCGTTCACCACCACACCTTGGGCCACCACGGTGGTGGCTGAGCCACTGCCGGCGGTGGCACCGCTGCCGCCGCCGCCACCGCAGCCGCTCAGGCTCAGCAGCAGGGCCCAGACCAGCAGCACCCAGAAGGCGGGCCAGCGTCGTGTCGACGGGGGCAGGCAAGTGGGGTAAGAGGCGGTGGCGCGCATGGTGGTATCTCGTCAAACAAGGGGCGGCTTGATCGTAGAGAGCCCCCCAGGGCTTGACCATTCACCGCCGTGCGTAGGACCCCTGCCCAGCGTACGCAAAAGTGCGTAGGGCGTGGCCCTTGGCACCCCCTCCATGTGAAGGGGGGGCAGATGGTGGCGGCAGGGCCTGCTCAGAAGCCCCGGCTGAACAGCACTTGCACCGTGGCCGCGCGCCCTGGCGCAGGCTCAAAGAATCGCCGGTTGCCCTCGTTCACGATGACCGAGCTCACATCTCGGCTGTCAAACAGGTTGTCCACGCGCAGCAGCGCATCCAGCCGCCAGGTGTGGTCAGCAGCACCGCTGCCACCCACGGCCCGCCAACCCAGGCGCCAGCCCCAGCGCGATGACGAGGGGGCGGCGGTGTCGTTCACGTCATTGGCCCACAGGCGGCCTTGGTGGCGCCATTCCAGCGCGGTGTGCCAGCCCGTGGGTTGAGGCCGCCACATCAGTTCGGTCCACGCCGTGTGCTGGGGAATGCCGGGCAGCGTGCGCCCGGCGGGCACAGCGGTGCTCACACCTGCCGAGGTGCTGGTGAAGCCCTCGGTATAGCGCGCGCGCGTCCAGCCCAGTGCGCTGCGCAGGCGCAGACCGGTCACGGCCTCGGGCCACAGGGCCACGTCCAGCCCGGCTTCCACACCCTGGCGCACCGTGCCACCCACGTTCTGGAAGGTGCTGCGCCCAAAGCTGCTGCGCGCCACCGCGATTTCATCGCGCGTGCGCACCTCGTACAGGCTCAGGTTGAACGTGCCCCCACGCGACCAGCGCCACTGGCTGCCCAGCTCTACCTGGTGGCCTCGTGCGGCCTGCAGCGTGGTGTTCAGCCCGGTTTCATCGCCCACTACCGAGCGGTAAGCCACCTCGTTAAAGGTGGGTGTTTCAAACGTGCGCCCCACGCTGGCGTGCAGGTGCCAGTCGGGCTGCACGCGCCACAACACGCCCAGCACGGGGGTGTCGGCCTGCCAGCGGCGTTGGCCGCTGTCATCGCCATTGCCCGGCACCACATAGCGGTCGTCTGATTCAAAACGCACATTCACCTGTCGCCAGCCGGCCTGCAGCTGCCAGTCGCGTGCCACGTCCCACTGGGCCTGCACATACGGGTCGGCTTGCGTGATGGTGTTGCGCTCATCACGCCGCAGGGCACCCTGCACGCCCAGCGCAGTGCTGCCGCCCTCCTCCACAAAGTTCTGAAAGCCCCGGCGTGTTTCATTCAGCCGGTCCACCGACAGGCCGGTCAGCACATGGAAGGGCCTGGCCAGCCACTCGCCCTGCCATTGCCAGCGCAGGTCGGCGCCCACAAAGCGGCGGTTCAGGTCGATCACGCCACCGGGGTGGGTGGGCCTTGTCTGCACGGTGCTGTCGGGCGGCGCGGGGATGGACTGGAACTGCGTGACCACCCGCTGGCCGCCATACACCAGCCATTGCCAGCGTTGCGCGCCCTGGCGCCACTCGTGTTGCAGCGACAACTGCGTCTGCTCGATGGCCTTGCGCGTGTTGTAGCGCAGCGCGACCGGATCGGCCTGATCGGGGTCGTCGCGCCATTGGGCCTCGGTCAGGCCCAGCGGATCTTGCGCTTCGGGGATGCGCACCTGCCGTGCGATCAGGTTCAGCGATTCGTCGTCTGACGGTTGCCACTGCAGCCGCGCGCGCCAGGCCTCTCGCTGGTAGCGGCTGTGCTGGCGCTGACCGTCGGCGGCGCCCGCGCTGGCCTGCACACTCACGCCCAGCGTGTCGCTGACGGGCCCCGAGCCCTCCACCATGGCGGCCCACAACCCATGCTCGCCCAGCACCAGGCCCGTGCGCGCCTCGGGCTGCGCCGCCGGCGGTGTGCTGAACACCTGGATCACGCCGCCCGCTGCATTGCCGTACATCACCGACATCGGCCCGCGCAGCACCTCCAGGCGCTGCACATTCCACCAGTCCAGTGTGCCCGTCTGTCCCTGGCCGTCGGGCTGGCTCAAGGGCACCCCGTCTTCGTACAGCCGCACCCCGCGCACCCCGAACGATGCCCGCGACCCAAAGCCCCGCACCGACAGCTGCAGGTCTTGCGCCGCATTCTGGCGGTCCAGCGCCACCACCCCGGGCACCCGAGTCAGCCAGTCGGCCGGCTGATTGGGCAGGGCATCGCGCGCTTGCGCCGCCGTCACCACGCCCACCGAGGCGCTAGCCTCGAAGGCGGTCTGCGCCTGGCGGGTGACGGTGATGGTGACCTCGGGCAGGGGGTCGGTCATGGGCACGTCAAGCATGCGCCCCCCGGGGGTCAAGGATTGCAGTGAGGGCAGTGTTGCGCGTCGGCCGTCTGGCGGTCGGTGCGCGGCCGGCGTTCTTCGTGAGGGCAGCGCACACAGCGCCAGGTTTCGGCGCGGTACTGCCGGGTGGGGGTGCCGCATTGCTCGCAGGGCAGGCCTGGTTCACGCGTGGTGATCCAGAAGCCCGGTGCCTGGCAGGCAGGGCAGGCCGACTGCAGCCGCTGCAGCAGGTCGCGGGCAGCCTCGCCGATGCGGGCCATGCGCGAGGGATGGGCACAGGCCCGCAGATCCGACTCCAGAAACACCTTGCCATCGTCGGCCATGCCCTGACACTGGTCAAACACGGCCTTGAGCGTAGCCTCATCCCCAATGCCCTTGTGCATGCGGGGGTCGTTGTCGTGCTGGGGCCGCAGCACCAGCTGGTGGGCCGGAAAGCCCATGCGCTGCGCAAACGCCAGGGCGGCGGCCCAGTCGTCGGTCAGCAACTGCTCTGCATGGCCAGGGCCCTGGGCCATGCCCACCACCTCCAGGCCCAGCCGGTCGTCGATCAGCACCAGCATCTCCACGTTCCATGTGAACATGCCCGTGAAGGGGTCGGGCGCGAAGCTGCCCTCGCTGGCCAGGCCCACAGGCAGGCCGCTCAAGCTCATGCCCATGCGGGCCTTGCGGCGGGCGGCCTCCAGCTGGCTGCCTGGCCGGGGAATGTCGCGGGTGAAGGTGCCCAGCTGGTCGGTGTCATAGCCCGTCACCAGCTCAACCCGGCAGCCCAGCGCGGGCTCCAGCACGGGGCTGATCACGGCTTCTTTGCCGTGCTGCGTCAGCAAGGCGATGCGTTGTCCTGCAAAGGGCTCCATGGGGTCTCGTCGGTGTCAATCGGGTGCCATTGACCTGCATCGTAGCGCCGCAGGGTGCGCGCACCCCACTGCCACAGATGCAGCCACCCATTGTCGGCGAGCTGACGAGCTGCGGGCCGGCACCCTGGTCACGGTGGGCCAGTCCAGCCAGCTGCAAGAGCGCTTCTATGCCATCACCACGCCCCGACGCCATCGCGTCGAGGCGCTGGAGCGCTTGCTCCAGGTCTGAGGCCTGGAGGCCTCAAACGCGCTGGCGGCGGCGGGCCACCGAGGCCACCACAGCCAGACCAGCCACCAGCATGGCGTAGGTCTCAGGCTCAGGCACGGCCACCATGATCGAGAACTGGTCACCAGCCTGCAGTCCGTTCAGGTTCAGCGTCCAGTCAGCGGCGCCGGCTTGCATCAGCGGGTTGCCGATGTAGAACTCGCTGGTCACCGCAGGGTTGAACGTGGCCCAGGCCTGGGACAGCGAGCTGCCCGAAGCGCTCACACTGGCAAAGCCATCGGTGGTGATGGTGCCGGCGGGGGCGACAAAGCTGATGCCCGACAGCTTGATGTTCACGCCGTTGAAGCCCGCGAAGCTCAGGTCACGCACCAAGGCGTTGAAGGTCAGCGGGTCGCCGCTGAAGTCGGCCGACTCCAGGCTGAAGTTCAGCGTCACGCTCGACAGCGATGCGAAGTCGATGTCGAACGCCAGGGCCGAACCCAGCGAGTAGTCGGTCACGGTGGTGGCGCCCACGGTGGTGGCTCCGTTGAACACAGCGGCTTGAGCCGACGTGATGGAAGCGGCGGCCAGCGCGGCCAGAGCGAGTTGATGCAGTTTCATGGTCAGTACCTCAATTCAGTGGCAGGGCGGGCTCAGATCGGACCCTTGGCCCAGGGGCCGGTGATGGCAAACGTGATGCCCGGCGTCTGGATGTTCACGAACAGGAAACGGCCGGTGGGGTCGAAGCAGGCACCGCAGAACTCGCTGGAGCGACGGTCGCCCGCCAGCGAACCGAGCTTGCCCGCCGCCGTCAGTTGGGCCGAGGTCAGGTTCACGTTGTTCTTGCTGAAGATGAAGGTGCCGCCATCCGGGGTCAAGCCCATCATGCGGGTGCCGGGGCCGAACTGGTCGTTGACCGTGCCGCCGTCTTCACAGATCACGATGTGGCCACGGGGGCTGACGGTGATGTTGTCGCCGTTGTTGCCCGACAGGGTGTTGGCCGACGAGTAGATGCAGGTCATGACCTGGGTGGCCACGTCCAGTTCCCAGATGGTGCCTTCGCGGGCCACGCCACCGGAGGTGTCCATCACGTAGATCTTGCCCTCGTGGTACCACATGCCTTCGCCGCGGTTCATCACCAGCGCGCCTTGGGTCCAGCCTTGTGCGAAGGGTCCCGCCACGGTGTTGCTCAGCACGATGCCGGTGGGGCCCACGGGGTTGGCCACGCGGTTGGCATCGGGGTCGGCAATCGTCACCCACTCCAGGGCATGCACATCGCCCACACCAGCGCCGATCACGCTCACGTTGTTCTGGCCGATCACCTTGGCCATTTGCAGCGTGCCACCCTTGGCCAGCGAACCGGGCACGCCCGAGGTGTCCACCGGGATGTAGCGATAGAAGCCCGAGCGGCCGCTGCTGTCTTCCGACAGGTAGACGATGCCGGTCGCGGGGTCGATGGCCACGGCTTCGTGGGCATAGCGGCCCATGCCGATGATGGGCTGACCGGTGGTTTGCAGCGGGTCGGCCGTCACTTCAAACACATAGCCGTGCTTCTTGCCATCAGCGCTCACGGCATCAGAGCCCACTTCTTCGCAGGTCAGCCAGGTGCCCCAGGGGGTGGGGCCGCCGGCGCAGTTGGTGCGCGTGCCGCCCAGGCTGGGCTCGGTGCGCATCCAGTTGCCATCGCGGAAATACAGGTTGGTGGTGCCACCGGCCGAGTAGCTGCTGCCACCCACTGTGCTGGGTGCGCTGTCGTACACGGCAGGCGAGCCAAAGAAGGTGGCGTCGCTGCCCGTGCCGCGCTCGTGGTTGCGCACCAGAACGATCTCGGTGCTGCGGCCCACGCGGCGGGTGGTGATCACGGCCATGCCGTCATGCGAGCCCGGGGTGGCCTTGCCGTTGGCCATCACGTCGCCCGTCCAGCCGTAGCTCTTGTAGCTGAAGCCTGCAGGCAGCATCAGCAGGGGCAGGCCGGTGGTCAGGTCATTCACCGGGGCCACGGGGCCGTAGGGGCTGTCCACCAGCGAGGTCACGGTGCTGGCGAGGGCGTCGCGGCTGTGCAGGGCCGACAGGGCGGCCAGGAAGGGCAAGGCGCCGGCGCCCTTGATCAGGCTGCGGCGGCTGTTGTCGATGCTCATGGGGATGACTCCAGTTGTGACGGGGAAACCAGAAAGCGCGGAGCAGAAGACGCGCTTGGTCGATTCGACGCGCCGCAACTCCAGAATTGATTTGGTACAAACTGAAGTCAGACTGTAGGAAGCACGCGTGACGTGCCCATGTCGTGTTCAACGGCGTGCGGGGCCTGATCGGATCATGGGGATTCAGGTCAACAAACCCGCGAAGCGGTCGGGTTGCACGAGTTGCCAAAAAGGTAATACGATATGAGTGTTTCACATTTTCATATCGAAGTCATGAGCGATCCCACCACACCAGCGCCTGAAGCCACGGCAGCCGCCACCCCGGCCACCCCCGTCACACCCAAGCCAGCGGTGAAGAAGACGGCGGCCAAAAAAGTGGCCGTGAAGAAGGTGGCAGCCAAGACGGCGTCCACCCCAAGCGGGGTGGTCAAGAAGGTCGTCGCCAAGAAAGTGGTGGCCAAGAAGGCGGCCACTCAGGCTGCAGCAGCACCGGCCACCACCGCCAAACCCGCCAAGGTGGTCAAGCCTGCCAAACCGGCTAAGCCCCCGAAGGCAGTGAAGCCCGCGAAAGAGCCCAAGGTTGTGCGTGACTCTTTCACCATGCCCGCTTCAGACTTCGCCATCATCGACCGCATCAAGCTGCGTGCCATCGAGTGGAAGCACCCCGTCAAGAAGAGCGAGGTGCTGCGCGCCGGGCTGCAAGCGCTTGAAGCGCTGGGCGATGCCAAGCTGCGCGCCCTGCTCAGCGGCCTGGAGCCCATCAAAAAGGGGCGCCCCAAGTCGGCGTGATGCCGTCCCGAAGCGCCCCGTCGGGTACCTGTCGCGGTCAGCCGAGGGTGATCAATCGCCCTCGATCAGCTCAAAACACACGTCCTGAGCACCTTCCCACAGCGTCTTCACGCCCACCTCGCGCAGGTGCTCCTGGCCTTCCACGATGGTCAGGAAATGATTGCCGGCCAGCTGACCCAGCTTGCTGGAAAAGCTGCAGCTGCCATAGGCCATGATGATCTCGGTTTCGCTGTATCCGCCGGGGTAGAACAGCACATCACCCACCGATGGATGGCTGGTGTGGTTCTCGAAGCCCACGCGCTGCCCCTCGTGGCTGAGCACGAAGTCGCCAAGGGGCACCCAGCAGCCTTCGCCGCTCCAGCGTACATGGATCAGCTTTTGCCGATACGGCAGCAGCTTCAAGAATGCAGCCACGGTGGTGGGTGCGTCGGGGTGGGTGCGGGCCACGAAGGTGTGGCCACCGGCGGTGATGCGGATCAGGGGCATGGATGCAGCCAGGGCAGGTTGAGGGGTCAGGAACCGGGTTGCCCGATCCACTTGGTCACGGTGGGCGCACGCCATGTGCGCAAGCCGTCCAGCAGGGCCGCCGGGTCGCTGTCGATCAACACCATATCACGGTGCTCGGGCTTCAGAAAGCCCTCCGTCGTGGCCAGCGCCAGCATCTGGCGCATGGGCTCATAAAAGCCGCGGGTGTTCAGTGCACCACAGGCTTTGCTGTGGTCACCCAACTGGGTCAGGGTGGCCACCTCAAACAGCTCTTCCAGGGTGCCCAGGCCGCCTGGCAGGGCGATGAAGGCATCGGCCAGTTCGGCCATGCGGGCCTTGCGGGCACGCATGTGTGGCAACACCTCATGCTGACGCAGTCGGGGGTGCAGGTGCCCTCGCTCGTGCAAGCGCTGGTTGATGATGCCGATGGCCTCGCCGCCGGCATCCAGCACGGCATCGGCCACCACGCCCATCAGGCCCTTGTTGGTCCCGCCGTACACCAGGGTGATGCCTTGCTGCGCCAGCAGCGTCCCCAGGCTGCGTGCGGCCTCGGCGTAGGCCTCGCTCACGCCGAAGTTCGATCCGCAGAACACCGCCACGCTGCGCAGCGGGCTCATGGAAGTGGTGTGCTCGCTCATGCCATCCCCAGGTCGTTCTTGCGCTGGGCCCAGCCGGTCATGCGCCGCTCCAGCAAGGACGACAGCGCATACAGCACCACCCCAAGCACCGCGAGGATCAGCAGCCCGGCGAACACCATGGGCACATCGAAGTTGCCGCTGGCGATCATCATCACCGTGCCGATGCCCTTGTTGGCGGCCACCGTTTCGGCCAGCACCGTGCCCACGAACGCCAGCGTGATGGCGATCTTCAGCGAGGCGAACAAGTAGGGCAGCGCGCGGGGCAGGGCCACGTTCCACAGGATGTCACGCCTCCTGGCGCCCAGCACCTTGAGCACGTCTTCGAGCTCGGGCTCGGTGCTGGCCAGGCCCGTGGCCACGTTCACCACCACCGGGAAGATGCTGATCACCATCGAGGTGAGGATGGCCGGCACCGTGCCCGAGCCGAACCACACCACGAAGATCGGCACCACGGCCACCTTGGGGATGCTGGAAAAGCCCACCAGCAGCGGGTAGGCCACGTCGTACGCCGTCTTCGACGAACCGATCACCAGGCCCAGCACGATGCCGGTCATCACGCCCAGCGCAAAGCCCACCAGCGTGGTGTAGAGCGTCTGCACCGTGTGGGGCCACAGCATGGGCATCTTCTCGAGCAGCACCTGCAGGATCTGGCTGGGACGGGGCAGCACCAGGTCGGAGACACCCGTGGCCACGCAGGCCATCTCCCACAGCACAAAGAAGCCGACCATGGCGGTGGCCGACATCAGGCGCTGGCGCGTGCGGGCCGACATCATGGGGTGGGGGGCGGTCATGCGGCGGTCCTTTCGGGAGCGGGAGCGGGGGCAACGGGCGTCTGGCCCGCGGTGCGTGCATCGGCGATGCACTGGCGCAGCTCCTGCACCAGGGCAGACACCTCGGGCGCGTAGCTCAAGGCCAGGGTGCGCGGGCGCTCGAAGGGCACGGCGCGGTCCTGCAGGATGCGACCCGGGCGGGCACTCATCACACAGATGCGGGTGGCCAGGTAGGCCGCTTCCCGCAGGTCGTGCGTCACCAGCAGCACGGTGGGTTTCTTGTCCATCCACAGCTGCTGGGTCAGGGCCCACAGCTCTTCGCGGGTGAAGGAGTCCAGCGCACCGAAGGGCTCGTCCAGCAACAGCAGCTGGGGCTCGTGGATCAGGGCGCGGCACAGCGAGGCCCGCTGCAGCATGCCGCCCGAGAGCTGCCAGGGCCGCTTGTCGCCAAAGCCCTTGAGGCCGACCTGGGCCAGCAGCGCTTCGGCGCGCTCGGCGAACTCGCCCTTCTTCTTGCGTGCGTATTCGTGGCGGAAGGGCTCGACGATCTTGAGCGGGATCATCACGTTGTCGCGGATGCTCAGCCAGGGCAGCATCGTCGGGTTCTGGAATGCCAGCCCGATGCGGGTCTTGCCCGACTGCTGGGTGCTGGGGCTTTCGCGCCCGCCCACCAGCAGCCCGCCCGAGCTGGGCTGCAAGAGCCCCGCCACCAGCTTGAGGATGGTGGATTTGCCACAGCCGCTGGGGCCCACCAGGGCCACGAAGTCGCCCTGGGCGATGCGCAGGTTGGTGCGGTCCAGGGCCAGGGTGCCCTGGTCATGCGCGCCGTAACGCACGGTCACGTCGCTGAGGTCAATGAAAGCGGGGGTCATACAGCATCCTCTACATGCAAGATCGCGGCCACCGGGCCACCACCGGCGGGGCCCTGGTGTTCGGCGCCGCCTGAGACATACAGGGCGGTGTGCCCGGCGATCGAGGCCAGCACGCCGCCCACCACGGCACGCGCATGGCGTGTGGCGTTGATGTCCGAGTCGTTGAGCATCGTGTGGCGCTGTCCGCGCACCAGCCCGTTGGGGCTGGACTCGGCCTTGGCCAGCAGGTTCACCAGCCGGCCGGCCTGTACCGCGTCGTCGCGGTCGGGGTCGATGGCAAAGCACTCGCGCAGCAAGGTGCGTACGGCCGATCCGTCCACCGCATCGGCCATCACCGTGTGGGCGATCCGGTAGGGCGACACCGCACCAGGCACCTCGCCCAGCACGATGACCACGTTGTGATCCACCTCGATCCCGGCCGACACCGAGGCACAGCCCGAATACAGCGACCAGTCACGCAGCACCGCCTCGTCACTCAAGGCCTCGGCGGGCACCTCATCCAGCGCCAGGGCCACGCCCAGGGCCGAGGCCCCGCGCGAGTAGCCCATGGATTCATAGGTGTCGCGCGTCACGGGTTCGTGCCCGGCCTGCAGGGCCTTCTGCACCTCGGCCGAGGTCAACAGCGGGCATTTCACCTGCACAAAGTGCACATCCGCCAGGCGACAAATCCCGGCCTGCGCCATGGCCTCGCGCACGGCCTGGGCCGTGGCCTCGATCTGCGCCATGCGGCCCAGCTCGTGCGGTGCAAAAGCCCGGGTCTGGGCGGTGCCGATCACCAGGCGGGGCGGTGCCCCCTTGCGGGGCGGCGGGGCCTCAGGCAGCCAGCGCCGGGTGAACACCGTGAAGTGCGGCGACAGCACCCCTTCGGTACCCCCGGACATCACCAGCGCCACACGCTGTGCTGCCTCCTCAGGGGTGCAGCCCAGGTGGGTGGCCAGCCATTGGCACCAGGCCATGGCGGCGTATTCGCGGGTGTGGTCGTTCACGCAGCCGTTGCCTTCGGTCTTGCCCATCACGGCCACGATCTCGTCAGGCGCCAGCGTGCCGGCCTCCACCAACGCCTGCACCCCGCTCAGGTCGGCCGGCCCCTGGCATGCCACGCGGTACACCCCCACCATCTGCGGGTGCGCACTCATGCCAGCCCCTCCATGGCCGAGGGGTCGGTGGGCACGGCGGTCAGCGGCACACCCGGGGGCGTGCTCAAGATCTGGCTGCTGTAGTGCTCGGTGTTGCGCGGGCGGGGCGTCGGCATGCGCTGCACGCTCTTCACCGATTGCCCCCAGCCAGCAGCGTCGGCCACCAGGCGGGTGTCGCGCATCACAAAGCGGCCACGCACCAGGGTGTGCACCGGCACACCCTGCACGGCTCGCCCGTTCCAGGGCGAGATCTTGCTGATCGACTGCAGTCGCCCTTGCGACAGCACCGCACGGCGGTCCATGTCCACCACGGCGATGTCGGCATGCGCCCCCACGGCCAGCACCCCCTTGATGCCGTACAGGCCCCAGGCCTTGGCGGGTGCCGCGGCGCTCCACTTCACGTAGTCCATCAGCGTGGCGCGCTGGCGGTTCACTTCCGTCAGCATCAGCGGCATTTGTGTCTCCACGCCCGGAAAGCCGCAATCGCATTGCCAGATGCTCGCGCGCGTCTTCTCTTCGGGCGAGTGCGGCGCGTGGTCGGTGGCGATCATGTCAATCGTCCCGTCCATCAAGGCATCCCACAGCGGCTGGTTGTGCCGCTCTTCGCGGATGGGCGGGTTCAGCCGCAGGATGCCGCCCAGGCGCAGCATGTCCTTGGTGTTCAGCAGCAGGTACTGCGGGCAGGTTTCCACCGTCACGTCCACACCGCGTCGCTTGGCGGCACGCAACACCTCCAGCGAGTCGGCGGCGCTGTGGTGCGCGATGTGCACGCGCGCCCCTGTCCACTCCGCCAGGGTCAACACCCGGGTGATGGCCTCGATCTCGGCCACCGCCGGGCGCGCGGCCAGGTGGGCCAGCGGGTCGATGCGCCCGGCTGCCTCCATCAGGTGCTGGCGTCGGGCCATGATGGACGAGTTCTCGGCATGCACCACGGTGCGGATGCCCAGGGGCGCCAGAATCTCGAAGCCCTCCAGCAAGGCGCCATCCGTGGGGGCAGGCAGGTTGCCAAAGGTGTTGCCCACAAAGGCCTTGAAGCTGGTCACGCCTGCATCCACCAGCTCTTCCAGGCGTTCGATGGTGTCGTCGCCCAGCAGCCCGTGGATGCCGTAATCCACGTACGACGACTCGGCCGCCTTCTGTTTCAGGCGCAGCGCCTCGATGGTGCCGGTGGGCGGGTTGGTGTTGGGCATCTCGAACACCGTGGTCACGCCACCGCAGGCGGCCGCGGCCGAGCCGGTCTTCCAGGTTTCCTTGTGCGGGTAGCCCGGGTCACGAAAGTGCACGTGGCTGTCAATGGCCCCCGGCAGCAGGTACTGCCCATCGGCGCGCAGCTCTTCGCGGGCGCTGGGCATCAGGTCGTCATGGCCGATGGCCACGATCTTGCCATCGGCAATCGCGATGGAGGCGTCGATGATCTGCTCGGGCGAGACGATCTTGCCGCCTCGGATCACCAGGTCTGCGTTGCTCATGGTCTTGACTCCTTACACCATGGCCCAGCCACCGTCCACGGGCAGGTCTACCCCGGTGATCTGGCGAGACACGTCACTGGCCAGAAACAGGCAGGCGTTCGCCACGTCCTCATCCAGCGTCACGCGCTTGAGCGCGTAGTCATCGGCATGGCGCTGCATCGCCTCTTCCAGGCTGATGCCCAGCTTGGCGGCCATGTTGGCGCACACCTTCTCGCGAAAGCGTGGCCCATCCACCATCCCGGGCGCCACGCAGTTCACGTTGATGTTGTGCGGGCCGGCCTCCAGTGCAAAGCTCTTGGTGATGCCGCGCAGGCCCCACTTCGAGGCCGAGTAAGCCATGCGGCCCGCGCGGCCGCGCATGCCGAAGGTGCCGCCCACGTTCACCACCTTGCCACCGCCCTGCTCGATCATGGCGGGCATCACCGCGCGCATGGTGTTGAAGCAGCCCGTCATGTTGAGCTCGACGATGTCGTTGAACTCTTCGGCGGTGGTCTCCCAGCCGGTCTTGCCGATGGGGCCGGAGCCCCCGGCCACATTCACCAGGATGTCGATGCGACCGAACTGCGCCAGGGCCGCGCGCGCCAGCGCATCGGTCTGGTCCGGGTCGGTCAGGTCGCAGCGCACCACGATGGCGGGCACGCCCTTGGCCCGGGCGGCCTGCGCCACCGGTTCAATGGCGGCCGTGTCGCGCCCCGCCAGCACCAGGGCACAGCCCTCGTCGGCGAAGGCCAGGCTCACGGCGGCGCCCATGCCCTTGGCCGGGCCGGTGATCACGGCCACCTTGTTCTTGAGTTGGAGGTCCATGGGGGTCTTTCGGGTTCAGAACAGCTTGCTAGGGCGCTGGTCACGGGGGGGCAGGAAGCTGCGGTCAAACACCTCCTGCGGGGCGGGCGTGCGGCCCAGCTGGTTGGCGTCCACCAGGATGTCGATGGCCTTGGCCAGGCGCTTGTCATCGACGTCGCCCAGGCCGATGCGCGCGATCTCGGGATGGCTCATGTCGCTGCGCAGCGTGAACAGCAGGCGCTCCTTTTCGACATCGCGCTTGAGCAGGGGCTCGCGCTTCATCACCGCGTCCATGCCCGCTTCGGGGTTGGCGATCACATCGACGATGGCGCGATTGAGGGCGCGCACGAAGCCGGCCACCGCCTTGGGATTGGCCTTGACGAAATCACGCGCGAAGAACACCGTGTTCGAGTACAGGTCCATGCCGTGCTGCCCGTAGCGGATGAAGCGCAGGTCCTTGGTCGGGTCCATGCCCATGGCCTTGGCGCTGAAGCTCACGGTGGTCACGTAGCCGAAGGTGGCGTCCACCTGGCCGCGCGCCAGCATCTGCTCACGCAGGTTGGGGGCCATGTTGGTGATGTTGACCTTGCTGGCGTCGATGTTGGCCAGCTTGGCGAAACCCGGAAAGAGCTTGAGGGCCGCATCGGTGGCGGGGCCACCCACCGTCTTGCCTTCGAGGTCCTTGGGGGTGCGGATGGGGCTGTCGCTCTTGACCACGACGGTGAAGGGCGGCGTGTTGTAGAGCATGTAGACGCCCACCGGTGCCTCGCTCGGTCGCTTGGCCGCCAGGTCGATCACGGCGTTGATGTCACCGAAGCCGGCCTGGTAGGCCCCCGAGGCCACCTTGGGGATGGAGGCCGCCGAGCCCGCACCCTGGTCGATCTCCACGTCCAGGCCCTCGGCCTTGAAGTAGCCCTTGTCCTGGGCGATGAAGAACCAGGCCTGCGGGCCTTCGTACTTCCAGTTCAGCACCATCTTGATTTTGGTTTCCTGGGCGTGTGCGCTCAGGGGGGCCAGGGCGGCGACGGCGGTCAGGCCGGCCAGCAGCAGCCGGCCCAGGGGGCGGTGGAGGGTCATCGTGCGTCCTTCTTGACAGAGTGGGAGGGGTTGGAAGAAACCTTCAGCGCCGGGATCAGCGCCTCGGCGGTGCCAACAAAGCCATGCAGCTTGTCGACCAGAAAATGAATGGCCCGCGTCACGTACACGGGTGACGGCGTGCCGCAGGCGTCCTTCAGCAGCACACAGTCGTAGCCCAGGAAGCCCGCGTCCTGCAGGCTGGAGAACACGCAGCGGTCGGTGTTCACACCCGCAAACAGCAAGGTGGTGATGCCCTGCTGGCGCAGGATGCTGTCCAGCTCGTTGTCATGAAACCCGCTGAGCCGATGCTTGAACACGGTGATGTCGTCGGGCGCCTGGGCCAGCTCGCTCACCACCTGGGCGCCCCAGCTGCCCGCCACCACGCTGGGCCCGTGATCGATGGGCGACACCTCGGCATAGCCCACCTCGGCGCGCCCCTGGGCATCGGGGCGCGCCGCCTTGTAGCGCACCGTGGGGCTCAGGTTCAGCGTGTCGGGGCGCACGCCCCAGTTCAGCCACACCACCCGGCCGCCCGCGTGGCGCCAGGCGGGCAGCAGCTCACGCAGCACGGGGATGGGCTTGCGCGTGGCCCGCATGCTCACGCCCTTTTGCGCAAACCAGCCTTCGGGGTGGCAGAAGTCGTTCTGCATGTCCACCACCACCAGGGCGCTGCGCAACACATCCAGCTCGATCACATCGGTGTGCGTGGGCAGCCGCACCGGCCGCGGCGCCACCGCCGGGCGCACCAGGCTCAGCGCCTCGGGCGTCCAGCGCCAGCCCGTGGCCTCATGGGCCCCAATGTGGTGGGCCGACGAGGTGCTGTGGTCGGTGTGTGGTTTGCGTGCCATATGGCCGGTGCTCATGCATGCGCCGTGCCCAATCGGGCCATTTCAGCGTGCCGCACTTGTGCCTTTTGAAGCCATGTCTGTTGCCGATACGGCAACACCGGCCCAGCAGGCCCATGGCCACGGGCTTGTGCCGCGCCACGCTCATCGCCGCTGTGGCGCCTCGTGCGGGCTGGCGGTGGCCGGCAACGAGGGTTGCCAGGCCGGCCACGGGGTGTTCAGCCGCCGTGGCGGCGATGCCGGGCGCCTGGTGGCCGCCTGATCGTGGTGCATGCTGTTGCCAAGGTGGGGCGCTGGATGAACATGCCGTTGCCGTTATGGCAACGGATACGCCCTGCTTGCTGGCACCAAACCTGCAACCAGGCGCCGGCATGAACCACCTGCGATTTCTGAAATACGTGGACGAAGTGGCCCGCGTGGGCTCCATCCGTCAGGCGGCCGAGCGCCTGCACGTGGCGCCATCGGCCGTCAACCGCCGCATCCTGGATCTGGAAGACGAGCTGGGCACGCCCATCTTCGAGCGCCTGCCCCGGGGCATGCGCCTGACGGCCGCCGGCGAGCTGTTCATCCGCTACATCCGCAGCCGCTCGGCCGAGCTGGACGAAGTGCGCTCGCAGATCGAAGACCTGCAGGGCCTGCGCCGGGGCCGCGTCAGCCTGGTTGCCAGCCAGGCCTTGGCCCCCAGCTTTCTGCCGGCCGTGGTGGCCGACTTTCGGCAGGCCCACCCGCTGGCCGTGCACCAGGTGCGCATCGGCGACCATCTTCAGGCCTTGGCCGCCCTGCGCGCCTTCGAGGCCGACCTGGCCCTCGTCTTCAACCTGGCGCCCGAGGTGGACATCGAGGTGGTGGGCGAGTTTGATCAGCCCCTGGTGGCCGTCATGCACCGCAGCCACCCCCTGGCCCAGCGCCCCAGCGTGCGCGTGCGCGACTGCGCCGACTACCCCCTGGTGCTACCCAACCGCGACACCGGCGGCCGCCAACTGCTGGAGCGCTTTCTGGCCCGCAGCTCGCTCAAGCTGCGCCCCGCCATTGAAAGCAACTCGTTCGAGTTCTTGCGCGGCTGCCTGTACCACGGCCAGGCCGTGTCATTCCAGATCGCCATTGGCGCCGTGGAAGACGGCGGTGCCCTGGTGGCCCGCCCCATTGAAGACCGGCACTTTCCGCAGGGGCGCCTGGTGCTGGCCACCCTGCGCGGGCGGCAGCTGCCGGTGATTGCCCATGCGTTTGCGCAGCATGTGTTGACGGCGTTGCGGGGGGCGTGAGTGGGGCGGTTACATGGCTCTGCGTACCGCGCTTGAGTTTGCTAATATTCAAATACCTCAAGGGCCAGCCCATGCGAGTTGAACAGCAACAAGCACGACATGAACAGCAAAGCCAAGACGACGCATTGAAGTCGTTTCATGGTTACGTGTACACGCAGCTGAACTCACCTCGCAAGGAAGAAATCTTGCAGCGCGCTGCCGAGCGCATTCAGCTTTGGCAGCGCAATAAGCTTTGCAGTGATTACTACATCCGGTTTTGGACGTCGATCGTCAGGTCTGGCGACAGCGAGGCATTCAAGGCCAAGGTGTTGAACGCCTCCAAGCGTCGGGCAACCGCCATGATGCAGAACACGCCGTTTTCCTTCTTGATGCGAGAGCACCATTGAATCGTGCTCAGTGACACTGAGCTGCCTGCCGCAAGAACGCGGATTGCCGGCCACCGCAAGAGGCTCAAGCTATGAAAGCCGCTCGGCGCCCATGTCAAGCGCCACTCCATAGCATCTTCTGGAGCAGATCTCTGCCCCCAATAGGGGGAAGACGTGAGATCGATGGCAACCCTTTCCCTCGCTAAAGTTCAGGCTAATCGCGCGTGTGCTCAGCTTGAACGCTGTGACGTGCCTGCTTTTTCGTGCCCGGGGCGTGGTTGAGACCGTGTCTTGGATATCCAGATGAGGTCACGCAGTCAGGGCCTCATCGCCTCACGGCGAAATCACCTCTGGAGGGTTGTTCATATGCGTGTACAGATGCTGTTGGCTGCTGGAGTTGTGTGCCTGGGCCTTGTGGTCATGTGGTTAGCTCCGCGCAACATCAATGTGACCGCTTCGGCCGTGGTTCCGCATGAGGCGACCCTCGAACTCGAATTTGACCGAATTGAAGGCGACATCGATCCTCACGTACTTTCAACGTGGCTGAGCGATGTCTCTGACGATGTGCGCTTGGGTTATCAAGCCAGAGTGTTGCTGTGGCCTTTCACGGCTGATCTGAGAGTGCAGTTTGCCCAATTCCTACTCATCCCAACCTTCAGCGTTGAACCCACGACGTTCTGGATCCGTGCTGACCATGATCGTGTTGAGGTGGATGGCTTGCGCCTGAAGATGCGGATACAGGAGGTGCTCGGGCGATTCCTGTATCTGCAGACCGTCAAGCTGGAGGCTGAGCTTCCCTCTTCGGGGCTTGGCTTGCCAGCGTATGCAGGTCAACTTGAGATCACCGTTCGTCCCCCAGTTCTTTTCTACGAAGAGCCCTTGCCGAACGCTGCGACAAATCCTTTCGTCATGCGTTTTCCTACGTTCGTCGCGCATGGCGTGCTGACCGCACGAGGCACCTACGCAGTCCCTTCTTGGGTGCGTGAGCGCACCGTATCCCATGCTGACGGCCGACCCTATCGTTCTCCAGTCATACCCCATCGGCACGCATGGACGTTGTTGAGCATGGCAGAGCCGGGGTACTTCGACATTTCACAGCGCGACCCCGACCGCATTGGGCTCGCGGTGGATGCCATGTCGAATTACGAGAGCTGGCTTGCGCGTCGGCAGCAACAGCGGCTGGAACAGCCAGAGGGCTGTCCGTGTGATGACGGCATGTATCCTGAAAAAGAGGTCCTTCGCATCAAGGCGGCAGTGGCTGCTGCGGGCCGGCTGCTGGAAGGCGCGGCCGAGATCAGACCGTATCCCGTTAACCCGCGTTGGGGCGAGTTTCAGGTTGGCGACCTTGCAGTCAGGCAAGTGGACGGAGACCTCACTACCGCCAAGCGGCATGGGGACTGGCTGCAGCACGTTTCGCTGTCAGCGAGTTCCAGGGCGAACGCTGCTGCAGCGGGCGAGGCAGAGTCGGTGGTATGCGAGGACTACATCTCTGGCAGCTACCTGTTCGTCAATCAGCGCTTGGTCGGCTTCAAAGGCAAGGCTGTCAACTGTGCGGCACATGATGGATTGGAAGATGTGGTGATCCTGTATGACGAATCAGGCCGACTGGCCTCGTTCACGGCGTACGCCAGTAGCCGGATATGGGACGACCCCCTTCGTGTCGGCCTCAGCCATGACCCGAACCCTTGGGTTCTGGAGCGCGTCGATGCGGTGGCGCGTCAAGTGGCGCCCCAACTGTTGCAAGCGATTCCTGCGGGCGGAGGGTGAGGCTATGTCGTCCAAAACCATACGTCTGTTTCATTCTCCTCTCCGAGCTTTGGCGGCCAGTCTGCTGATCACCCTCTTCGCCACTGAGGCCGTGCCACAGTCGGTGAGGGGTGTTGCCATACATCAAGGCTTTCATTTCACCCGCCACGATTGGGAGCTGGCCTGTGACAACACGCGTACCTGTCGTGCAGCAGGCTATCAGGCCGATGATGCTGAGAGGCCTGTATCGCTATTGCTGACGCGCGAAGCCGGCGCAGCAGCCCCTGTGCGGGCCCAGCTGACCTTGGGCGATATCGATGCCGACGACGCCAGCCAATCGCCGGTGGGCGCGCAGCCCCTGAGCCTGCGCTTGCGCGTGAACGGCCAGCAACTAGGTGCGCTGCCCTGGCTCAAAGATCAGCAGGTGTACGGCCTGAACCCGATGCAGTTGCGCTCGGTCATTCAAGCCCTGCCCCAGCCCCGCGCGGTGGTGGAGGTTTTGCATGGCGACCAGACTTGGAGGCTGTCAGACCGTGGTGCCCACGCGGTGCTCTTGAAAATGGACGAGGCCCAGGGTCGACTTGGCACCCCGGGGGCGCTGGTGCGCAAAGGCGCGCGGCCTGAGGGCGCGGCGTTGCCGCCCTTACCTGCCCCGGTGGTCAAGGCCGTCAAGGTGCCGGCGCAGCCCGTTGGGGGCCCGACAGACCAACTTCCTGGGCTGAGCCCAGTCGCCCAGGCCACCTTGCAGGCCCAACTCGTGCGCAGTGTGATCGACGAACACACGCAACTGAGCGAACCCGACCACGCGCCCGCCTTCAGTTTTCATCCCCTGGGTGGTGGTGTCTGGTTGGCCAGCACCGTGTGCTGGACGGCGGCCTACAACCAGGGCTCGTGCATGTGGTTGATCCAGCAACGAGCGCCCCATCGCCCCGTGTTGATCACTGACCTCGCTTCCGACTATCAAGACGGCGTCATCACCGCCAGCCACAAAGGGCGCGGCATTGGTGATTGCTGGGGGCATGAGGAGTGGACATGGGACGGTCGCACTTTCGTCCACACCCGGTCGGCCACCACCGGCTTGTGCAAGCTGGTGACGGCTGGTGGCGCTTGGGATCTGCCAACGCTCGTGGCGCGCGTTGTTCGTCCTTGAATGGGTTGGCTGGCGCCCTCGACACCCAGTAAACCGGACGTTTTAAGGCCTTGACGCAACATGCGCCGCGGCTTGCCCCAGCGCGTGCAAAATTCCGTTACGCTTTGGCACATCAGGCCCAGCCTCGTCAGAAGGACCTTGCCTGATACCCCAGGGGGCCCCAGCGTTGATCGTCTACCAGGCCAGCAAGCGCCAGTTCATCCACGACACGTTTCACGACGACATCGAGTTCGTGCTGTCGCAGCAATACCTGCGCAGCACGGGCCGGCGGCTTGCTGGCTGCAAAATGCCCCATTCAAGGCCGCCAGTGGCGCGGCAACAGAAGCGGGGGACGCGTCATGCGTAGTGCAGCTGAGTTATTCGAAGAGCTCAATGCGGTGGACGAATCCAACCGCATCGAAGCCAAGCGGGCCAGCGATGTGGGCAAGTCGGTCATGGAAACCGTCATCGCCTTTGCCAACGAGCCCGGCCTGGGCGGGGGCTATTTGCTGCTCGGTGCGGAGTGGGCCATCAATGACAAGGGCGACACCGTCTATCGCCCTGCCGGCCTGTCCGACCCCGACAAGGTGCAACGCGACCTGGCCAGCTTGTGCGCCAGCTCGCTCAACGTGGCTTTGCGCCCCGAGATGCAACTGGAGCAGGTAGACGGCCGCACCGTGTTGGTGGTCTTCGTGCCCGAGGCCGATGTCACCCACAAGCCCATTTACAAGAAGGCCACAGGCCTGCCCGGCGGGGCCTACCGCCGCATTGGCTCCACCGATCAGCGCTGTGTGGACGAAGACCTGTGGGTATTGCGCGGCCAGAGCCAGCCTAGCCATGGCCCTGATGTCAGTCTGCTGCCCGATGCGCGCATGGACGACTTTGACCCTGCTGCGCTGGCGCAGTACCGCCGAGTCCGCCAACGACTGAACCCCAACGCTGAGGAGCTGGCTTACAGCGATGACGAACTGCTCGAAGCCCTGAACGCGGTGCGCCGTGTGGATGCCAGCCTGCGCCCAACCTTGGCGGGTATCTTGTTGTTCGGTAAGCCCATGGCGCTGCGCCGCTTGCTGCCCATGGTGAAGATTGACTACATCCGGGTGCCCGGGCTGGAGTGGATCGAAGACCCGCACGAGCGTTTCCAGTCGGTTGAGATCCGCAAGCCCTTGCTGCTGGCGCTACCGCTGGCCGAGGCCACCATCATCGACGAGTTGCCCAAAGGCTTTCAGCTGCCTGAAGGCGAGCTGCACAGCGTGCAAGAGCCCATCGTGCCGCGCAAGGTGATCCGTGAGGCGCTGGCCAATGCCGTCATGCACCGCAGCTACACCCAGCACAGCCCCATTCAGATCATCCGCTACAGCAACCGCATCGAGATCCGCAACGTGGGGCACTCGCTCAAGCCCGTGGCCGACCTGGGCATTCCGGGTTCGCGGCTGCGCAACCCCTCCCTGGCCGCCGTGTTGCACGACCTGAACCTGGCCGAAGCCAAGGGTACTGGCGTGCGCACCATGCGCCGACTGGCGGCCGAGGCCGGGCTCACGATGCCTGAGTTCCATTCCAACCGCGAGGCCGATGAGTTTTGCGTCACGCTGTTCTTGCACAACCTGCTGACCGAAGACGACCACGCCTGGTTGCGCTCGCTCACCAGCGAGGCGCTGGACGCAGATGAGGTGAAAGTGCTGATTTACGCCCGGGCCACCGGCGCCGTGGACAACAGCGCCTGCCGAGATTTCAGCGGGCTGGACACCCTGACCGCCAGCCGTGTGCTGCGCCGCCTGCGTGACCGAGGGCTGCTGGACAAGGAGGGCTCGGGCAACGGCACTTACTATGTGCTCGCTCATCCCGGGGCTGGTGCCAAGGTGGCATCACCCCAGTTGGCGCTGGACATGGCGGGCGCTGAATCCCCCCATGCTCCCACCCAAGCTTGCAACCCGGAGCTTGCAACCTTGCCGGCCGAGCTTGCAACCTTGCTTGCAACCCTGCAGGGCCGCATCACTGAAGATGCCCTGCGGCAAGCCATCGTGCGCTTATGCGCCTGGGCCCCGCTCACAGTCGAGCAGCTTGCAACCTTGCTGGGCAAAAGCCGCGACTATCTGCGCAACAAGCACCTGATTCCCATGGTGAGCCAGGGCCAGTTGAGGTTTCGCTACCCGGAAAGCGCCAAGCACCCTCACCAGGCCTATGTGACCCCGGTGGATGCCATACCCAGGGAGCCCCAGCGTTGATCGTCTACCAGGCCAGCAAGCGCCAGTTCATCCACGACACGTTTCACGACGACATCGAGTTCGTGCTGTCGCAGCAATACCTGCGCACCACGGGCCGGCAGCCTGCGCCCGCCGAGTTCAAGGCCTGGCAGAACTCGCTGTTCGAAGTGGGCGAGGTGCTGAGGGACGACGCCATCCCCGACGACATGGGCGTGGCGCTGGAATACACCGTGCCGCAAACCTCCAAGCGCATCGACGTGCTGCTGACGGGGGAAGACGAGGCCGGCACGCCCAAGCTGGTCATCATCGAGCTCAAGCAGTGGTCTGAGGCCCGCTTCAGCGAGAAGGACGGCATCATCTGGGCCCGCCGGGGCGGCCGGAGTGGCGAGACCGAAGGCCCCCACCCCAGCTACCAGGCCTGGTCGTATGCCGCGCTGCTGAACGACTTCAACACCGCCGTGTATGAAGGTGGCGTGGCCCTGCAGCCCTGCGCCTACCTGCACAACTACCCCCGGCGCGACGGCGTGATCGACCACCCGGCCTACGCCACCCACCTGCAGCGCGCGCCGCTCTTTTTGAAGAAAGAGGCCGACCAGCTCAAGGCCTTCATCCGGCAGCACGTGCCCCATGGCGACAAGCGCCAGTTGCTGTACCTGATCGAGCACGGCAAGATCCGGCCCTCGAAGATGCTGGCCGACAGCGTGGCCGGCCTGCTGCAGGGCAAGCAGGAGTTCGTGCTGGTGGACGACCAGAAGCTGGTGTTTGAGACCGCACTGCAGGCGGATGCCAAAGCACACAAGGGGTTGGACCAAGGCAAAACGCCGCGCAAGCAGGTGGTGATCGTGCAAGGGGGCCCCGGCACCGGCAAAACCGTGGTGGCCGTGAACCTGCTGGCCGCGCTGCTGCAACGCCAGCGCAACGCGCGCTACGTGTCCAAGAATGCCGCGCCGCGCAGCGTGTACGCCGCCAAGCTCACGGGCACCTTCAAGAAGACGCACATCCACAACCTGTTCAGCGGCTCGGGCGGGTTTGTGGGCTGCGAGGCCAACACCTTCGACACCCTGCTGGTGGACGAAGCCCACCGCCTGAACGAAAAGTCGGGCCTGTACGGCAACCTGGGCGAACACCAGGTGAAAGAGGTGATCAACGCCGCGCGCTGCACCGTGTTTTTTGTGGACGACGACCAGCGCGTGACCCTGGCCGACGTGGGCCACAGCGACGAGCTGCACCACTGGGCGCGCGAGCTGGGCGCCGAGGTGACCGAGCTGACGCTGGCCTCGCAGTTCAGGTGCAATGGCAGCGACGGCTACCTGGCCTGGCTGGACGACGTGCTGGACATTCGCCCCACCGCCAACACCGAGCTGGACGCACGCGACTACGACTTCAAGGTGCTGAACAGCCCCACCGAGCTGCACGCCCTGATTGAAGACAAGAACCGCGCCAGCAACAAGGCCCGCGTGGTGGCCGGCTACTGCTGGGGCTGGCCCAGCAAGAAAGACCCGAACGCCTTCGACATCGTGATGCCCGAGCACGGCTACCGTCGCCAGTGGAACCTCACGCAAGACGGCAGCCTGTGGATCATGGCCGACGAGTCGGTGGCGCAGGTGGGTTGCATCCACACCTGCCAGGGCCTGGAGGTGGACCACGTGGGCGTGATCATCGGCCCCGACCTGGTCTACCGCGACGGCCGCATCCAGACCGACCCGAAGGCCCGCGCCAAATCAGACAAGAGCATCAAAGGCCTGGGCGCCCTGATGAAGCGCAACCCCAGCGAGGCCCAGGCCCTGGCCGACCGCATCATCAAGAACACCTACCGCACGCTGATGACGCGCGGCATGAAAGGCTGCTACGTGTACTGCTGCGACCCGGCCTTGGCCGAGTACCTGCGTGCGCGACTGGGCCAGCAGGCTGCCCCGGTGGCTGTGGCCGCTGAAGCGCCCGCCGCCCCGCCGCCCAGCGCCAAGGTGCTGCCCCTGCGCCGCGTGAGCCAGGCCGAGCGAGCGCAAGGCGTGCCCGCCGTGCCGGTGGTGAGCCTGAAGTTTGCCGCCGGCACCTTCAGCGACCCGCAAGCCCTGGAAGACGGTGCCACCGAATGGGTAGAACTGCCCGAGTGGGTGAAGCCCCAGCCTGGCCTGTTTGTGGCCCAGGTGGTGGGCGAGTCGATGAACATGCGCATTCCCAACGGGGCGTGGTGCCTGTTCAGGGCCAACCCCCAAGGCACCCGCCACGGCAAGATCGTGGTGGTGCAGCACCGCAGCATCAGCGACCCCGAGACGGGCGGCAGCTACACCATCAAGCGGTATCGCAGCGAGAAGGTGATGGATGAGGATGGCGGCTGGCGGCACGAGCGGATTGAGTTGGTGCCGGAGAGTGATGGGGTGGGGTTTGAGGTGATCGTGATTGATGCAGACGATGCTGATTCAGCCAGCGTGGTTGCTGAATTGCTGATGGTCCTCTGATGCCGAAAACCATGATCTGATCGCAAGTAATCCGACCTGACGATGACCAACACGCTCGACTATTACAACCGCAACGCAGACTCATTCTTTGAGTCCACGGCGCGTGTTGACATGTCACCGCTTTATGAGCGCTTTCTTGCTTTGGTTGGGCCACAAGGGACCATTCTTGATGCTGGCTGCGGGTCTGGCCGCGATGCCAAGGCATTTAAGGATCTTGGGTATCAGGTCAGTGCTTTTGATGCGTCTGAGGAGTTAGCCCGACGCGCCGAGGAGTATGTCGGGATCACTGTGGATGTCTTGTCGTTCACCGACTTTGTCGCCAGCCAGAGCTTCGATGGCGTTTGGGCTTGTGCGAGTCTTTTGCATCTGAGGAAGGTAGAACTGCCAGATGCCTTAGCGCGGCTGTGGCGAAGCCTCAGGCCTGGAGGCGTTCTCTATGTGAGCTTCAAGCTGGGTGATGGTGAGCGCACGCATGGTGAGCGCTTCTTCACCGACTTGAGCGAGCAAAGTCTTCACGATCTGATCAATGCCCTACCGGATGTTGATTCACGCCAGACCTGGATTACGGAGGACCGACGGCCCGATCGCTCAGAGCACTGGATCAATGGCTTATTCACCAAGTCCGCACGCTCGACACATAAGCTGACCACGGGTGGCACAGATCCCTTTCTGCCCAAGCTGGTCCATGAAATCAACCGTGCCCATGAGATTGACATCAGTGTGTCTTTCATCATGTCATCTGGCCTGAAACTGTTGATGCCAGATTTGCACAGCGCATTGAAACCAGGACCAGAGAGCGAACGAGCGCCAGCCCGAATGCGTGTGCTGACTTGCGATTACCTGGATGTCACAGACATTGAGGCTTGTAGATTGCTGATGCTTCTAAAGCAGCAGGGTGCAGATGTTCGCGTGTTTGAGGCTCGGGAATCCAGCTTTCACATGAAGGCCTACATCTTCGCCAGCCGGCACCCAGCAAATGGACTCACCGGCACAGCGTTTGTGGGTTCAAGCAACATCAGCCGGCAGGCTTTGCGAACGGGGCTGGAGTGGAACTACCGGATCGAGTACCCAGGTGACCATGGCTTTCTCGAGGCCCGGCATCAATTCAATGAGTTGTTCAAGCACCCGGACACAGTGGAGCTGACGAACGAGTGGATTGATGCTTACGACAAACGACGTCTGGAGATGCGTCGTCCTGTCGTCCCGGGTACAGCAGGGCAAGAACAGGACCCGCCGCCTACCCCCAGTCCGATTCAGAAGCGCGCACTTGATGCATTGATGGCCTCACGTGAAGAAGGGTACCAAAGAGGCTTGGTGGTGCTGGCAACCGGGCTTGGAAAGACTTGGCTTGCTGCGTTTGACACCCAAGCCATGGGTGCTCGGAAGGTTCTCTTCGTCGCTCATCGAGAAGAAATACTTGACCAAGCCGCCGCTACATTTTTACGCATTCGGCCAAAGAGTCGTGTTGGCTACTACGTATCTCAGCAACGTGATTTTGATGCGGACGTGTTGTGTGCATCGATCCAGACCATCGGCAAAGATGAGCATCTGGACAGGTTCGGTGCTGATCACTTTGATTACATTGTGGTCGATGAGTTTCACCATGCTGCAGCACCGACTTACCGCCGCTTGTTGAAACATTTCAAACCGAAGTTCTTGCTGGGGCTCACGGCCACACCGGATCGATCAGATCAGTCAGACATCCTCACGCTGTGTGACAACAATCTGGTGTTTACATGTAGCCTTTTTGAAGGCATTCGCAGCGGCTTCTTGACCCCATTTCATTACCACGGCATCTTTGATGAATCGGTGAATTACACCGAGATCCCTTGGCGAAATGGCCGCTTTGAGCCAGAGGCTTTGTCAAGCAAGCTGGCTACCCTGGGACGTGCGCGCCATGCATTGAAGGAGTGGCAACGTCTGAGTCAGCGCAGAACCCTGGCCTTTTGCGTGTCCATCAAGCATGCGGAGTTCATGGCGGCCCAGTTCCGAAAAGAGGGGGTTGCTGCACAGGCGGTGTACGGCGGATCCGAGTTGGGGCGTGCGGAGGCGCTTGACTTGCTGAGGGAGGGGCGCTTGCAGGTGTTGTTCTCGGTTGATCTTTTCAATGAGGGCATGGATTTGCCTGAGATTGATACCGTGATGCTCCTGCGACCCACCGAGTCCAAGATCCTGTTCTTGCAACAACTCGGCCGAGGCCTGCGTCGTGCCGAGGGCAAAGACAAACTGGTGGTGTTGGATTTCATTGGGAACCACAAGAGCTTCCTGCATAAGCCGCAAGCCTTGTTCGAGGTTGGGCACACGTTCTCGCAATTGGGCCAATTTGCCCGAGATGTTGAATCACGCAAGCTCAGCTTGCCCGAAGGCTGTTTCGTTAACTTTGATCTGCAACTGATCGACTTTCTCAAGTCGCTGGAAAGCCCTGGTCTGCAGCAGGAGTACGAGGCGCTCAAGCAGTCGCTTGGCCGGCGCCCAACCCTCAGCGAGGCTTATCGAGCAGGTATGTCCATCACCGAAGTTCGCAGGGCTTTTGGCGGTTGGTTTGGCATGCTGAGAGCCATGAGTGAGTTGGATGAGCGAGAGATTTTGGTTGTGGACGCTCTAGAAAAGGTGCTGGCTGAGTTTGAGGTCACATCAATGGCAAAGAGCTACAAAATGGTCTTGCTTGAAGCCTTTCAAGAGTTGGATGGTTGGCAGCATCCTCCGGCTTTGCCCGTCTTGGCAGCCCGGTCATGGGAGGTTCTGATGCGGCGGCGTCCACTCCTTCGTGACCTTCCGCCGCATTTCCCGCCGAGCGCTGATGGCCATGGCAGCGAATGGGTTCGCTATTGGCGCATCAATCCGGTAAAGGCCTGGATTGGCGAGAACACGGCTAGTGCGGCCTTGTTCGACTTAAAGGAGGGCCGCTTTCAATCGACTGTCAATGTTTCGTCGGATCACTTGGCATGTTGGAGCGACCTTGTTCAGGAGCTCATCGACTATCGCCTCGCCGCTTATGAATCGCGGCAAACGACAGTTCCAGCTGCCAAGGTGCTGCCGTTCGTCCGCCCGGTCCGCACGGGTACAGAGCTTCCTTACTTCCCCAACATCAGGATCGCTTGTGGGCACTTCAAGACTGGGCGAGCTGATGCGGAGGAGTACCGCTTGCTCGGAGATGGCCATGGGCGCCTAGACCCTCAACGGCACTTCATTGCTCGTGCATCGGGCAACTCAATGAACGGTGGCAAGAACCCCATCCGTGATGGTGACTACCTGTTGCTGGAGCGTGTGTCGTCCACCAATGCCGGCTCCATCACAGGCTCCGTCATGGCCATTGAGCGGCAGGATGAATCCGGTGACAACCAGTACCTGTTACGTGTGGTCCTCAAAAGCCCTCAGGGTGGTTACGTTCTGAGAGCGAACAATCCAGACTATGAAGACATGGTGGCCACCGATGACATGCGAACCTTGGCTCGCTTCAGAGAAATCATTGACCCGTTGGAGTTGGCCGTTGGCCAGCCGATAGCCCGTGAAGACATTCCTGCTTTGTTTGGAACCGAGTTCAACCCCGGCACTTGGAACGTGGGCCACGTGGTTTTGCCCGAGCAAAAGTCACACATTCTGTTGGTGACCCTCAACAAACAGGGTAAGGCCAAAGAACATCGCTTTGCAGACTACTGGATCGACGATCGAACCTTTCATTGGCAAAGTCAAAATTCCACGACCCCAGCGTCTAGCCGGGGCAAAAGCATCATCGATCATGAACGCAATGGGTGGCAGGTTCATTTGTTTGTGCGGGAGCACAAGCTGTCCAATGGAAAGTCTGCACCTTTTGTTTATCACGGTCCTGTGCGGTATGAAAGCCACGAGGGAAGTGGCCCGATGAGTGTCATCTTGCGGCTGCAGGCGTGATGCTTTAAGTTGCATGCCCAGTCAGTGAGCATGTGCAACTGCATGAAGATTGTGTCCGGATGAGATCGAGGGTGGATTGATAGATGGCCATTTTTCCCCAGGGGCTGACGCGAGTCGATAAGCGATGCAATGCAGGAGAGCGACGGGTACTTCATCAACTGAAGCGCTGCCTGGAGGATGACTACATCGTTTGGCATGACATCCCTATCGGGCCAAAGGCTCGGCAGCCAGATTTCGTCATTCTTAGTCCAAGGTGGGGAATCCTTTTATTGGAGGTGAAGGACTGGAAGCGTCAGACTCTGATTTCGGCCAATCGGGATCAGGTCGAACTGCAGACTGCGCATGGCCGTGTCACAGATGGGAGCCCCTTGCGGCAGGTGCGTGACTACACCATGGAGTTGGTGAACCTGATGCACGCGGATCCACAGTTGGTGCACGCCGATGGGCCGTTTAAGGGAAAACTGTTGTTCCCTTATGGCTGGGGGGTGGTTTTTTCTGGGATCCCTCGAAGCGCCGCTGGCGAAGACTTTCATGAGGTGTTTCCAGAGTTCAAGACATTGCTCCGTGATGATCTAGAGGACACGGTCGATCCCGGAGACTTTCAGCAGCGCTTGTGGGGTATGTTCACGGTCACATACCCAAGCACGTTGACCTTGCCTCAGCGAGATCGCATTCGATGGCATCTCTTTCCGGAAGTTCGAATGCAAGCGGAACAGTCATCCGCGTTGCTCGTCGAGGACGATTCGTATGGCGCATCCTTGCCAGATCTACTGCAAGTCATGGATCTTCAGCAGGAGCAAATTGCTCGTACTTTAGGTACGGGACATCGCGTCATTCATGGCCCAGCTGGCTCAGGCAAGACCATGATCTTGATCTACCGAGCTCAACAGTTGGCCGCGGCTGCTCAACCTGGCAAGCCGATCCTGATTCTTTGCTACAACCGATCACTGGCTGGACGTATTGAAGCGCTGTTGCGTCAGCGAGGGGTTGACGAGCGAGTGCAGGTGCGTACATTCCATGCTTGGTGCGAAGACATGGTCCGCAGCTATCAAGTCGGTGCGCCAGCGTCGAAGGTCCGCGATGACGTGTATTACGCTGCGTTGGTTAAATCCGTAGACCGGGCGTTGGAGACGGGTTTGGTTCCTTCGGGGCAGTATCTGGCTCTGCTGGTGGACGAGGCGCACGACTTTGAGGAAGATTGGCTGCGTTTGTGTACGCGTTTGGTAGATCCGCATACACGCAGTCTGCTGGTGATGTACGACGACGCACAGTCCATTTACCAGAAGAGGCGGCGTAGCCGTTTCACCTTTGCCAGTGTTGGTATTGAGGCGCAAGGTCGACGCACGCAGGTGTTGAAGCTGAACTACCGCAATACCAGCGAGATTCTGCAGTTGGCAGTGCGTTGCGCAGATGCCTTGTTGCAAGCGGGTAATGAGGAGGGTGACACGGCCACGGTGATGCCGACTTCTGCGGGGCGTAACGGGCCTGTGCCGGTATTGGTGCGGGCGAAAACACCGCAAGAGGAAGCGGAGGTCGTTGCTGGTCGCATTGCCTCCTTATTGATCGACGGGGTTGCGCCTGACGAGGTCGCTGTTTTGTGTCGCACGCGGTATGCCATGGCTCCGATCGAAGCCGCGTTGCGTGATGCTGAGATTCCCGTTCAGTCAATGAGCACTGAAGGATTTAAGCGCTTTGATTGGAGGAAGCCAGCTGTGCGGCTGGTGACATTGCACAGTGCCAAAGGACTCGAGTTCTCCCATGTCTTCATAGCTGGTCTACAGGCGATGCCCTATAAAGGTGAGAGCCTGGAGGAAGAAGTGCGTCTCTTGTATGTGGGTATGACACGAGCGACTCGAACATTGACCCTCTCAGCTGTTGGTCGCTCTTTAATGGTGGACAGAGATCGGAAGAGCACACGTCT
>CAMTVS010000064.1:0-12987 GCA_947085235.1 uncultured Aquabacterium sp. | reverse complement strand
TGCTGGGGTACATGTACGGCTGACCGATCGAGTACTTGTACGCCATGGCCACCAGCGTGGGCATCTTGGCGATCAGGCGGATCGCCGCGATTTTGCGGTGCTCAGGATTGTTGATGTCGGTGCTGTCGTGGTAGAACGCCGACATGCCGCCCACCAAGCCCGTCAGCACGGCCATCGGGTGAGCATCGCGACGGAAGCCACGCAGGAAGAACTGCATCTGCTCGTTGACCATCGTGTGCTTGGTCACACGACCCACGAAATCATCCTTCTGCGCCTGGTTGGGCAGTTCGCCGTTCAGCAGCAGGTAGCAGGTTTCCAGGAAGTCGCACTGGGTGGCCAGTTGCTCGATGGGGTAGCCGCGGTACAGCAGCTCGCCCTTGTCACCGTCGATGTAGGTGATCTTCGAGTTGCACGAAGCAGTCGACAGGAAGCCGGGATCGTAGGTGAACTTGCCAGTCTGGGCGTACAGCTTGCGGATGTCGATCACATCCGGGCCAACTGAGCCCTTGTAAATGGGCAAGTCCATGCTGGGGCTGCCGTCGGAGAACGACAGGGTGGCTTTCACGTCGGACGGGGTCATGAGCACTCCTAGTGGTCTGTCTTGTAAGAAAAATTTGGTAACCAGGGTTAATCCCGATCAGACATTATGAAGACAAACTCGTGTTTTCAGCCCGGCACGGTGTGCATCACGGCTGAAAAAACGAGCATTCATCCTGTCTGGGCCACCCTCATCAAGGAGAGGACCTGACGAACGTCGGGATTGTCCAACTCACCCTCGGGCTCTTTACGGGCCAGAAAGAGGTCGAGCAGGTCATTGTCCGACAGGTCCATGAGCTGAAGCAAACCCTGTACCAGGGGCTGCGTCAGATGGGGTTCGTGGCGCTCGAAGAAACGATCGATGAACAGATCGTTTTCGAGCAAGCCACGGCGACAACGCCACCGCAGTCGCCGGAGCAGATCCGGGTCGAGGGCCTGCTCGGCGGCTGGGGCGGCGTTGTTCATGGTGGGCATGGAAACGGTGGCAGGCCGATCAGACGGCACGCTTGACCATCAGTTCCTTGATCGTGCCAATGGCCTTCGTGGGATTCAAGCCCTTCGGGCACACATCCACGCAGTTCATGATGGTGTGGCAACGGAACAGACGGTACGGGTCTTCGAGGTTGTCCAGACGCTCAGCAGTGGCTTGATCGCGGCTGTCGGCGATGAAGCGGTAGGCCTGCAGCAGACCGGCGGGGCCCACGAACTTGTCGGGGTTCCACCAGAAGCTGGGGCAGCTGGTCGAGCAGCTGGCGCACAGGATGCACTCGTACAGACCGTCGAGCTCTTCACGCTCTTCAGGCGACTGCAGGCGCTCCTTGTCGGGTGGCGTGTTGTCGTTGACGAGGTACGGCTTGATCGAGTTGTACTGCTTGAAGAACTGCGTCATGTCCACGATCAGATCGCGAACGACGGGCAGACCCGGCAACGGCTTGAGCACGACCGTCTGCGGCAGAGTGCGCATGTTGGTCAGACAGGCCAGGCCGTTCTTGCCGTTGATGTTCATGGCGTCCGAGCCGCACACGCCTTCGCGGCACGAGCGACGGAACGACAGGGTCGGATCAACCGCCTTGAGCTTGATCAGGGCGTCCAGCAGCATGCGTTCGTTGCCATCGAGCTCGATCTCGATGGTCTGCATGTAGGGCTTAGCATCCTTGTCCGGATCGTAGCGGTAGATTTGGAAAGTGCGCTTTTGGCTCATGATGAATGTCCTGTGCTTTTCGCGTTCGATCAGAAGGTACGGACCTTCGGAGGGATGGACTCGACGCTCATGGGCGTGAGGTTCACCGGCTTGTAGTCCAGGCGGTTGCCTTCCGAGTACCACATCGTGTGCTTCATCCAGTTCGCGTCATCGCGGTTGGGGAAGTCGTTGTGGGCGTGGGCGCCGCGGCTTTCCGGACGGGCGGCGGCCGACACCATCGTGGCTTGAGCGGCCTCGATGAGGTTGTCCACTTCCAGTGCCTCGATGCGGGCGGTGTTGAACACCTTGGAGTTATCCTTCAGGCCGATGGCCTTGGTGCGCTCACGCAGGGCAGCGATCTTGGTGACGCCCTCGTTCATCGACTCCTGGGTGCGGAACACGCCAGCATGCTTTTGCATGGCCGAGCGGATGTCGTTGGCCACGTCTTGCGCGTACTCGCCGTTCTTGGCCGAATCCAGGCGGGCCAGGCGCGACAGGGTGTAGTCGGCAGCGTCCTTGGGCAGCGGCTTGTGGCTCTTGGTCTTGAGGTTGAAGTCGACGATGTGGTTACCGGCCGCACGACCGAAGACCAGCAAGTCCAGCAAGGAGTTGGTGCCCAGGCGGTTGGCCCCGTGCACCGACACGCACGAGCACTCGCCCACGGCGTAGAGGCCGTTGACGATCTCGTTGTGCTTGCCGTTCTTCGGGATCACGACCTGACCGTGGACATTGGTCGGGATGCCGCCCATCTGGTAGTGGATGGTGGGCACCACGGGGATCGGCTCTTTGGTGATGTCGACGTTGGCGAAGTTGTGACCGATCTCGAACACCGAAGGCAGACGCTTCATGATGGTCTCGGCGCCCAGGTGGGTCATGTCCAGCAGGACGTAGTCCTTGTTGGGACCGCAGCCACGGCCTTCCTTGATCTCCTGGTCCATCGAGCGGGACACGAAGTCACGCGGGGCCAGATCCTTCAGAGTGGGCGCGTAACGCTCCATGAAACGCTCGCCGTTGGAGTTGCGCAGGATGGCGCCTTCACCGCGGCAGCCTTCGGTCAGCAGCACGCCCGCGCCGGCCACGCCGGTGGGGTGGAACTGCCAGAACTCCATGTCTTCCAGCGGGATGCCGGCGCGAGCCGCCATGCCCAGGCCATCGCCGGTGTTGATGAAGGCGTTGGTCGAGGCCTGGTAGATGCGGCCAGCACCACCGGTGGCGAACAGCACGGTTTTGGCGTGCAGGATGTGCACGTCACCGGTTTCCATCTCGAGGGCGGTCACACCCACCACGTCGCCATCGGCGTCGCGGATGATGTCCAGGGCCATCCATTCCACGAAGAACTGGGTGCGGGCCTTGACGTTTTGCTGGTACAGGGTATGCAGCAAGGCGTGGCCAGTGCGGTCAGCCGCCGCGCAAGCGCGTTGCACGGGCTTTTCGCCGTAGTTGGCGGTATGACCACCGAACGGACGCTGGTAGATGGTGCCGTCGGGGTTGCGGTCGAAGGGCATGCCGAAGTGCTCGAGTTCGTACACGACCTTCGGGGCCTCGCGGCACATGAACTCGATGGCGTCCTGGTCGCCGAGCCAGTCGGAGCCTTTGACGGTGTCAAAGAAGTGATAGTGCCAGTTGTCTTCCGACATGTTGCCCAGCGAGGCACCGATGCCACCCTGCGCCGCCACGGTGTGCGAGCGGGTGGGGAACACCTTGGACAGCACGGCCACGTTCAGGCCAGCCAGGGAGAGCTGCAGCGAGGCGCGCATGCCGGAGCCGCCGGCACCGACGATCACGACGTCGAACTTGCGGGTGGGGAGGGAGGTAGCGATGGCAGTCATTTTTTTACAGTCTCCACAACACTTGGATGGACCAGCCGGCGCAACCCACCAGCCACACGATGGTGAACACTTGCAGCGTCAGGCGGATGCCCACAGGCTTGATGTAGTCCATCCAGATGTCACGCACGCCCACCCACGCGTGGTAGAGCAGTGCCACGATGACGACAAAGGTCAGAAACTTCATCCACTGCGACGCGAAGATGGCCGACCAGCCGTAGTAATCCAACGAGGGGGCCAGGAGCACCTGCACCAGCAGGACGATGGTGTACAGGGCCATCAGAACGGCCGTGATGCGCTGCGCCAGCCAGTCGCGCAGACCATAGTGCGCGCCGGTCACGACACGCTTGGTTCCGTAGTTTTGGGACATGGTTGTGGTTCCGGGGGAAGGATCGTGAGAATCAGAACAGACCGAAGAGCTTGGCGCCCAGGGCCACGGTCAACACCACGCTGAGCGTGAGGGTGACGATGGCCGAAGAGTGACCTTGCTGCTTGCTGACCGAATGGGTGGCGTCCATGATGAGGTGGCGCACACCGGCGATGAAGTGGTGCAGGTAAGCCCAGATCAGACCCAGGGCGACCAGCTTGAAGAACCAGCCCGGAATGGCGCCGTCCATGCAACCCACAGTGAACACGCTGGTGAAGGTGTCGAACGAGATATCGGACGAGACCGAGGTGTCGAACATCCAGATGATGAAGGGCATCAGCAGGAACAGCACGGCGCCGCTGATGCGGTGCAGGATCGACACGATGCCGGCCGGAGGCAGGCGGTACGAGACGATGTCCGTGACGTGGATGTTCCGGTAGACGGGGCGTGGGGTTTTCGCGTTGTCAGCCATGTTGTGGGGGCTCCTGCCGAGCGTCGTTAAGTTCTGTCAAGAGAATGCGGGATTTTAGGGCAATCCCCTGCCCGAGGCGCCTGCTCTGCTTTGCTTCATCCATGTGACAAACCACATCAGAGCGGGACATTCGTGATCCAGTCGAAGTTTTTTCGGCGTTCAGCTCAGTTCGTTGCGGTAGTGGTGGCGGTCGGTTCGATACAAACCACGTCGCAGTTCGACCGGCTGATCGCCGTAGGTATAGGCCAGGCGCTCGACGCTGAGCAGGGGGCTGCCGACCGCCACATCCAGAATCGACGCCACTTCGGCGTCAGCCAGCACGGCACGGAGTTTTTCCTCGGCGCGAATCATGCGGACGCCAAACTCGGACTCGAAGAGGGCGTACATCGGCCCCCGGTATTCGCTGAGCCGATCGGCGGTCAGGCCCTTGAACAGGTGACCAGGCAGCCAGATGTCGTCCAGCACCACGGGTTGCCCTGAAAAATGCAGGACGCGACGCACCTCGACCACCATCTCGCCTTGCTTCATGCGCAGGGCACGAGCCACATCGGCGGGGGCGCGCAAGCGGCGGCAATCCAGGAAGGTTCGGTGGGTGTTGCCGCCCAGGGCGTCAGCCTGATCGGGCGCCAGACGCAAGAAGCGGTATTGAACGTGCTCTTCGTGGTGTGTGGCCACGAAGGTGCCCTTGCCCTGCCGACGCACCAGCAGGTTTTCAGCGGCCAGCTCATCGACGGCTTTGCGCACCGTGCCCTGGCTGACCTTGAAGCGGGCGGCCAGTTCGAGCTCGCTCGGGATGGCCTCACCAGGGCGCCATTCCCCTGCCTGCAGGCTGCGCAAGATCAGAACCTTGATCTGCTGATACAAGGGGCTGAACGAAGGCGCCGAGGACTCACCCGCACCGGCCACAGGCGACAACCCACCCGCCCCGGCGCCTGGCGGCAGCACGTCTACGGGATTGGATGAGGGCATGGTGGACAACACGTGGGGGTGAGGACGCGGGCCGGGTAGGCCGTGAAACCAGACGCGATCAGCAGGGGTGTCGCTGAACGCCGGCGTGATTGCACCACATTCACGCGGCAAAGTCCACGGGTTTGCTGATAGATGTCTTATATAAGACATAAGAGAATTGACGATCGGCGCACGTGGCCGTAGACTGCCGCGCGACAGTACACTTATGGGTTTTCACCAACCTGCCCACCACCCCCTTTCGGAGTTGCATATGAGCAAAGCACCCGTTCGCGTCGCCGTCACTGGCGCCGCTGGCCAAATCGGTTACGCCCTCCTGTTCCGCATCGCTTCTGGCGAAATGCTGGGCAAGGACCAGCCCGTGATCCTGCAACTGCTGGAGATCCCCGACGAGAAGGCCCAGAACGCGCTGAAGGGCGTGATCATGGAGTTGGAAGACTGCGCCTTCCCTCTGCTGGCCGGCATTGAAGCCCACAGCGACCCGATGACCGCCTTCAAGGACACCGACTACGCCCTGCTGGTGGGTGCCCGTCCTCGCGGCCCCGGCATGGAGCGCGCCGACCTGCTGGCCGCCAACGCCCAGATCTTCACCGCCCAGGGCAAGGCCCTGAACGCCGTGGCCTCGCGCAACGTGCGCGTGCTGGTGGTCGGCAACCCCGCCAACACCAACGCCTACATCGCCATGAAGTCGGCGCCGGATCTGCCCGCCAAGAACTTCACCGCCATGCTGCGCCTGGATCACAACCGCGCTGCTTCGCAGATCGCCGCCAAGATCGGCTGCGCCGTGGGCGACATCGAGAAGCTGGCCGTGTGGGGCAACCACTCGCCCACCATGTACGCTGACTACCGCTTCGCCACCGTGAACGGCAAGTCGGTCAAGGACACCATCAACGACCACGACTGGAACGCCAATGTGTTCCTGCCCACCGTGGGCAAGCGTGGCGCTGCCATCATCGCCGCTCGCGGTCTGTCGTCGGCTGCTTCGGCTGCCAACGCCGCCATCGATCACATGCGCGACTGGGCCCTGGGCACCAATGGCAAGTGGGTCACCATGGGTATCCCGTCCAACGGCGAATACGGCATCCCCAAGGAAGTCATGTTTGGCTACCCCGTCACCTGCGAAGGCGGCGAGTACAAGATCGTCGAAGGCCTGGAAATCGATGCGTTCTCGCAAGAGTGCATCAACAAGACCCTGGCCGAGCTGGAAGGCGAAAAGGACGGCGTCAAGCACCTGCTGTGATGACGTCGGGCGACTTCGGTCGCCCGTTCTGGCCAGCGCCACACAGAAAAGCCGACCCTTGCGGGTCGGCTTTTTTCATGGCTTGGCCGAGATGGCCCTGGATGAGAGAGGCTCAGGCCGGTAGCTTGAAGACCGACACCACCTGCGACAGTCGTGTGGCCTGATCCTTCAAACTTTCGGCCGCTGCGGCGGATTGCTCGACCAACGCGGCATTCTGCTGCGTCATCTGATCAAGGTGGGTGACGGCCATATTGACCTGCGCGATGCCATCGGACTGCTCGGTGGCGGCCGCACTGATCTCGCCGATCACGTCCGAGACGCGCTGCACGGCATCCACGATGTGGGCCATGGAGGCGCCGGCCTCTTGCACCAGGCTGGAGCCGACATCCACCTGCTCCACCGAGGCGCCGATCAGCGTCTTGATTTCTTTGGCGGCCTCGGCCACACGGTGCGCCAAAGCGCGCACCTCGCTGGCCACCACGGCAAAGCCCCGGCCCTGTTCACCGGCCCGCGCGGCTTCGACCGCCGCATTCAGGGCCAGGATATTGGTCTGGAAGGCGATGCCATCAATCACACCGATGATGTCGGCGATGCGGCGAGAGCCTTGCGCAATGGCGTCCATGGTGGACACCACACGAGAGACGACTTCTCCGCCTTGGGAGGCCGCGGTGGCGGCACTGGAGGCGAGCTGGTTGGCCGTCCGGGCGGCATCCGACGAGTGCTGGATGGTGCCGGAAATCTGCTCCATCGACGATGCAGTTTCCTGCAGGTTGGAGGCCGCTTGTTCGGTACGGCCAGACAGATCCTGGCTGCCAGCGGCCACCTCGGAGCTGGCGATGGTGATGGAGTCGGTGGCGGCACGCACATCGCCCACGACCTGCTGCAGCGATTGCTGCATCTCGACCAGGGCTTTCAGGGTCTCGGCGACCTCATCGTTGCCACGCACCTGCACATGGTGGGTCAGATCACCGGCGGCGATCTCGCGAGTGACGCGGGTGACCTCGATCAGTGGCTTGACCACCGAGCGGGCCATCATGTAGGCCACCACCGCACCCACCCCCAGACAGACCAGGGTCAAGCCGAGTAACAGCCATTGGGCTTGGGCCGCGCGGCGATCGCTGCTTTCTGCCAGGTCGGCTGCGATTTGCTGCTGCCGTTGCTCGTACGCATTGATGGCCGCGAGGTACTGCTGGGCCGCCGGCATGAGCACGCTGTCCAGGGCCTCCATGGCGCCTGGGTCTTCGATGTCCAACAGATTGAAGATGGCATTGCGCGAATCAATGTAGGACTTGCGCTTGGCCGCCACGTCGGCAAACAAGGCCTTGCCCTCGTCTGTCGTCGTTTCCTCCAGACGCTTCTGGATGGTCGAGATCTCGGCCGACGTTTCCTTCATCAAGGGCTCAAAGTGGCTTTTGACCGCTTCGTTGTTGCCGGACTTGGCAATCGCCAGCGTGCGCGCCACGTTCACGCTGGTCAGCCCTTGCCAGTGGCGGGTGTCCTGGGCGCGGGCGTTGGCCTGTGTCATGGCCTCGATGGCATCCCTGCTTTGGTTCAACTGCAACCACCCGCCCAGGGCGATCAACGCCGTGAGCAGCAACACGGCGCCAAAGCCTAAGCCCAGCCGGGTTCTGAGAGACAGTTCATTCAATCGCATGGTGTTCATCCTGAAAACGATGGCGGCGTGGGGGCCACCACGCTAGGGTCATCGACCGATAAGCTTTGAACTTGAACAAATCCACGCCAAGACCAGGCTGGCATACTGACTGAAACATCAATTTCTGCACGAGTGTGACCATGTCCTCGCTGACTTCGATCCACCCCCGCCAGGCGCTCTTTGGCGCCGAGCATCACCAGGCCGCCCTGCCCGTGTGCGACCACTACGCTGGCGTGGAAGCCCGCATGCGCAAGAGCTTGACGCTGCAGGCCGAGATGGCCGAAGCGGCCGGCCACGCGGTGTTTGATGTGACGCTGGACCTGGAAGACGGCGCCCCCGTGGGCGGGGAAGATGAACAGCTGGCGCTGATTTGTGAGCTGCTGAACAGCCCAGCCAATGCGTGCGGGCGGGTGGGCGTGCGGGTACATGACCCCAAGCACCGTTTTTTTGAACGCGAGATCGACACCTTGGTGCGACAGGCTGGCACAAAGTTGGCCTACCTGATGGTGCCCAAACTGGCAGATGCCGAGGCGGCCAGTCGCGCGGTGTCCTTGATCCGTGAAGCGCGCGTGCACCATGGGGTGGAGCGGGTCATTCCCGTGCATGGCCTGATCGAATCCCACCGCGCACTGCAGCAGGTGCATGAGATCGCCGCCCTGCCCGGCATCGAGTCGCTGTCGTTCGGCCTGATGGATTTTGTGTCGGAACACCGGGGCGCGATCCCGGCCAGCGCCATGAGCGTGATCGGTCAGTTCAGCCACCCCTTGGTGCTGCGGGCCAAGCTGGAGATTTCAGCCGCCTGCCATGCTGCCGGCATCACGCCGTCGCACTGTGTGGTCACGGAGTTCAAAGACCGCCGTGGGCTGGCCAAGGCGGCTGAGCGTGCAGCCAACGAGCTGGGCTACACCCGCATGTGGAGCATCCACCCCGACCAGATCCCCGTCATCATCGAGGCCTTTGCTCCGGTGACGGCCGACGTCGATGACGCGGTGGAGATCCTGGTGGCGGCCCAGGCGGCGCACTGGGCGCCCATCTCGCACGAGGGGGTGCTGCACGACCGGGCCAGCTACCGGCACTACTGGCATGTGCTGGAGCGGGCGTGGCTGACCGGGCAGCCGCTGCCGGCGGACATCGAAGCGGCCTTTTTTGCTCAGGCCTGAGCCAGGGCACGCTCGATGACATCGCGCCGCACGCTGGGGCGCGGCACCTTGATGGGAAACCAGCTGCGCACGTCCTGATCCAGGCCGATGCCGTGCATGTAGTTGTAAATGGCCTTCTTCAGGCCGCGACCCAGGCGGTCGTGGTCGACCCCGGTGGGGTCGATGAAGCCGATGTCGTTTTTGGCAAAGCTCACAGGCGGCAACTCGATGAGCTGCACGCCATAGGCGGCTGGGTCTTTGCCCACGGGCGAATGCACGGTGCAGGCGAAGCGGTGGAAGAAGCCGGAATGGATGCAGCCGTTGGCGAACAGCTGGCGCACATACTCCAGCGCATCCACCGTGTCTTGCTCGGTCTGCGTGGGAAAGCCGTACATCAGGTAGGCGTGCACGAGGATGCCCGCATCGGCAAAGGCCCGCGTGACCTTGGCCACCTGCTGCACCGACACGCCCTTCTTCATCAACTGCAGCAGCCGATCCGAGGCCACTTCGAGCCCCCCTGAGATGGCGATGCAGCCGCTTTCGGCCAGCAACTCGCACAGCTCGGGCGTGAAGGATTTCTCGAACCGCACATTGCCCCACCACGAGATGCCCACCTGGCGGCGGATGAGCTCTTCGGCCAGGGCGCGCAGCATCTTGGGCGGTGCTGCCTCGTCCACGAAGTGGAAGCCGGTCTGCCCCGTCTCGGCGATGATGGCCTGGATGCGGTCCACCAGCACCTCGGCCGTGGCCGTCTCGTAGCGCGAGATGTAATCCAGGCTGACGTCGCAGAAGCTGCACTTCTTCCAGTAACAGCCATGCGCCACGGTCAGCTTGTTCCAGCGCCCATCTGACCAGAGCCGGTTCATGGGGTTGAGCATGTCCAGCAGCGACAGGTACTGGTTCAGCGGCAGGCCATCCCAGGTGGGGGTGCCCCAGTCGGCAAAAGGCACATCAGGCTCAGGCCAGTTCAGATAACGCACCTGCCCGGCCTCATCGCGCACGAAGGTGCGCACCAGGCGCTCGCGCGAGCGTTGGCCCTTCAGGTGCTCCAGCAAAGCCAACAGCGGGCGCTCGCCGGAATCCAGGCACACGAAATCTACGTGGTCGAACACACGTGGCTCGCTCAGCTCACGCAGCTCGGTGTTGACGTAGCCGCCGCCCAGCGCAATGCGCACCTGCGGGTGGTGCTGGCGGATGGTCTGCGCGATGCGGAAGGCGGCATACACCGCCCCCGGGAAGGGCACCGACAAGATGACCAGGTCGGGCTGGTGACGCGCCATGGCAGCCAGCGTCAGCTCGGTCAAGGTAGCGTCGACCAGGTTGGGTGGCGCGGCCAGGGCTTGGGCCAAAGGTTCGAAGGTGGGCTGACTGATCGCCAGCGACTCGGCATAGCGCACAAACTCGAATCGCTCGTCGATGGCATCGCGCAGCACATCGGCCAGGTCGTTCAAGTAGAGCGTGGCCAGGTGTCGGGCGCGGTCTTGGAGCCCCAGCGCGCCGAATGCCCAGGACAGCGGGTCCCCCCCCTCGTCGTCCACATACACATCCAACGACGCGAATCTGGGGCCCTCGGGCAGGTAACGGCGGGTGTTGATGCGGTGGGCCAGCGTCGGGTCGCGACCTTGCAAAAAAGCGATGGCGGGCCCGATGGTGGCCTGGTAGGTCGCAAACTGCCCCATGAAGCTGAGCACGGGCGGCGTGTGGGTCGAGGCCGCCTGGGACCGTACCACCTCATGCATGGCCTGCAGGCCTTCAGCGCTCAACAGGCGCAGCACAAGCTGCAGCGCCAGGTCTTCCTGCACGGCCGCCACGCCCCGTGACCGCAAGAACCCCGTGAGGTAAGCGGTGGAGGGGTACGGGGTGTTGAGCTGCGTCATCGGGGGGATGAACGACAGCACCTTGGGCGTGGTGGCGGGCATGCAGGTTTGCGAGGGACAACTCGCGCGCAGTGTAAAGCCAGGGCGGCGTCATCGGCGCATGCCCCAGCATGGGGCGCTAGGCGCGGTGAAACGACACGCAAATGCCGATGTTCCGTGTATGCAGGCGCAGCGGGTCTTGGCAAGATCAGATGGTGATTCGGGAGACCGCCATGTCTGCACCCTCTGCTGCCGCCCACACCCCAGTCGATACGCTGCGCCTGCGGGAGTTGCTGTACCGGTACTGGTTTTTCGGCTGGCTGTTTGAGGACGTGAACCGCCCCACCCTGTTCGAGCGCGCCGCCGCCTGGCGACATAACCAGCTTCAGGCGCGCTGGCTGCCGGTGTACCTGAAGCGCTGGGCCGTGCTGACCGTGCTGAGTTTTTTGGTAGGCGTGCTGCTGGAGCATGGCCTGCAAGCTCAGGCCTTGTCCGCAGTGCTGTACGTGCAGGCGGTGCTGGGCGTGACGTTCAATGCGGTGACCTCGGTGATTCTGTTGGGCCTGAAGATCTTGCCCGGGCCGTTTTGAGCCATCACGGCCGCGCGACGGCCTTGAGCTTGCGCCACAGCGTGGTGCGGCTGATGCCCAGTGCGTCGGCTGCCCGCTGACGGTCGCCACCACAAGCCGCCAGAACCTGCTGGAGGTGCTCGGATTCGTGTAAGGCTTGTTGGCGGCGCCAGTCGGTGTCCACGGTGGACCGGGCCACGTCCTGCACGGGCCGATGAGCCTGATCGGACGACAGGGCCGAATGGGTTTTGGCCTCAAACAACTCTGGCGCGATCAGGCGCAAGCGCTCAGGCAACGACTGCACCCGAGGCGCCTCACCCGGCTCATCGCCCGCATAGGCCAGCAGGCGCTCGAGCAGGTTCTCCAGCTCGCGCACATTGCCAGGCCAATCGTAAGTACCTGCCGCCTGCACCAGGGCCTGCACCCAGGGACGTGTGCGGGCGGGGTCGCTGCCGAGGCGGTGACACAGCCTGGCATGCAAAGCCTCGGCCAGCAAGGGCACGTCGTCGCGCCGCTGCCTGAGCGACGGGACGTCCAGACGCAAGATGTTGAGTCGGTAAAACAGGTCCAGGCGGAACAAGCCCTGCGCCACCTGATCGCGCAGATCGCGGTGCGTGGCCGCGATCACGCGCACATTGACGGGGGTGGGCTCGGTGGCCCCCACGCGCAGCACCTCGCGCTCTTGCAGCACGCGCAGCAGGCGGGCCTGCAGCGACAAGGGCATCTCGCCCACCTCATCAAGGAACAAGGTGCCCCGGTGCGCGGCCTCGAACAGGCCGATCTTGCCGCCACGGCGCGCCCCGGTGAAGGCGCCCTCTTCGTAGCCGAAGAGCTCGCTTTCCAGCAGGGTTTCCGTCAGGGCCGCGCAGTTCAGGGCCACAAACGGCATGTCGCGGCGATCGCTGGCCGCGTGGATGCCCTGCGCCACCAGCTCCTTGCCCGTGCCGCTTTCGCCAATCAACAACACGGTGGCCGCACTGCGCGCCGCGTTCGCGGCCATGCGCCGCAACTGATCGATGGCCGGGCTGCGGCCCAGCAACTGCTCGAGCGCATGGCGTCGAGGGGTCGCGGGCGCCTTGGTGCGGGTGCGCAGGTGGCGGTCCACCCGCTGGATGGAGATCGGATCCTGGCAGGTGAGCACCGCCCCGGTCAGCTGCCCCTGTTCGATGATGGGCAGGCGG
>CAMTVS010000063.1:0-44302 GCA_947085235.1 uncultured Aquabacterium sp. | reverse complement strand
TTCATCAGATCACTCCCTTGCCAGCACATAAGGCGCACATCCACGCGCCAAACCATCTGCCGCGGGGTGGAGCAGCCCGGTAGCTCGTCAGGCTCATAACCTGAAGGTCACAGGTTCAAATCCTGTCCCCGCACCCATATCATCTCAAAGCCGCCGCACGCATCCCGTCCGGCGGCTTTTTGCTGTCTGGCCAACGCCTCAGCCCAGCACCGCCCAGCCGACCAGGCCGATCGCGGCGACGCCGACGCTGAGGGCGACCAACACAACCGCCCCGTCCCGGGCCGTCAGGCCCAATCCAAAGACCGTGATCGTGGCGGCCGGTATGGCTGTCGAGAACGGGATGAGCTCCAGGGGCGGGGTCATCAGCCCGACAAGGATGCAGATCACCGCCACACCCTTTCGACCAGCACCTTGCGTCATGCTCAGGAGCCGGGGTCGTATCAGGCGATCGAGCGCCTGCGCCGGGCGCCGCACGCGCTGCGCGCCTTTCTCCAGGCTGGCGGCCTTGACCTTCAGTCTGAGTAACCAGCGCGGCAGCCAGACCTGATCGCTCCCCACCAGCATCTGGCCGGCGATCAGAATGACGGTCAGGGCCAGGATGGACGGGACGCCGGGCACGGCGCTGACCGGAGTCATGGTGATCACGCCGGCCATGAACAGCAAAGGCCCATAGGCCCGGCCGCCGATGGCGTCGCGGATCTCTTCCAGGCTGACCTTGCCGTCGGCGGCCGCGGCGGTTTCGCAGACGCAGAGAACGACGTCATCTAGGGTGCGTGGACTGTCAGGCATGAAGGCTCCCGGGGCGTGGCCTGAACAACGCCCCGGACCGCCATTGGCGCCGTCGTCAGGACCCTAGAAGGCGTTTTCGCCCGTGATGGCGCGGCCCAGGATAAGGGCGTGGACGTCGTGGGCGCCTTCATAGGTGTTGACCGTCTCCAGGTTCGCGGCATGGCGCATCACATGATACTCGCCGCTGATGCCGTTGCCGCCGTGGATGTCGCGGGCCTCGCGGGCGATGGCCAAGGCCTTGCCGCAGTTGTTGCGCTTCATCAGGCTGATGGCTTCCGGCACCCAGGCGCCTTCATCAATCAGCCGGCCCAGGGCGAGCGCCCCTTCGAAGCCGAGCGCGATCTCGGTCTGCATGTCGGCCAGCTTCTTCTGCACCAGCTGGCGGGCGGCCAGGGGCTTTCCGAACACCTGGCGGCTGGCCACATAGTCGCGGCTGGCGTGCAGGCAGAATTCCGCCGCGCCCATGGCGCCCCAGGCGATCCCGTAGCGGGCCTTGTTCAGGCAGGAGAAGGGCCCGCGCAGGCCGGTCACGCCAGGCAGCATCTGGTCCTCGGGCACAAAGACGTCAGAGAGCGCGATCTCGCCGGTCACCGAGGCCCGCAGGGACAGCTTGTTGTTGATCTTCGGCGTGGTCAGGCCCTCGGAGCCGCGGTCCACCAGGAAGCCGCGGATCACCCCATCGAGCTTGGCCCAGACCAGGGCCACATCGCTGATCGGGCTGTTGGTGATCCACATCTTGGCGCCGTTCAGCACGAAGCCGCCGTCGACCTTCTTGGCCACCGTACGCATGGAGGCGGGGTCAGAGCCGCCATCGGCCTCGGTCAGACCAAAGCAGCCGATGATGTCGCCCTTGGCCATGCCGGGCAGATACTTCTGCTTCTGGGCTTCGGAACCGAAGGCATAGATCGGGTACATGACCAGAGAGGACTGCACGCTCATGGCCGAGCGGTAGCCGGAATCGATCGCTTCGACTTCGCGGGCGATCAGACCATAGGCCACGTGATTGACGCCGGCGCCGCCGAATTCTTCGGGAATGGTGGGGCCGAGGAAGCCCAGCGCGCCCATCTCCGTCATGATCTCGCGGTCGAAGCGCTCCTCAGCATAGGCCGAGACCACCCGCGGCAGCAGCTTGTCGCGGCAATAGGCCCGCGCGGCCTCCCAGACCATCCGTTCGTCCTCGGAGAGCCGGGCGGCCAGATCCAGAGGATCTTCCCAGCGAAAGGTCTTCTGAGCCACTCCGGTGTCCAGGGCCATGGCGCGCCTCCTATGATCTGCGGCATTGGTTTTGTCTGCTGCGGTTATGGACCCAAACCGCGCCGGCATACAGCCCAGTGGGCGAGCGATGTTTGGGGTGGGCGGAGGAAAAGAGCGGCTCCGCCCGGCGGGGGCCGGACGGAGCCAGGGCCTGGCGGGGAGGAACGCCATGCTGATCGCAGGTCAGCGGAGAGGGGACCCGGCCGACTTGCGAGTCATTCTTATAATGGGTCGCGCCCTGCTGCAATGCGAACAGTTCGCAATAAGCCGCGCGCAAGCCTCGGCCTGCAACCAACGACCCCCACGTGGGTTCAACTCTCATGGAACCGCAGCCGCGCCACCTCGTCGATCCCGTCGCAGCCCTCACCTGGCTGGGCGTTTTCGCGTTCTTTGTCGGCTTCGCCGGCTATCTGGCCGTCTCTCTCGCCCAGCCGGCCGAGGGCCGCAGCCAGGCGGCCGTCGAGCCGACCATCGCGGCGTTTGCGCCCGCCCGCCTGGCGCCGCCGCAGGACCCCTGGGTCTTCGAAAAGGCTATCTAGAGCCCCTGTTCACGGCCGGCCAATCACGCCAATCTTGCGGCGATGACCGACACCGCGCCCCTCTCTCCATCGCCCCAACCTGAGGCCGATCCTGTCGGCGCAGCGCAGATCGCCGCCTTCCTGGCCGCGCGAATGTGCCATGACTTCATCAGCCCGGTCAGCGCCATCGTCTCAGGCCTTGATCTGCTGGAGGATCCCGACGCCCAGGACATGCGCGAGGACGCCATGGGCCTCATCGCCGCCTCCGGACGGAAGCTGGCGGAGATGCTGTCCTTCACCCGGGTCGCCTTCGGCGCCTCGGCCTCGGCGGAGGTGTTCGACCCCCGGGAACTGGAGCGGCTCGCCCAGGGGGTGTTCAGCCATCAGCGGGCCGAGCTGGCCTGGGCGGTGGAGGCCGATCGCCTGGACAAGGCCGCCGCTCGCGCCGTTCTGAATGTCGCCCAGATGGCCGGCGCGGCCCTGCCCCTGGGCGGGGTGGCGAGGCTGCGGGCCGCCCGAGACGGGGACACCACGGTGATCGCCGTCGAGGCCACGGGCCCCAAGGCTCGGCTGCGCCCCGAAGTCGCCGCCGGCCTGCGTGGAGAAGACCTGCCCGCGGGCGCGCTGCACGGCCACTGGGTCCAGGCCTATTATGTCCACCTCTTCGTGAGCGACGCCGGCGGCAAGATTTTCGCTGAGGCGGGCGAGGAAAAGGTGACCTTGGCCGTGACGATCCCAGCCGGCTGAGCCCAAATCGGGGCTTACCCGCCGCCCATCTGGCAAAATCAAACGGCTCCTTAACCAGCAGGCCCGACAACAGAGGGCCTCAGGTTGGGAGTGTTCGGTTGAGGACTTGCCTCATCGTCGATGACAGCCGGGTGATCCGAAAGGTCGCCCGCAGGATCCTGGAGGACCTCGGCTTCGATGTGGCCGAGGCGGCCGACGGGGCTGAAGCCCTGGCCTGGTGTCGCACCACCATGCCGGAGGTGGTGCTGCTCGACTGGAACATGCCGGTGATGAACGGGCTGGAATTCCTGCGCGGCCTGCGGATGGAGCCCGGCGGCAAGGCGCCAAAGGTGATCTTCTGCACGGTCGAAAACGAGGTCAGCGCCATCCGCGAGGCTCTCGAAAGCGGCGCGGACGAGTACATCATGAAACCCTTCGACAGTGAGATCGTGGCGGCAAAGTTTGCCCAGGCTGGGCTGGCATGAAGGCGGAAGACCGCGAGCTTGTCGCCCAACTCTGCGCGGCCCGGTCCGGCCAGAAGGTCGATCCGGCCAAGGACTATCTGCTGGAGACCCGCCTGGGTCCGGTGGCCCGGCGCGAGGGTTTCGACAGCATCGCCGAGCTGATGGCGGGCCTGCGGGCAAGGCGGGAGGACCGCCTGATCTGGGCGATCGTCGAGGCCATGGCGGCCGGGGACACAAGCTTCTTCCGCGACAAGGCCGCCTTCGACCACTTCCGCGATGTGCTGGCGCCGGAACTGGTCGCGCGGCGCAAGGATCAGCCGATCCGCATCTGGAGCGCGGCCTGCGGGACGGGGCAGGAAATCCACTCCCTGGCCATGCTGGTCGACGACATGGCGGGCCAATGGCCCGACGCCCGGTTCGAACTGTTCGGTTCCGACCTGTCTGAACGGGCCCTGGAGAAGGCCCAGAGCGGACTCTACACCCAGTTTGAGGTCCAGAGGGGGCTGCCGATCCGCAGCCTAGTCCGGCACTTCGACAAGGTGGACGAGATGTGGCTGATCTCCCCCCAGATCCGCCAGTCGATCCGCTGGCGGCGATTGAACCTGATCGGCGACATGTCCAGGGTCAGGGGCTTCGACCTGATCTTCTGCCGCAATGTTATCTCCTCGATGATCGAGCCCGCCCAGCGCCAGGTGGTGGAGAACCTCGCCGCCGCCCTGAACCCGGGCGGCCGGGTGCTGTTCGCCGCCGACGAGGATCCGGTGGCCGGCGATGAGCCTTTGAGCGCCGTGGATGATACGCCGGGCCTTTACGTCCTGCGCGCCGCCGACCGGGCGGCGGCCTGACACCCCTCAACTCCCCCCTCAACTCCAGCCACGAAAAACCCCGCCGCGGCGGGGCCGGAGCGGGGCTCGATCGTCAGAGACCAGCCGAGCGGCCGGTCGGCTGTCGGTCTTAGTTCTTGGCGTCTTCAGCGGTGCGCGTGACGGCGTCGCCGGCCGCGCCCACGTCCTGGCCAGCGCCGGAAATGGTGTTGCAGGCGGTCATGCCGAGGCTGGCGGTCAGGGCGGCCAGAAGGAAGAGCTTACGCATTTTTGGGTCTCCGTTTTGGAAGGGAAGGCGGCGTCGCCAAGCTTAACGGTCAGGCGACCTGCTGGTTCCCTTCCGAGGGCGCGGACATCGCGGGGTGGGGTGTCGGGAAGGCCAGACGAACGGTGACGCCCCCTGCGGCGTTGCGGACCAGCTCCGAGCGACCGCGCAGCTGGCGGGCGAAGGCGGTCATCAGGGTGCGGCCCACACCGGTTCCCGCCAGGGCCTGATCGCTGGCGTCGCCGTCGTCGGCGATCTCCAGAACGGCCTCGTCGCCGCCGACCCGGAAGTCGACGCTCAACGTGCCGCCGCGACCGGCGAAGGCGTGCTTCTGGGCGTTGGTGATCGCTTCCACCGCAAACAGGGCCAGAGGGGCCAGGCGGTCAGGATCGATCATCAAGGTATCGGCGTGCAGCTCCGTCCGCACCGCTGGCCCGTGCATGGATTCGCCGGCAACCAGCTGGGCGGTGAGTTCCTCGAGGAAGGGGCGCAGGTCCACGCGCTTGAGATCGGGGCCCTGGTACAGGGCGCGATAGACGAGGGCCAGGGCTGAAATCCGCTGGCGGGTGTCGGACATGGCGGCCCGGGCGCCCGGGTCGGTCAGGGCCCGCTGCTGCATGCTGAGCAGGCTGGAGATGACCTGCAGATTGTTCTTCACCCGGTGATGGATCTCCCGCATCAGGGCGTCCTTCTGGGCGAGGGAGTCGCGGAGCGAGGCGTCGCGGCCGACGATGGCGTCGGCCATAGTCTCCATGGCCTCGGCCAGGTCGCGGATTTCCAGCGGCATGTCGCCAGCCTGGGCCGGTCTGACCGTCAGGCGGCCCCGGCCATAGAGGGCGGCGATCCGCTGCAGATAGATAAGCCAGCGCACAACCACCCGGTCCACGGCGATGAACACTGTCCCCAGCACGACGGCGAAGGTCAGAAGCGGCAGGATGAGCCCGGTCAGCGGGTTGAGGCGCGCCCAGGAAAAGAGCCCCGGCGAGTCCGCCGACAGGATGACGAACAGGCTCTCGCCCACCAGAGGGGCGGCGATATGGACCCGGCGCTGTCCGTCAGTGCGACCATACCAGACATAGGACCCTTGCGCGTGGGTGCGCGCCTGCCAGCCGACCGGGGGCGGCGCGAAGGCGTCTGGGTCTGTCAGGCTGAGATATTCGCCGGCGGCGTCCAGCAGGGCCACTTCGGAGCCGGGGGGCAGGGCCGCCACGGTGGAGTTGGGTTGCAGGCTGGCCAGGGCGATCACCGCCGCCAGGGCGCCGTCGAACTCGCCGGCCGAATTGTAGGCAGGGACAACGGCCATGAGGGCCGGCTTATCGGAATAGACTGCGCCGGGATCGCGGGTGATGACCATTTCACCGCCAGCCTGCACCTGGTTGAACCAGGGGCGTTCGGCCCGCGCGGGGTCGGAAGGGACGGTTCCAGCCGCGCAGGCGACCCGGCCGTTGCGGTCAAAGCGGATCAGATTGTCATAGCCGGGGATACGTTCGGTGATCTCGGCCAGTCGCTGAGCACAGGCGAACCCCACCGAACCCGGCGCCAGGGTCTCAAGCAGAATGTCGGCGGACTCCATCCGCGCCCGGGCGTCGGCCGCGCTCCGCTGCGCCGCCGACCCCAGGGTTTCCCGGACCCGTTCAGCCTCGTGGTTGAAGGCCATGCCGCTCTGAATGGCCCCCAGAGCCAGAACCGGCAGCAGGGCTGCCGCCATGGCGGCGATCAACCGGACGCGTATGGTGCCCAGAGAGGCCCAGGGATCCCCATTCATGACCTGGCCCCCCCGGGCCGTCAGCGCGCGGTGCTGAGCCGTTCGGCGTCGGCCAGGATAGACCGCATCGCGTCGCCGGCCGCCCCGCCATCGCGGTCATAGGCGCCGGCCTCGAGAATGGCCTGCAAGGCGCGCCGCGCGCGGCTCACACGGCTTTTGACCGTGCCGACTGCGACGCCGCAGATCTCGGCGGCCTCTTCGTAGGCGAAGCCGCCGGCGCCCACCAGGATCAGCGCCTCGCGCTGCTCCGGCGGCAACATGCCAAGGCTCAGGCGGAGTTCGTCCAGCGCCACGGGCGCCTCGGGATCGTCCACCGCCACCAGAGTGCGTTCGGCGGCCTCCTGGTCGAGCTGGCTCTGGCGCCAGGACCGGCGCTTCTCGGAATAGAACTGGTTGCGCAGGATCATGAAGGTCCACGCCTTCATGTTGGTGCCCATCTGGAAGCTGGCGCGGGCGTCCCACGCCTTCATCATGGCGTCCTGCGCCAGGTCATCGGCCGCCGTGGCGTCGCCGCACAGGGTGCGGGCGAAGGCGCGCAGATGGGGGATCAGGGTGACGATTTCAGCCTTGAAGGCGTTGTCGAGGGCGGGGTCCCGGGGGCTGCGGTCGACCATCAGCCGTTCTCCGCCGACTTGTCGGCGCGGCGCAGGATATCCAGAAATTCGTCCGGGACCGGCTCGTTGACCACCTCGTCGAACATCTGTCGCAGGCGCACGCCGATGGCCTGCTGGCGCAGGCGTGCTTCATCGAGGGCCGCGGCGTTCACGTCTGGCCCCGCCGAATGCTGTTCGGATTGGTGTTCGATCATATCCCCGGCGTCTCGCTCAGGCGGCGAACGCCCCTTCTTGCTGTCATTCTGATCGCTCAAACGCCCGGCCCCCCGTCGAGTTCCATCAGCCCAGCCATAGCCGCCTGATCTCAGAATGTCGAAAACGTCAAACATGGGGAACCGGTTCCCTCCAGCGACGTTTTGTGCGGTTGATGGATCAAGCGCGGCCGCAATCGATGCAGTCGCGTGTTCATCCTTGTCTCTACGGGAGGGGTCATTGAGTCTTCTAGCCCGACTGGCGCCGCATCTGCCTTATGTCCGGCGCTATGCGCGTGCGCTCACCGGCGATCAAACAACTGGCGACCATTATGTCCGCGTGGCCCTTGAGGCCCTGGCTGCGGGCGAAAAGGTCCTGGAGGCGGGTCTGACCCCCAGGGTCGCGCTCTATCACGTGTTCCACACCATCTGGTGCTCCACCGGAGCTCAGCTGGAGTCGCCAGCGACCGACGGCGCCGACGACGACGCCAACTCACGGCTGATGCGCATTGCGCCTCGGTCTCGTCAGGCGTTCCTGCTGACCGCTCTGGAAGGCTTCACTCCCAGCGAGACCGCCCAGATTCTTGGGGCGAGTTTTGATGAGGTCGGCGCCTTGATCGCCGAGGCCCAGTCGGAGATCGATGCTGAACTGGCCACCGACGTGCTCATCATCGAGGACGAACCGGTGATCGCGGCCGACATCGAGGCCCTGGTCAAGGAGCTCGGCCATACTGTGGTGGATATCGCCGCCACCCGGACCGAGGCTGTCGACGCCGTCAGCCGCAATCGCCCGGGTCTTGTCCTGGCCGACATCCAGCTGGCGGACGGGTCCTCTGGCATCGACGCGGTCAAGGACATCCTGGCCGAGCTCGATGTGCCGGTGATCTTCATCACCGCCTTCCCGGAGCGCCTGCTCACCGGCGAGCGCCCCGAGCCCACCTTCCTGATCACCAAGCCCTTCCAGCCGGAGACGGTGAAGGCGGCGATCGGCCAGGCGCTTTTCTTCCATCCCCGCCGCAAGGCGAAGGCCGCAGCCTGACCCTGGCCCGCCGCCGGTCCCGTGAGGCGCCGAGCGGCGGGCGGAACGGCCCAGCTCATCAGACGTTCACAGACCCAGGCGGCGCCTCGCGCCGTTCTGGATCCACGGACCTGAGGAGCATGTCATGCTGGGTTGGGCGATAGTGTTTGCGGTGCTGGCGGTTGCAGCCGGATATCTTGGTTTCATGAGCCTGGCAGGCTTGGCGGCCACAATCGCCAAGGTGCTCTTCGTGCTGTTCCTGGTCCTGCTGGTGGCGAGCTTCGTCGTGCGCGCCATTCGGGGTCAGTCCGTCGTTTGAGCCGCAGGCTCTTCGGGGCAAGACAAGAGGGCCGGAACAGATGTTCCGGCCCTCTCTTTGTCTCAGAACATCAGTTCGGTGCGTTCTGCGGCGGCTGAGTGGTCGGGCCGTCAGCGCCATCGGCTTCGGGGATCCGCGGGGCCGGCGCGTCCTGATTGAACTCAACCGCGTCGCTGGCTTGCCGCCCGGCATGGACATCGCCCTCTGCCAGGTCATCGGCGCGGAACAGCCAGGCGGCCATCAGGCCGACAAAGGCCAGGGTCACCGAGATCACCAGCACCAGCAACACGGGCCTGCCCAGGGCGCCCTGGCGCGCCGGCGTCGCCGGCATTTTCGGGGCGTTGTTGTCTTGAGGTTCGGCCATCAGGTGTTCCTTGGCTAGAATCGAATGAGATGCAGCGGGCTCGGCGCAGGCGGCGCGCCCGTGCCCGAATGGTCGGGCGCGGTAAGCGCGCCCAGAAGGGAAATGGCGCAGGCCATGCTCGCGACCGAGGTCAGAGCCACCATCCGGCGGCGTGTCCGCTGGGCGCGACGGGAGACGGTCTCCACGTAGGCGAGGCCGCCATGTGCGGCCATGTATCCCCTGATCATCCTCGGCCCCGAGATTGGCGCAAAGCCAGGCTTTGCTGTTGGGGATAGAACGTCGGCGAAGCTTCTCCGTTCCGCCTCAGGCCGGGCTCGAGCGGCCGGTCTGAGGAATCTGAAAAAACTTCGCAGCCAGTGGGAACGGGTCTCGATCAGGCGAGTTATTCAACCTGCGGAGGCGGCGACGCCCCCCCCGACTTGAGGCTGGCGGTCATTCGTCAGCCTGCCGCCTCCGCACCCCCCTTTTCTCGATGATACCCACTTCGGCGGACCCTCCCGGGTCCGCCTTTCTCTTGTGGGCCAGTCTCTCTCGTGGGTCAGTCCGGCGTCGACAGGCGAAGCCGGATGTCCACCCGGCGGCGCATGGGCCGGTCAACGCCGTCCGGTCTCACCGCGTTCAGCTGTCCAGCAGCCTGCGTGTCAAAGGCCGCCTCAGGAAGGCCGGCCTCGGCCAGGGCCTGGGCCACCGTGGCGGCGCGGGCCTGCGACAGGGCCATGTTCGGCTCAGGCGCGCCGGTGGCGTCGGCCAGGCCCAGGACATCCACCCTGTCGACCGTGCAACCGGCCGCCTGCTGCGCTGTCGCCGCGATCAGGCCGCGCGCCTCGGGCCCCAGGTCCGCCGAGTCTGGTTCAAAATAGATCTCGGCGGAGACCAGATCGCAGCGGGAGTCCCGCGTCAGACTCTCGCGCCAGGTCTGGCAGCCACTCAGCACGAGTACCCCCGCCATGCAGACGCTCGTTGTAACCGCGGATTTCGTTATCAGTTTCATTCCCAGCACCCCTCAGTTCGCCCCTGGTTCTCCAGGGCGCGCAAAAAGGGGCGGCCAGCATGCTGACCGCCCCTGAAATCACTTTGCCTTGCCGCGCCTGTCAGTAGCGGGGCTGGCCGTCTTCCCAGTAATAGCGCTGGCTAGCGGAGTCATAGAAGTAGTAGCGACCCGCACGCTCATCATAGTACTGGCGGCGATTGGGGACATCGGCGCCGCAGCCGCCGTCCTCACGGCACCCCTTGTAGGCGCCCGCCGCGCCGCCGGCGACCGCGCCGATGGCGGCGCCCGTGGCAGCGCTGCCCGAGCCGACATTGTTGCCAATGACCGCGCCGGCCAGAGCGCCGAGGGCCGCGCCGCCAGCGGCGTTACGTTCCACCGTGCCGGTGGAGGTGCAGGCCGCGGCCAGGAGGCCTGCGCCCGCGACCGCGATAAGAGACTTCATCATTTCCAGGCTCTCCTTGAGCTTGTGCCGACAATCAAACGCCCCCCGCCGTGTCGGGTTCCCGTCCCGGGCGCCCCGCAGGCTCCGCCGCACCTCCGCCAAGGGAACCGCCATCGCGCAATACCGTTAGCTTGGCCACAGAGATCATGATGGAGCGCCTCAAATGTGGCCCCGATTTGGAAGACCCCGCCGCGATGGCGCGCCGCTGAACGTGGCGCCTCCCACAGCTCCCCTGGCTGTCGATCCGCGTGAGGTGGACAGGGCCTATGAACAGGGGCTCGCTGAGGGTCGCAGGGCAGAGCGCCGCCGTCGCAGTCATCCCATACGCAATCTGTTGATCGGCCTTGTGGCCCTGGCTGGCGGCGCCATGCTTGGCGTGGCGGCCTGGCACGGGTCGTTCGGCAAGGGGGGCGAAGTGGTGGATCAGAAACTGGCGGTGGCCGCAGATCGCGCCGAACCGACCTTCCGGGCCGCAGCTGGAGAAGCCGGGGCCGTCCTCAGCGGCGCCGGACGTGAGCTGCAGCCTGGCGAAGGCGCCGGCGAGCCCGCCGATCCCGACCTTAGCGAACCAGCGCGTTAGGCCGCGACTGTGATCGAGGGCGTGCGCAAGATCGAAGTGGTTCTGAATCTGGCCTCCGGCAGCGTTTCGGCTGATGCGCCACAGCAGGCTGAGGAAATCCTCGCCCAGTACGGGGTGAGCGCGCGGGTCTGCGCCTCATCCTCCGGCGACCTGGAGCAGTGCCTCCGGTCCGCCCTAGATGCAGGTCCCGATCTGCTGGCGGTGGTGGCCGGCGACGGCACAGCCCGCAGCGCCGCAGAGATGTGCGGTCCTGACGGCCCCCTGTTCGCGCCCCTGGCGGGGGGCACCATGAACATGCTGCCGCACGCCATCTACGGCGCAAGGCCTTGGCAGGAGGCGCTGGTCGACATTCTTGACAGCGGGGTCGAGCGTCCCCTGGCTGGTGGAACGGTGGACGGGAAGTTGTTCCTTGTGGCCGCCATCCTCGGCGCTCCGGCCCTCTGGGCCCCGGCCCGGGAAGCCATGCGCGAGGGCAAGGCCCGTCTCGCCCTGGAGCGGGCGCGCACGGCCTGGTCGCGGGCCTTCTCCAGCCGCCTTCGCTATGTGATCGGGGCTGGTCCCAGAGAAAAGGGTGAGGCCGTGATCTTCATGTGCCCCACCGCCAGCCGGCGTCTGTCCGACGATGAGCAGGCGCTGGAGGCCGCCGGCCTCGACCTCAACGGCGCCCTGGAGGCCTTCCGGCTCGGGCTGCACGCGGCGGTGGGCGACTGGCGCGACGACCCCGCGGTGGATCTCGGACTTTGCCGCGAGGCGCGGGTCTGGGCGCCGCGCGGCATACCGGCCTTGCTGGATGGCGAGAGCGTCCAGCTGGGCGCCTTCGCCCAGGTCGCCTTCGTGCCCCATGTGGCCCGGGTGCTGGCGCCTCGCGATGAACCGGCCGGCGCCGAGGGGGAGATTCTGGACGCCGCCGTCAACCCGGCGGCCGCATGATCCGCATCGCCCAGCTTTCGGACATCCACTTTGGCGACGAGAACCTGCCGGCTGTAGAAGCGGCGACGACGCTCTTGCAGGAGACGCCGCCTGATCTCGTCCTGATCACCGGCGACATCACCCGCTTTGCGGAGGTCGGAGAGCTTGAGGCCGCACGGGCCTGGCTCGAGCGGCTGCCGCGGCCGTGGCTGGTCACGCCTGGCAATCACGACGCGCCCTATCTGGCCTGGCACGAGCGGATTTTTACGCCTTTCGCCCGGTTTGAGCGGATCATCGGTCCGGCCTGGAGCCAGTCGCATCTGGATGAACAGGTGGCCGTGGCCGGCGTGAACACCGCCCGGGGCGCCCAGTGGCGTCTGAACTGGTCGAAGGGCCAGATTTCTCGCGACCAGGTGCGCACCGCCGTCAGCTTCCTGGACACCGCCCCTGCGAACCGTCTGCGGCTGGTGGCGCTGCATCATCCGCTCACCGAGATGATCGCTGGCCCCATGACCGCCAAGGTCTGGGGCGGGGTCGACGCCGCCCGGGCCTTCAGCGAGGCGCGGGTCGATCTGGTCCTTTCAGGGCACGTTCACGCGCCGTTCGCCCTGCCTTACCCGTTCGCCGATGAACGCACCTATGCGGTGGGATGCGGCACCCTGTCGGTGCGAGAGCGCGGCGTCCCCGCCAGCTTCAACATGATTGAGGCCGACGATGAGGCCATCCGGATCAAGGCCCTGACCTGGTCGGGCAGCCAGTTCGAAGCCCATCGGACCTGGTCGCTGGATCGCCGGCTCTAGCGGAGCCCGGACCCCGCGCCGGCCCCTCCGACACGAAAAATCCCGCGCCTTTCGGGCGCGGGATTTAGACGTGGCTGACTATTTCGAGCCAGACCGGCTCCGGGGATCAGGCGGCCGGAACAGGATGGCGCCAGGCCTGCCCCTTGCCACGGGCGGCGTCGTACTGGGCGGCGGCGAAGGTCCAGTGGGGCAGGTTGTCGAACCAGGCTTCCACGAAGGCCTTCCGATCATTCTGGTGGTCCAGATAGTAGGCGTGTTCCCAGACGTCGCAGGTCAGCAGCGGCGTCAGGCCCTGATGGGTCAGCAGGTCGTCAGCGTCGTGAGTCGACAGCACCTTCAACTTGTCGCCCTCGGCGGCCAGCCAGCCCCAGCCCGAGGCGAAGTGGTTCACAGACTCGGTGACAAAGGCTTCCTTCAGCTTGTCCAGGCCGCCGAAGTCCCGGTCAATGGCCGCGGCCAGGTCGCCCTGCGGCTGCTGCTTCTCGCCGATCATGCAGGTCCAGAAGAAGGTGTGGTTGTAGGTCTGGGCGGCGTTGTTGAAGAGCTTCTTCTTGGCCGGATCGCCGGCGGCGGCCTTGACCACCTCTTCCAGGGAGGCAGGGGTCTCGCCTGAGGCCTTCAGCAGGTCGTTGAGCGTGTCCACATACTTGGCGTGATGCTTGTCGTGGTGAAACCGCATCGTCTCGGCGGAGATCACCGGGGACAGGGCGTCATAAGCGTAGGGAAGGTCCGGAAGCTTGAACATCATAGGTCCTCAGGCAGGCTGATACAAAAAAGGGACGCGCCCGATCAGGGGCGCGCCGTGAGGGATCGGAGCCGGTCCGTCTCCGGCGCGAGCCAACAGAGCTCTGGATGAGCCTGGCCGCGCCGGAGTAACCAGATCTAGTGACGTCCTGAGGACCGGCCCGCGAGGTAGGCGCTGAGGGCGGTGGCGATCACCTTGGGATTCTTCACCGCCAGGACGCCAGCCGCCAGGGTGGCCAGAAGCGCAGCTCCCCCCGCGGCCATGGGATGCTGACGGGCCAGATCAAAGGCCCGGGCCGCCAGGCTGTCGTCCTGCTGCAGGGCAGGCAGGGACGGACCCTTACCGCGAACCGCCAGAACAGCGCCGCCCAGGATCAGGATACAAACCAGGGCGAGCACCCCCGCCGCGCCTGCCGCGCCGAGAAGCGGCGTAAGCACAGCGAACAGGGCGAAACCGGCCGCCGCGACGCCCATGAGCGTCAGGGCGGTCAGGGCCGCCAGGCCGATGACCGCAAGAAGCGCCTTCTCGATCAACGGCGGCCGCCAGCGAGCAGCAGGCCGATCACCACGCCGACACCGACGGCGACGCCCGTCGCCGCCAGCGGACGTTCACGCACGTGTTCGACCACGTAGCGCTGAGCTTCTTCAATCTGCTCGCCGGCCGTGTCGGCATAGGCGCGCGACTGAGCGCGAATTTGTTCCACGCCTTCCTGAACCGCCCGTTCGAAATGCTTGGCGGCGTCACGGAAGGTTTGCTGTGCGTCCTCGGCCAGGACCTGAGCGGAAGTCGCCGCGGAGGTGGCGGCGGCCTTGGCTTCGTTCACGGCTCGGTCAGAAGCGTTCGACATGCAGTATCTCCAGAGGTTCGAGGTCCCCGCACGCCTCGCACAGGGCTCCGCCAGAACGTCACATAGGCCACAGCGGTTCCAGGTTCCAGGTCAGGGTGCGTCAAATCTTCGCAGGTTCTGCACGGTTCTTGTCGCATCGCTGCGCGGCCGGCGTTAGGCTTTGACCATGGTCGATGACCCGAGGCGCGCGCGCCTGAACATGGAGCATCTCGAACTGGCGCTCCAGACCGCGGGTCTGGGGGAGTTCCAGTATGATGTGCCTGGCGATTTCTGCATCGTCAGCGACCGAATGGCGGCCATCACCGGCGGGGCGGCCGGCTATCTTCCCGCCGACGGCGGTCGCGCCCTCCTGCCGCGAATCCACCCTGACGATCTGGAAGACACCCTGCGGCAGATGCTGGCGGGCTTCGAGGCTGACGACCGCTATGAGGTGGAGTGCCGCGCCGCCCCGCGACCGGACCATGGAGTGGTCTGGCTTCGGGTCGTCGGCCAGCGGATCCGTGACGCCCGGGGCGAGATCCAGGGGGTCATCGGGATCGTCGAGGACATCACCGCCCGCAAGCTCGAGGAACAGCAACGCCACGCCCTGATGGCCGAGATCGACCACAGGGTGAAGAACGTCCTGGCGACGGTCCAGGCCCTGGCGGTGCAGACCGCCAAGCGAACCTCCTCCATGGAGGGGTTCCTGCAGACCTTCCTCGGCCGCCTGAAATCCATGGGCTCGGCCAACGAACTGCTCACCGCCGCCCGCTGGCGTGGCGCGGCCATCGACCATCTGGTGGCCGCCGAACTCGGCGGGCTGGCGCCAGGTCAGACCCGGTGGGAGGGGCCGGAGCTGTTCCTCACCCCGCGCGCCGCCAATGCGGTCTCGCTGGCCCTGCACGAACTGGCTACCAACGCCCTGAAATACGGCGCCTTGTCGGTTGAGACCGGCCACGTGGACGTGGTCTGGCGCGCGGCGCCTTCGGGGGGCTTTTCCCTGGACTGGACGGAGTCGGGCGGGCCAGTGGTCGCCCCGCCTGGCCGGACCGGGTTTGGCTCCACCCTGCTCAGCCAGGTGACCGGCCGGGAGCTCAATGGCCATACCCGTCTGGACTTCCCCCCCACGGGGGCCCGGGCGCGTCTGGAGGCTGGGGCCGCGGCTGTGGTCGCCCGTCCGGAAACCGTGCCGGACGCGCCCCTCGGCCGCGCCCCCGAGGCCGCCGCCGGGCCTGCCGGTCCGGTCAGTCTGGCCGGCGCCCGGGTGCTCATCGTCGAGGACGCCGCGCTCCTGGCGATGGAACTGGAAACCGGGCTTTCGGAGGCCGGCGCAGTGGTGGTGGGCCCTGCCTATGAGCTTGAGGAGGCCCTCGCCCTCCTGGACCAGCCTCTCGACGCCGCCGTCCTGGACGCCAATCTCAACGGCCTTTCCGTTGGGCCGGTGGCCGATATCCTGGCCGAACGGGGCGTCCCCTTCGTTTTCGCCACCGGCTATGGCGATGCGGGCGGCGCCCCCAGCGGCTTCGATGCGCCGGTGATCCGCAAACCCTATGACGTCACCCAGGTGACCGCCGCGGTCGCCGATCTGCTGGCGCCGCGGACTTAGAGCATTTGCCGATTAGTGTGATGCGGTTATCGGATCAAAAATGCTCTAACTTTTTGATTTAGAGCACTTTTTATCCGATCTGATTGCTTCAATCCGATCGGAAAGGGCTCCAGGGCTCAGACGACGCCCCGCGACCGCAGGCCGGCGATGGCCTCGACCGACAGGCCGGCCACATCCTTCAGCACCTCGTCCGTATGGGCGCCGAGGTCGGGCCCCGGCCAGCGGACCTTGCCCGGCGTCGCCGACAATTTGGGGAAGGCGTTCTGCATCCGGACCTGACCAAAGACCGGGTGCGGCACGCTGACGATCGCCTCGCGGGCTGTGAAATGAGGATCCTCGATCATGTCCGGCGCCCGATAGATGCGACCTGCCGGCACTCCGTGCGCTTCCAGAAGGCTCAGCAGGTCGTCTAGGGCCAGGGTCGAGGTCCAGGCGCTGATGATCTCGTCGAGCTCCCCCTGGCGCTCGCCGCGGGCGGCATGGGTGGAGAAGCGGGGATCGGCGGCCAGGTCTCCGCGGTCCATCGCGGCGCAGAGCCTGGCGAACACGGTGTCCCCATTGCCGCCGATCACCGCCATGTCGCCGCTGGCGCAAGGGTAGGCGTTGGACGGCGCGATCCCGGGCAGGATGGAGCCTGACCGCTCGCGGACATAGCCGGTCAGGTCATATTCGGTGACCAGGTTCTCCATCACGCCGAGCACGCTCTCATAGAGGGCCGCGTCGATCACCTGGCCCTTGCCGGTCCGATCCCGGGAATGAAGGGCCATCATGATCCCCATCACCGCATGCATGGCCGCCAGGCTGTCGCCGATGGAAATGCCGGCCCGCGCCGGCGGCCGGTCTGGCTCGCCGGTGATGTGGCGCAGGCCGCCCATGGCCTCGCCGATGAGACCATAGCCGGCGCGGGCCGAGAGCGGACCCGTCTGGCCGTAGCCGGAGATGCGGGCCATCACCAGGCCGGGATGGGTCGCCGAGAGGGCCTCATAGCCCAGGCCCCATTTCTCCATGGCGCCGGGACGGAAGTTCTCGATCACCACATCAGCCTTGGCGATCAGGGTCCGGGCGATCTCCTGGCCCTCGGGCTGACGCAGGTCGAGCCCCACCGACTTCTTGTTGCGGCCGATCACCGGCCACCAGGGGGACAGACCCTGCGGCAGGCTGCGGCCCCACTGCCGCATGGGATCGCCCTTGCGGGGATCCTCGATCTTGATCACCTCGGCGCCGAAATCCCCCAGGATCTGACCGCAGAATGGCCCGGCGATCAGGGTGCCCATCTCGATCACCCGGAGTCCGGCGAGGGGGCCAGGGGCGGCGGCTTCGGTCATCGGGCTCTCCGACTTTCTGGGAACAGATCACGACGGCGTGAGTTTTGACGGCAGCCGCATCGTTCGGATGCGTCGTCTGAAGTTGTCAACGTCCCAGGAGTTCACATGACTCGCCACCTGCTTATCGCGGGCGCCGCGATCGCCGCGCTTTCGCTCGCCGCTTGCGGTCAGCCGGCCGACCAGTCCGCCACCGCCCCGGCCGAGAGCGTCGTGCCTGACGCCAACCCGGCCGCCACCATTCCGACCATGGCCGACGAGACGTCGGCGGCCGACTTCACCCGCTTGGCGGCGCAGAGCGACATGCTGGAAATCCAGTCCTCGCAGCTGGCCGTTGAGCGAGCCCAGGATGCCGAGGTTAAGGCCTTCGCCCAGATGATGGTCGAGGCCCACACCCAGACCACGCGGGATCTGAAAACCGCTGTCGAGGCCGCCGGCCAGCCCATCACCCTGCCGACCGCCGCCGATGAGGACGTGACCGACGAACTCAACGACCTGCGGGAAGAAGACGCCGCCGACTTCGACAAGGAATATATCGACCTGCAGGTGGACACCCACCAGAAGGCCCTGAACCTGATGCAGCGCTACGCCGCCGATGGCGACATCCCGGGTCTGCAGGCCTTCGCCGCGGCCACCGCTCCGGCCATCCAGCAGCACCTGGACCAGGCCAAGGCCATCCAGGACCGTCTGGCCAACGCCCGCTAGGCGTCCAGGACGTTCAGCCTGAGCTGAAGATCAGGCTTCCGCCTCCCCGGCGGAAGCCTTTTCTTTGGCCAGCGTCGGGAGTAGGGCCTTGACCATGACCCAATACGCCCTGGCCCCGCCCCCCGTCCCGGTCGTCCCCGTGCTTGGGGAAGATGTCGTCTTTCCGGTTCGCCGGATTCTCTGTGTCGGGCGCAACTACGCCGCCCATCGCGCCGAGATGGGTGGGGATGATCGCGATCCTCCCTTCTTCTTCGCCAAGCCGGCCGACGCCATCGTGACGCCGGGGGCTGATGTGGCCTTCCCCTCGGTGACCGCTGACCTTCACCACGAGATCGAGCTGGTGGTGGCGCTGGGCGCTGGCGGATCAGATGTGCCCGTCGATGAGGCCCTCGACCTGATCTTCGGCTACGCCGTGGGATTTGACCTGACCCGTCGGGATCTGCAGGCGGTCGCCAAGGACAAGGGCCACCCCTGGGACGCCTCCAAGGGATTCGACCAGTCCGCCCCCATCTCGGCCATCCGCCGCTGGCGCGGGCCGGCCCCTCAGGGACGGATCACCGCGACGGTGAACGGCCAGTCCCGTCAGGACGCCGTGGTCTCCGACATGATCTGGAACGTCGCCGAGATCATCGCCCAGGCCTCGCGCCTCTGGCGCCTGGCGCCCGGGGACCTGATCTTCACCGGCACGCCGGAAGGCGTCGGCCCCATCGCCCGGGGCGATGTGGTCCAGGGTGCGGTCGAGGGCGTCGGCGAACTCAGCTTCAAGGTCGCCTGACCATGGGACTGACCCTCTACAGCTATTGGCGGGCCACCGCCCCCTACCGGGTCCGCATCGCGCTGGGGCTCAAGGGCCTGGACTATGACTACATCCCCGTCAGCCTGCCCAAGGGCGAGCAGCGGGCCGCCGATTATCTTGAGCGCAATCCCCAGGGCTTGACCCCCATGTTGGTCGTTGGGGAGCAGGCCATGACTCAGAGCCTGGCCCTGATGGAGTGGCTGGAGGAGACCCATCCGCAACCGCCGCTCCTGCCCGCTGATCCCGCCGGCCGCCAGGTGGTGCGCGCCATGGCCGGGATCATCGCCTGCGACATCCACCCGTTGAACAATCTGCGGATCCAGCAGCAACTGGCCGCCTTTGGCGTCAGCGAGGCCGACCGGCAGGTCTGGGTCACTCGCTGGATGCATGAGGGGTTCGATGCTCTGGAGCCGCTGATCGCCCGGCACGGCGCGGGCTTCGCCTTTGGATCGAGCCCGGGCCTGGCCGACTGCTGCCTGGTCCCCCAGGTCTATTCGGCCGAGCGCTACGGGGTGGACCTTTCGCCCTATCCGGCCATAAGGGCGGCGGCTGCGGCCGCCCAGGCGCTTCCCGCCTTCGCCGCGGCCCACCCCGACCGACAGCCCGACGCCCCGGCGGCGGCCTGAACCCGGACTTGTGTAGCGTAGGGCGAGGGACCTCAAGATGCTCGACCACCTGAAGGACAACAACCGCGCCTGGGCGGAAGGCAAGCTCGCGGTTGATCCCGGCTTTTTCCAGCGCCTGGTGGGCCAGCAGAGCCCGGAGTACCTCTGGATCGGTTGCGCCGACAGCCGAGTGCCGGCCAATGAGATCGTCGGCCTCGATCCCGGCGAGCTGTTCGTCCACCGCAATGTGGCCAATCTCGCCCCGCCCCAGGACGCCAACTACCTGTCGGTGCTGCAGTTCGCCGTCGATGTGCTGAAGGTGAAGCACATCATGGTTGTGGGCCACTATGGCTGCGGGGGCGTGGTCGCCGCCATCGATGGCCAGCGGCGCGGCCTGGTGGACCACTGGCTGCACCCGATCCGGGAGGTCTACGCCGCCAACCGGGCCGAACTGGAAGCCATGGACGAGCACGCCCGCCACGACCGTCTGTGCGAGCTGAACGTCATCCGCCAGGTGCGCAATGTGGCCTCTGACGTCTTCATCCGGGAGGCCTGGCTGCGGGGCCAGCCGATCAGCGTGCACGGCTGGGTCTATGCTCTGTCTGACGGCCTGGTGAACGATATGAACGTCACCTGCAGCGGGCCTGAGGACCTGGCCCGCCTCTACTAGGCGCGTCTAGCCGCCGCGGATGCGCACCTGGGCGCGGGCGGCGCGGCCCTGGCCGTCGACCACATTGAGATCATAAAAGCCTGGACCCTCCGGCCGCCAGAGCACCTGCCCGCTCAGCGGATCGGGGCTGAGCGGTTGGCCGGCCACGTACCAGGCCAAATTGTCCCCGCTGGCGGCCAGGACCAAGCCCCTGGAGGCCGGGCCATAGGCGTCCACCTGCACCACCGCCCCGTCCGGCGGGAAAATCAGTCGCGGACCCTCGGTGGCGCGGACCTGGTCGTCCAGGGCCACCGGGGCGTTGCGCGGCGCGAGCGGCGCCGGCGCGGCGGGGGGCGCCTGCAGCAGGTCGGCCACCTCGAACAGCAGGGGCAGGGCGGAGTCCCGCCCCGTCAGACCGGCCCGCGCGCCGCCATCGGCCCGACCGCTCCAGACCACGATAACATGTCCGCCGACGATGCCGGCGGCGACGGCGTCGCGGAAGCCGTAGGAGGTGCCGGTCTTGTAGGCCATCAGCGGGCTGCCGCGGCTCAGGGCGGCTGGCGTCACGCCTGCGGGGGGCGGTGTCTCGCGCAGAATAGCCAGGACCTCCCCCGCAGCGGCCTCACTGACCAGGCGCACACCGCGCTCATCCCGACGGGCCTGGGCGTCAGCCTCGGTCCAGGCCAGGGGGCGGGCCAGACCGCCGTCCCCCAGGGCGCCATAGAGCACCGCCAGGTCTCGCAGGGAGATGCCCACGCCGCCCAGGGCGATGGCGAGGCCCGCGTCGCGGGTCTCGGCCCTCGGCCGCCACAGCCGCACCCCGGCCACCGCGAGCCGCGCCTCGAAGGCGGCCGGTCCCAGGCGCGCCAGGGTGTCGACAGCCGGCACGTTCAAGGAATGAACCAGGGCTTCCCGCGCGGTCACCTGGTCATGAAACACCCGGTCGAAATTCTCCGGCTGGTAGTCGGCGTACCGGCGCGGCGCGTCGGCCATGCGGGTGTCGGGCGCCGCCAGGCCCCCTTCGAAGGCCATGGCGTAGATGAAGGGCTTCAGGGCAGAGCCGGGCGACCGCAAGGCGCGGGTCATGTCGATCCAGCCGCCGGCCCGCTCAAGGCCCGCCGAGCCCACCGAGGCCCGCACGGCTCGGCCGTCCAGCTCCACCACCAGCACCGCGGCCGTGGCTTCGGCCCCTTGCGCCCGGGCGGCCCGGGCCACCAGGGGCTCAAGCCTTGACTGAAGGCCGGCGTCCAGGGTTGAGATCACAGACGCCTCATCGGCCCTGGCGCCCCGGGCCAGCTCGCCCGTGGCGTGCCAGGCCAGGGCCGGAAACGGCGCGCGACCCGGCATGGGCTCCTGGCCGGCCTCATCCGCTTCCGGAGGACTGAGCGCGCCGGCCCGGACCATCTTGTCCAGCACCTGGTTCCTGGCGCGGCGGGAGGCTTCGGGCCGCCGATCGGGCCGCCGCGCCTCCGGCGACTGGGGCAGGGCGATCAGAAGGGCCTGTTCGCCCGGCGTCAGGGTCGAGGGCTCATGGCCGAAATAGGAGAGGCTGGCCGCCCGCACCCCCTCCAGATTGCCGCCATAGGGCGCGAGCGTCAGATAGAGGGCGAGAATCTCCCGCTTCGACAGCCGCGCCTCGATCTGCACCGCGCGGATCATCTCCACCAGCTTGGCCGGCAGGGTCCGCGGTCGCGGCGTCAGCAGTCGGGCGGTCTGCATGGTGAGCGTCGAGGCGCCGGAGCTCACCTCGCCGGTGATCGCCGCCGATCCCGCGGCCCGGACCACGGCGAAGGGATCGACGCCTGGATGGCGCCAGAAGCGGGCGTCCTCCACCGCGATCAGCCGGGCGACGAAGCTTGGATCGGTGCGGTCGAGATCGGCCCGGATGCGCCAGCGGCCATCCTCCACCGGCAGGGCGCGCAGCCAGGCCCCGCGCCGATCCAGGGCCACGGGGGAGGCCTCCGCCCCCCGGGACAGGTCCGGCGGCAGGGCCGCGTCCAGGGCGACCACGGCCACCTGCAAGACCAGAGCGCCGATCAGGCCCTGGGTCAGCCGCCGAACGACCTGGGCTGAGTCCGCCGCCTGACGCAGCCTCGCCTGTAAGGACGTCAGTCCCTTCACTGGCCGGGCGCGATCACCGTGCGGCCGACGCTGGTGCGGGCGTTGACCGCCGGACGGTACATGTCGCGGGCCTGGGCGCCGGGCAGCAGGAAGTCCCCAGGAGTCACCGCCCGCGCCACATAGGCGAAGGCGAAGTCTTCCCGGCCCGGCAGGTCCATGGCCGCCACATAGCGGTCGTCCCGGGCCTCCTGCACATCGGCCGACGACAGCTCGCCCAGGAAGCGGAAGGGCCCGCTCTGAGCGTCGTCGGGGCCGAGCACCGTCTCGATCTCGAAACCGGCCGGCAGGGGGTCGTCGATCACCAGGGCCATGGAACGGGCCTGCTGGGCGCGGCCGGAGACGACGATGATCACCCGATCGCCCTGGGTCAGGCTGGCGGCGTCCACCGGCCCGCCGGTGAAGCTCAGCAGGCGCTTCTGCAGGGTCAGGCCATTGCTGGTCGCCGCAGGAGCTGCGACCGGCGCGCCGGTGACCGTCACGGTGCGCCAGACCGCGCCCTGTCCGGCGTTGACGAAGCGGGACTCCGCGAGCTTGCCCACCGCCCAGCGGGGGCCGCCGGCCACGGCGGCCAGGGGGATGGCGCCGGAGCCTTCGATCTTCAGGGGGCCGGCGGCGGTCATCATGGCGTTGGCGGCCTGCAGCAGCCGGGCCTGTTCCTGGGTGTTCAGCGCCTCGGGATCCTCAACCGAATTCTCCAGCCGGCCTTGCAGCTCGCGGGCGATCTCGGTTTCGCCGGCCTCGTAGGCGAGCGCGATGACGGCGGCCAGGTCTCGCAGGGGGCTCTGATACCAGTCGCTCTCCTCGCGGTAGCCCAGGGCGCGGACCGCCTGGCGGAAGGCCGACCGGGCCCTCGCCTTGTCGCCCATCAGGGCGAGACCTGCCCCCACATGGGCCTTGGCCAGCGGCGAGGTCTCGGATTTCATCTGCACATCGTGCCACCAGCGCAACCGGCCAAGGTCGCCCCGCCCGTTCTTGGCCAGGACATAGAGGGCGTAGGCCGAGGCCCGGCGGCGCATGGCGGCGGTGGCCGCCTCCGAGGCCTGGGGCGAACCCGCCCACCAGCTGGGATATTCCAGCCGATAGGAGATGTTGGCCCAGCCCTCCGGACGGGAGATGTGCCGCATGGCGCCGAGCGCCCGATCCAGGGCCGCGGCTGGCACCGGGGCGCCGGCCTTCTGGGCCTCGATCAGGAAGTCGGTGGCGTAGGCGCCGAGCCAGGCGTCGGCCTCGCCGTCGCCCACCCGCCACAGGCCGAACGCGCCGTCCAGAGTCTGACGATCCAGCAGGCGGATGACCGCCTGGGTCAGGCCCGCGCTGGCCCGTCGCGCCTTGGGATCCTGGGAGACATTGCCGGCATAGAGCAGGGGATAGGCCGCCGAGACCAGCTGTTCGGTGCAGCCATAGGGATAGCGCAGCAGAGACACCGCAATCGGCCCCGGATCGAAGCCGCGGAAGGGCGAATAGCTGACCTGCAGGGTCGCATCCCCCGCCGCCAGTCCGGCCAGCAGGTCAGGTTGGGGCGTGAAGGCCGCGCCGGGCTGCTGCAGGGCGGTGGTGGTGCGGGTGATGCGGCCCCAGCCCAGCCGCGTCTCCATCGGATAGTCGCGGGTGGACGAGAAGCCCGGGCCGGTGACCGCGAGGCTCACCTTGCCGATGCCCGCGACCCGGGGCGCCTCCAGGGGCACCCGCTCGGCCAGCCGGCGGCCCACCGCCAGCTCATAGGCCTTGCGGAAGGGGGCGAGGATGCCGCCGTCGCCGGTCAGTTGGGCGATGTACTCGCCCGCCCGGCCCTCGATATTGTGCAGCTCCAGGGTGGCGAACGCGGTGTCGCCCGGCGCCAGGAAGCGGGGCAGGGCTAGTTCGGCCACCACCGGCTCGCGGACCACCAGGGGTTTGGAGGCCGAGCCAACGGCGTCGTCGGTCCAGGCCACCGCCATCAGCCGCAGCTCGCCGTTGAAGTCCGGCGCCGGCAGCTGGATGGTCGCCTTGCCGTCCCGGCCGGTCTCCACCACCCCGGACCACAGGGCCACGGTCTTGATCGGCGTTACCGTCAGGCCCTCGCCGCCGATCTCGTCGCCGCCGAAGTTCACATTGGCCGGGGCCCCGAGATTGGGGTCGAGCAGCCGGCCATAGTCGTCGCGATAGTCGACGCCGAGCGCCCGTTTGCCGAAATACCACTTGGCCGGATCAGGGCTCTCGAACCGGGTCAGGCGCAATATGCCTTCGTCCACAGCGGCCAAGGTGACCCGCACCCGCTGACCAAGGCCCGCGCCCTTGACGGTGACCGGCACCGACAGGGCCTCGCGGGCGCCGGCCTTTTCCGGCGTGCCGAGATCGACCTCCAGCTTGCGGCCCTTGGGGTCGAGGGGGACATAGACGAGGCCCAGCGCCCGCCGGGGCTTGGGCGTCTGCACCGGATCCCGTGGCTGGACGACGGTGACCATCACATAGGCCCCGCCGCCCCAGCTGGCGTCGCTCTGGAAGCGGACAGTGGCGCCGTTGGCCCCCACAGTCAGGGTGCGGAAGTCGAGCACCCGGTCGGTGGCCACCGCCACCTGGACCTCGCCCGCATAGGGGGGCTTCAGGGTGATCTCGACGGTGTCGCCCTGGGCGTAGGTCTTGTCGCCGGCGCTGACGCGGACGATGTCGGGCGCCTCGGCGTCCTGTGCGGGCGCGCCCCAGCCGGAGGTGAAGCGGATGACGCTGGCCGCGCCGTCGGGCCCGGTCAGCTCAATCCGATAGTCGCCCCAGCCCAGACGCTTTGTCAGGCGGGCGGCCTCTGCGGCCGACAGATTGACGCTCCCCTGGTCAACCAGGGCGTCGCGGCTGGTCCGCCGCCACTGCCAGCGACCATCCTGCTGGAACCAGTCATAGTCCCAGTTCTCCGACACCAGCCTCCAGCTGACGCCGGGCGCGGCGATGCGCCGGCCCGTGGGGTCGACGGAAATGAGCTCGAGGCTGACCGTGGGGTCGCCGCCCCGGGCGGCTTCAGCCTGGCTGACCTTGACCCCCAGATAGGTCGATCGGGGGCGGATCTTCAGGTCCAGGGACTCGCGCACGGGCCGGCCGCCCGGCTCGAAGACGCTGACGGTGGTTGCCGCCACCAGGGGCTGGGCGCTATCGGCCGCCTGGGGCGGCAGGGTGATGACGGCCCGGCCCTCCCCATCGGTGACCGTACGGCCCAACTCGACGAAGGCCTCCTGGAAGGGCTCGCGCTGGTCGCCCCACTGGTAGGCCTCGAACGCTGGGAAGGGGTTGGGATCGACGCGCAGGCGGGCCTCGCCCTCGGCCTGCAAGCCAGAGCCTGGCGCGCCATAGAGGAAGCGGGCGCTGACATCGAGATTGCGGCTCTGACCGGCGGCCACGGGGGTCGCCTCCTGGCCGGTGAGGCTGACCGCCAGCCGCTGCGGGGCGAAGTCCTCGACGGCGAAGGCCACCTCGCCGGCCGGGTCCTTCAGGCCTTCGATCTCTACCGTGGCGCGCCAGCGGCCCCGAGGCGCGCTGCGGGGGAGGGCGATGTTGGCGGCGGCGGACCCCAGGGGGGCGCCGTCAAAGGCGAACCGGCGGTATTCGACGCCGGATGGCCGGCGCACGACGATGGCGCCCTTGCGGTCCTTCACCGCCCGGGCTTCGCGATCGCGCAGCAGGGCGTTCAGATGGACCGTCTCGCCGGGGCGATAGACCCCGCGGTCAGTATAGAGGTAGGCGTCCACCACTGTGGCTGCGGCGCGGCCGGCGGTGCTGGCGGCGGGGGTTTCGATGCGACCGCCGACGCCCAGGCGCGATAGGTCGGCCGGCGGCCGGTCCAGGTCCAGGATCGCCAGATCGCCCTGCGGCCCGTAGGCCATGATCATCTTGGCGCGCAGGGCGCCTTCGCCCTTGGTCAGGGCGGCGGCGAAGCGGGCCCGGCCCTGGCCATCGGTGCGGGCCTCGGCCAGGTCCTCGCCGTTGGCGGCCACCAGGGCCACGCGGATCCCGGACTGCGGGCGGGCGCTCTTGAGCGAGCGGACCACAACATCGGTGGCCTCGGCGCCGGCATAGGCGCTCAACGCCATGTCGGTGAAGATGATCCAGCGCCGCGCCTGCGCCGGGGGATTGGAATCCTCGCCCGCTGTCAGGCTGCGGCCGCCCGAGGCGTCGCGGGCCTTGATGACATAGCCGCCGGGCTTCATTTCGCGCAGCACCGCGCCCAGGGGGAAGACGGTGGTGGCCCGCCGACCGGCCTCGCCGGCCACGGCGACCTCGCCGCTCCAGACCTTCTGGCCCTCCTGGTCGGGACTGTCAGAGCCCCAGTCATAGGGCCATTCTCCCTCGGCGGTAGGCTCCGGGGCGCTGACCGAGGTGCGCACGAGATTGCGGTCGGCGACGCGCCAGACCTCGATGGCCAGACGGGTGACATTGACCGTCTCGATGCCGACCCCGTCGGAGTCCTCGCGGGGCAGGATCACGCCGTCCCCGGCGAAGCCTACGAAGGGCGGCTTCTCGCCGAAAGTGAAGTCGATGTCCGCATTGGCCGCCAGCGTCTCGCCGCCCTCGGCCGGCAGGCCTTTCAGCAGGGTCACCCGGCGCTCGGTGAACCCCAGGCCCGCCAGACATAGTTCTGAGCCTTCCACGGCGATGGCCGGGGTTTCGCCCAGATCCGGGGAAATGAGGACGTAGTCGCCATAGGCGGTCTCCGGATCCAGCGGCCGGCTCAGCTCGATACAGGCCCGCGGCTGGGCGGTGGAGGTGTCGACGCGGGTCCGCCAGACGGCGAAGCCCTCGGGCATGGGGGCGCCGCGGCGGGGGGCGTCGGCCGATCTCGGGGAGCCGAACAGCGACCAGCCGCCGGGGACCACGCCGTCACCGGAGACCACCGCCCGCGGGATGCTCAGGATGTCGACACCCTTGGCGGTGAGAAAGCCGCCGCCGAAGGCCGCGACGATCAGAACGCTGGCCAGAACCACCGGGGCCCGACCATGGCTCATGCGATCCTTGAGGCTCCGCCACCAGGGCGTCTTGGCGACGTCTGGACCCTGGGGGGCGGGCTCAGGGGCGGCCGGTTCCGGGGTGAGTCCGTTCGGCGTCTCGTCGCTCGGCGTCATCAGAAGTCCCCCACCCCGTCTCTATCGCCGGTTTAGAGGAGCCCCAGCTATCCGTCCCCGTCAATCATCCCGCCGCCTCAGCCCAGCGCCAGGGTCAGGGATTTGATCTGCAGGTAGTCGTCCACCCCATAGACCGAGCCCTCCCGCCCATAGCCGGACTGCTTGACCCCGCCAAACGGGTTGGCGGCGGTGGAGACGAGGCCGGTATTGACCCCGATGATGCCGGCTTCCAGGCCCCGGCCGACCCGCATGGCGCGGGCCTGGTCGCGGGTGAACAGATAGGCCGCCAGGCCGAAGTCCGAGGCGTTGGCGCGGCTCAGGGCCTCTTCCTCGGTGTCGAAGCCGAAGACCGGGGCCACCGGGCCAAAGGTCTCCTCGGCGGCGAACAGGCGGTCATCGCCGCCTTCCAGCACGGTGGGCTGGAAGTAACGCCCGCCCAGGGCGTGCCGATCGCCGCCGGTCAGCACGCGCCCGCCGCTGGCCTTGGTGCGGGCGATATGGTCCTCGACCTTGTCCAGGGCCTTTTCGCTGATCAACGGTCCGATCTCCACGCCCGCCTCCAGGGGAGGGCCAACCTTCAGGGCGGCGACCCGCTCGCTCAGGCGCGCGATGAAGGCGTCCAGAATCGAGGCCTGCACATAGAGCCTGTTGGGACAGACGCAGGTCTGGCCTGCCGCCCGGAACTTGCCCGCCACGGCCCCCTCGACGGCCGCGTCGAGATCGGCGTCCTCGAAGACGATCAGGGGCGCTGCGCCGCCGAGCTCCATGGACAGGCGCTTCAGAGTCGGGGCGCAGTCGGCCGCCAACTTGCGCCCGACCTCGGTGGAGCCGGTGAAGGAGAGTTTGCGGATCAGCGGCGAGCCCGTCAGCCGGGCGCCGATCTCGCTGTTGGCGCCGGTCACCACGGAGAAGACGCCGTCGGGGACGCCAGCCTCCAGGGCCAGCTTGGCCAAGGCGAGCGCCGTAAAGGGGGTGGCCGAGGCCGGCTTGAGCACCACGGTGCAGCCGGCGCAGAAGGCCGCGGCCGCCTTGCGGGTGATCATGGCGGCCGGAAAATTCCAGGGGGTGATCGCCGCCACCGGGCCGACCGGTTCGCGGAAGGAGAGGATCAGGTCCTCATCCTTGGGACTCTCGATGGTCCGTCCATCCAGGCGTCCAGCGAGTCCGGCGAACCAGCTGATGAAGGAATTGGCGTAGCGCACCTCCCCCAGGGCCTCCTTCCAGGGCTTGCCGTTCTCAAGTGAGATCAGGGCCGCCAAGCCCTCCTCATTGGCCTTCACCAGAGCGGCCCAGCGGAACAGGATCTCGCCCCGGGCCTGCCCCTTGCGCGCCGCCCAGTCTGGAAAGCTCCGCGCCGCCGCGACGATGGCGCGCTCCACCTCCTCGCCTGACAGGCTCGGCGCATGGCCAAGGAGGCTTCCGTCGGCCGGGTTGTCCACGGCGATGGGCTTTGCCGACCCGCTGATCCAGCAGCCGTCCACCAGCGCCTGCTTAAGGATGAGGTCGGCGCCCAGTTTCGCCAGAGTGTCGGGGGATGGCTGTTCGGCCATGGCGGTCTCCTTGAATCTGCGCTGCCCACCAAACGCTTAAGTCGCCCAGCGGCGCCGGAACCCCGGCTGCGGCGGCGAAAAGCCCCGCCTGTTTACCCTGTTCTGCGGAGGGTTCGTTTACCCTGAGGCCGCATCATCAGCCCCTGAACGTTTAGAAAGAGCGGGGCGCAGACGTGCGAACCTCTATCCTTAAGGGCCTGACCGCCCGGCTGAAGACCGGCGCCCGGGACGAGAGCGGGGCGGCGGCGATCATCTTCGCCGTGGCGCTTGTGCTGCTCGCTCCCCTGACGCTCGGCGTGTTCGACCTCTATATCGGCGCCAACCAGAAGCAGAAGCTGCAGGACGCCTTGGACGCGGCCGCCCTGTTCGCCGCCCGTTCCTCCGCCCAGACCCAACAGGAGATCAATGAGGTCGGCCAGCGGGCTCTCATGGCCAATCTCAGCGCCTTCCCCGGTTCGGCCCTGGTGACGTCCAGCTTCGTCCTCGACGGCCCCAAGGTGGTGGCCTCGGCGGAGATGACCCCCATGGCCGTGGCCACCGGCTTCTTCCAGCACGGCAACGTCAAGGCCGGCGCCGAGGTGTTGCGGGCCATGGACAGGCTCGAAGTCGCCCTGGTGCTGGACAACACGGGCTCGATGGCCGGCACGAAGATGACGACCCTGAAGAGCGCGGCCAAGGATCTGGTGGACAAGCTGGACGCTGCGGGCAAGCGAAGCACCGCCAAGGACCCAATCCAGATCTCCCTGGTGCCCTTCTCCAGCACGGTGCGGGTGGCCGAGAACGTCAGCGTCAAGACCTACAACACAACCACGCGCACCGGCCCGGGCATTCCCAACTGGCTCGACAGCCGGGCGCTCGGGCACAACGCGGCTGGTACGCCTGGCGCAGGCGGCGACATCTTCAACACCGCCAACACCGACCGCTTCGCCGTCCTGAAGTCTATGAAGGACAATCAGGTCTGGGGCGGCTGCGTGGAAAGCCGTCGCCAGCCCTTCGACGTCCAGGACACCGCGCCCTATTCGGCGAATGTGGACAGCTATTTCGTCCCCTATTTCGCCCCCGACGAGCCAGATCAGCTCAACTGGTGGACGGCGAAAAACCCGAACACCTACATCGACGACGGCTCCAATGGGGACAATTGGGCGCGGCAGGGGAACGTCGCCAAGTACAACAACGCCAAGCCCAGCGGCGGCGGTCCCAACCAGGGTTGTGACCTTGAACCGATCATGCCGCTGACCACCGACATGAGCGCCCTGAAGAGCGCCATCGATTCGATGAAGGCGGTGGGAAACACCAATATCCCCATGGGGCTGGTCTGGGGTTGGCACACCCTGTCGCCCAATGCGCCCCTGGCCGACGGTGTCGCCTATGGGACCAAGAACCACCGCAAGATCATCATCCTGATGACCGATGGCGACAACGTCTTCGGCAGCGCCAGCAACCACAACGGCTCGCCCTATAGCGGCTTGGGCTATATCTGGCAGGGGTTGCTGGGAATCACGTCGGGCTCGAACAGTCTGCGCGCGCAGAAGATGGACGAGCGGCTCGCGCTCTTGTGCAACAACATCAAGGCCAAGGAGATCGTCCTCTACACGGTGCGAGTGGAGGTGACGACCGGATCCAGCGATCTGCTGCGTAACTGCGCCACCGATCCGGACAAGTTCTTCGACGTCCAGAACGTGTCGCAGCTGGGCGCGGCGTTCGACGCCATCGCCGGCTCGATCGACAACCTCCGCCTGACCAAGTGATCCCCTGATTGAACGGACGAGGCGGCGCTGAGTGTCGTCTTCGTCGCGGGGCTCAGGTTCAGGCGAGCTTTGCGGGGCAGGCGACCTCGTCAACTGACGCCCGCGCCGACCAGACATCGTCCACCGCCATCAGCAGGCGCTCGGCCGTGACCGGCTTGGTCACGTGGCCATCGGCGCCGGCCTCGGCGGACGCCAGGCCGTGTTCGGGCATGGCGTTGGCGGTCAGGGTGTAGATCGGCGTCCGCTCACGCCCTTGGGCCTGTTCGCGCCGGCGGATTTCACCGATGGCGCTCAGACCGTCCATGACCGGCATCTGCATGTCCATCAGGACGAGATCATAGGCTCCGTCCTCCCAGGCGGCCACCGCCTGGGCGCCGTCCTCGACAGAGGTCAGGAGGACACCCGCGGCGCCAAGGATCAGTTCCACGACCCGACGGTTGGTCGGATGGTCTTCGGCCAGGAGGACCCGCATTCCGTCCAGGGGCGCCGGCCCCCTGGCGGCGTCGGCGTCGCGCCTCCAGGCCTCAGCAGCGCCTGCAGCCCGGGGCAGGTCTAGGGTGAGGGAGAAGACCGAGCCCGCGTCACGTTGGGAGTCTGCTGAAAGGGTTCCCCCCATGGCCTCGGCGAGGGAGCGGGAAATGGCCAGGCCAAGGCCGGTGCCGCCGAAGCGGCGGGTGATCGAACCGTCGGCCTGCTCAAAGCGCCCGAACAGACGCTGGCGCGCGTCCTCATCGAAGCCGATGCCGGTGTCTGCGACACGGAAGACCAGGTGAGGTCCGGCCGCCCCCTGCGCGCTGGTCACCTCAAGGCGCACGGAGCCCTGGGTGGTGAACTTCACCGCATTGCCCAGCAGATTGGAGAGAATCTGCCGCAGTCGCGCGGCGTCGCCCTGGTACTCGCCCTCGGCGTCCGGGTGGATGACGACCTGGAAGTCCAGGCCCTTGGCCTCGGCGCTGGGCTGGAACAGAGCCGCGCAGGCGGCCACCGAGGCGCCCAGGTCGAAGGGTTCAGGCCGCAGCTCCAGCCGTCCGGCCTCGATGCGGGCCAGATCAAGAATGTCTGACAGCAGGGCCTCGAGGGTCTGGGCCGAGGTTTCGATCAGCCCGACCATTTCCGCCTGTCGGGGGGCGAGCTGTGTGCGCGCCAGGGCGCCGGCGACCCCCATGACCCCGTTCAGGGGCGTGCGGATCTCGTGGCTCATATTGGCCAGGAATTCGCTCTTGGCGCGGTTGGCGGCCTCGGCGGCCTCCTTGGCCTTCACGAGTTCGAGTTCGTCCTGCTTCTGGCGGTCGATGTCGCGGATGACCCCGACCACACGCTCGATCCGTCCGCCGGCGTCCTTGAACGCCCGCGCCGCCGAACTCGTCCACCTCGCCGGGCCGCCGCCGGGGGGCACCAGGCGGTAGGTTTCGTGGAACGGCTCATCATGACGCACATGTCGGTCCCAAGCCGCCATCAGCCGGGGGCGATCGGCGCGGTGGACCGCCTCCCAGATGCCTTGTTCGACGTCCTGGAACGTCGCCCCTTTGTGAAGACCCCGGGCGCCCGCCGCCGTCAGCACGCTTCGCCGGTAGTCCATCTCCCACATCTGCAGGTCGCCGATCTCCAGGGCGAACTTGAGACGCTCTTCGGACCTTTGGGCCTCCTCCAGGGCGGCTACGGAGTCGGTGATGTCCACCGACATGATCAGGAGGCCCGCCACCGCCCCGTCCCCGTCGCGCCAGGGGGTGATCTCCACCCGCAGCCAGCGCTGCTGGCCATCATCATTCTCCACCGCCAGCCGCTCGTACTGGGCGGTGTGGCCCTCAAGGCAGCGTTCATAGACCGCCCGCCAGCGCTTGGTGCGCGGGTTCACGTCGTAAATGATCCGACCGATCGGGTCATCGATGCCCCGCTCGGTGCGCCACCGCGGACTGGCCTGGATGACCCGCATGTCGGCGTCGGTCAGGCACAGGGCGACCGGCGCGGTCTCCACAAAGGCCGCCATCAGGGTCTGGGCGGCCTGAGCCTTGAGATGGGCCTGCGCGAGGTCGTTCACCGCCTGATGGCGACTGCACTCTCCGGCGGCCATGGCGGCCAGATCCCGCAGGCACGCCGCCAGGCTCTCATCATAGGCGCAGGCCTCGGCCCCGGCCACGACGACCGCGCCGACCGCGCCCCCGTCGCCCAGGCGGATGGGCGCCCCGGCGAAGAAGCGGACAAAGGGCTCGGTGGTCACATAGGGGTGGTCGGAAAACCTCGGATCGACCCGGGCGTCGGGGATCCACATGACGTCTTCTGCCTGGGCGGCCAGACCCGCAAAGGAGCGGTGGGCGGCGATCTGACGGGAAAACCCGTCATCAGCGCTGGCGTGCCAGGTGTGATCCCCATCGATCAGGATGACGTCGCCCAGGCCCCCGCCCACCAGGGCCCGCGCCAGTCGGCCGATCCGTTCGAAGGGCGTCTTCAGGGCGGACAGGTCCAGCGCGCTCATCATCGCGATGCGACGGGCTCTGGCCTCTATGGCGGCTGGAAAGTCGACCATGGCGCTGACGCGTCTGCCCTCCGATGACTGGGCAGACTGCCGCATGGCGGGTTAAATTTTGGTGGTCAGTGTAAAAAACCCGCGGTTGATCAGAGCAGTTTGATTTCCCGCAGACGTTGCTGGAGGTAGCCGTCGGCGGTGATCGGCTCGGGATAGCGGTCGGGGTGGGTCTCATCGACACAGCCCGCCAGGGTTCTGATTTCGTAGTCCGGATTGAAATGCAGGAAAAACGGCGTGGAGTAGCGCGCCACGCCGCGGCGCTCCGGGGCGGGATTGACCACCCGGTGGGTGGTGGACGGCAGGCGGTGGTTGCTCAGCCGCTGCAGCATGTCGCCGATGTTGCAGACCAGGGAGCCGGCCGGCGGGTTGATGGCCAGCCAGCTGCCGTCCCGGCGCAGAACCTCCAGCCCGGCCTCCTCGGCGCCGAGCAGCAGGGTGATGACATTGATGTCCTCATGGGCCGCGGCGCGGATGTGCGGGCCCTCGCCTGAGGTCGGTGGATAGTGCAGCAGCCGAAGGACCGAATTGCCGTGGTCGACGGTGGGCGCGAAGAACTGGCGATCAAGACCCAGATAGACCGCCAGGGCCTCCAGCACCTTCAGGCCCATGGCGTCCAGCGCCCCGTAGAGCCAGCTGACCTCATCCTGGAACCCGGGAACCTCGCCTGGCCAGACATTGGGGGGCATCACCTGGGCATAGGGATGGCCGGTCGGCAGGTCCCGGCCCATGTGCCAGAACTCCTTCAGATCGTGGTGGGTCTCGCCCTTGGCGGTTTCAACGCCGAACGGGGTGTAGCCCCGCTGCCCGCCCTGGCCCACCACATAGGCGCGCTTGGCGGCCTCCGGCAGGGCGAAGAAGGCTTTGGTGGCGGCCAGCGCGCCCTCGATCCTCGCCTGTTCCAGGGGATGATCGCCGATCACGGCGAAGCCGTAGCGCGTGAAGGAGTCCCCCAGGGCCTGGGCGAAGCCTGCAAAATCGGCGTCATAGGCGTCGAACGAGACGGGAATGATCGTGTCGGTGGTCAATTTGAAGCCTTCAGGTCGCGGAGCGGCGTCACGTGGCGGACTTAAATCCGCCATATCGGAACTTCGTAAGGGGGCCTAGCGTTGCTGTAGCCATAACAACTCCCGGAGAGATCAAATGCGTCACCTGACCGCAGCCTCAGTAGGGCTTATCGGCGCCTTTGCGCTGGCCGCCTGCACCACCACCGATGGCTATACCGGCCAGCAGGTGCGGAACAACACCGGCACCGGCGCCCTGGCCGGCGCGCTCGGCGGCGCTGCGCTGGGCTACCTGACCAACACCAATAAGAGCTCGGAAGGTCGCAAGAACGCCCTGATCGGCGCCGGCGTCGGCGCCCTCGCGGGCGCGGCCGCTGGCAACTACATGGACCGTCAGCAGGCCGAGCTGCGCCAGCAGCTGGCCGGCACCGGCGTGGATGTCATCCGTCAGGGCGACAACATCATCCTGAACATGCCGAGCGACGTCACCTTCGCCGTCGACCAGTCCGACATCCAGTCGCGCTTCTACCCCGTGCTCGACGATGTCGCGCGCACCCTCAACGCCTATCCCCAGACGCTGGTCGACGTGGTCGGTCATGCCGATTCCACCGGCGCCGACGCCTATAATCAGGCTCTGTCCGAGCGCCGGGCCGGTTCGGTGGCCGGCTACCTCGTCAACCGCGGCCGGGTGAACCCCGACCGTCTCTATGTGGAAGGCCGCGGCGAGAGCCAGCCCCGCGCCACCAATGCGACGCCTGAGGGCCGCGCCCAGAACCGCCGGGTGGAGATCATCCTGCGGCCCCTGACCAACTGATCTGACTTAAGACCCTGAGACCGGCGGCTTCAGCGGAGGCCGCCGGTTTTCCGGACTTTCCCAATTGCTGCGCTGCGGCGTAGTATGGGGCATGGCAAACAAGGTTCGCAAAGACGCCGCCGAGGCCCTGGATGGGCTGCTGTTCGACGGCATGACCATCATGGCCGGGGGCTTTGGCCTCTGCGGCATTCCTGAGAATCTGATCGCAGCGATCCGCGCCCAGGGGGTGAAGGACCTGACGGTGATCTCCAACAACTGCGGGATCGACGGCTTCGGCCTCGGCGTCCTGCTGGAGAACCGCCAGATCAAAAAGATGATCAGCTCCTATGTGGGGGAGAACAAGCTGTTCGAGCAGCTCTATCTCTCCGGCGAACTGGAGCTGGAGTTCAATCCGCAGGGCACCCTGGCCGAGCGCATCCGGGCCGGCGGCGCCGGCATCCCCGCCTTCTTCACCAAGACCGGCGTCGGCACCCTGGTGGCCGAGGGCAAGGAAGTCCGCGAATTTGACGGCGAGCTCTATGTGATGGAGCGGGGCCTGACCGCCGACCTTTCCATCATCAAGGCCGATGTGGGCGACAGCGCCGGCAATCTGGTCTTCCGCAAGACCGCCCGGAACTTCAACCCCATGATGGCTACGGCCGGCGCCAAGACGGTGGTCGAGGTGGAGCGGCTGGTGGCGACGGGCGACCTGGACAAGGATCATATCCACACGCCGGGCATCTATGTGGACGCCATATTCGAGGGCGCGGGCTTCGAGAAACGCATTGAGCGCGTGACCACACGGCCCAGGGCCGTCGAGGGCGCTGGCGCCGGAGGGGAAGTCTGATGGCCTGGACACGGGACCAGATGGCCGCCCGCGCGGCCCGCGAGCTGCAGGACGGCTTCTATGTGAACCTGGGCATCGGCATCCCGACGCTGGTGGCCAACTACATCCCTGACGGGGTCGAGGTGACCCTGCAGAGCGAGAACGGCATGCTGGGCATGGGCCCCTTTCCCTTTGAGGGGGAGGAGGACGCCGACCTGATCAACGCCGGCAAGCAGACCATCACCGAGCTCGACTCCTCGTCCTATTTCTCGTCGGCCGACTCCTTCGCCATGATCCGTGGCGGCCATATCGACCTGTCCATCCTGGGCGCCATGCAGGTGGCGGCCAATGGCGACCTGGCCAACTGGATGGTGCCGGGAAAGATGGTCAAGGGCATGGGTGGCGCCATGGATCTGGTGGCCGGCGTCAAGCGCGTGGTCATCGTCATGGAGCACAGCGAGAAGTCGGGCGCGCCCAAGCTGGTCAAAGCCTGCAACCTGCCCCTGACAGGCCAGGGCGTCGTCGATCTGGTGATCACTGACCTCGGCGTGTTCGAGGTCAACCGCGGCCGCTCGCCCCTGCGTCTGGTGGAGCTGGCCGAGGGCGTCACCCTCGATGAGGTTCGCGCCCGCACCGAGGCGTCCTTCGAGGTCGCGTTTGCGTAACCCTTCCAGAGGGGGCGACGAAGGGATGGCTAAAGGCCCTCTCGCCCCCGCTGAAAGGACGCCCATGAAGACCTCGACCCTCGCGGCCATGGTGCTCGGCCCGCTGGCCCTCCTCACCGCCGCCGCCGCGCCAGCAAAGACCCCGCCCCCCGTGGCGCCTGGCCAGGCGGTCGCCGTGCTGGCCGGCGGCTGCTTCTGGTCGGTGGAGCATGAGCTGGAGCAGATCCCCGGCGTCGTCGATGTGGTGGTCGGCTATGCCGGCGGGGCGAAGGCCAATCCCACCTATCAGAATCATGAGGGGCATCTGGAGGCCGTGCGGGTCGTCTATGATCCGGCCAGGCTCAGCTATGAGCAGCTGACCCGGGGCTTCTTCCGCCGCATCGACCCCACCGACCCCAACGGCCAGATCTGCGACCAGGGCCCCTCCTACCGGACCGCGGTCTTCTATGCCTCCGGCGCCGAGCGCGACGCGGCCCTGAGGGTGAAGGCCGAGGTGGCCAGGACGCTGGGCAAGCCGGTGGCCACCGAAATCCGCCCCGCCGCCCGGTTCTGGATGGGCGAGGCCTATCACCAGGATTTCGCCGAGAAAAACCCCGGCCGCTACCAGGCCTACAAGGTCGGCTGTGGCCGCGAGCGGGCGATCAAGGCCGTATGGGCAGGCCGGTGACCGGGTCTCGCGGTTGAGGCGCGAAGCCCTCGCCGACAAAGATCTCCGCCCGCCGGCTCCGTTCGCCATCCAGCCAGACATTGACGAACTCGTTCTCGCCGGCTGAGGCGAAATCGGCCTTCATCTCCGCGGTGAAGTCCGGCTCCAGGCTGAGCGCCAGGATGCGGTCGCCGTCCGCCGCCGTCAGGGGCGTCTCGGCCTCGGCCTGGTTCTGCGGGCTTGCGGTGCGCACCCACATGCGAAGCGGCGCTGCGTCCGGCCGGGCGAAATAGTCCCGCCCGTAATAGGCCGCGGCGTTGAACATGAACCGGTCGTCCACCGCGATGGCGCTGACCCGCAGGTCATGCATGGCCCGGTCGGTCAGCGCCTCAGTCATCTGCGACCAGCCCTTGGCCCGCTTAAAGCCGTTGGCCATCCCCGCCCGCTCGGCCAGGTCCGGTGAGATGACGAAGGCGAGGAAGGCCGCCGCCAGCAGGCCCTGGGTCGCCAGGGCGGCGATGAACCACCCCTTGGCCCGCCAGCGCAGCAGCCAGGCGGCCACCAGGATCACGCCCGCCACATAACCCGCAGCCGTCCAGTTGGCGTTGGCCCGGCTGAGCAGGGCCTGAAAGCTGACGATCAGGAAGGGCGGAAGGGCGAAGCAGAGCAGGGTGAGGTCGGCCGCCGTCAGCCGGCGCCGCCAGGCCAGCAGGGCGGCGCCGCCCACCAGGACCGCGAAGGGGATGGGGCCGAAGACGCCGAACTGGGAGCCGATGAATTCGACCATGGCCCCGGGATGGAACAGGTCGCCCGCGCTCCAGTTGGCGTTGGCCGCCGTGTGCGTGACCGTGGAAAAGCCATGCCGGGCGTTCCAGATCAGATTGGGCGCCATGACCGCCGCCGTCGCGCCGGCTGCGGCGACGATGGCGCCTGGGGTCCAGACCCGGCGGGCCTCCCGGCTGATCAGCAGGTGCAAGCCCACCCCGACCAAAGCGTAGATGGCGGCGTACTTCGACAGGAAGGCCAGACCGAGCAGGGTCCCGGCGCCGGCGGCTGCGACCCATCGCCGCCGTCCCTCCGTCTGCGGAAGATAAACATAGAGCGCCAGGGCCCAGACCAGGGCCGCGAGCAGGGGCGCGTCGGTGGCCACCACCGCTGCGGACAGCTGGACGCCGGGCATCAGGTGGTAGAGAGCGCAGGCCGCCAGGGCCACCTCAGGTCCATAGAGCCGCCGGGCGAGCACGAACACCCCGAGCGCCGTGGCCGCCTGGAAAAGCGGCGCCGACAGCCGCACGAACGGCTCGGCGTCGCTGCCGAGCGTCGTCGCCCAGATGGCCCAGGCCACCATGGGGGGCTTTGAAAAATAACCGAAATCCAGGGTCCGCGACCACAGCCAGTACTGGGCTTCGTCGGGATAGAGCTCCAGCGGCGTGATGAAGATCGCCGCCAGACGCACCGCGGTCAGGGCGACCGTGATCCACAAGGCCATCCGCCAGGCGGCCAGGACGGGATCAGCAGGCGAGGGCGTGGCGGCGTTGGACAAGGGCGGCTCCCGAAACGGTGCGGACGTTTGCTCGCCCAGGAGGCGCTGTAAAGGTCCAGGCGCCTTGCGGTGTGGCGCCGTCACAACAGGTCACCGCCGTCATAAATCCATCACCTACAAGTGGCCCACTTGGCTGTATAGAGCGCCGGACTCGGGGCGATTGTGCGTACGCCCGCTCCGGGGCTCGATGGAGAGGGGAATCTCACAATGACTTCTATGAAGCGGCTCGCCGGCGGCGCAGCTCTCACGGCGCTCGTCTGCGCCATGGGCAGCGCGGTCTACGCGCAGGAAACCACCGCGGCGATCCGCGGCGACGTAATCACCGAGGCGGGGGCCCCGGTCGGAAACGCCACGATCACCGTGGTCCACACGCCGTCCAACACCCGGTCGGTCACCACGAGCAACGCCCAGGGCGTGTTCGACGCCCGCGGCCTGCGCGTCGGCGGTCCCTACACCATTACGGTGGTGGCGCCCGGCTACGGCCAGCGCACCCAGGAAAACGTGTTCCTGACGCTCGGCGAAACCACCCGCCTGAGCTTCGACCTCTTCTCGGAAGTCTCCGAACTCGTCGTCACTGCGACCCCGGGTGAGGCCAGCACTGGCGTCCGCCGGGTGCTTGACGAGACCGCGATCGAAAGCGTCGTCTCGGTCACCCGCGACATCCGCGATCTCGCCCGCCGCAGCCCGCTGGTCACCCAGAACACCCGCGGCGACGGCGGCATTTCCATCGCCGGCTCCAATCCGCGCAACAACCGCATCACCATTGACGGCGCCCAGGCCCAGGACGACTTCGGCCTGAACACCGGCGGCACGCCCACCCGCCGCGGCCCGATCTCGCTGGACGCGGTCGAGCAGTTCACCGTCGACGCAGTTCCCGTCGATGTCGAGAACGGCGACTTCTCCGGCGGCGCCCTCGACGTCGTTCTGAAGTCCGGCGGCAACGACTTCAGCGGCAGCCTGTTCGTCAACTACCTCAATGACGGCATGGTCGGCCGCTCGATCCGCGGCAATGACATCCCCTCGCAGGTCAGCCAGAACAACTGGGGCGCCTTCCTGTCCGGCCCGATCTGGCAGGACCGGGTCTTCTTCGCCGCCTCCTACGAAATCTATGAGTCGACCGACACGACTTCCACCGGTCCGGAAGGCGCGGGCTTCGCCAACTCCGTCCGCGGCGTCAATCAGGCCCTGATCGACCAGGTCACCGGCATCTTTGACGCGAACTACGCCACTGAATTTGACGTCGGCACGATCGCCCGCACCAAGCCGATCCTGGATGAGAAGTACTCGTTCAAGATCGACGCGAACCTGACCGATCGGCATCGTCTGGCCCTGACGGCGCGTTACGCCCTGTCGGAAGTCTATCAGCGCACCAACATCACCACCTCGACCGCGGGTCTCGACTCCCAGTGGTACCTGACCGGTGAAGAGGACTATTCCTACACCGGTGAGCTGAACTCGGACTGGACCGACAACTTCTCGACCCAGCTGCGCGTCACCTTGCGCGACTATGAGCGCCGCCAGCTGCCCCCGTCGGGCCAGGAGTTCTCCGACGTCCAGGTCTGCCTGGCGCCCACCAGCGGCGGGTCGGCCACCACCTGCGATCTGGCCGGCGCCGCCAACCCCTCGATCCTGCGCTTTGGTCCCGACGAGTTCCGTCACGCCAACGAACTGGCCACCGACAACCTGACGGTCCAGCTCAAGGCTGAATGGGCGCTCGGCGAGCACCTGCTGAAGTTCGGCTTCTCCACCCAGGAGCAGGAGATCTTCAACATCTTCATCCCGACCCAGGATGGCCAGTACTACTTCGACTCCATCGCCGACTTCGCTGCCGGCCGGGCCAGCCGCCTGCGCTACACCGACGCCATCGGCAGCCTGAGCACCCGCGACGCCGCCGCGGCCCTGAAGTACCGCCTGAACTCGGTCTTCTTCCAGGACACCTACGACATCACCCCGGACCTGACGGTCTCGGCTGGTCTGCGCTACGACTGGTACACCAATGACGAAAAGCCGCCGCTGAACGTCAACTTCCTGGCCCGCAACGGCTATTCCAACCAGACCACCTATGACGGCCGCAGCGTGATGATGCCGCGGGTCTCCATCGACTGGCGGGCCACCGACCGGCTGAAGGTTCGGATCGGCGGCGGTCTGTTCTCCGGCGGCGTGCCTGACGTGCTGGCCTCCAACTCCTACGGCGGCGGCGCGGGCTTCCTGACCTCGGGCGTGGACATTCAGCGCACCGCCACCGGCTTCATCGAGACGACCGGCACGCCGGGCTTCAACCAGACCATCGGCTCTGCTGCCCTCGACCTGGCGCGCGCCAACCCCCAGACCTTCTATGACATCCCGGCCGCGGTCCGGGCCTTCCAGGGCGGCGGCTCGGCCTCCCCCACGACGGAAGTGGCCGCCTTCGCTCCGGGCTTCCAGTTCCCCTCGGACTGGAAGGTGTTCCTGAACGCTCAGTATGAGCTGTGGGACGGCTGGAACCTGGGCCTCGACGTGGTCGGCACCCAGGTGCGCAACGGCCTCTATGTCCGCGACACCCGCGCCAATCAGCTTGTCGTGAATGGCGTCGGCCAGTTCACCCCGGACGGCCGGATCCGTTATGACGGCGTCGGCGGCACGGCGGCGCAACGGGCTGCGGCGGGCATCTCTTCGCAGAACCTCGGCTCCGCCCGCGACCTCGTCATCTTCAACACCGACGAGGGCAAGGGTCTGGTCGCTGCTGTCTCGCTGCAGAAGTCCTTCGACTTCGGTCTCGATGTGGTGGGCAGCTATACCTACCAGAACATCGACGACTTCTCCTCGTCCCTGCGGTTCAGCTCCACCCAGAGCTCGAGCTACCAGTCGCCGGCGGGGCAGGACCCGAACGAGCCGGCCTACGGCTCCTCGTACGAAGAGATCGAGCACAGCTTCAAGTTCCAGGCGAGATACGCCCGGTCCTTCCTGTGGGATCTGGAAACCCGCGCCACCCTGTTTGCTGAAAAGCGCTCGGGCCGCGGCACCACCTTCACCATGGGCGATCTGTCCTCGGGCCGCGGCCCGGTGTTCGGCGTCAACCGCGGCTCCAACCACCTGCTCTATGTGCCGGACATGTCGGGCAATGGTGGCGCCAGCGGGCTCGACTATGGGCTGGTGCGCTTCGCCGATGTCTCCACCCGCGACAACTTCCTGCGGGCGGTCAACCAGTTCGGCCTGCCGCAGAACCAGATCGTTCCGAAGGGCTACTATCAGAACGACGACATTCACCTCGTCGACCTGCAGCTCAGCCAGGAACTGCCGTCCTACTTCCCGGGCCACAAGTTCCGCCTCGTCCTCGACCTCCAGAACGTTCTCAACATGCTGAACGACGAGTGGGGCATCGTGGAGGAGTACACCGACGTCAACAATCTGGTCAGCGTCAGCTGCGCCAACGCCGCCGGAACCGCGGTGGCCAGCGGCGACCCGACCTGCGCGCGCTACCGGTACTCGAACTTCAACGCCAATGGCCTGCGCGAGAACATCGACAACAACGGCAAGTCGCTCTGGGCCGTCCAGGTCGGCCTGCGCTACGAATTCTGATCGATCCCGATCGGAACGAGACCTGGGGGGCGGCTTTCGAGCCGCCCCCTTTTTCGTGGGCGCGGGCTTCAAGGCGACGCTTGACCTTGCCGCCCGCGACCCCCATCTGCGCGCGTTCTGTCTGACCCACGGGCTCGCGCCCGTGAGAGGGAAATACTGATGAGCCTTGTCGTTCCTGCCGAATGGGCGCCGCACCGGGCCATGTGGCTGGGCTTTCCCAGCCATGAGGATCTTTGGGGAGAGGACTATGCCCAGGCCCAGGCCGAGGTGGCCGCCCTGGCCCGCGCCCTGGCTGGCCCCGGCCAGGAGCGGGTGCGCCTGATGACCGGCTCTCCCGAAGGCGAAGCTGACGCCCGGCGTCTGCTGGACGGCGAGGCCGGGATCGAAGTCATCCCCGGCGCCTTCGGCGACATCTGGCTGCGGGACACCGGGCCCATCTTCGCCCGCCAGGGGGACGGCTGGAGCGCCCGGGGCTTCCGCTTCAACGGCTGGGGCGGCAAGTATGTCTATCCCCACGACGAGACCGTCGCGGGCCAGATCGCCGGTCATGCCGGCGTGCCGCTCGCGTCCAACGCCTTCATCCTGGAGGGCGGAGCGCTGGATCATGACGGGTTTGGCACAGTGCTCACCACGGGCCAGTGCCTGCTGAACGCCAACCGCAATCCGGGCTGGAGCGCAGACGTCGCCGAGGCCGCGCTCGCCGCAGCCCTGGGGGTGCGCAAGACCCTGTGGCTGGGGGATGGTCTGCAGAACGACCACACCGACGGCCATGTGGACAATCTGGCCCGCTTCGTCGCGCCGGGCGTGGTGGTTTGTCCGGTCGCCTATGGCCGGGGCGACCCGAACATGGACGCCTATGACGACGTCGCCCGGCGCCTGGCCGGCATGACCGATGCCCGCGGAGAGCGGCTGAAGGTGGTGCGCATCCCTTCGCCCGGCTGGATCGAGAATTCGGATGGCGACTATGTGCCGGCCTCGCACATGAACTTCATCATCGCCAACGGGGCGGTGATCGTGCCCACCTACGCGCAGCGCCCCGGCGAAATGGGCGTTGAAGCCCTCAAGACCGTGTTTCCCGACCGCGAGGTCATCGGCCTGCCGTCTGCCGCCATCCTCACGGGCGGCGGCTCCTTCCACTGCATAACCCAGCAGGAGCCCGCCTGATGGCCCGTATCATCAAGGTCGCCGCGATCCAGACCAGCTACTCCCTGGATCTCGCCGCCAACATCAAGAAGACCGCAGGCTTCATCCGGGAGGCCGCCGGCCAGGGCGCCCAGGTGGTCCTGCCGTCCGAGCTGTTCCAGGGTCCCTATTTCTGCGTCACCCAAGAGGAGCGCTGGTTTTCCACCGCCCATCCCTGGCGCGAGCACCCCTGCGTCACCGCGCTCGCTCCCCTGGCGGCCGAACTGGGGATCGTGCTGCCGATCTCGATCTATGAGCGCGAAGGGCCGCACTATTTCAACAGCGTGGTGATGATCGACGCCGACGGCTCGCCCATGGGGGTCTATCGCAAGAGCCATATCCCCGATGGGCCGGGCTATCAGGAAAAGTACTATTTCCGCCCCGGCGACACGGGCTTCCGCGTCTGGGACACAAGGTTCGGCAAGGTGGGCGTCGGCATCTGCTGGGACCAGTGGTACCCCGAAGCGGCCCGGGCCATGGCGCTCATGGGCGCCGAGGTGCTGTTCTATCCTACCGCCATCGGGTCTGAGCCCCATGACGAAACCCTGGACACCGCCGCCCCCTGGCGCCGGGCCATGCAGGGCCATGCGGTGTCCAACGTAATCCCGGTGGTCGGCGCCAACCGCACCGGCTTCGAGCCTTGGGCGGACTATCCCGACGGCGGCCAGCGGTTCTATGGCTCGTCCTTCATCGCCGATCACCGCGGGGACCTGGTGGCCGAGTTCGGCGCGGACGAGGAGGGCGTGCTGGCGGCCGAGTTCGACCTGGACTTTCTGACCACTCACCGGGCCGCCTGGGGGTTCTTCCGGGATCGCCGCACCGACCTCTACGGCGACCTGACCGGCCCGCGACCGGCCTGAGCCCTGGCGCGAGCCGGGCCTGCGGCCTAGGTTTGCGCCCATGATCGAGACCGAGCGGCTCATCCTGCGGCGCTGGCGCGACGACGACCGGCCGGCCTTCCACGCCATCTGCGC